>NZ_JAVDVB010000005.1:0-788675 GCF_031456625.1 Duganella sp. 3397
GGGAAAATGTACGTCTTTGCTTGCTCATCAAACACCTCTCCATGGCGAGCATTCTCGCCTAAATTGGTGTCCGGGTACATTAAACCACTACAATCAGACTTCTCACCAATTCGCACGAAGCACCCAGCCAGTCGAGCGCCGGGGATCACTACGTCTTCAAAATTGCCTTGGCTATCGATCACCATTGCCAATACATTGACTGGTTCTTTGGCAGAGTCGTAGATAATCGCCGCTACCGAGTGATCGCAATGCGTTGGACCTACATTGGCTCTGTCAGCGAGGACCTGTACCATCACACCATCCAGTGCGTGTGCAGCCAGATATTTGTGGTTTGCACCGCTGGACGTCATGCCCAGAATGAGCTCGTCCAAAGAGCACTGCGCTGCATCGACCTGCCAGTTGTTGTGGATCAAATGCGACTGGCTGTGGTTGGGCTTATACATTTTAATGGCCCTCCATCGCAGCGGCTGTAACTTGCAGCGCGGGACCAGCGCCGGTTTGGTCGCGTTGAGCAGCTAAGTCCATTACGTACTGATGAATTTCGTGCTCGAAGAAGCGAATTGCGGCGCGACGACCGCTCCCGAATTTCAGTGGCTGGGGCATTGTCTTAGCAGCCACGTGCTCGGTCACAAAAGTACGTTTCACATTCAGGATTTCTTGCACCTCGCTAGAAGTGAGGAGCTGGATGCGTGGCTTACTCAAAACGGTTTGACCTGGCAGTGACGACAAGGTCGCAGTATCAGGGCTTGGGCTGAGTGTTTTGGCGCGCTGGACAGCTGCGCCAGTGGCCATTGGACGTTCCAGTTCCTCGATACGTGAACGAATCGCAGATTTCTGTTTTGCCGGAGTACGTTTAGTAGTGTCCATAAATGATCCTTATCTTTTGCACTTGCGGATGCGAGTGCTCTGGATTCAAATCATATAAAACGAGTGGCTCTCAATTTCCGGAAAATTAATGGCTTTATTTCCAGGATTTGCGGTGTAAGCGAGTTGCGCGTCTACGGTAGTCACTTTTTAAAAGGGTTTTCCGGCTGCGTGATGGGTCGTCTGGATTTTTTTTCATAAAAAAATCCAGATTCTGCTCAACGCCGGATTTTAGTCTGCCCCGATGCGTGCGAGACCGATGCAAGAGATATTTTGAATTTTTACATAAGTGTTGTTTTTTGCGACCTGCGACCTTGCCGATGCTCACACTTGATCGTCGGACTTCAAGTCGATCCACGGCCAAGGATCAAACGCTAGGAGTTGTAAATACTCTCGACAGTAGACGTAGCTGAATGCGCGATCTAACAAATCTCCAACATGGCCCTCGCGTGACTTTTTGGACAATTTCTTATCCGCCAATTGGAGTTCATGTATTGATTTGTACTTTTTGAAGTACGTTTCCGTCACTTCCCCAACCCTCCTTCGGTCCTGGCAAGAAAAGAGGTCGACAATGCGGAGCAAATTCCGGAGTTTTCCACGGCTGGGAGTGCTCGGACGTTTTGCTACGAGATTTCCTTGCATGGCCGCAAGTGCAACAAGGCGCTCTCTGGCAATCTCTAACTGAAGGTCTATGGCCGCAATGCCCGGCGCTAAAGACACGAGATCAAAGATTATCGAAACTTGACTCTCTTGATACTCTAGCCCCGCTGATTGACGCGGTAAATTTTTGGGAAGTGTAAGTCTAGAGAGCATTTCAGTAGCAATCTCCCACTGGACGACTGCGGGCTTGCCGGGCCATTTTTTTTCCACTGTTTCACTTATGTAGTCGCGCGAATAGTGGATCGCATTGGACAAACCTGTTGTGGGTAAACGGTCCTGGCTCGGTTGAAATCCCCATTCAATATCGTCATCCCGATCGTGGCGGCGACGGTTTATTCCATCTTGCTGGCGCTGAAAAAAGCGGTTACGCCGTAAGAATTCCCAAGCGTAATGCCGAAATGGTGTCTCATCTGTGAGTATGCCGTAGCGGCTCGCGTCGCCTGGCTCATTCGGCAAAAAAGCATGTAGCGGAAACTGGTCGGCCACCTCATGGGGGTGAAATTCAGATCGCGGTCGAACATAGACCTTCGTTGAAGAGTGGGGCATGGTGGCTAGTTTTGGCATGTAATTTTTCAATACCTTAGCAGTAATGTCATCCCGAAGTCATGACAGAAGAGGCGGACGGGGCGACGTGCAATAAGCTTCCCAATCGCGCATTAATGCGAAGCGCTTGTCGTATAGGTCGCCCCGCGCGTATGCTGCCACAGTCTGATCCCGCAGACCGTGCGCAAGTGCGGCCTCGGCAACCAAAAATTCGTGCGTGGTGGTCTCGCCGACCCAGTCCCGGAATGTGGAGCGAAACCCATGAACAGTGATCTTATCGTACCCCATGCGACGCAACAGCATTGCCATTCCCATATTCGATAACGGCTTGTTCTTGGTCCCACCGGGAAAAACGAATTGACCTTTGGCGAGCGGTTGGACGTTTTTCAATACGGTTAGCGCACGCTCAGACAGCGGCACTCGATGTTCCTTCCCCGCTTTCATCCGCTCTTTTGGAATGGTCCATAGCTTTTTCTCGTGGTCTATCTCTGCCCACTGAGCTTGGCACACCTCGGTAGTCCGACATGCAGTTAGGATCAAATATTCAAGCGCCCATCTTGTCATCCCTTCCTGAGATTCGAGTGCTCGCATGAATTCCTGAATTTGAGTGTAAGGCAAGGCCGGGTGGTGGCGCTTGACGCGCAAGGATGCCGAGCTTTTAGCCAATAAATGCTCCAAATGGCCTTTCCATCGTGCCGGATTATCGCCGGTTCGCAGGCCATGCACCGTTGCCCAACCGAGGATGGATTCAATTCTTCCTCGAAGGCGAGTCGCTGTTTCGTGCTTGGTGGTCCAGATCGGCGAGAGGATGCGTTTGATATCGGCAACAGTGATGTCTGACGCAGCTTTGTCGCCGATTACTGGCGACGCGTATGTTGAAAGAGTATTTTCCCACTGCTGAGCATGTTTAGCATTTTTCCATTCTGCACGGTGATCCATGATGTATTCGGCGGCGCATTGGTCGAAAGTCTTGACTTCTGACCCCGCCGAGCTTGTGCCGGCAACTAAGGCCTGTTTTTCAGTCGAGGGGTCTCTCCCTTCGGCGCGCTGGGCGCGGTACGCGGCTGCCTTCTCACGTGCTATCCTTAAGGTGACGCCTGGGTATGCGCCAAGGCCAATCGACTTCGGTATGTAGCCGATCTTGTAGCGGAATATCCATGACGCATTCCCACTCGCGCTAATTTGCAGATAGAGTCCGCCTCCATCGCCGACGATCCCGCGTTTTCCAAGGCCACCGCTCGCCGTCTTGCATTGTTTAATTGAACTCTCGATCCGAGTGTCGGACAGCTTATTTGTAGAACCTTGCAAGGCATACTCTCCTTAGGGTGCTTCTGTTTCTGGGAGGGTACACTGACGATAGTGGTTAAGCACACCTGTAATCTCAACATACACCCCTGACACATACCAATATGAAGTATATACGGACGCAGGGGCGCGCAAAGACGATGTAAAAATACACTGGAAGCACGATTGGCGCTATGAGCGCGCACAGCGGCGACCATTGGCGACATCTTGTGTGACTGACACCGCTTCCGCCAGATGAAATGAATAAGCCCTTGATAATCAAGGGCTTTTTTGTTTTCTGACCGCACGCGTCGAGCAGGCCTATGCAGGTGAATTTAACAAATATTTCACAACTTGCGGAAGCGGTTTCCGCAACTCGTGTTATCGGGTGGGCTTGACGCGCTCTCCAACACGGCGATAAACCCGCTTGGTGATGTTCGTGTTGGTGTCCCAGCAGCTTACTGGCGTCATCCAAGCTCTCGATTTCGCTGGCCGCTTTCGGTCGGATGTCACGGAACTGGAATGCCTTGATGCGCTTGGCCAAGTCGGGCGCTCCCGCAGCTTCGGCCTCAGCGGCTGCCGTCGACCGTGCCTTCTCGAAGCGGTCGCGCAGCATCTTTGCGGTGACGTGCGTTCCGCTCGGCGTGCACACTAGGTGGCCACTCATGCACTGCACCGGACGCCCCTTAACTCCTCGATGAACAGGCCGAGATCCGTAAGGCCGGCAGCATTGCGCAGTTGGATGCGCAGCTTCTGGCCGCGCTTGCCTTGCGTTACCATCAACTCGTCGCCGCGCACGTGCTCCTTGCCCATCTTGATGACGTCAGCGGGCCGCTGGCCAGTCAAGTAGTTCAGGTCCATCGCATCATGCAGCTCAATCACGCCGGCGTCGTAGACAGCATCCCTAACGTAGGCCTCCGCGTAGTAGTCGCGCGGAACCTCTTTGTTTTTTCGAACGCCGGTACAGGGGTTTTCGTTCGTCGTGTACACGCCTGGCAAGACCAAGGGCAAGGAAGCCGACGCCCTGCGCATGTTCGACTACCTGATTCGTTCGCCCGGAAATATTTAAGCCTGCCACCTTACGGTCGCGGGCTTTTTTATTTGGTCTCAATCTTTTGGTTTTTCTGATACAGCCACAACTATTTCGCGTATCTCCTCCCAAGCTTCTGCCGCTTCGAAGCGCTGAGGCCCAGGCACGAAGCCAGCCAGAATTTGTTTAAGGATACGACCCTTCTCCAAGTGAAGGTCGGCGTGCAGCTTGGCGAGCCGAAGAAGTACCTGTGGCATGTACTCTGCCACTTGCCGGCATTCTGGACCGGCGCAACTTGGGTCAGGAGGCGCGCCGAGGCGTTGAGTTAAGCTGCACACCTTCGTGTAGGTAGAGAAAATCCGCTCCGCAGTCGAACTATGCGTGGTTGCTAAATCGCTCTGGGGCAATGCGAGCGTTACCCATAGAATCGCAAAAAGAGTGATGGTCCGAACATCTCGGTCGCTAGCGGAGTCTTTATAAAATTGCTGGGCCAACCGGTAGATTACTGCGGTGCTGCATAGATCGGCATCATATTCGGTCGCAAGGCTGAAACGCTGAGAATCTCCAATTTCGATTGAGCATTCATTATGCTTCCTGGAGATGTGCATGTACTCATGCACGAGGCAGAAGGTCAGTGCAAACTGAGGCAGAGGAAGCATTAGATTGTTCGGAAGCTCCAAGGTGCTATGGCAATCTGGAGGTAAAGATATGTCTAGGCATGTGTTTATCAGTCCTTCGCTAAGGTAGATACGACCCGGCATGGCTTCACCATTCGGCGTAAGAGTGCTTCGGATCCAGATCTCCGGAAGCGGATCAGAGGCTCGCTCATAACGGCGGGTCATGTCTAACGCGAGATTTGACACTTCGAACATGGATTTGACTTCTATGCGCCGTGGCATCTCCAATTTCTCTAGATATTCTTCGACGGTGTATCGGTATTGGATATCTGCAAAGCTTATCATCCTGCGTCCCCCTAAAAATTTATTGTGATTATCGCATTTTTTGAAACGCCGGCCATTTTGCGCTTCTGATCGCAAATTTATGAAAAAAATTTACAGAATAGATTTGATCCGCCGTGCTGTCGCAAGCAGCGACGGTGTATTGCTGGACTGTTTGATCGCGCAGTTGGTTGATGCGGAGCGAACGAAAGAGATACTTCGCGTGAAAGATTACGGCACCACCGGCACGTCCGCCAGCGCCATTGCCGCCCAAGTGCCGAACGCACCACGCAAGGATTGATCAATGACCCGCTTACAGACATTCAAGTCTGGACTGTCCAGCCTGCCTGCTCAGCTGAGCACGGTAACCGCTGGCAGCTGGCGTAGCGATAAGAAGAGCAGCACCGCACGCGGCTACGGTTACAAATGGCAACAGGCCCGTGCTGGCTAGCCTTGACGACAAGTTGAAAAAGGCCGAAGAGCGAGTCAAGAAAGCGAAGCTGGCATTTTTTTCGTTCGCTGGGTCGGATGCTGATAAACAGAGCAATCTGGACGCTGCTGAGCGGGACCGCGATAGCCTGCTGAATCAGCGTAAGGTTGCCGCCCTCACTGCCGAGCAAGAAGGTGCAGATCAGCGCCGTAACAAAGCCGCCATCCAGTTTGCCGAACTGGGCGACAAGTACCTGACTCGCCGCCAGCAGATGGAAATGGATATTGCGAAGGCGCGTACCTTGGGCGCGGAAGGAGCGCCGCAGGGTCAGGATCCTGCCGTTACCGAGGAATCGATCCAGAAGCGCATTGCGCAGATCCGCTCCAAATACGTCGACGTCAACAACGCCGGCATGGAGTCGCAAATCGGCGCAGTCGCCCGGCTCGGCGCCATGCAAGAGGAGGTGGCGAAGCGCGCCCGGATCCTACTCGATACTCAGCAGCGGGCTGGGGGCAACCAGGCGCTCGACAAGCGCATCGCCTACGCCGAAGCGATGGCCAAGCTGGACGAGGCCGCGATCCAGCGTGAGAAGTCCGGCGCGCAGCAGCGCTTGGCCATCGCGGGGCGAGAGGCCGTGTCCGAGGACCAGCGCTCTGCTTACCAGGAGAAGCTGGCCGGTCTGCGTGGCCAGATCGCGCTCGCGGACGAGAAGACACTGACCCGGCGCGCTGAGCTGACGAAAGAGCTCTCCTCGGTCGGCGGCACGGCCGCGGGTGCTTCCGTAGCCGGGTGCTCAATAACCTGGCGGTCCCACGTGCGTAGCAGACGAATCCGTAGTTGAACGGATCGAGGCCGTGAGTCGCCATGATCTCGATTGCGCACTGCACGGTTGGGCCGACGTGTTCCCGGGCGTCTGACGACTTCTCGTCAACAGCATCCCGCCAGCGGTAGATCTGCACGGCGCGGGCCAGATCACAGGCCGCCGCGATCTCTGCTGGCGTCAGGTCGCGGAATTGGCATTTCAGTCGGGCATCCGACGTGTTGATGGTGCCGGTGCGTGCGTAGATGGTGCGATACCCTTCGGCACCAACTCGGCCAGAGTCATGGCCAGCTCGGCTGCATGGAACACCTGCGACACGGTGGTCAACACCTTGTAGCCCTTGCTCTGCTCACCGAAGAAGCCAGCGGCAGCGCCGGCCATATCGCCGTAGCTTTGCAGGCGTTCCCGCCCTGCGATCGTATCGAGAATGCTGGCCTCGATCTCTTTGCGTACCGCTGCCTCCTCAACCAAAGTGCGGTTGTAGGCGGCCGCCTGCTCCTTGGTCAGGCCGATCACCGCATTAGCGTCGCGCTGCACCTGTAACTGCTGCTCCAAGGCATCGGCGTCGGCGGTGCGGGCTGAAAGCAATTTGTCCACCGATTCGAATGCAGCGCGATTGCTGTCCACATCCAATTCGGCGAAGCGCGCTGTTCTTGCTAACGACGGATCGATCATCACTCCGGCGGTGTCGGCCGCACCCGGCTGGCCAGCTGTCGAGGTGCGCGACGCCTACACCAAGGTCGTGCGCGAGGCCGGTGACCGCTACGCGTTTCGCTATGCCGAGCTGTCCATGTTCATCGCCGCTGGCCAAGCTGCGCGCCAAGATGCGCTCGAGCAGCGCCTTGCCGCGCTCGAGGCGGCGTAGCAGATCCCCACTCCACCACAACCCGCTCCGGCGGGTTTTTTTACGTCCCACGAAAGGGGAAACATGCCAGCAGATGAGGCAGTAGAAGACGCGCGCCACGCGGACAACCTGCATCGAATCAAGGCGCTCGAGGAAGAGTTGGCAGCGGCAGTAGCGACGATCAATCGCCTCGACGCTCGCGCGCAGGAGACGTTGGACGTGCTGGGCGCCATCAAGGGCCTGATCGGCCAGTTGGACGTTCCGGCGCTGCGCGAGATGGCCGACGCGATGGACACGATGAAGGGCGGTATCCGGGTGCTGGGCTGGCTTGAACGGCCAGCCAAGTGGCTGACGGTAATGGCGGCGCTGGCCGCTTCAATTTATGGACTGTGGAAACTCAAATGAAAAAACTTGAACTGATCGAAGACTGGCGCGCCGTGCTCACGCGCGCGTGGTCCATGAAATTCAGCATCCTCGCTGCCATCCTCGGCGGCCTGGAGGTGGGCGTGCAGCTGGTGCAGCCGGCTGGCATCCCAAACGGCGTGTTCGCTGGCATCGCGTCGGCGGTGTCGCTTTCGGCCGCCGTGGCGCGCCTGGTCGCGCAGCGTGAACTGTCGGGAGGCGCCAATGGCAACGCCTAAGCAACGTACGGCCGCAGCTGCGGCGCTGGCCACCATCATCGCCATCCCTGCCGAGGGCATCCGGCAGTTCGCGTATTACGACCCGCCCGGGATCCTGACCGTGTGCTACGGCCACACCGGCGCTGACGTGGTGGCGAAGCGCAAATACTCGATGGACGAATGCCGCTCGTTGCTGACGACCGACATGCAGAAGGCGGTGGACCACGTCGAGCGGTGCGTACCAGGCGTGCCGGTACCGGTGCCGGCGGCGTTCTCCGACGCCGTGTTCAACCTGGGCCCGGGCCTGGCGTGCAGCCGCGCCACGTCGACGGCAGCGCGCATGCTCTACGCCGGCGACCTGGTCGGCGCGTGCAACCAGCTTCCGCGCTGGGACAAGGCGCGTGCTGGGCGCCATGGTGGCGCTGCCGGGGCTGACCAAGCGCCGCGCCGCTGAGCGCAGCCGGTGCCTGACGGGCGTGCTGTGAGCGCGCTCAGCTTGGCCGGCGGCGCCGTCGTCGCCGGCATCTGGAAAGTCGCGGCCGTGGCGCTAGGCGTCCTGCTGCTGGTGTTGATCACCGGCACGGGCTGGTGGCTGGCGGCGGCAGCGCGCGACAAGGCGCTGGCCAGCCTGGTGGCGGAGCAGGGCGCCAGCGCCGCGCTGCGCGCTTCGATCGGCGTGCAGAACGAGGCGGTGCAGTCCATGCACCGCGCCACCGTGGAGGCCGACGCGCGCGGCCGCGCCGCCCAGGAGCTCGCCGCAGCAAATGGGCGTCGGCTGGGTGCCGCCCAGTCCCGGCTGGCCGGCGCGCGCGCCACCACCTGCGACGAGGCCATGCCGTTCGTGAACCAGCTGTTGGAAAGTGTTCGATGAAACCACAAACCGCACGACAAATCATTTCAAAGATTATTCCGCTGGTGGCCGCCGCACTGCTAGCCGGCTGCGGCACAGCGCCACCGCCAACGCAGACCGTTTACGTGCCGGTGCACACGCCATGCGTGAAGGACAAGCCGCCGGCGCCTGTGTACGAGTTCGACAAGCTGCCGATCGATGCGCTGGCCGGTGCCAAAGTTCTGGCGCTGGCGCGGGACTGGCTGGCAGGGCGGAAATACGAGGGTGCGCTCGAGGCGGCGCTGATCGGTTGTCAATAATCGACGATCGCTTCTCGTTCTAAGATGGTGTTTTGTTTGGAGGGGCGAGCCTGCCGGCTCGCAGATATTTACGGAGATCAGGCAATAGCTTTGCCCAACGTCCCTGTGTGTCGCTAATTGCTTCTTCGCCTACCGCAATACCCATAGCGGTGTAAGCCGCTTTAACATTGTCCCCGTCAATGAAGATAGTATTTGCTGCCATGGGATAACCCACTGCATGTAATGAACCGCTTAGTGCTGTAAAAGACTCCGCGATTTTTTTTCTCAGAACCTCAGTGACTCCGACACAGGACGGTACTTGCTGTTTTAAAACTATCTCTAATATTCCAATGATATTCAAGAATCTTGCATAACCGAAGAGGTGTGTCTTGGGATTGTAATTATTGCTAATGGTGTCGGAATAAATAAGCGAAATAATCATGCCAAAAATATATCTTCTATAATATATTAAACATATTTGTAGGGGGTCGTTTGGTCCGTTGTACTTCTTAACTATCTCAGGCGAAACAACATTCGAAAAATAATCATGAAGAGTGGTTGTTGCGCTAGCGTCAGCATCCATTTCCAATGCTCACTTAGTGCGGTCCACCTCAGCCGGCGTATCGAATTTTCTGAATTCATCCGATTGTTGGAAATCTATATGGCCATGGGCAAAATGAGCGTACTCGTGGGCTATCATGAAAAACAGCGCCGCAAAAGCGCAGTTTAAATCTTCGGCGTAAAATTCGGTTTCAGATAGAATCCAAGAACGCGTGATATCGACAAGACTTGTGGCATTGTAATACTCTTTGATCGGCTGAGTTTTCAAATGTAGAAAATCAGATATGGGGTGCAGGGATTGCAAGTGTGATGCTAATTTGAGTATGTGATAAATTGTCGATTCGGAAATAACTATTATAAATTCTTCCGATGGAGTTTTGAATATCCTCATTGGTTGAAGCATTCTGGCGATGGCAAACGTAGGATTTATTTTATGCGGGAATCGCTCCCTGAGATACAGAAAATATTTATTAATTTCGGGCACTATTCCGAAGCTCTCATCAATTGCTTCTTCGAGAGTTAATATGTAAGCCTTCGGGCCAAACTCTTTGTTTGCCACTTTGATAGTGTCATAGTCCGAATAAGTTTCCAAGTTTTCTCCACTATAGATTTGCGTATGCCTTGACATTAGCAGGTTTGGAAGGTTCTACAAAGGCACGGCGGCCCACCTTCAATTTGCTATACTGTATGCATATACAGTATTGATGGCCAAGGGGGGGGCGGCATGCGGGTTTGGGTTTTGCGCCGACGCGAGGGCGGCGCATATCTGCCGGAGCCGGTCCGGGTAGGCTTTACGCCGGCGCCGTTCGAACTGCTGGTGGTGGAGGTCAAGGACCAGGGCAAGCGGCGGCCGTCGAAGGTCGGCCGCCTCTACGCGCCCGGCACGAAGTCGATCGTGGCCGAGCTGGCCAGCGTGCAGCTGCTGTGGCTGAAAGAATTTGAGTTCGTGCTGTACGGCGTGAACGTCATCGCCAACGAGCGCGGCCCGGTCCACGCGACCCAGTCCTGGATGTGCAAGCTCGACGAACCACTCCACGCGGTCAGCTACCGGATGCGCGGGATCTTCGATCGAGGCCGGCCGCTGCCGCACCGGCAGGTGATGGACCGGCCATCGTACATCAACGAGGGCAAGCTGACGGTCGCCGGGGCACTGGACGAGCGTCTGGGCCGCCACGCCACGCGTGCGGAATTCGGCACGGAATCCCGACTCGCGGGCACGTTGCTCGACTGCGACCTGGAGTGGATGAGCGAAGAGCGATTCCAGCTGTCCGGGTTTGAGCACTACGACGCGTACGGCGACGCACCGGCCCAACTGTTGCGCCAGGGTTGGCTCGTCGAGTTCGACATCAAGACGCCCGAGCAGATCGCCTACGTGCGGTCGTTTGCGAAAGGTCTTCAAGATCGAGGCTGATACCGTATCCGTTCGTCCTCCGCCTTGTTATGCTGTATGTTTATACAGTATTAAGGGTAACTCATGGCAATGCCAATAATTCCATGGATCGGCGGCAAGCGTCGTCTGGCCGATCGCATAGTTCCGCAATTCCCCAAGCACAGCTGCTACGTCGAAGTCTTCGCCGGCGGTGCCGCCCTATACTTCATGCGGCCGCCGGCGGATGTGGAAGTGATTAACGACGTCAACGGCGACCTGGTCAACCTGTATCGGGTGGTGAAAAATCATCTGGAAGAATTCGTGCGCCAGTTCAAATACGCGCTCTCGAGCAGAGACGTTTTTAAGTGGCTCCAAGCTACCCCGCCGCATACGCTCACCGACATCCAGCGCGCCGCGAGATTCTTTTATTTGCAGCAGCAGGCGTTTGGTGGAAAAGTGGACGGGCAGAGCTGGGGGACGGCCACAACCGCGCCGCCAGTGAACCTGCTACGCATCGAAGAGAACCTCTCCGCCGCGCACCTTCGCCTGGCCAGCGCTTATATCGAGAATCTTGACTGGTATGAGTGTATGGAGCGCTATGATAGACCCCATACGCTTTTCTATCTTGATCCCCCATACTGGCAGACGGCCGGCTACGGTGTGGACTTCGAATTCGACCAGTACGAAAAAATGGCCGATTTGATGTCGCGCCTCAAGGGCAAGGCCATTCTTAGCTTGAATGATCACCCTGATATCCGCCGGGTGTTCGCGGCCTTTCAGATGGACACCACCGGCATCAATTACACGGTGGGGGGCGGGAAGGGCGCAGAGCGCAGCGAGCTGATCATCTACAGCTGGGACAGGGACGCTGAGCCCGCTGGTCTGTTCTGACCCGCTGAGGCCGGGTTATTGAGGTAGGTCAAGCATAGTAAAATCAACGATTTACAGAGCAGGTATTCTATGTGAATAACCCATTGTTTGCTCCGCAAGTCTTTGATCTGCAAGGCTAAAGTCTAAAGCGGCTATCTGACTTCTAAGCTGGAAGTCTAATTATCTACTTTACAATTGAATCTTCCTATGCAAGAGTGGTTGCAAAGGAGATACACATGACCGCTGCGGCTGACAAATACGCACTTTATTTTCGAAACTGGAAATTCGTACTTGGCGATTATCCTACGGGCGGTACGCGGGTAACCGCGTCAGAGTACCTCCCAGAAATGGAAGGGCAATTATTTTGTCCTGAGTGCTATGCGCCTCTTTTTCGTTCTCCTAAAAATCGTGATCGTAGCACCGCTGGCAAGGCGGCCTTCTTCGCGCACAGCCGCTCTGTGAGATTGCCTTGCAGCATTCGTACTAAACCGACGGAGGGCCGGCGGTATGAGACTGAAGAGGATGCTCGCAAGGCCATAGAAGATGGGCGCCTTGTCATACTGAGCGAGTTCATGCAGCAGAGACCCGAAGGGACAGGAGTCGAAGCCGGGCAGTATGATCAAGGTCCAGTCGAAGACATTGAAGGACCGCTTGCTTCTGTCCCGATCTCACGCCATCGTGGAGAGTCCTTCTTATTACCGAGCCGTATCTCAACAATCGCCGGCATGTGCCGAAATTTTGACCAGAATTTTGACAAATATTTCGTAATGCCAGGTGCGCAATATGCGGTGCCGCTTAGAGAGCTTCTTTCGAGTGTGCATGAGATAGCTGAACAAAATCCTGTAGCGAGGCTGTATTTTGGAAAGATTGAAGCGTACGACCAATACTGGACGTCAGGAAAGTGGAAAACTACCCTCATGCATAAAGCGCCAGGTGTGGGCGATTTTTGTTTAAAGCTGAGCGGCTCCATGCAGTCTGAGAAGGGCATCTCAAAAGAAAGCATAGGTCGAATTCTGCTGATGTATGGTCCGATATCCATAAATGGGAGTGGACTGTGTCTTGAGAACTTAGGATACGGCGAGTTTGCATTGCTCCCGCAGAAGTATGAGTATTTGCTTGAGTAGGTACCGTTGTAGGTACGGATATGTAGAAGTGGTTCTCGCGTGGCTTGGATGCTGATTATTCGCATTACACCGCTTCCGCCAGATCAGAAAAAAACCGCCATCAGGCGGTAATGCCGTTAAGTTAAGCTCAGCGTGCCCGTCGTACCCGCGAAGGCGGGTACCCAAGTTCTACGAAATTCGTCAAAATGCCCGCCAAATTGGGTCCCCGCCTGCGCGGGGACGACGTTTCGATGCTAAAAAAAATTAAAACTTCAGCTTAACTTAACGGCATTACCATCAGGCGGTTTTTTCTTGTCCGTTGCGTTTTCACGCACAGCCCACTCAATCACTCCCCAATCCGCACCACCAACTTCCCAAAATTCCGCCCCTCCAACAACCCCATGAAAGCCTCCGGCGCCGCATCAAGCCCCTCCACAATATCCTCCCGATACCGAACCTGGCCAGACGAAATCCAGCCTGCCATTTCCTTGTAAAAAGCCGGCCGCTGATCAACAAACTCGCGCTGGATGAAGCCGCGCACGTTCAGGCTGCGACTGAGCACCTCGCGCATGAAGCCAGGAAGACGGTCCGGGCCAGCAGGCGGCGCCGTATCGTTGTATTGCGCGATCAGGCCACACACCGGCACGCGCGCGAATTCGTTCAGCAGCGGGAAAACAGCCTCCCACACGTGGCCACCGACGTTTTCGAAATACACGTCGATACCTTTCGGGCACGCGGCCTTGAGCTGGTCGGCAAAGTCCGGTGCACGGTGATCGACCGCGACATCGAAGCCGAGTTCGTCGCGCAGGAACGCGCACTTGTCGGCGCCGCCGGCGATGCCGACCGCCCGTGCTCCCTTGATCCTGGCAATCTGCCCGACTGCCGAACCCACGGCACCGCTTGCCGCTGCCACCACCACGGTTTCGCCCGGCTTGGGCTGGCCGATCGTCAGCAGGCCCGCGTATGCGGTAAAGCCGGTCATGCCGAGCACGCCGAGCGCGGTGCTGACCGGTGCGACCGACGGGTCGAGCTTGCGCAGGGTGGCGCCGTCGGCGACGGCAAAGTTTTGCCATCCCGAATGTGACAGCACGATATCGCCTTCGGCAAACGCGGGGTCGCGTGACTGGATCACCCGGCCGACCGTGGCGCCTTCCATCACGTCGCCAACTTCCAGCGGCGCGGCATAGGATTTGGCCGCGCTCATGCGGCCGCGCATGTAGGGATCGAGCGAGAGATACAGGATTTTCAGCAGCACCTGGCCGTCGCCCGGCTCGGCTACTGGTACGGTGTCGAACTTGAAATTGTCGGTGGTGGGCTTGCCGTCAGGGCGGCTGGCCAGCAGGATGCGGCGGTTTTGTTCGTTCAAGGTAGGGCCTTTCGATGATGTAGGAGGAATGAAAAGCATCAGCCTTCACGATGAAGGGTACTTGACCTGTGAAGCGGAAAGTTTAACGGTCCCGGCGATTTCAGGTCGCGCGGGACGATGTTGCACGAGATTCGCGGACGGCGTTACCTACACCGCGCTGCGCGAAAAATAGTTGCGCTGCCTGCTGCGAAAGCCGGCGCCGTAGTACGCCTGTGCCCAGCTGCAATCTTCCACCAGCGGGTTGCTGGCAAAGAAGGTGCCGGACGCCATCGCCGAGCGCACCGCGTCGCGGAACGCGTAGTGGGTGTACGACCGCATGAATTCGCCCAGGTAGATGTCGGCCACTTCGTGGTCGCCGGCGATCACCAACATGTTCTCGTCGTTCTGCTTGCTCGATGCCAGGCTGAAATTGGCCGAGCCGCTGATCACCAGCGGCCGCTTGCCCAGCGGGTCGATCAGCATGAACTTGGTGTGGATAAATTGCACGTGTTGGGCCATGGCGTTGCTGCGTTCGAGCAGAAACTGGTCGAGCGCATTGGTGCGCAGGTAGGCGCCCATTGCCACCCGGCCGCTCTCGGTAGCGCGAATGTCCCTGACGATGCGGCCGATCTTTTCCACCTGCTTCTTGTTGCCTTTCAGGCCGTCCATCAGCACGTAGCGCACGCCGCGATGCTCGGGTACGAGCGCTTGCCCCAGCCGGTCGTCGATCGAGAACGCCAGCGTGAGCAGCACCGCCTCCGCGTTATGGATTTCGGCGATGTAGCGGTCGAGCGCATCGCGTTCCTTGCGCGGACTGAAGACCGGCGTGCAACCGTCGGGCCATTGCGCCGGCAACGGGAAAGCGGTGGTGATCGCTGCGCGCAGCGCCACGCTGGCAGGGTCGGCCGCCAGCAATTGCCAGTATGCGAGAAACTGCTGCGCCACCGTGGCGTCCCATACTTCGTGGCCGGTGTTGAGCTGGCCAAAAAAACCGTTTTGCGACCAATTGAGCGAGCCGCCCCACACGGCGTGCGGCGTGCCCTGGGTGGAGAGCACGATAAACTTGTTGTGGGCGATGTAGCCGGGATTTTTCTCGCGCGCGATGCCGATGTCGGCCAGGTGCGCCATGTCGAGCTCGCCGATGTTTTCTTCGCGCGGATAGGCGGGGCTGTCGTCGTCGCCGTTTTCCTTGGCGTCGTAGATGATGCGCACCGCCACGCCGCGTTCGCGCGCCGCGCGCAGGGCGTCGAGCACCGGCGCGTGGCGCGCTTCGTAGATGGCGGCGTGCAGCGCGTCGCCGGCCTGGGCCTGGGCGATAAAGGCGAGCAGGGATTCGAACAGGCCACGGCTGAGCCATTCGAAGGCCTGGTTGTTGGGCACGTCCTCCGGTGCGCGGTTGGCAAAGCGGCGCGCATACTCCTGGGCGGCAATCGCGCCGCGATTGAAGTGGATGGCGTGGCCCGACGCCGTGCGCGTAATCGTGCGCACCGGCACCGCCACCTCGGCCAGCACCGTGAGCGCCGCGGGCGTGCCGCCGAGCGCGACGATGCGGTACGTGTATTCCACGCCGGGGCGCACCGTGTAGTCGGCCCACTGGAAGGTTTGCAGCGGGTGGTTGCGGGTGGAAACGCGCGTGCCTTTACCGGTGCCGGGATCGGTGGTGGCGTAGCGCTTTTGCGCTTCGAGCCAGTCGGCGCGGCCGGTCTCGTGGTCGGTGCGGTGGATGGCGAAGCCTTGCAACTGGCCGGCGCGCGCTTCGGGCCAGTCGAAGCCGAAGAGAATCACGTGGCTACCGGCAATCGCCTGGACATGCAGGCCCCCATCGGTGCGTTGCGCGCGCATGGCTGTCTCCTGACGGATCAGAAAGTGTCAGGTTAGGCCTGCTTGTTCGATGCGGGTTTGGGGTAGCGCACGCTTGGTGCGCCACCCCCGAGGTTGTTACGCTTCCGGCTCCGCCACCGGCTCCACCACGCTGGCCACGAGCACCACGCACAGCAGCGCCGTGCCCACCATGTACATGAACACGCTGCTCCAGCCGAAGTGGTCGAGCAAGATGCCCACCATCAACGGCGCCACTGCGCCGCCGATCTGGCCGAGGAAGTTGACGATGCCGAACGCGGTCGGGTACGTCGATTTGCTCACCAGTCCCATCGCGTACGCCGAATAGCCGGCAAAGCCGATGCCCACCATCAGGCCCGAGATCAGCAGCGTGGCGCCGAGGAACACGGCGCTGTCGGGGGCGTTGATCAGCAGGCACAGCATGAGCGTGGTGCCGATGGCGCCGAGCAGCATCATCGGCTTGCGGCGGCCGTCGAGCAGGCGGTCGGAGATCAGGCCGCCGATCATGTTGCCGGTGACCGCGCCGATGAACGGCGCCGAGGCCAGGAAGCCCATTTTGACCGATTCGAAACCGCGCACCGTCACCAGGTACGTCGGGATCCACGACATGAAGATGTTGGTGATGCCGATCATGCAGCCGTAGCCGAGCGCCACGCCGATGATGTTCCACGACGTGAAGACCTGGCCGATGGTGTGCAGGCGCTCCACGCGGCGGGTGCGGTTGATGGCGTCGAGCAGCGGCATGCTGCGCAGGTGGCGTGGTGCCGGCTTTTTGCCAGCATCGGCTGGCGCGCCTTCGCCACGGATATAGCGCTGCTCGGCTGGCGAGCAGAAACGGCTCTCGCTCGGCGAGTTGGTCACCAGCAGCAGCCATAGAACCGCGAACAGGAAACCGGGCACGGCAAACACGTAGAAAATCTCGCGCCAGCCCCAGATCGCAATCACGATCAGGCACACCGACGGCACCATTAATGGCCCCAGCTTGGAGGCGGCAATCCACAAACCGGTCGCCAGGCCTTTTTCCTGCGGCGGAAACCAGCGGTTGATGACGTTGGTGCAGCCGATGCCGAGCGGTCCTTCGGACAGGCCCAGGCCGATGCGGTACAGCTGGAGCAGCAGCACCGACGTGGTGGTGGCCATCAGCGCGGTAAACAGCGACGTAAACACCATGCACACGGCCAGGAAAATGCCGCTGGCTTTTTCACCGAGGCGGCGGTACAGCATGCCCACCGGAATTTGCACGATGGCGTAGGCGAACGAAAACAGGCTGACGATCAGGCCCGCTTCGGTATTGGTGATATGGAATTCCTTCTTCATGTAGGGCAGGGCGATGCCGAAGTTGGCGCGGTCGGCGCAGGCGATGGCCCAGATGCAGAAAATCAGGCCCATCACCACCCAGCGGTAATTGGTCTTCTTTTCTTCTTGCGGTGCTGCAGTTACAGGTGTTGCCGGCATGCTCGCGGTGGATTGCTGTCGCATAGATGTCTCCAGTGGTGTTTTTTTATTTGGTCACAAATCCTCCCACCCGTACCGAACCGCGTCCAATCTTTTATGGACATGAGGTGATCCGCAAATTGAATCATTCCCGGCCGTGTATCAGTTGATAGCGTTTTGGGATTGGACGCGCAAAAAAAAACATCCCATGATGCGCTCACAACTCGATGCTTGCCATCGCCTAACAGGGAGACCCGATTGAAACCACACGTCCTGCAACTGAACCCGATCCTCGTACCAGCGATTAACGACAAGCTGAACGAACTCTACACCGTACACCGCTTGTTCGAGCAACAGGACAAGACGGCTTACCTGGCCGCGCACGGCGCCAATATCCGGGGCGTGATCACCGGCGGCCACACCGGCATTACCAATGCCATGATCGAGAGCCTGCCGGCGCTGCAAGTGATTGCCGTCAACGGCGTGGGCACCGACGCGGTGGACCTGGAATTTGCCCGCTCACGCAACCTGCCGGTCACCGCCACCTTTGGCGCACTGACCGAAGACGTGGCCGACCTGGCCATCGGCCTGATCCTGGCCTCGTGCCGCGAGATTTGCTCGGGCAATGCGTTTGTGAAGACCGGCAACTGGCAGAAGAACCCGCATCCGGGCGCGATTCCGCTGTCGCGCCGCTTCAGCGGCAAGCGCGTCGGCATCGTTGGCATGGGCAAGGTTGGCCGCGCGATTGCCCAGCGCGCCGCCGCCTTCGACTGCCCGATCTCCTATACCGACCTGCGCCACATCGCCGAGTTGCCATACAACTTCGTGCCCGACCTGCTGCAACTGGCGCGCGACAGCGACATCCTGGTGCTGGCCGCTGCTGCCGACAAGGCGCAGGGCATCATCAACGCCGCCGTGCTCGATGCGCTGGGCAAGGACGGCTACCTGATCAACATCGCCCGCGGCAAGCTGGTGGTGGAAAGCGACCTGGTCGATGCGCTCACGCGCGGCGCCATCGCCGGCGCCGGCCTGGACGTGTTTGTCGATGAACCGAACGTGCCCGAAGCGCTGTTCCCGATGGACCGCGTGGTCTTGCAGGCGCACCGCGCCAGCGCCACCGTCGAGTCGCGCACGGCCATGGGCGAGATGGTGCTGGCCAGCCTGGCAGCGGGCCTGGCAGGGCAGCGTCCGGAAGGCAGCCTGACCACCTGAGACGAAAGGCAGAGGTGGAGCGAACCCGTCCTGGAGCAGTTTCTCGCTATCATGGCTGACTTTTGACGCCATACAGGACACACCATGCTAGACCTGGGACAGGTGCGCTGCTTCGTTGCCGCAGCGACCGAACTGAATTTCCGGCGCGCCGCCGCGCTGCTGAACATGACGCAGCCGCCGCTGTCGCGGCAGATTCAATTGCTCGAACACAGCCTGGGCGTGGAGCTGTTCGACCGGGTGGGGCGCACCGTCAAGCTCACCACTGAAGGCCGGGTATTCCTGGCCGACGCCACCCGCCTGCTGAACCTGGCGGAGCAGGCCGAAACCACGGTGCGCCGCGCCAGCCAGGGCAAGACCGGCAGGGTGCGCATCGGCTTCACCGGCGCGGCCGGCTACGAGCTGATCCCGGGCCTGCTGGCCGCTGCCAAGGTTGCGTTGCCCGAGATCGACGTGGTGTTGTTCGAGCTGATCTCGGTGGCGCAGATCGAGGCGTTTTATGCCAACACCATCGACCTCGGTTTCATGCGCCCGGTGTCGTCGCGCCAGCAGCTGACATTGCAGCTGGTGGAAGAGGAGCCGCTGGTGGTGGCGTTGCCCAAGGGGCACCCGCTGTGCGCGTACGAGCGCATCGCACTCAGGCAGTTGAATGACCAGCCCTTCATCATGCATTCGCCGGTGCAGGGCAAGTATTTTTATGACCGGTTGATGGGCATTTTCTCCAGCAACGATGTGCACGTGCAGATCACGCAGTACATCGACCAGAGCCCGACCATTCTGTCGATGGTGCGGGCCGGGCTGGGGGTGTCGATCTTGCCGGCGTCGGCCCAGCGCTTCCACTACGACAACGTCGAGTTCCGGCATCTCGACAACGTGGTGGCGCAAGCCGAGATGAGCATGGCCTGGCGCGCCGACCAGGAAAACCCCGCCGTCACCGCGTTCCGCCTGCTGGCGATCGAACACTTTGCTGCGCAGCGGCGCGAGGGGGGCGCACACTACAACTAGAGGAGACACATGAATCACAAGCATCTTTCGGCTGCCCTGGCGGTTGCCTCAGCCTTTACTGCAGCCGCACCGGTTCACGCCCAATCGAACGTCACCATTTACGGCATCGCCGATATCGGCATCGTTGGCGAACGCGGCGGCGCCGACGGCAACGTCACCAAGCTCACCAGCGGCCCGGCAGCGGCCTCGCGCATCGGCTTCAAGGGTACCGAAGACCTCGGTGGCGGCCTGTCCGCCTTCTTCATCCTGGAGGCGGGCTACAACCTCGATACTGGCATGCAGGCCTCGAGCACCATGCTGTTCAACCGCCAGGCGCTGGTCGGCCTGAAGAACAGCGCCGGCACCCTGATGCTGGGCCGCCAGACCACGCCTTACCACAACACGCTGGTGGCGGTGGCCGATCCGTTTGCAACCGGCTACGCCGGCTCCATCAAGAACACCTTCCCCGACTGGGGCACCAATGTCCGTACCAACAACACGGTGATGGTTGCGTCGCCCACCGTGCAGGGCTGGAACGGCGACGTTGCCTACAGCTTTGGCGAGCAGGCGGGCAGCGAGTCTGCCGGCCGCCAGGTGGGCACCTCGTTCGGCTACAGCAGCGGCCCGCTGGCCGTGCGCTTTGCCTACAACCACAAGAACAACGACGTGGTGGGCACGCCAACCGCGCCTGCCGTGCTGCGTGGCTCGGCCAGCAACAAGCTGCTGGCGGCCAACTACAACTTCGGTTTCATCAAGCTGTTTGCCGCGGTCGGCATCGACAAGGGTTTTAACGCCGCGCCGCTGGGCAATACGGGCAACCCTTATGGCGGCGTGCCACCGACCGCCTCGACCGATGGCCGCGAAGCGCTGCTCGGCTTTACCATGCCGCTCGCCACCGGCACCGTGATGGCGTCGGTGATGCACAAGGACGACCGCACCGCGTTCAACCAGGACGCCAATACCTGGGGCGTTGGCTATGTGTACCCGGTGTCCAGGCGCACCAGCCTGTACACCGCGTACGGCAGCATTTCCAACCGCAACGGCGCCGGCTACACGGTCGCCAACAACAGCGAATCGGGCAGCGGCGACCGTGCTTACAACCTGGGCTTGCGCCACAATTTTTAACGCGTAATCAGTCGAGCTTGAGCGCCCTGGCGACGTCGTCCCACGCCACCATCTTGAAGTTCTGCGGGCCGTCTGGCAGGCGCTTGTAGCCGTCCTGGATTACCAGCATGCCGTTGCCGTACGGGCCGCCGAAGTTGGCCGAGCTCACTTCCAGGCCGTCGGTCTCCGACGTGCCGTCGATGCCGGCGGCTAGGTTGTAACCGACCCGGAAGCTGCCGCGCACTTTGTAGGGCGCCTTGGCGTCCATCACCAGGTAGCTGTTGTCGCCCTGGCTCGATACCACCAGGTAGTCGGCTTTGGCGCCGTGGTAAATGCCCATGCCTTCCACGTCGGCCACCAGTTGCGGGCCGGCCGGCATGATCATGTCCAGTTTCGCCGGGGCGTCACCGTTGGCCGAAACGGTCCACACGCCGCGCCGCTCTTCGCCGAGGAACAGGCGATGATTGCGGTCGTCGGCCACGCAGCCTTCGGGCTGGGTCTCGACCTTGAAACGGCGCAGCAGCTTGCCACTGACCTTGTCGCCATCGGCCACGATGCGGTATTGCAAAAAAGTGCCGTCCTTGTCGTTGATGAACGCTTCCACGCCGCCATCGGCCGGGCGGTACAAGCACATGCCGTAGATGTTTTTGAGGCCGGTATTGAAGGCGCCGGCGGTGGCCACCGTGCCTTGCGCATCGATGGTGAAGACCATCACGCTGTTGTCGTCGCGCTGGGTGGCCACTGCCACGTCGAGCTGGCGGTTGCCGATCTTGACGTCCTGGCGCACATCGACATTGTTCAGGCGGCCCACTTCCAGCAGTTGCAACTGCTTGCCTTGCAGGTTGTACACCAGCAGGCCCTGCTTCTTGTTGGTGCCGAGGATGCGCGCGCCTTGCGGATCGCTGGCGTTGCGCCAGATGGCCGGATCGTCGGCAGCGTCGCCGGTTCGCGCGACCGGTTCGGTCTGCGCGCGCGGCATGATGATGGCCTTGCCATCGGCCTTGGGCGCGGTGGCGTTCCACGCCGGCGTGCGCACTTGCCAGCCGGCCGCTTCCTCGCCGCCGATGGCCAGTTGCAGCTTGCCGTCGGCGGTCGTGGTGACTGCCAATTGTTCGGCGCCCTTGATGGCGGTGTCGGTGGCGGATACGGCGCTCCACTTGCCGGTCTCGTGGCGCAGCAGGTGCAGCTGCTTGCCCTTGGCGTCGAGCACGGCCACCCCGCCGGGCAGGATGGCCAGTGCGCCCGCGCCTTTTTCCAGCGTGCCGTACGGTTTTTTCAGCAGTACCGCTTCGCGGTGCGGGCCGCCTTCGGCGTCGGCGTTATAGGCCCACAGGCCGGCGCCTTCTTCGCTGATCAGCAGCTGGTGGCTGGTATCGTCCGCGCGGCAGTGCTTGCTGTGTGGCGGCAGGGCCAGCTTGCGCACCGGCAGGCGCTGTTCGCCGTTCATTACCCATTGCTCGGCCTGGCCATCCTTGGCGACCAGGAACAGGTGGTCCAGTTGCTGGGCGTCGCGATACAGGCAGGCGGTTTCGATGCCGAAGGCGGGAGCGGGAAACGGCGCCTGGGCGGTGAGGGTGCCAGCGGCGGTATCGACCAGGATGGGCACGGCTTGCTCGGCGTTGGCATCGACGATCACGGCCAGGGTGTTGTTGCCGAGCGGGCGGGTGTCGAGGTGCTTGGCGCGCACGGTGAGGTGGGCGCGCTCGGTGCCGTCGGCGGCCAGCAGGCGCAGGGCGGTTTTGTCGAGGGCGAGCCAGTTGCCGTTGGGGAGGGCTGCCAGTTCATGGGCGTGGGTGGTGGGGCCGGGGACGGTGGCGGCTTGGGCTGCGGTGGTGAGGGCCAGGGTGATGGCGATTGCGATGAGTGACGGTTTCATTTTTTTGTTGGCGCGTGGGCGCTTGCTCGGTATTGGATCCCCGCCTGCGCAGGGATGACGGCTTTTGGGGCGGCGGCTGGCGGCCGGCGTTGACGGCTGGCGCTGTCCGGCTGCATTGGACTCCCGCTTGCGCGGCGGTCCGCTGTTACGCGATGACGGCTTTACGGTTGGCGGCTCGCGGTGGATTGCGAGCCGCTTCCCGGTTTAGAACAGGCTGACTTTCAAGCTCAGCTTGTAGGTGCGGCCGTATTGTTCGTATTGGGCGTTGTACGCCTTGCTGCCCAGGTAAGTGTAGTACTTTTCGTTGTTCAGGTTGGCCGCTTCCAGGTTCAGTTGCATTTGCCTGGTCAGCTGGTATGACAGCGAAAAATCGACCTGCTTCTGGCTGTCCACGATGCGGTCCTGGCCGGCGTCGAGGATGTCGTCGCCCATTTCCAGCAGGTAAGGCGACTTGTAGTTGACGGCGATGCGGGTGGACAGCGGGCCTTGTTCGTAGCCCAGCATCAGGTTCATCACGCGGTTCGACTGGCCCGGCAGGTGGATGCTGCGTGCACGCATGGCGCCGGCGGCCTGGTCGTAGCGGGCCACGTTGGCTTTCGAGCGGGTCAGGCTGCCGTTGGCGCCGAACACCAGGTTGTTGAATGGCGCCGGCAACATGCGCAGCGGCTGGTTGTACGACAGTTCCAGGCCCCTGACGCTGGCCTGGTCGCCGTTGGCGTAGGTGATCGCCGAAGTGTAGCCGGCCCAGGCGCCGCTGCCGGCCAGGTTGGTGGTGTAGGTGAAGTTCTTGATGTCCTTGTGGAACACATAGGCCGACACCGCGCCATCGTCGCCCAGCACCCGTTCGATGCCGAGGTCGAGATTGGTCGATTTCAGTGGCGCCAGGTCGGGGTTGCCGATGGTCGCTTCGGTGTCGCTCGATTGGCTGATGCCGGGTTTGAGCTGGTCGAAGTTGGCGCGCACTACCGAGTGGGTCCAGGCGCCGCGCACGCTGGTTTTGCCGTCGAGGTCGTAGCGGGCTTGCAGGGTGGGCAGCCAGTCGGTGTACGAGCGCTGGCGCTGCACCGGCGTGAAGCTTTCTTCTTCCTCGTTAACGCTGGTGCCAGCCGCCTTGAAGCGCGTGTGCTCGGCGCGCACGCCGGCCAGCAGGTGCCAGTTGTCGAGGTCGTAGCTGTGTTGCAGGTAGGCGGCGTCGATATCTTCGTGCAGGCCGTAATCGTCCACGGTGGAATCGACCAGCACGCGGGCGTTGGCACGGTTTAAGCCGGCCACCAGTTGGCGGATTGCGCCGGGGTTGATGGCGTTGCCGATGCGGCCCAGTTTGAAGTCAAGCTGGTCGCCGGTAATGTAGCTGGTCAGCGCAGTGCTGGCGCCGCCGATCTGCGAGCTGCTGTACGACCACGCTTCGGTATTGTTGTCCTTTTCGCGGCGGCTCATCTTGGCGCCGAACTTGAACTTGCCGGTGCCTTCGCCGAGGTCGTACTTGCGGCCGAGGTCGAAGCGGAGATGGCGTTCCTTGTCGGTGGCGTCGCCTTGTTTGAGGGCGATCGAGTTGAGCTTGTACTTGCTGGCGTCGTACAGCGACTCAGGGCCGGTCAGGCGGGGGATATCGGTGCCGGTAAAGCCCACGCCGGCAAAGTTGCTGCTGCCACGGAAGCGGGCGTCGTTGATCGACTCGGGCGCGTCGTCGGTGGCGCGGCTGATGCCGCCCGAGACTTCCAGCTTCCAGCGGTCCCACTTCTGCTCGGTACCGACCACGACCGAGCTGATGGTCTGGGTGTACTTGCGCTGGCGCAGGCGGCGTTCGCCACGGGCGGTGGCGGTGGCGCCTTCGGCCACGCTGCCGCCGGCGACATTGCTGATGGTCAGGCGGTCGCGCACTTCGTCGTCGCTGAAGTCGCTGATGAAGCTGCGCAGGAAGTACTTGCTGTGCTCGTCGCCGTGATAGTCGAGATTGATGGCGGCGGCGCGGCGTTCGCGCGTGGGCAGGTAGTCGCGCAGTTCCACGCCGGCCAGTTTACCGGGGTTGTTACCCTCCCAGGCGCCGCCGGTTTCCACGTTGTCGGAACCGAACTCGCGCTTTTCGAAACTGATGCCGCCGGCCACGCCCAGTTTGCCGTCCATGAAGCGGTCGGCGAACAGCACGCTGGCGTTGGGGCTGGTCTTGCCGATGTTCTGGTCGCGGCTGGCGCCGATCGAACCGGACAACAGCTTGCCGGGCAGGTCGAACGCCGACAGGGTTTTCACCTCGACGGTGCCGCCCAGCGAGTTGGCGTCCTGGTCGGGCGTCAAGGTCTTGCTCACTTCCAGCGAACGGATCAGGCCGGCCGGCAGCACGTCCAGCGCCACCGCGCGCCGGCCCGCTTCGGGTGACGGCACCAGCGCGCCGTTGATGGTGACGGCATTCAGGTCGGGACCGAGGCCGCGCACGCTCACGTAGCGGCCTTCGCCCTGGTCGCGCTGCACCGACACGCCCGGCAGGCGCGCCAGTGCTTCGGCGGCATTCTTGTCCGGCAGTCCGCCAATGTCGTCGCTGCTGATCACGCTCACGATATTGTCTGCCTTCTCTTGCGCGGCGATGGCGTTGCGCAAGCTCGAGCGCTGACCGGCGATGACCACGCTGTTGGCGGCGGTTACCAGCGCAGCATTGGCGCCGTTGGCGCCGTCGAGTGGCACGGCGGTCTGGGCGCTGGCGCAGCTCAGGCCGGCCAGCATGGCCAGCACGCCGAGCGTCAGGGCATTCAGGCGGGGAAGGGGGGAGAGGTGAGGAGCAGTGGTTGTCATGGCGTACCGTGGATTGGATTGCGTGGATGAGTGAACGCTGCGGATTCTAGGGATGCTTTATGTCACTTGCATGACAGGCCGCGACGGGCCGGGCGCAAAAGCGCCGCCATGGCGCGCGCGGCGGCGCCGGGTGAGCTCGATTGACCTGCCGCAGATTGCGCTGGTTTGCGCTCGCCGCCTGTCGCAGCCTGCTGATGATGGGTAATCTATCCGTGCGTGCTGCAGGTCTTGGCCCGCGACCTTCGCCATCGGGCAACCGGTGAGCCGTAATGACCTATCCCCGCTGCGGTGTTGTGTATTTGCCCATCTGCAGCCTTGTCACACGGCGGTCATGTGCGGGCGCTAAGCTGCCGCCGCAGTACCCACGTTCCGGTAAAACCCCATGCTGCAATTGCACCGCTCCACCCTGATCGCTTCCTGCCTGGCGCTGGTCGCTTGCCTGGTCCTGTATGCCACCCTGGGCATCGCCAAGCCGTTCTACATGTGGAAGTGGACCGACATCGTCAGCGAAGGCGGCACCGCCGTCATGGCCGGCAGCTGGGTGTTGTTTACCCTGAGCAGCCGCCCCGGCGGCCTGGTCACGCGGTTGCTGGCCGGCGGCCTGGCGATGATCATGGTTGGCTCGTTTGCCGACTGCATGGACGAATTTTTTGCCATCAGCAAGGCGGCCCGGTGGGACCACTGGCTCGAGATGCTGGTGCCGCTGGGCATGCTGGTGCTGACCTGCGGCATGTATTACTGGCGCCACGAGCAGTTCCGCCTCAACGAGCATTTGCAAAAGCGCGAGCGCCTGTTCCGCGACCACCGCGCGTTCGATCGCATCACCCAGCTGGCCAATGCCGACTACCTGCGCCGCCAGATCCGCCTCGAACAGGCGCAGCGGCCAGGCCGGCCCTGCGCGCTGGTGCTGCTCGATATCGACGGCTTCCACCTGATCAACCGTGAATTCGGCCAGCGCGAAGGCGACCGCGTATTGCAGGCGGTGGGCCACATGCTGCTGCTCAACCTGCGCAACGACGACCTGCTGTGCCGCTACGCCGGCGACCGCTTTGCGCTGCTGCTGCCCGACACCGGCGTGGCCGAGGCCGAAGCGATGGCGCGCCACCTGGCGGCGATGGTGGGGCAGATGCGCCACCACGCCAAGGATGGGCAAGTTGCAATCAGCGTGCGCCATGCCTGCGCCAGCGCGGAGGCCGATGCCGACGTGCTGCTGGCGGAACTGGGGCGAATGTTGGCGGCGTCGGCGCAGGCTGTGCCAGCATCGTCGGCGCAGTCCGATCAGTGGCAGCAGTCGCCTCTATCGACACACGCGGCCGCTGTCGCTGGCGCTTCAGCGTGATCGCCTACCGCCAGGTCGGCGAGTCGTTCATCGTCGCGCGCCACCAGCCGGCGCTGCTGCTCGACTACGCGCGCAGCCAGGACCTGGGCGGTGAGCAACTGCTGCGCGGCACCGGCCTGCCCGACGACGACCCGCCGGCCGCGCACGTGCTGCTGGCGCCGCAGCAATACCTGCAATTGCTGGCCAACGTGATGCGCGGCCTGGCCAGCAGCGACACCAGTTTTATGCTGGGCCAGCAAATGCTGCCCGGCCACTACGGTGCGCTCAGCCACGCCTTGCTACAGGCGCAGAACCTGCGCCAGGCACTCGATATCCTGTGCGCCGGCCATGCACGCCTGTGCCCGCTGCTGACGCCGCGCTGGCGCGAACAAAGCAGCATGGCCGTGCTGTACTGGACCGACAGCTTCGGCGCGCCAAGCCAGTTGCCGGCGCTGGTGGAAATGCACATGACCGCCGTCACGGCCATGTGCCGCTGGCTTGGCGGCGAGCGCCTGCCTTGGCGCTACTGCATCAATCGCAGCGCGCCGGCGCACGTGGAACAGCACCAGGCGCACCTGGGCAGCGACCTGCGCTTCAACTGCCAGTTCGACGCCATGCTGATCGATCCGCTGTGGCTCGATCGGCCGTGGCCCCGCGGCAATGCGCTGGCGGCAGCCACGGCGTTGCAGGATGTGGCGGGCGAGGCGCCGGCACTGGTGCCGAGCCTGCTGACGGCGCTGTACGACTACCTGCTCGATAACATTCGGCTGGGGCCGACATTGGAGGGCAGTGCGGCCGCGTTCGGCGTCAGTCCGGCCACCTTCAAGCGCCACTTGGCGCGCCACGGCAGCCACTTCCAGGCCGAGCTGGACCAGGTGCGCGCGCACGTGGCGATCCACCTGTTCCAGGTGCGCGGCTATGACAACGAGGCGGTCGCGCAGTACCTGGGCTTCCACGACGCCACCAACTTCCGCCGCTCGTTCAAGCGCTGGACCGGGTTGGTGCCGAGCTTGCTCAGGGATGCGTTGTTGCGGGGGTGACCTCGCCCTCGAGGTGGTACAGCGCTTCCTGGCTCAGGTCCGGCTCGAGCGACTCGGGCGGCAATGACACCAGGGGGCGGTCCAACGGCATGGGGAACGGTTTTGGCGCTGGCACAGGCCGGGCCGCCACCAGTGGTTTCGGCGCCGGTTCGCCGTTGAGCTCGAACGTGATGAGGGTATCGTCGGGCCACTTGCCGTCGCCGAGCGGGGCGTTGAATTCCAGGTCCTTGCCATTGCCAGCGTTGACCTGCTGGCGCGAGCCGGCCGTGTAGGTGATGCGGTCGTACGGCGCGGGGGCGTCGAACACCTTGCCCTCGTCGCGCTCGCATGGGCCCTTTTCGAACCAGCTCTTGGCGTCGAGCATCAAGCGTTCGCGCAACATGTCTTTTTTCAGGATCCTGACTTGGACTTCGCACGCCAGCCGCAGGTCGCCCAGGCGCAGCACGTTGGGCGGCAGGTCGGGCGTGCGCACGTAGACGATCGGGTGCTGGTACAGGCCTGACGGAAAGCGCCGGCTCATCACCACGTACGCGCCGTCGGACCGGGCGCGCTCGTTCGGTGGCAGCACAAAGCTCAGGTCGGGCGCCAGCGGCAGCGGCACCGACCAGCCCTTGACGGCGATGGCGGCGCTGGAGTCTTCGGTCACGCCATCCTTGACCTTGGGCGGCAGCATGCCCTTGGGCATCTTGTAGCGCATGGTAGCGCCCGGCGCCAGTCGCGAGCTGAGGCGCTCGAACGTGTCGACACCGGCTTCCAGCCCCTTGTAGCTCCAGGCCATCTGGACGGTGCCGGACTGCAGCGGACCGATGACCGTGACGGCGGCGTCGCCGAGCGGGGAGGGGGCTTGCGCGCCGGCGCCCTGGTGTACCAGGAGCAGCGCGGCCAGGGTGATAGTCGTTAGATTATGCATTGTTACGCATTGTTTTTATCAGATTTTAGCGGGCAGCCTGCGCCGCAAACCACGGCTGCAGGCGGGCGATGGTATCGACGATTTGCGGTGTGGACACGGCAAAACTCATGCGGAAGAAATGGCGGCCGTCTACCGGGTCGAAGTCGATGCCCGGGGCGGTGGCCACGCCGGTGTCCTGCAACAGGCGCTGGCAAAAGTCCAGGCTGTCGTCGGTCAGGTGGGCGATGCTGGCATAAATATAGAACGCGCCGTCGGGCGGGGCGATGGCGCGCAGGCCCAGGTCGGGCAGCGCGGCCAGCAGCAGGCGGCGGTTTTCCGCGTACACGTGCAGGTGGCTGTCGAGTTCGGCCAGGTCGTCGAAGGCGGCCAGCTCCGCGTGCTGGCTCAGCGACGGCGCAGTCAGGAACAGGTTGCCGCAGTACGCCTGCGCACGGGCCACGTGGTCCGGCGGCACCAGCAGCCAGCCCAGGCGCCAGCCGGCCATGCTGAAGTACTTGGAAAAACTGCTCACCACCAGCGCCTCCGGCGCATAGGCCAGGATGGTCTGGGCCGGCGCCACGTAGCTCAGGCCGTGGTAGATCTCGTCCGAGATGATGCGGATGCCGCGTTCGCGGCACACCTCGGCAATCGCGGCCAGTTCCTCGGCGGCGATCAGGGTGCCGGTGGGATTGGCCGGGCTGGCGATGATCACGGCGGCGGGCGCCGGTTCGAGCGCGGCCAGCGCGGCGGCGGTGAGCTGGTAGCGCACTTCGGGACCGCAGGCGATTTCCACCGGTTGCAGGTGCAACGCTTTCAGGGCATTGCGGTAGGCCACGTAGCCGGGCCGCGTCAGCGCCACGCGGTCGCCGGGAGAAAACAGCGAATTCAATGCCAGCACCAGTGCCGGCGACGCGCCGCAAGTGAGCACGAAGCGTTCGGCATCGACCGTCACGCCGTAGCGCTCCTGGTAGTGGCGCGCCAGGCGCTGCTTGAGCGGCGCGCTTTCCCAGTAGCCCATGGCGTCGTCGTCCAGCACCGCGTGCGCGCGGGCAATCGCCGCCGGCGGCGCGCCTGTGGACGGCTGGCCGAATTCCATGTGGATAATGGAACGGCCCTGCGCCTTGAGGGCGTGGGCCAGGCGGCTGATGGCGATGGCGTGGAACGGTTCGAGTTGGGCTTGCATACTGTTGCTTTTTACGTCACGAGTCGGCGATTTTCGTATTGTAAGCCCTGCGCGAATTACTTGGCGGACTCGGCGGGCGCTACGGTGCCAGTCATCACGTCGCTCTCGCCCCCCGTGCCAGCGGCCTGCTGGTCGATCGCGCCAGGCAGGGAATATAATGCCGGCTGTTGCAACTTTGTATAGATGAGCGGGCGATGGGCAAAAGGTGGAAGCGGTGGAGCTTGGGCGTGGCTGGCGCGGTGGGGCTGTACGCGGCGGCGGGCGGCTGGGTGCTGCCGCAGGTGCTCAAGGCGCAGTTGCCCAAGCTGGCCGAAAGCCGACTCGAGCGCAAGGCCAGCGTGGGCGCACTGCGTTTCAATCCATTCACCTTGCGCCTCGAAGCGCAGGACCTGGTGCTGACCGAAGCCGATGGCGCGCCGCTGTTCGCGGTGGGTGCGCTGGCGGTGGAGTTGCAATGGCGCTCGCTGCTGCGCCGGGCCTGGACCCTGGCCGAGGTGCGCATCGTGGCGCCTTCGGCGCAACTGGCGATCGACAAGAATGGCTCGTTCAATCTCGCGCGCCTGATCGACACCCTCAACCGCGACCGCACCGAAGAGCCGCCTGCACCAGCGCCGCGCCTGGTGATCGAGCACTTCGTGCTGGAGCAGGGCAAGCTGGCGCTGCACGACCGCCATGCCGGCTACGACGACACTTTCACGCCGATCGCCTTCGAACTGCACAACCTGAGCACGCTGCCGAACCAGCACGGCGACTACACGCTGAGCGCCGATGCCGGGCGCGGCGGCAAGCTGCACTGGCAGGGTCGGGCCAGTCTTGCTCCCTTGAGCGGCAGCGGCGCGCTGGTGCTGCGCAATGTCGCCTTGCCGGGGCTGGCGCCGTATCTGCAAACGTTGGCGGGGGTAACGCTGGCACAGGGGCGGCTGTCGGCTACCTTGCCCTACCACTACGCCTACGCCGACGGCAAGCTCGACGCCCGCCTGCCCGGCGCTTCGATCACGCTTGACCGGGTGGCGCTGGGACTGGCCGGCAGGCCGGCGCTGAAGATGGACGCGCACCGTATCAAGCTGGGCCTTGGCCTGCACGTGCGTACTGCCGCCAGCGGCGTGCAGCTCGACATCGATCAGGCTGGCCTGGTCGTGGAACAGCTGGCGCTGGCCAACGGCGCGGCTGCGCCGGTAACGGTGGCGCGGCTCGGTATCGAGGACGGCGCGCTCGACCTGGCGGCACGGCGCGCCAGCGTCGGACGTTTTTACGCGGAAGGCGGCGAGCTCGATTTGTCGCGGGACGCGGCTGGCAGGTTGCGTTTGCTGGAGGGTTGGCAGACAGACGCCCGTGATACTGGTCGCGGCGATGGCGTCAACCCTGGCAACCCCGCTCATGACGGCGGTGGCAACAGTGTCACTGTCGCCGAGGTTGACGGCGGCAGCAACGTTACCAACGGCAGCAACGGTAGCAACGGCACCAACGGTACCGACCGCCGCAGCGGCAACGGCAGCAGCGGCCACACCGGCGCCAAGACTGGCGTCGCGCGCTCGGCGCCGGCCGGCAAGCCCTGGGCCGCCGTAATCGAGTCGGTGCAAGTGCGGGGTTTCGGCGCGCTGGTCGATGATGCCGCCAGCGGCGTCAAGGTCCACCTGGAAGATTTTTTCCTGAACCTGGCGCACGCCGGCACCGACCTCGAGCGTCCGGTCGTGTTCGACGGCGGCGTTGGCCTGCGCGAGGGCGGCCAGTTGACCGCCAGCGGATCGTTCGTGCCGGCCGGCGCCGTGGTCGATGCCACGCTGGCCTTGAACGGTTTGGCGCTGGCGCCGTTGCAGCCGCTGCTCGACAAACACGTCAAGCTCCAGGTGGCCGATGGCAGCGTGTCGGCCGCCGGCCGCCTGCGCACCGGCGCCAGTGGCGGCAGTGGCCCAAGTGGCCCAAGTGGCCCAAGTGGCGCCGACCAGGTCGCGCCGGCGCTGCGCTACGACGGCTGGCTCGAGGTGGCGCGGCTGGCGCTCAACGAACACGATGGCGATCACTTCGCGCACTGGAAATCGGTGCGCGCCGACCAGGTGGCGTTCACGCTGGGCCCGGACCGGCTCGAAGTGGCCGAGCTGCGCGTGGTCGAACCGAACGCCATCCTGATCATCAACAGCGACCGCAGCCTCAACGCCCAGCGCCTGCTGGTGCAGCGGCCGGTAGTCGCGCCGACGACTTCATCGCCGGCAGCTGGCGTACCAGCCGCCGTCTCAGCAACAGCCGCTGCGCCAACAGCCGCGCCAACAGCCGCGCCAACAGCCGCGCCAGCAGGAGCGGCCACATCGGTGGCTGGTGCTCCGGTGACCGTGCGGCCGGTTGGGTTCCCTGCAACGCGTACCGAAGCCATCGCAGAACCGTTCCCGGTGCGGGTGCGCCGCGTGCGCGTTGAAAACGCCAAGCTCGACTTCACCGACCTCAGCCTGCGACCGCAGTTTGCCGCCACGGTGGTGGAGTTGAACGGCGTCGTCTCCGGCCTGTCCACCCGGCCCGGCGTCCGCGCCCAGATCGAGCTCGACGGCCGGGTGGACGATTACGGCCTGGCGCGCATACGCGGCCAGTTGAATCCCTTTGCGCTGACCGACCACACCGACGTGCAAGTGATGTTCAAGAATCTCGACCTGGTATCGGCCTCGCCATACAGCATGAAGTTTGCCGGCTACAAGATCGCCCAAGGCAAGGTTTCGCTCGATCTCGACTACCAGGTGCGGCATGGCGCGCTGCAAGGCAGCAACCGCATGGTGCTCGACCAGCTGACCCTGGGCGAACGGATCGACAGTCCCGACGCGCTCAAGCTGCCGCTGGAACTGGCGCTGGCGCTGCTCAAGGACGCCGACGGCCGCATCGATCTCGGGGTGCCCGTTTCGGGCAACCTCGACGATCCGCAGTTCAGCTATGGCGCGGTGCTGTGGAAGGCTGTCGGCAACATCATGACGCGGGCGGTGACGGCGCCGTTCAGCGCGCTGGGCCGTTTATTCGGTGTCGATGGCGAGCGTTTGCAGGCAGTGGAGTTCGATGCCGGCAGCGACCGCCTGCTGCCGCCCGAGCGCGAAAAATTGCAGCAGGTGGCGCAACTGCTGGCGAAAAAGCCGGAACTGGCGCTGGCCGTGCCGGCCCGCTACAGCCAAACGGCTGACGGCCTGGCCCTGCGCACCCAGGCGCTGCGCCGCACGGTGCTGGCGCGCGCCGGCGTGCGGGTCGAAGCCGATGAGCAGCCCGGCCCGCTTGACCTCGGCGGCCGCAAGCTGCGCGCCGCCTTGCGCGACCTGTATGCCGAACGCTTTGGCAAGGACGCGCTGGCGCAGCAGAAGCTGGCGGCGGAGCAGGCGGGCGGTGGCGGCGCTGCCGATCGTGGCCCGGTTGCCGGTAACGGGGCGGTCTCTGCTTCTGCCTCTGCCGCTGCCGGCGGCGCATCAGGCAAGCTGCCGCTGCTGCAGCGGCTTGGCAAGCTGGTGCAGGGCGAACCGCAGGTGGCCGATCCGTCCGCCTTCTACGCAGCCTTGCAGGCGCAACTGGTCGAACGGCAGGAGCTGGCGGCAGACGCCTTGCCGCAACTGGCTGCGCGCCGCGCCGCCGCCATCGTCGCCCAGCTCAAGCTGGCTGGTGCCGGTACCGTGGCGGTCAAGGCCGGTGCGCCTGAAGATGTGAAGGTGGCGCCGGGCGGGCCGGTCGCGCTGGCGCTGGAATTGTCGGCCAGATGATGACGATCAATCATGCAACCGGGCCCGCTGCCTCCGGCAGGGCGCGCCTGCACCGCTGGACGCACGCAACAGGCGAAAACCGATGACGACAGAAAAATCCATCACCCCCGGCAGCCCGGTGCTGGCCGGCCTGGCGCTGCTGGCCAGCCAGGTCTCGCTCAACGCCGGCGCGGCCGTGGCCAAGTACCTGTTTCCGCTGGTCGGCGTCGAGGGCGTGACCGCGTACCGGATCGGCTTTGCCGCCGTGCTGATGATGGCGATCTTCCGGCCGTGGCGGGTGCCGCTCACCTGGCGCCAGGCCGGCAACGTCGCAGTGTACGGCAGCGTGATCGGCCTGATGAATTTGCTGATCTACCGGTCGTTCAGCCATATTCCGATGGGCATTGCGGTGGCCATCGAAGTGTCCGGGCCGCTGGCGGTGGCGGTGTGGACCTCGCGCCGGCCGCGCGACCTGGCGGCGGTGGCGCTGGCGGTGCTGGGCCTGTACTTCCTGTTGCCGATCCACGGCAAGGTCGATCAGCTCGACCCGGTCGGCGTGGCGTATGCGGCCGGGGCGGCCGTGTGCTGGGCGCTGTACATTGTGTTCGGCAAGCGCGTGTCGGTGATGCACGGCGGCCAGGCGGTGGCCTGGGGCATGACGGCCGGCGCGCTGTTCATCGTGCCGCTCGGCGCATGGACGTCGGGCGCGGTGCTGCTCACGCCAACCTTCATGGCAGTGGGGCTGGCAATCGCGGTGATGTCGAGCGCCTTGCCGTACACGCTGGAGATGTTGTCGATGCGCAGCCTGTCGTCGCGCACCTTCAGCATGTTCAGCAGCGCGGCGCCGGCGCTCAGCGCACTGGCCGGCATGGTACTGCTGGGCGAGCACCTGACGCCCACCCAGTGGCTGGCGATTGGCAGCATTGTTGCAGCCTCGGCACTGACTACCTTGCGTTGAACTTCAGAATTCGGCTAGTATGGATTCCGGTGCAACATTGCATCGACGTCGCTCGGACGGTTCCGGGCGCTTACGTGAGACTTCCATGACTGACACCCAAACTCCGCGCAAATTTTCGCGCATCGATCGCCTGCCTCCCTATGTTTTCAATGTCACCGCCGAGCTCAAGCTGGCGGCGCGCCGCCGTGGCGAAGACATCATCGACATGTCGATGGGTAATCCTGATGGCGCCACGCCGTCGCACATCGTCGACAAGCTGGTCGATACCGTGCGCCGGCCCGACACCCATGGCTACTCCGCCTCCAAGGGCATTCCGCGCCTGCGCCGGGCGATTACCAGGTGGTACCAGACCCGCTACGCCGTCGAGTTCGATCCCGACTCGGAAGCGATCGTCACCATCGGCTCCAAGGAGGGCCTGGCGCACCTGATGCTGGCCACGCTCGACGCTGGCGACACCGTGCTGGTGCCCAACCCCAGCTACCCGATCCACATCTGGGGCGCGGTGATCGCCGGCGCCAATATCCGCTCGGTGCGCATGACGCCCGGCGTCGATTTCTTCGAGGAGCTCGAGCGCGCGGTGCGCGAGAGCTACCCCAAGCCGAAGATGATGATCCTCGGCTTCCCGTCCAACCCCACCGCGCAGTGCGTGGAACTGGAGTTCTTCGAACGGGTGGTGGCGCTGGCCCGCCAGCACGATATCCTGGTGGTGCACGACCTCGCTTACGCCGACATCACCTACGACGGCTGGCTGGCGCCGTCGATCATGCAGGTGCCGGGCGCACGCGACGTGGCCGTGGAATTTTTCACCATGAGCAAAAGCTACAATATGGCCGGCTGGCGCATCGGCTTCATGGTCGGCAACAAGGAGCTGGTGGCGGCGCTGGCGCGCATCAAGAGCTACCATGACTACGGCAGTTTCACGCCGGTGCAGGTGGCCGCGATTGCCGCGCTCGAAGGCGACCAGGGCTGCGTGGAAGAGATCCGCGCCATGTACCAGGGCCGCCGCGACGTGCTGCACAAGGGCTTGTGCGAGGCGGGGTGGCCGGTGGATAAACCGAAGGCCTCGATGTACATCTGGGCCCGCATACCGGAAGCGTACCGGCACCTGGGCTCGCTGGAATTTTCCAAGCTGCTGCTGGCCGAGGCCAAGGTGTGCGTCTCGCCCGGCATCGGCTTCGGCGAATACGGCGACGACTACGTGCGCTTCGCGCTGATCGAAAACGAGGCGCGCATTCGCCAGGGACTGCGTGGTATCAAAGCCATGTTGCGCAAAAAAGCCATGTAGCTGCCGTGTAAATTTGCGCAAAGTTTAATCGGTATCAAATAGATTGTTTGATCAGACGGCTATGGTGGGGTTTCGTTTGCTATCGGAGCCACAACCATGACCACCGTTCCTGTCGGCGACAGCACCCGCCACCTGATTGCCGCCGTTAAAAAACTCGAACACTCGCTGCACACGTCCGGCCTGCCGCGCTGGATGTCGCGCCTGCCGGTCTGGTGGCTGAGCTGGCACTACTGCCGCATGCTCGACCATAAAATCGCCCGCATGCGGCGCATCGCGCGCAAGTTCGAGTCGTGGCTGCCGGCCATCCGCGCAGCCGACCAGGACTCGCGCACCCGGCTCGAGTTCATCGACCTGGACCACGCCATGCACGACGACATCGACGCCACCCGCCAGACCATGTGGGAGCTGCGTGCCTACTGCATCGACATCGCCACCATGTTCGGCCAGCTGGGCTACCAGTCGGCGCAGCTGAACCGGCGCCAACGCCTGTTCCTGTCGGTGATCGAGCAAACCTGTGTGCAGGCCGCCACCATGCAAGAGACGCTGGTGGCGCACGATACCCGGGTGCTGGCGCTGTTGCAGCAGTCTCAGCAGTCGCGGCCGGAGCAAAGCCCGCACAGCCAACCGGGGTCGGATCCCGCCGGGGTCCGACCCCAAGAGGCGAGGGCGGCTTAACGCCGCCAGTGTGGTTCCGGGCTCAGCCTCTTAAAACCCTTCCAGCACGATCTTGCCCTTGGCGCGGTTGCTCTCGATCAGCGCGTGCGCGCGCTTGAGATTGGCCGCGTTGATGGCGCCGTACCGTTCACCCAGCGTGGTCTTGAGCACGCCCGAATCGACCAGTTGCGCCACGTCGTTCAGCAGTTGATGCTGTTGCGCCATGTCGTCGGTCTGGAACATCGAGCGGGTGAACATGAATTCCCAGTGCAGCGATACGCTTTTGCGCTTGAGCAGGCGCACGTCGATGGCAGCCGGGTCGTCGATCAGCGCTACCTTGCCCTGCGGCGCCACCAGTTCGGCAATCGCCGGCCAGTGGTGGTCGGTCTGGTTCAGGCCGGCTACATAGGTCACCGGCGGCAGGCCCAGGCGGGCGATTTCTTCATTCAGCGGCTTGCTGTGGTCGATCACGTGGTGGGCGCCCAGTTCGGTCACCCACTGCGCCGTGTCGTCGCGCGAAGCGGTGCCGATCACGGTCAGGCCGGTCAGCTGGCGCGCCAGTTGCACCAGGATCGAACCGACCCCGCCGGCCGCGCCGATCACCAGCAGCGATTGGCCGGTGACGCCGGTGACACCCATGACACCTTTGTCCCCGTTGTCACCGTTGCGGCTGACCTGCAGCCGCTCGAACAGCAATTCCCACGCAGTGATGGCGGTCAGCGGCAGCGCGGCCGCCTGTGCAAAGTCGAGCGTGCGCGGCTTGTGGCCGACGATGCGCTCGTCCACCAGGTGCAGTTCGCTGTTGGTGCCGGGGCGGGTGAGGTCGCCTGCGTACCAGACTTCGTCGCCGGGCTTGAACATGGTGACGTCGGGGCCGACCGCCTGCACCACGCCGGCCGCATCCCAGCCGATCACCTTGGCGGCGCCATCGGCAGGCGGGGCGTTGGCGCGGATTTTGACATCTACCGGGTTGACCGAAATGGCCTTGACCGCCACCAGCAGGTCGCGCCCCTGCGCTTGCGGGGCGGGCAGGTCGATATCGAGCAGGGCGTTGGCGTCGGTAATGGGCAGGGACTGGCGGTAGGCGATGGCTTTCATGGGAACTCCGTTGAGATTAAGTCAGCGTATGATCATTTATTTCGCGGACGCGAAAAAGAGCCATTTGGCTGAAACACTTTCAAGGAAATGAAGATAGTGCTGCGACTCGACGATTTGATGGTGTTTGTGCGCACGGCCGAGCGGGGCAGCCTGTCGGCGGCGGCGCGCGAGCTGGAGATTTCGCCGGCGCTGGCCAGCGCAGCGGTCAAACGGCTGGAAGGTGAGCTTGGCATACGCCTGTTCGCCCGCACCACGCGCTCACTGCGCCTGACCGACGAAGGCGAACGCTACCTGCGCCACGCACGCGCAGCGCTGCGCGCGCTGCAGGACGGCCACGATGCTGTCATCGAAGGCAAGGAAACCCTCGGTGGCGTGCTGAAAATCTCGATGCCGTCCGATCTGGGCCGCAATATGCTGGTGGGCTGGCTAGACCAGTTCCAGGCCTTGTATCCCAAGGTGAGTTACCAGCTCAGCGTAGGCGACCGCCTGTCGGATTTGTACCGTCAGCCGGTGGACATCGCCATCCGCTACGGCGTGCAGGACGACTCCAACCTGATCGCGCTGCCGCTGGCGCCCGACAACCGCCGGGTGCTGGTGGCGTCGCCCGACTACGTGCGGCGCCACGGCGCCTTGGCCGACCTGCGCGACCTGTCGCGCCATAACTGCCTGCGCTTCATGCTCGACGACGTGATCCATGACCGCTGGAATTTCTATCCGGCCCACGGCGCGCCCGCCAAGGGGACGCCGGTGGCGGTGCAGGTCCACGGCGACCGCAGTGCCGACGATGCCGACCTGGTGCGGCGCTGGGCCGTGGCCGGGGTGGGCGTCGCCTACAAATCCCGGCTGGACGTGAGCATTGATATCCGCGCCGGGCGGCTGGTGGTGCTGATGCCGGACGTGGCCGGCGAGCCGACGCCGCTGCACATGGTGTGCATGCACCGGTCGCAGGTGTCGCCGACGGTGCTGGCCTTGCGGGATTTTCTGCGTGAACAGTGCGGCAAGGCTTAGAAGACCATTAAGCCGGGGCGAGCTGTACTGTGCTGCGCGGAAAAACAGTTAACATGGATGCAGTGTTTCACTTAGGCGTTTGACGGTGGGCCAGTTGCCAGATCCAGGTGAGGAGCGCCTGGGAGCTGGCGGCATCTGCCGGGCTATCGGGCGACTGGATCGGGCAACTGGTACCGACAACTGCTAGAGCAACCATTAGTGCGCCTTCGACATGATGAGCAGCCAGCGGCGGCACAGCAGGATCTCGAGGTGGCCGGCTTGCACGCCGGTGTCGCACTCGATGACCGGGTTGACCGCATAGAAGCGCTTGCGGAAGTCACGACAGACCAGCAATTCGCGCTTGCCCATGCGAACCGTGAACGAGGTTGGCATGTATTCGAGACCGAAACGGGAGCTGAGGCTGCTGTTGATCATGACATTTCCTTTAGGGCGATGTGTTTAACGAGGAGTTCAGAATAGCATAACTACTGTATGGATAAACAGGTACTGTGTAAATAAACAGTAAATTCGTTGTTTTGTGATTTTTACGCCAACTTCTACGGCGACCCACGCGGAGGCACCAAATTTTTAGCAAACTCTTACGTTTTATGGGGGCAAGACTGACTCCGGGCGGCCAGTTCGGCCTGCACCTGACCCTGGGCGTGCTGATCATGATCGTCTCGGTCGCCATCTTCGGCCAGATCACCGACGAGGTGACTGACCAGGACGCCATCACGGTCTTGGACTTGCAAATCGCCCATTGGTTCAATGCCAACCACGTCGAGCCGTACACCAGCTTCATGCTGTTCATTTCCTTCGTGCACAAGGTGGGCGGCATGATCGTGCTGGTGGGCGCTTTCGGTTATTACCTGTGGCGCCGCCAGCAGCGTTACTGGCTGCTGGCGCTGGGCGTGACTGTTTTGCCGGGCATGATCCTGAACGTGGTGCTCAAGCAGGTGTTCCAGCGCAGCCGGCCGTTCTTCGAGGAGCCGCTGGTCACGCTGTCCACCTACAGCTTCCCCAGCGGACACACGGCGGCGGCCACGCTGTTCTACGGCGTGCTGGCCTGCTACATCATGATCGCTTGCAAGGGCTGGAGTGTGCGTTTGGCAACAGCGGCATTCTGCATGCTGATGATATTCTTGGTGGCATTCAGTCGCGTGTACCTCGGCGCGCACTATTTGAGCGATGTGCTGGCCGCGATGGCAAGCAGCGCAGCCTGGTTGACGATCTGTATTACCGCCATCTCCACGCTGCGCCGCCGTAGCGAAGCGCGTTCGCTTGCAGCCAACGGAATTATGTAAGGAACTGCGTGCTCAATTCGATAGTCGTCATCATCAACGCCAGCGCCGGTCTCGGCTACTGCGGCGGCTGGTCCGCTGCGCTGGCGGAAAAATTCCGTCGCCACGGTGTCGAGCCGGACATCCTGCTGGCCAAGAGCGGTGCGGAGATGATCGAGCGCGCGCGCCGCGCCGTGGCAGACAAGGTGACGGTCGTGGTGGCAGGCGGGGGCGACGGCACCATCAATTGCGTGGCCTCGCAGCTGGTGGGCACCGACACCCACCTGGGCGTGCTGGCGCTCGGCACCCTCAACCATTTCGCCAAGGATCTCGATATCCCGCTCGACCTCGACGAGGCCGTGGCCCACGCGGTCACCGGCAAGCCGTTGCGGGTGGACGTGGGCGAGGTCAATGGCCGCATCTTCCTCAACAATTCCAGCCTTGGCATCTACCCGGACCTGGTGCGCGACCGCGAGGAGCAGCAAAAAAAACTCGGCCGCAGCAAGTGGCACGCATTCGGCCGCGCGCTGTTCGTGGTGCTGCGCCGCTTTCCGTTCATGCGGGTGCGGCTGACCATCAATGGCGAAGAACACCTGCGCCGCACGCCCTTCGTTTTCATCGGCAACAACGAGTACCTGCAAGGCTTCACCATGGGCGCGCGCGAGCGGCTCGACAGCGGCAAGCTGGTCATGTACGTGGCGCAAAAGCCCACCCGGCTGGCGCTGTTTCGCTACGCCATCCACGCGCTGTTCAACCGCCTGTCCGAGGCGCGCGATTTCGACGTGCTGACCGCCACCGAGCTGGAAATCGACACCCGCCACCGCCACCTGCGCGTGGCCACCGACGGCGAAGTCACTGAAATGAAGCCACCGCTCAAGTACCGCTCGCGCGCCGGCGCGCTGAGCGTGATCGCGCCCGGCCGCACCATCACGCGAGGAAATTGATATGCGCACCATCGTTCATTTATCCGACCTGCATTTCGGCCGCGTCGATCAGCAACTGCTGGACCCGTTGCGCACGCTGGTGGCCTCGCTGGCACCGGACGTGCTGGTGGTTTCCGGCGACCTGACCCAGCGCGCCAAGACCGAAGAATTCATCGCCGCGCGGGCCTTTCTCGATACCTTGCCCGGCCCGCAGATCGTCGTGCCCGGCAACCACGACATCCCGCTCTACAACGTCGCCAGCCGTTTTTTAACGCCGCTGCGACGGTACCTGCGCTACGTCACGCTGGACCTGACGCCCGAATATGTCGATGACGAGATCGCCGTACTGGGGCTGAACACGGCGCGCTCGCTCACCATCAAGGACGGCCGCGTCAACCCGGAGCAGGTGGCCTTGATCCGCCAGCGCATGAGCGCGGTGCCGAAGGATGTCACCCGCATCGTCGTTACGCACCACCCGTTCGACCTGCCGCAGACCTTCGACAAGGACGACCTGGTCAACCGCGCGCCGATGGCGATGCGGGCGTTTTCCGAGTGCGGCGTCGACCTGCTGCTGGCCGGCCACTTCCATGCCAGCAGCGCCGGCCTGAGCACCGATCGCTACAAGCTGCCCGGCTATGCCGCGCTGGTGGTGCAGGCCGGCACGGCCACGTCCACCCGGGGCCGCGGCGAGTCGAACTCGTTCAACGTCATCCGCGTGCACAGCGACAAGATCGAAGTGGTGCGCTACAGCTGGGTCGATGGCACGGCCACGTTCGAGCCGGCGCAAACCGAAATTTTCGAGCGCATCGGCGAGGCCTGGCATACCACGGCGGTGGCCTGAGCCTCCAGTGCTGCAAACAATGGCAACACCATTGAGCCCCGGCGTTGCTGCAAACAGCGCGGCGATGAAATCGCTGAACACGGTCGCGCACCGTGGCACCATTCTTTGCATCGGGTACACGGCATTGACCGGCGAGGGCGGGGTTCGTCGGTGATCCTGACCGGCTCGACCGCAGCCAGTGGTGGCACCGAGGCGTTCAGCGTGTATGCGGCGTCCAAGGCAGCCGTGCGCGCCTTCGCCCGCACTGGATCCGCGATCACCTGGCCAGCGTGATTCCGTGCGGCCGCGTGGCGGAGCCGGACGAGATCGCCAAGGCCGCAGTGTTCCTGGCCTTGGACGACGCCAGCTTTGTCAACGGCATCGAACTGTTTGTCGATGGCGGCCAGCGCCAGATCCAGGCAATCGGGCATTCAATGTGAAATGGCTAACAGATGCGGTCACCACGATTGTGAAACCATGGGTCCAATATGTGAACTTTACGGAGGTTCCATGCTGGCCATGAATTATCGCGGTCCCTATCGCATCCGCGCCGCCCACAAGCCCGACCCGGAGATCGAGCACCCCGGTGACGCCATCGTGCGCGTTACCCGGTCCTGCATTTGCGGATCGGACTTGCACCTGTACCACGGCCTGGTGCCCGATACCCGGGTCGGTTCCACCTTCGGCCACGAGTTCGTTGGCGAAGTGGTGGAGATCGGCAGCGCGGTGCGCAAGCTCAAGATCGGCGACCGCGTGCTGGTGCCGTTCAATATCTTTTGCGGCAGCTGCTATTTTTGCGAGCGCGAGCTGTACGGCAATTGCCACAACGTGAACCCGGAAGCGACCGCCGTGGGCGGCATCTACGGCTACTCGCACACCGCCGGCGGCTACGATGGCGGCCAGGCCGAATTCGTGCGCGTGCCCATGGCCGACGTGGGTCCCATGGTAATCCCCGACGACATCGACCATGACGACGCGGTGCTGCTGACCGACGCAGTGCCTACCGGCTACCAGGCTGCCGAGATGGGCGATATCAGCGCCGGCGACACGGTCGTGGTGTTCGGCGCCGGCCCGGTCGGCATCTTTGCCGCCAAGTCTGCCTGGCTGATGGGGGCGGGCAGGGTGATCGTGGTCGATCACGTCGATTACCGGCTCGACTTCGTGCGCCGCTATGCCCAGTGCGAGGTGGTCAATTTCAAGGACGTCAAGGACATGGCCTTGCACATCAAGAAGATGACCGACTGGCTCGGCGCCGATGTGTGCATCGATGCGGTTGGCTGCGAAGCGGCAGGCAACGCCATGCAGTCGCTGACCGGCCGCTACACCATGCTGCAAGCCGGCTCGGCAACGGTGCTGCACTGGGCCATCAACTCGGTGCGCAAGGGCGGCAACGTCTCGATCGTCGGCGTGTATGGTCCCACCTTCAATGCGGTCCCGATCGGCAATGCACTCAACAAGGGGCTGACCTTGCGCATGAACCAGGCCAGCGTCAGGCGCCATCTGCCCCGCTTGCTCGAGCATATCCGCGCCGGTCATCTCGATCCCAAGCAGATCATTACCCACCGGGTGCCGCTGGCCGACGTGGCCGATGCCTACCAGATCTTTTCCAGCAAATTGGACAACTGCATCAAGACGGTCCTGATACCGTCCGGTGCTACCAGCTAAGGAGCGACTCATGCCTGATCAACTTTTGGAAAGTACCGTGATGCGGCGCGATGACATTCCCGGCTGGGGCAGCGACCTCGATCGTGCCAACCGGCCAGCGGTGCCGATGGAACGCATGCCGGCCCGCCTCGACGGCCCGGTGTCACCGCCTGTGCAACAACACGGCGCGACAGAAGTGCTGGTATCGCCCGAACGGCCGGCGATCACCCCGGTGTATGGCACCACTGCGCCGCCACGCGGCGTGAGCGGCGCGATCCGCCGCAGCGCATTCGGCCGCACCGAGAACGACCTGCGGCACTGGCTGCTGTTGTTGCTGGCCGATCGGGTGGATGCCGTGGAAGGCATCGTCGAAGACTTGCGCGACGGTCACGTGCCCAACCTGCTGCGCGAAACGGGCTTGCCGGCGGCATGGCGCCATAATCCGCGCGGCGTGGTGCGCAAGGCCGCAGTCAGCGCGGCGGTGCTGGGGATCGCCTGGTGGTGGCTGAAAAAACGCTCGTAGCGTTTACAGCCAGTAATTGGTCCACTGCGCCGCCCACTCCTGCATGCGGTCGAGCCATGGCCGGTCGCGCCATTTTTCCAGCGTGATCTGCACCGAGTCGCGGATGTCTTCCTGGAACGCGCGCTCCATCTCGTTGCCGAACGCCTCGCCCAGCACCACCACGTTCAATTCGCTGTTGTGCAGGAAGCTGCGGGTATCCATATTGGTCGAACCGACCGTGGACCATTTGCCGTCGATCACCGCTGTCTTGGCGTGCAGCACGGACAGCTTGAGCTGGTAGATCTTCACGCCCGATGCCAGCAGTTCATCGTAAAAACTGCGTCCTGCGTGAAACACCAGGCCGCTGTCCGACACGCCCGGCAGCACCAGCTTGACATCGACGCCGCGCTTGGCGGCAGCCTTGAGCGCTTCGACGGTCTGCTTGTCCGGCACGAAGTAGGCAGACGTGATGTGAATGGTCTTTTTCGCTTCCTGCATCGCCAGGTTGTAGGCCTTGAAAATTTCGAACTGGCCGCCCGGGTCGCTGCCGAGCACGCGCACCACCTTGTCGCCGGCGATGAAGGGAGTGGGGAAGAAGTCGGCGTCGATCAGGTCGGCGCGGTCTTGCGCGGTCCATTGGCGCACGAACAGGTACTGGAACGCTTGCACCGCAGGTCCCTCGACCTTGATGTGGGTATCGCGCCAGCCGACGTCGTTTTCACTTTTGGACGATTTGTTACGCGAACGGAACAGCGAGCTCTTGGAATAAGTGCCGCTGATGTTGATGCCGCCCGTGAACGCGATGCGGCCATCGACGATCAGCACCTTGCGGTGGTCGCGGCTGTTGAGTTTCCAGCTTTCGCCGGACAGCTTGGCCGGATTGACCGGATTGAATTCCAGCAGGCTGATACCGGCGTCGCGCATGCGCTGGAAGAATTCCTTCGGCACGCCGAGGGTGCCCACGCTGTCGTAGATGATGTTGACCGCCACCCCGGCCTGGCGCCGTTCGATCAGGGCGTCGGCGAACTTCATGCCCATGCCGTCCTGGTCGAAGATATAGGTTTCCAAGTTGATGCTGTTCTTCGCGCCCTGGATGGCCTTGAGCATTTCGCTCATGGTCTGCGGGCCGTCGAACAGCAGCGTGGTCTTGTTGCCGGCGATGAGCGGCACGCCGGTGGCCGCTTCCTCGAGCGCGGCCTGCTGTTGCAGGTCGAGCGTGTTCTTCGCGTAGCGCTTGGCGAACAGGGCCTTGGTACGGGCAGCGCTCAGCTCACCATTTTTGCCGTGCACGCTCGGCGTGTCGGCGGTGTCGAGCCGCGCGCCCAGTTCATTGACATTGGGGAGCGACGCGCAAGCGCCCAGCAAACCCCAGCACATCAGGCAGGCGGGAAGCCAGAGTCGCAAGCTGGTCGCTTTCATTTTGGTGTTTTCTCCAGTAACTGCGGTTCATCGAACGTTAAAGCGGGGACTGCCCTGGCACCGATGAGGAAAGTCACCGGTCCCCGGAAAAAACGTTTGACCAACGCCTTGGTCAGGCGCCAGCCATGGGTAAAGCGCACCTGCCGCGAACGCAGCGCCACCCACAGCGCCAGGCCGAAACTGACCATCAGGTTGACCACGCCGATCGCCAGGAAGCCTGCTACCGAAGTGACAACCAGTTGCCAACTGACATGATAATCGAGTCCAACCATTGCTGTCGCGAAGTTGGCCGACGAGAAAGTCACGTGGCGGATATCGAGCGGCAGGCCCAGCAAAAATCCCAGCAGCGGCATCACGCCGAGCATGATGCCAAAGCAGAAGTTCCCCATCAGCCCGCCCAGGTTGTTCTCCATGTAGGTGCCAAAGCGCTGCAGCCGCGCCGGACCGAGCAGCCAGCGCAGGCCGCGCAGTTGGGCAATGCGCTGCGCCCAGCGCGTGTACAGCGCCTTGTTGTCGTAGTAGCCCGAAATCAGGCCGGCCAGGAACAGGCAGACGCCGGCCACGGCCGCGTACAGCAGGTTGGGGCCGTGGATCGGGTCGATGTCGGCCAGCAGGTGCATCGCCTTGCCCTGGCTCACCAGGTGGTGGCCGGTCAGGTATGGCCACGCCATGGCGATCAGCCAGGCGGTGGGAATCGCCGTGGCCAGGTTGCCCAGCACGGCCATGATCTGGGTGCGCAAGACCTTGTTGCATAGCTCTACCATGCTGTCGAGGTCAATGTTCCGGCCATCTTTACTTTGCAGTCCGGCCGCAATGCGCGAGGCGGTCATGGCCGGCTGCTTGGTCGCCACCGTGAAATGCAGCAGGTGGATGAAGACGAAGCCCAGCGAATAGTTCATGCTGAACAAAAAGGTTTCAACCAGCGGCGCTGCGCGCAGGTACGAGAACAGGATCTTGAACAGCGCCATGAAGCCGATGATCAGGCCGGCGCCGGCCGCTTGCAGGAACATGGCGAACAGCGCGGTGCGCGATTCGGCCACGTAATGTTCGCCCGTGTGGCTGGCGTTTTCGGTAACGTTGCGGGCCAGCAGGTTGATGTTGTCGCGCATCAGGTCGCTGACCATGTACTTGTTGTTGTGCGCGGTCACCAGTTCCAGCGCCAGGTCCACGGCCGCGGCCTGGCGCCGGTCCGGGCCCCGCTGTTGCAAGCCCGGCTGTGGCACTGGCTGCACGAACTGGGTGTCCGAGGCCGTGGCAGCCTGGGGCAGGATGGCGTTGGCGTCGGGCGCCAGCTCGCCGCTGGTATCGACCAGGTACAGCAGCTTGCGCAGGCGGTTGATGCTTTGCGTGAGCGTCACCAGCAAGTAGGTCAGCGCAATGCTGGTGCCCTGGCTCAGCGCCTTCTTGCGAATTTTCATGACCACGGTTTCGCACTGGTCGAGCATGACCAGCAGGTGGCGCGCGTCTTCCATCGCCACCTCGTCGCCGGCCAGCTGGCGCTTGTAGGCAGCCAGGTAGGCATTGACTTCGATGTTCTGGCCGGTGAATGGCGACTCGTAAGTCTCCATCTCGGTATGGAAATTGGTGAGCTTGGGCTCCAGGCCGATCGCGCACACGCGGTAGGACAGGGTCTGGATCGCGTCGAGCAGGCCCGGCAGCATCAGGTTGGAGCCCTGGCGCGTGGCGGTGCCGGCGCCGGTGTGGATGACGTCGATCAAAGCCAGCCAGTCGGCAGCCGGCACTGCGCTCATCCAGATGTAGTCGGTGCGTTTATACAGCACCTGGTCGATGGCGTCGCTCAGGTATTCGTTGCCCAGCGCGGGCGGCAGGATGCGCGAAGCGATCCGGTGCTTCAGTTCGGTAAAAAAGCCGTCGTTGGAGAGTACGCCGATCTCGGTGTACAGGCTGGCATGGCGGCGCGCGGCCAGCAGGTTGCGTGCATAGCCGCGCAGGGCCAGTGCATGGGCGGGATCGCCCTTCAGTAACTGGGTGAGGGTACGGACGTTGGCCGTGGCGCGCGCGCCATCGGTAGGACGCTTGGGACGCAGCGTGGCGAATAACTCGACCATGAGGCCGATATCGTTGCTGTTGGCGTCCAGGCGTTGGAGAATCTCGAGCATGCATCGGGCGGCACAAGCCGCAGTAAACTAAAAACGAAGTATACCCGGTCGGCCCCGGCCGGGTATGTACGTTCTCGAACGCTAGTTTCTGAGGTGAAAGGAATTCGGTTGCGTCAACACAACATAATCTTGTGCGCGGCCTGGCGCAATTCGTGGCGAAAGTCGGGGTGGGCGATGGCAATCAATGCCTCGGCGCGCTGGTGGGCGGTCTTGCCGCGCAGCTGGGCCACGCCGTACTCGGTCACCACGTAGTTGACGTCGTTCTTGCCGGTGGTGACATGGGTGCCGGGCGTAAGCATGGGCACGATGCGCGACACGGTGCCGGCCTTGGCCGTGGACGGCAGTACGATGAAGGCCTTGCCGCCGCGCGAGCGGTTGGCCGCGCGGACGAAATCGACCTGGCCGCCGGTGCCGGAATAGGGCAGGTGGGCCAGGCTTTCGGAGCCGCACTGGCCCAGCAAATCGACTTGCAGGCTGGCGTTGATCGCCACCATGTTGGCGTTTTGACCGGCCAGGTAGGGATCGTTGGTGAAATTGACCGGGTGCATTTCCAGCATCGGGTTGTCGTGCATGAAGTCGTAGAGCTTGCGCGAGCCGAGCGCAAACGTCGCCACCATCTTGCCCGGCATGAAGGTCTTGCGGCTGTTGTTGACCGCGCCGCATTCCACCAGTTTCAAGATGCCGTCGCCGATCATCTCGGTGTGGATGCCCAGGTCTTTCTTGCTGGTGAGCTGCATCACCACTGCGTCGGGAATGCCGCCGTAGCCGATCTGCAGGGTGGAGCCGTCGTCGATCAGGTCGGCCACCAGTTTACCGATCGCCTCCTGCACCGGGCCGATGGCAGGCAGGCCCACTTCGATCACCGGCTCGTTGCTTTCCACCAGCGCGGTGATCTGCGAGATGTGGACGATGCAGTTGCCGTGCGCGGTGGGCACGTTGGGATTGACTTCCAGCACGATCACGCGCGCCTTGAGGATGGCGGCCATGGTGTAATCGGCGCCCAGGCTCAGCGCGAAGTTGCCGTATTCGTCCATCGGCGAAGCCAGTGAGAACACCACGTCGGCCGGCACCAGGTCGCGCTCGATCAGGCTGGGAAGTTCGGAAAAATAGGCAGGCACGAAATCGGCCCAGCCGGCTTGCCCCGCCGCGCGCGAGGCGCCGCCGAAGAACAGCGCCACGTGGCGCACGTGCTGAACCGTATCGCAATCGAAGTAGCCGTATTTGCGCATCGCCAGGATTTGCGCCACCTTGATGTCGCGAAACCGGGTGCGCTGGGCCGACAGCGCATGCAGGAGGGACGGCGGTTCGCCGGCGCCGGTGGGCACGATGATGGTGTCGCCATCATTCAACCAGTCGAGTGCCTGTTCGGGTGTGCATCGTTTGCTGTCGTAGTGCGAGTGCAAGTGCGCATGCATGGCGGTGGCCTTTCACATGATGAAATTCCACTATAAACCAACTAACGGTCGAAGTGCTGGCTTACGTGGCGGTCCGCACAGAACGATCGACATGCCCGGCCTATTATGAACTTACTAATCCACTCTTTCATCGCTCATCATGAAACCGACTATCCTTGCGCTGTCCCTGATTGCGCCCCTGACCGTCGCGGCGCAAACGTCGCCGGTCGAGGTGTATGGTCTGCTCGATGCCGGTGTAGTGGTCGAGCGCGGTTGCCAGGGCGACTGCGCCCGCTCCCGCCTCGACAGCGGTATCGCTTCCGGTTCGCGCCTCGGCATTCGTGGCCGCGAAGCGCTGGGTCGTGGCACTTCGGCCGTGTACACGCTGGAAGCGGGGGTGAAGAACGACACCGGCGCCAACGAGCACGAGGGCAAGCTGTTCGGCCGCCAGGCTTTCGTCGGTCTCGACGGCCCACTGGGCATGGTCACCATGGGCCGCCAGTACAACCTGGTGTACGAAGCGCTGACCGACGTGGCCGATCCCTTCCATGGCGGCATGGCCGGCAATGCGGGCAACCTGGTCGGTTATACCACCAAGCGTTACGATAATTCGATCAAGTACCAGTCGCCGCGCAGCCGCAGTGGCCTGATCGGCTCGGTCATTTACAGCTTCGGCGAGTCGCAGTTCAACAGCAAGATCAACCGCGCGTATGGCGCCACCATCGGCTATGCCAAGGGGCCGGTCAACGTCAGCATCAGCCACCAGCGCAAGAACAATATGCTCGACGCCACCGGCACCACGCCGGCGGTGGACCAGTCGGCGCGCAACTCGCTGATCGCCGCCAATGTCGATTTCGGCGGCGCGGTCGGCTATGCCGCCTACGGCCACAGCCGGGGCGAGGGCAGCAACCACTGGGACATGTCCAATCCGTACGGCGCCATGGCGCAAACCCTGCCCACCGACCGCAGCCGCGACGCCCTGTTCGGCGTCTCGGTGCCAATGGGCGCCACCACCTTGCTGGCCTCGTACATCCGCAAGGACGACCAGGGCCTGGCCAACCGCGACGCCGACCAGCTGGCCGTGGGCGCCAGCTACTCGATGTCCAGGCGTACCGATTTTTACGCCGCGCTGGCCAAGATCAAGAACCGCAACGGCGCCGGCTACGGCGTTGGCACCGCCACCACGCGTGGCCGTGGCGACCACGCGATCAATGTCGGCTTACGCCATTCCTTTTAAGGCTTGGCCGGGCAGGTCGAGGAAATCCACCTGCCGGTCGAGTTGATCTTGACGTCTTGCTGGCTGCCGGTGGCAGTCGTGCTTACATCCATCGCCATCGTGTAATTTTTGTCGTCCACAAACTTCACGGTTCCGCGTCCGCTCGAGGCCGGATTCTTGCACGAGAACGCCACATCGTAGCCGCCGGCAATCGGCGTGCTGGTGGACGTGCACTCACCTTTCTGATTCAACGGCAATTCCTTCCTGGCCGCCATCTCGGGCGTAACGCAGGCGCGCACGGCAATGGTGCCGTCGCGGCTCACGGCGGGCGAGGAGGCGCCGTTCTTGGCCAGGAAAGCATCCATCTGGGCCTTTTGCGCCGGCGGCAAATTGCCCAGCTGTTGCATGGCCATGTCCAGCGCAGCACTGGTCTGGACGTCGGCGCTGGAGACCTTGCTGCTGGTCTCCCAGGTGCCTGGCTTGATGGTCGGTGCCGTTTGGGCGTTGGCCGACAGTGCAGCCAGGGCGGTGAGCATGATCGCGATGTGCTTCATGGTGATCCTTTCAGAATAAAAAAAAGCGGCGCACCACCGTCAGGTGGGGCGCCGCTCATTCTAAGCGGGTGACGTACTAGACGCCGCGACCGCTGATCAGGCGCAGCAGAATCATGATGATGGCAACAACCAGCAGCACGTGGATGAAACCGCCGATGGTGTACGAGGTGACCAGGCCCAGCAGCCACAGGATAAGCAGAACTACAGCGATGGTATAGAGCATGATTCTCTCCTTTAGTAATGTTGTGACGTCCGCAGTGGGCATCGAAGCGATGTCGAACTGTTTCGTTCGTATCTTGGAATCTATTATCTTTCTATACAGCCCAGTCTTCTGTACGCTGCCCCACGTAAATGGCCCACTGCTATCTTAAAAGCACATTAATCTGCAATTAATTTGCCGAACGCAGCTTGCCGTCGACGATACGCACGTCATTACCCTCGCGCCAGGCCGGTTGCGAGTTGTAATTGAAGGTACGTTTTTTGCCGTTATCGAGGCGCACCGTCACTTGCCAGCTGTGGGTGGTCTTGATATGGCCTTCGATCTGGTTGCCGGCCACGGCGCCGCCCACCGCGCCTGCCACGGTCGCCAGTTGACGGCCATGGCCGCCACCGACCTGGTTACCGAGGATGCCGCCCAGGATGGCGCCGCCGGCCGCACCGACGCCACTGCCTTGCGGGCGATGCTCGATGGTGCGCACCGACTCGACCACGCCGCAGCTGTTGCAGACGGCAGCCGCTTGCTGTGCTGGCGCCGCTGCCGGTAATCGGTCGGGAGCCTGTTCCGGCGCGCGGTCGTAGCCGCGATCGGCTTCGCGCGCTGGCAGGTTGGCCGAGGCCAGCTGCAGCGGCGCCGCCTGCGCCGCAGCTTGCGCATTGGCTGGCTCGCCCGGCGCCAGTTGGCCTGCCACGGCCGGCGGCAAGTCCGCATTGGCGTTGGACTTGGGCAGCCAGCCCATGATGGCGGCGGTGCCGACCGCGCAGAACAGGATCACCGCAATCGCAGCGATCAGCAGCATCGGGTGCAAGGCAGGCTTGGTGGAGTGGACGGGTGGTGTCATGACGGTTCCTTGGTTTCTTGTTGGTGACTTATGGTGTTGTTCAGGCGTGGTACAGGTGCTGTACAGGTGTTGTTTTTGCCTGTTCTATTGCAGCTCATTTGCGTCAATGTGCAGCACCGCACATTGTCTCGTCGGGCCGGCTTTGCTTCCGTGCGTCAGCGTACATACGACCCAAATCATTGCCGTTACGCTAAGCCCCATGCATACCCATCACAACCACCTTGCCGAAGACGACAGGAGCCCAGCGCGCGCGCTGGTTAATCGTTTATTGTCCAGTTTGCCCGACGATGAGCAAGGCGAACTGGCGCGGCTGGGGGAAACGGTAAAGGTCGAAGTGGGCGATGTACTTTACGAGCCGGGCCAGACCGTGCGTCACGTGTATTTCCCCATCGATTGCCTGTTGTCGCTGCTGGCCGTCGCTGAAGGGCGCATGACGCTCGAGGTCGGTTCCGTGGGCCGCGAAGGCATGATCGGCGCACCGGTGGTGCTCGGCCACGAAATGGCGCAGGTACGCGCCGTGGTACAACGGGCCGGTCGTGCCGTGCGCATCGATGCTGCCGAATTCCGCCTGGTGTACGCGCGCACGGAGCCGTTGCAGCGCCTGCTGCACCGCTATACCGATACCTTGCTGGCGCAGGCGATCCAGATCGCCGTCTGCAGCCGCTTCCACGTGCTCGAGGCGCGCCTGGCGCGCTCGCTGTTGATTACCCGCGACCGCTTGCAGTCCGATAAATTTCACTTGACCCACGAGTTCCTGGCCCACGCGCTCGGTGTGCGGCGGGTTGGCGTGACCAAGGCGGCCAGCGCCTTGCAGAACCAGAAACTGATTTCCTATAGCCGCGGCAATATCGAGATCCTCGATGCAGCAGGGCTGGAGGCGGTGTCGTGCCGCTGCTATGAGCTGGTGAAGGACGAGGGGCTGATCGGCATTTCCAACGTATTTGTTTGATCAAGCTGCCGCCAAAATAAAATCCGTCATTCCTGCCTGCGCGGGAATGACGGATCTCGTGGTTTGCTGGTGATTAACGCGACGGCTTTTGTACCTGGTTGCCGATCACGCCACCCACTGCCGCGCCGCCTACTGCGCCCACAGCGCTGCCGCCGGTCAGCACCGAGCCGGCCACTGCGCCAACACCGGCGCCCACGGCCGTGTTACGGTCCTGGTTGGACATGCCGGCGCAAGCCGTCAGGCTCAGGGTTGCCACCACTACTGCAGCTGCCGAAGCAACACGTTTGATCGTATTCATTGTTTTCTCCTCAGGTCGCTCATGAAGGCGCGGTCTCATCCGCACCGATGACTGAAGAATACTTCTTGCCGAATCGAATCTCCGTTCGGCAGCGCACCTTGAAACACCTTGTTACCCTTGTTACCCTATTTTCCCGCTCGCTTGCCTGGTCCGGGACCGCGTGCCAGCAGCGCCTGGCATTGCGTGGCCGGCGTCGGGCCGGACCCGGTGGACACCAGCGGCGCGATGGCGGCCACCGGGGCCACCAGGGCCAGCGCCACGGCGCTGCCGGCGCGCAGCGCCATGCTGCCCTTGTCGATGGTTACCTCGGTATCCTTGAAGGTGCCGCGCACGTAAATCGGCGAGCGCAGCGACAGGATGCGCATGCTCTTCGCATCAGGCTTGAGCGTAAGGTCGAGCTTTTCGTTGGCCAGGTTGACGGTGCCGCTGGCATTGATGACCGCTTCGGCCGTGTCCACCACGAACAGGCGCGAACGCATCAGGCCGTCACGTACGCCGAAATCGGCCACCAGGCAGTTGAGCTTGACCTGCTCGTCGCCGAACAGGCGCGTGACCACCACGCTGCCGAGGTTCAGTCCCATTTCCTCGAGCATCAGCTTGCTCACGCTGCCGCCGCTGACCGCGCCCTTGAAGTCGCCACTGGACGAACCGAGCAAATCGGCCACGGAGTTGCCGCTGGCGGTCAACGCCACGTCGGCATTGACTTCGCCCACGGTGGCGCGCATGCCGTTGATGTCGGGGAACAGCTGCTTGAGTTGCAGTCGGCGCAGGTCGGCCTTGAGCTCGGCGCGGATGGCGCGCGGATCGACCTTGCCGCTGCCGTCGAGCACGATATTCGACGCGAATCGCCCGCCGGCGATATCGAAGTTGAGCGGCTTGAGCGACAGCACGCCATCTTTCATGTGCAGCAGGGTTTCGACGTTTTGCACCGGCAGGCCCTGGCCGCGCGTGATGCGCTGCGCTTGCAGCTTGACGTCGGCGTCGAGCGTGGTCCAGCGGTCTTTGCGGAACGCTTCCACCGGCAGCACCTTGTTGCGCGGCTGGACGGTTACCACCCCGCGCGCCTCGCGGCTGGCGTTGGAGTCGGCGCCCACCAGCGGCCCCAGGTCGGACAATTGCAGCAGGGTCGAGGTCACCGTGCCGGTCAGCAGCGGGCGCGGCGTGGCCGAGCGGTAATCGAGCGTGCCGGCAATGTCGCTGCTGCCCACGCGCCCGGTAAAGTCCTGGTAGCGCCAGTGGCTGCCGGCGCGGTCGATGCTGCCGGTGAGCCGTCCCTCGGTAGTAAACGGCGGCGTCTCGGGCAGCAGCACGCCGGTGATGCCGTACAGGCGCGCCATGCTGGGGCCGGACATGTTGAGTTTCAGGTCGAGCGCGGTGAGGGCAGCGGGGCGGGTGAGCGTGCCCTCGGCGGCAATGCGGGTGCCGCCCACGTCGAGGGTGGCTGCCAGCGGGTAGGGCGCGGCGTGCTCCTGCAAGCCCAGCACGGCGCCCGACTTGCCGCTGCCGCTGATGGCCTGCTCGTTCCACTTGCCCTTGAGCGTCCATGCCACGCCGTACAGCCTGTCATTGGCCAGGGTATCGACCGTGGCCACCGCATCGACATGGGTGGACGCGTCGCGGTAGTTGACGATGCCGCGCGCCAGCACCACGCGCTGCACCGCCAGTTGCCACGAGGGCTGCTGGTCCTCCTTGTGAAAAGTCCAGTTGTTGCGGCCCGCTTCATCGCGCAACAGCCACAGTTGTGGCTGGTCGAAGCGCAGCAGCGGCACCACGATGCGCTGGCGCAGCAGCGGCAGCAGTTCCACCGCGAAGGCGAACTGGCCCACGCTGGCAAACTCGCCGCCGGCCTCGATCGACGCCGGCTGGCCGATATGGACGTCGCGCGCCACCAGGTGCGGCAACGGTAGATAGTCGCGCCAAGTGCGGTCGGCGCCGGCGCCCTGCTGGCGCCAGGCCAGCGTGAGCGAGCCACGGATCGCAAACGGCCGGTCGATGGCCGCGCCGATGCGCTGGCTGATCCACGGCCGCGCGCTGTTCCAGTCGTAGGTGGCCAGCGCGATCGCGGCGGCGGCGGTGGCAAGCATGCCTGCCCCGGCCACCACGAGGACAACACGAACGGAGCGGCGGCGGAGCAGGGCAGGAGGCATCGTGAAAGTAGGGAGCTGGCAGGTTGCAACATTCTACACAGGACCGCGTTGGCGGCCTGTCCGGGTGCGCCAGCGCACGTACGGCGCGTACCGGCAGCGGGGTGTCGGCCCTATGTGCGGCACCGAACTGAGCGAGCCAGGGCATGCGCCTATAACGTTACTTGTCAGTTCAATATTTTCACAAGGAGAACAATAAATGAACACAGTTCAGCATAAAGTCAAAGTAATCTGCGGCGCTCTGGCGCTGTTGGGCCTGGCAGCGTGCGCCAGCGAGAAGACCCCGGCTACTGCCGACGTCGCCGTCTCGCGCGCTGCTGTCGCCAACGCCACCTCGGCCGGCGCTGCCGACCTGGCGCCGGAAGAGATGAAATCGGCCCGTGAAAAGATGATGCGCGCCAACCAGGCGCTGGCCGCCAAGGACTACAAGCTGGCCCAGGACCTCGCCGCGCAAGCGCAGGCCGACGCCCAGCTGGCGCAAAGCAAGGCCAACTCGGCCAAGGCTACCGCCGCTGCGGACGAGCTGCAGCAAAGCATCCGCGTCCTGCGCGAAGAAGCTGCGCGCGCCAACACCCAACAACAATAAAAACTGGAGCCCGATATGACCCCTACCAAATTCATGACCAAGCTGCGCATCCTGCCTGCCGCCGTTGCCGTGGCAATCGTCCTGTCCGCATGCAGCAGCGCGCCGATCACCACCAGCGAGCTAGACGGTGCACGCGGTGACTTCGTCGCCGCCCAGAGCAACCCTGCCGTCGCTGCCAGCGCACCGGTGGAATTCAAGGCCGCCGCAGACGCGCTCGACCGCGCCAACGCCGCTGCCGCCCAGCGCGAAAGCCTGGCCGACATCGACAAGCTGGCCTATATCGCCAAGCAGAAGATCGCCACCGCCCAGGAAGTGACCAAGCAGCGCCAGGCCGAAGCCAACGTGGCGCAAGCCGGCCGCCAGCGTGACGAAGTGCGCCTGGAAGCGCGCACCGCCGAAGCCGACAAGGCCCGCATGGCTGCCGAGCGCGCCAAGGCCGACGCCGATGCAGCGCGCCAGCAGGCCGACACGGCCGCAGCCTCCGCCCGCGACGAGCAAGCCAAGGCCGCAGCATTGCAGCAGCAACTGAACGACCTGCAAGCCAAGCAGACCGATCGCGGCCTGGTGATCACGCTCAACGACGTGCTGTTCAACGTGGACAAGGCCGAACTGAGCGCCGAAGGCATGCGCACCGCGCAAAAACTGGCCGACGTGCTGGCCCAGGAACCGAAAAGCATGGTGCTGATCGAAGGCTTCACCGATTCGACCGGCAGCTCGTCGCACAACCTCGACCTGTCGCAGCGCCGCGCCGATGCCGTGCGCCAGGCCCTGGTCGGCATGGGCGTACCAGCCAACAAGATATCCACCAAGGGCTACGGCGCCGCCTACCCGGTGGCCGGCAACAACGACGCTGCCAGCCGTCAACTGAATCGCCGCGTGGAAATCGTGCTGTCGCAAAACGGCGCACCGATCACCAACCGTCGTTAATCCAATAATTCATTGAAAAGGACTATTTATCATGGCTGAATCCAACCCCACCCATCCGGCAGGCATTGATCGTGAAGCTATCCGTGAAGCAGCACGCAACATGCTGGACGGCCCGGTAACGTCCGGTTACAAGGGCGACCGCGAAGCAGTCATCAAAATGCTCAACGACGCGCTGGCTACCGAGCTGGTCTGCGTTATGCGCTACAAGCGCCACTACTACACGGTCAGCGGCTTGCAAAACGGCCCGATCAAGGCCGAGTTCCTGGAGCATGCCACCCAGGAACAGGAACACGCCGATTCGCTGGCCGAGCGCATCGTTCAGCTCAACGGCGAGCCTGATTTCAATCCTGCAACGTTGCTCGCACGCAGCCATGCCGAGTATGATGCATCGGACGACGTGCAATCGATGATCAAGGCTAACCTGATCGCGGAGCGCGTTGCTATCGAGTCTTATCGTCAAATGATCGAGCAAATCGGCGATACCGACCCGACGACGCGCCATCTTTTGATCAGCATCATGGCCGTGGAAGAAGAACACGCGGACGATATGCGCGATCTGCTTGAATAATCGATTAGGCCAGTTTGACAATTTGTTGTACAGTTTTCACTTCTCAAAACCATAACAGGAGCATCATTATGTTGGAACAAAATATCAGCACCGTGAATAACGACGTGAAAACTCTGGTCAAGGATGCTCAAGCATTGTTCACCGCCGCCACCGCACTGACCGGCGAGAAAGCCGACGAACTGCGTGGCCGTGGCATGCGCGCGCTGGACTCCGCCCTGGCCAAGGCCCACGAAGCGCAAATCAGCGCCCTGGCCGCCAGCAAGGAAGCCGCCAAGCAGGCTGACGCTTACGTCAAGGAAAACCCATGGCGTTCGATCGCCGCGGCGGCCAGTATCGGCTTGCTGGTTGGCGTGATCATCGGCCGTAAATAAGCGATGGCGCAAGCTGACGAAATGAACCGTCCGCCTGGCCTGATTGCGTCGCTGGGCAACATCGCCCGCAACAGCATGGGCCTGCTGCTGATGCGGCTGGAACTCGCTGCCCTCGAGTTGTCGCAGGTGCGTAATCACCTGTTGCAACTGGTGGTGGCGTTTGCCGTCGCGCTGGTGGCCGGCTGTTTTGCGTTGGCGTGCATTACGGTCATGGTGGGTTACCTGGCGTGGAGTACGCTGGGCTGGCTCATCCTGCCGATCCTGGCCGGGTTCTTCCTGGTGCTGGCGATAGGCTTGATCCTGTACGCGCGTGGCCTGATCAATGCCGGCAAGCTGTCGATGCCAGCCACCATGGCCGAGCTCAAGTCCGACCGCGACATGTTGATGTAAGGAGAGCAGATGAGCAAACAGTCACATGATCCGGTCGCGGCCGATATCCAGCGCGTGATCCGAGAGGGCGAGCTGTATCGCATCAAGGTGGTCCACGCCAAGGCACTGGTAGCGCAAGCCCTGCGGCCCGACGCGCTGATGCACGGCGCGATGGACCACGCCGTCAGCCTGGCGCAGGCGCGCCTGGGCGGCTTGATGCAGCCCGGTGGGTTGAGCAACTTCAACTACAAGGCGCTGATGCCCTATGCCATCACGGTCGGCTCGTTTCTGGCGCGCAAACGCCTGATCAAGCCGGTCCTGGGCGTGGCGGCGCTGGCCGGTGTTGGGGTGGCTTGGCTGCTCAAGCGCAAGCGCTCCACGACTTAAGCTGGCACCGCAGCCAAAACCATCGGGCCCGTGAGCGATAATCGCTCACGGGCCCGAATGCTTTACATGCATGAACAATCAGGGTTGTTTGGCGTTTTCGGCGAGCACTGCCGTCACGTTGGCCATGTCGTGGCGGTAGGTGTCCTGCGCCTGCTTCAGGCAGCTGGCGCGCTCTGCGGCAGGCCCCTTGGCGCAGGCCTGCTTGGCTTCGGCCAGCGCGGCGCCGATTTCCTTGCGCAGGGTGCGCTCTTTCTGCGCCGGGGTGACGTCTTCGCGGTGCCAGCGGGCCGGATCGCCGTTGGCGATTTCCTGCTGCTGCAACTTGACGTTTTGCGGTGGCGTGTTGTCTTGTGCCTGCGCGGCAAACGCCGCGCAGGACAGGGCCAGCACGGCGCCGCAGGTCAGGGTCTGGAAAGTCTTCATGGCGGCGCCCCGTGCCTTACAGGCGACCGGTCAGCAGCATGATCAGCAGGATCACGACCAGCAGGCCGGTGATGCCGCTGGGCGCATAGCCCCAGCTGCGGCTGTGCGGCCAGGTAGGCAAGGCGCCCACCAGTAACAGGACCAGGATGATCAGAATGATGGTGCCCATGGAATTCCCCTTATTTTATGAATGTATGAATGACGGCTGAAGCGCGATTTTGAAGCTCGAATCAATATCGGGAATTAATAACGGTACAGGCGGCCGTCGATCAGGCGTACGCGGTTGCCCACGCGCAGGTCGTACACGCTGTCCTGGTTCACCAGGCGGTAGTCGCCATTGTCCATGCGCACGCTGATCTGGTATTCGTCGCGCGGTGCGTTGCGGTTGTTCTCGACATTGTTGCCCACGACGCCGCCAGCAACGGCGCCGGCCACGGTGGCTGCCGCACGGCCATTGCCCGAACCGACCTGGTTGCCCAGCAGGGCGCCAACCAGGCCGCCAGCGACGGCGCCAACGCCGTTGCTCTTGCCTTGCACGGTCTTGACCTGGATCGATTCGATGGTGCCGTAGCTGGCCGCTTCATTCTGGTAGCCGGTCTGCTGGCCGTAGCCCGGATTCTGGTTGCTCGTGGCGCAGCCGCTCAGTACGGCGGTAGCGGCAAGTACGACAGCGGCAAGGGTGCGTTGGGAATTCATGTTGTCCTCCTGAAAGTAATGAGCCCAGAATAATCAACCCAACGCTGGCGGTCTGTGCGCTTCCGCACCAAGGAATTACCCAAATAAATGTGGTGACTTTGCCAAAATCCAGCGTGTGTACGATACCGTACAGAGTACTTGCCATGAAGCGCGTAAAACGTCTCCATCGGCAGCAGCGACGACCTGACCAAAAGTAACGGCGCCGCTCGGCTGACAAACTGATTCGATCAAAACACCAAGGAGAACCACCATGAAAATCGCCCACAAAATCGCTACTGCACTGTTCACCGTTTCGTTGCTGGCTACTGCCGGTTGCGCTTCGACCGCGACCAAAGAAGGCACCGGCGAGTTCGTCGATGATTCCGTAATCACCACCAAGGTCAAAGCGGCGATCTTCAATGAGCCTACCCTGAAAACCACCGAAATCAACGTGGAAACCTTCAAGGGCACCGTGCAGCTGAGCGGCTTCGTGGCACAGCCTGCCGACATCGGCAAAGCTGGCGAAGTGGCGCGCGGCGTCAAAGGCGTTTCGTCCGTCAAGAACGACATCCGCGTGAAGTAATTCCGCTGGATTTCGCTGGTTCGCCCTCGCAGCAGGGCGAACGCGATCGGCGCGGCATGCTTCGGTGTGTCGCGCCGTAATTACATTGTGAGTCATCATGAGCCAGCAGCCCGCAGATATTCCTCCCGCCGCACCCGCCGCGCCCGCCACGCTGACAGCGAGCCCGGTCACCAGTACCGAAGCCGAACCCGGCGTCCTCCAGCGTTTCCCCATTCATGTCAATGCCCGCGGTGTCGCGCTCGGCATCATCGCCACGGTCGCTTTTGTCTGGGCCTTGCAGTGGTCGCGTAATTTCCTGGTCCCGCTCCTGCTGGGCATCCTGATCAGTTATACCTTGAGTCCCCTGATGGGATGGATGACGCGCCGGCGCGTGCCGCGCGCGATTGCTGCCACCTTGATCACGGCTGCCATCGTCGCTGGCTCGGCCATGGTGGTGGACAAGCTGCACGGCGAGTTCGAAGCCATCGTGGAAGAATTGCCCAGCGCTGGCCACAAGCTGTCGAAGATCGTGGAGGAGCGCCTGCATGGCAGCTCTAGCGCCTTGCAGCGCATCCAGGCAGTAGCCACCGAGCTGCAGCAGGCTACCGCCGGCGCCCAGGAACGGCGCGCAGCGCGCAAGGCGATCCCGGCGACATCGCCCGAGTTTCCCCTGATGAACTGGGTGTGGGCCGGTTCGATGGGCCTGATGGGTTTTCTCAGCCAGGCCACCATGGTGATCTTCCTGGTGTTTTTCCTGCTGCTATCGGGCGACACCTTCAAGCGCAAGCTGGTCAAGCTCACCGGGCCGTCGCTGTCGAAGAAAAAGATCACGGTGCATATCCTGGAAGACATCAACACCTCGATCCAGAAGTACATGCTGATGCTGTTGGTCACCAACGGCATGCTGGCGGTGATGATGTGGATTGCGCTGCGCTGGATCGGCCTGGAAAACGCCGGCGCCTGGGCCATCGTGGCCGGCTTGTTGCACCTGATGCCGTATTTCGGACCCTTGCTGATCATGCTGGCCACCGGCCTGGTGGCGCTGCTGCAATTCGAATCGATCCAGATGAGCGTGCTGGTGATGGGGACGTCGCTGGCGATCGCGACCCTGGTCGGCACCATCATCACCACCTGGATGACAGGCCGCTTCGCCCGCATGAACGCCGCTGCCGTGTTCGTCAGCTTGCTGTTCTGGGGCTGGTTGTGGGGCGTTTGGGGTCTTTTGCTGGGCGTGCCTGTGATCGTGATCGTGAAAGTTGTCGCGGAGCGGGTGGAGGGGATGGAGGTGGTGGCGGAGCTGCTGGGCGAATAACCCGCGCCCCGCCACCCGACTTACAGCTCGGGGTCGGACCCGGTACCGGGTCCGACCCCGGTTTGCACTGCGGGTTGCGAGCGCAAACTGCCGAGCTGCAGCGCATATTGCCGGGCAAATTCCGCGCCCAGGAAAAAGATCTGCGCCGAGTAGTACACCCACAGCAGCAGCGCGATCACCGAGCCGGCCGCGCCATAGCTGCTGGCCACGCCGCTATTGCCGATATACGCGCCGATGGCAAATTTGCCCAGCGTGAACAGGGCGGCGGTGCCCAGCGCGCCGATGCTCACATCCTGCCACGACAATTTCACCCGTGGCAGCATCTTGAAGATCACGCCGAACAGCGCGGCAATCACCAGGAAGCTGATGGCGTAATTGATGCCGGTGAGCGCCTCGCCGGCATCGACCCAGATCCGGTCCCAGTATTTCTGGATGATCGTCAACACCGCGCTGACCACCAGCGACACCATCAGCAGGAACGCCAGCACCAGCACCATGCCGAACGACAGCAAGCGGGTACGGACCACGTCCCACGCGGTGCTGGTGGTGACAGGCGGCACTTGCCAGATCACGTCCAGGCTGGATTTGAGTTCGGCAAACACGGTGGTGGCGCCAAAGATCAGCAGCAGGAACGCGATGATGGTGGCCAGCTGGCCTTCTTCCTTGTTCTTGGCGCCGGCCAGCACCAGCTGGATCGCTTCCGCACCTTGCTGGCCGACCAGGCCGTTGAGCTGGGCGAACAATTCGCCTTGTGCGGCCTGCGGACCATAGAACAGACCGGCAATGGCCAGCACCAGCACCAGGATCGGCGCCATCGAAAACAGGGTGTAGAACGCCAGCGCCGCGCCCATGCTGCCGGCCCGGTGCGAAAACCATTCGGAGACGGTGCATTTCAGCACCGAAAAGATATCTCTTTTTCTCATCGTTAAAAAAAAAGCCCCGCAACCGAAGTTGCGGGGCTCTTCCGAGTGGATTACTTCACGCGGCGTTCGATGGTGATTTGTTCCACCTCGACGCGACGGTTAGGTTCCAGGCACTTGATCAGGTCAGCTTTACGCTTGTTGTCGCAGTTGACAACAGGGTTCGCTTCGCCACGGCCTTCGGCGGTCAGGCGGTTGGCTGCAACGCCTTTACCAACCAGGTATTCCTTGACCGACACAGCACGACGCTCCGACAGCTTCATGTTGTACTTTTCCGAACCGAGGCGGTCGGTGTAACCGGCAATGGTGACATCGTTGATGGTCGGGTTGTTGTTCAGCAGCGTAGCGATCTCGTCCAGCTTAGGCTGGTTCGAGTTCAGCTTGGCGCTGTCGAAACCGAACATTTCGGTCGCCGACATCGTCACTTTTTCCATGCGCACTGGCGGTGGTGGCGGTGGTGGCATTGGCGCTGGTGGCGGCGGTGGTGGTTCTGCCACGACTGGTGCCGGTGGTGGCGGTGGTGCCGGGCGCGGTGGCGCTGCGAAGGCGAAGTTCACGCCGACGGTCAGGTACAGGTTGTTGCTCTTGTCCGATGGGTACACGTCGTCACGCAGGAAGCCGTGCACGTTGCGGATGTCAGCCTGGAACGTGGTACGTTCGTTCATGTCTGCCTGGAAACCCAGGCCAGCGCTCAGGTACGGCGAATTCTTGGAGATTTCGTTTTGACCGGCCAGGGCCAGCTTGTCGCGCTGTACACCGGCGCCGACCAGGATGAATGGACGGAACGACTTACGGGAGAACAGGTACAGGCCATCTACGCCCAGGGTCTGTTGCTGGTAACGGTTGCCGTCGTCTTTCGAACGGGCGTAGGTGCCGCCCATTTGAACGTCCCAGTTTTCGTTGACTGCCTTACCGAACTTCAGGCCACCGCCCGGGCCGCGGCGATCGACGCCGAAGTCGCTGTCAGGCTTGAAGCCGCTGACGCTAGGCTGGACATACCACGATGGGTTGATGACCGGCTCTTGAGCCATGACGGAGAACGACGCACACAGTGCTGCTGCGGCGAGGGCGATTTTCTTAGTTTTATTCAAGGTAAGCTCCCGATTAATGAAGGATATTTCGATGTTACGTGGTCAGCTGTGTTTTGTTCACCGCTGCTAGGACCGAACTTTAAGCAAAATAGTCAGTTCGTTCAGTACGCTAGCGCACAAAAGATTGTGCTGTATCAAATTCGACACAGATTATGAATTTGATCCGGCAAACCATGCAACTTCCCGAAAAGGAGGGGGTCCTATCTACATTGTTCGGGTTTCGCCACTAATGTTCGTTGCCGCACAGACCGGTGCGCTGCAAAAAGGCATTCTGGCGTCAGATGCAGAGACTGTAGCGTTCGATCCCAGTCGGATCCCAACCATACAGCCACTGCTGCCAATATCCCGGCAAAACCAATCTCGGCAATTTGTTATTAAGGAGTGTACACATGCACGCACAACCCCAAACCCTGGTTCAGAATGAAATGAAAGCGTCGCTCGACATGCAATCGACCACCAGCAAGCTGTTGGAGCGTCCGGTGCCACTGGACCGCAAACCCGGCCTGTCCATGGCCTCGATCGAGCGCGTGCGTTCCACTTCCGCCACCCTGCGTCGCATTGAAAACATGCAAAAGCTCATCGCCGAGCTGTCGATGCACGAAATGCTGGCCGACGAAATCGCCTGGTTCCTCAAGTTCTCGCCGTCGGGCGCCCGTAAATACATCCGCGACCTGCGCGAAGCCGGTGTCATCGAACTGGCCCGCTACGTCGAAGGCACCGCCACCTACCTGGGCAAGGCGGTGTACCAGCTGACGCCGGACCCGGAACGCGTTGCCGCCTTCCTGGCCGCCATCGTCCAGCCGAAGCGTGAAGGCGCGCCACCGCGCAAGGAACGTCCAGGCCTGCGCGAGCAAGCCATGGCCGGCAGCGGCCGCCACTTCCACATCCTGGCCGACGATACCCACTACGCCATCCGCGTCAACCGTGGCCCAGTCATGCGTGACCCGCTGGTTGCTGCGCTGTTCGGCTCGGCGCCATCGCAGCAAAAAGCTGCCGAGTAATTCGGCGGACACATCGAAAAGCCGGGCTTGCCCGGCTTTTTGCATTTCGGAATGTTTGTATTGCCCGTGTATTGAAAGAGGGACAAGTGTCCTCACTTAAGCATCACTGAACTTTTACGGATGCGCTGTACATGGAAGCCCTGATCTGGATCGTCCTCACGCTGCTGGCCATCGCGCTCCCCCTCGCTTTTCCGCGCTGGCGCCTGCGCCGCGTCCTGGCCCGTCCGCTACCCGCCGACGCGCTGGCGATATTGCAGCGAACCATACCCGTCTATCACCGCATGCCGCTCGAATTGCAGCAGCAATTGCAAAAGCTGGTCGTGCAATTCCTGCATCAAAAAAAGTTTGTCGGCTGCGAAGGGTTGGAGATGACCGACGAAATCGCCGTCACCATCGCTGGCCAGGCCTGCATGTTGCTCCTCAACCGCCACACCAAGGTGTATCCGGCCTTGCATACGGTGTTGGTCTATCCTTCCGAATTCGTGGCGCAACGGGCCGAAATCGGCCCCGGCGGCGTGGTCACGCCCGGTCGCCAGAGCATGCTGGGCGAATCATGGGACGATGGCCGCGTGGTGCTGTCATGGGACGACGTGCAGCGCGGCGCCGGCGACTGGACCGATGGCCACAACGTGGTGCTGCACGAATTTGCCCACCAGCTCGACAGCGAATCGGGCCGCGCCAACGGCGCCCCGTACCTGGGCAACCCGGCCAGCTACCGCGAGTGGTCGGAGATTTTGCAGCGCAATTTCGACAGCCTGCGCATGCGCGCCATGTACCGGCAAGAGACAGTCATGGACCCGTACGGCGCCACCAATCCGGCAGAGTTTTTTGCCGTTGCAACCGAAACTTTTTACGAGAAACCGTACCAGATGGCCGAGCATCACGGCGAGCTGTTTGCCGAGTTCCTCAAGTATTACCGCGTCGATCCGCGCCAATGGACGCCGCCGCCGCCACCACCGCCACCACCGGTGCAGCTTGAACCGGGCGAGATCAGCTACAGCTTCAACCTGCACTAAGAGCTGGTTCTCAAAACACGGTGCGGCTGCGCACCGACTCGCCGCTGTCGCGGGCGCATATTGCTGCCATGCCGCTTGCGGACCGACCACGGGGAGAACAGCATGAGCCACATCATCGCAGGACAATTCCAGATCCAGGACGAGATCGCTACGGCCCGCGCCGCCTTGCAAGCTGCGGGCTTTGCCGACGAGGATATCAGCGCGTTTTATGTCAATCCGCAGGGCCAGCACGATGTGCACGAGCTCGGCGGCGACCACGATAAATCGCCGGGCGCCAAGGAAAGCGACGAGGGGGTGGTGCAGGGCGGCGCCGGTGGCGCGGTGGCTGGCGCCGTGGCCGGCAGCGCGGCGATCCCGATCGCCGGTCCGCTCGGCCCGGTAGTCGGGGCGCTGGTGGGCGCCCATGTCGGTTCGCTGTTTTCGCTGTCGAAAATGAAGGATGCCGGCGAGCCGGAAGAGGGGCGCGACGGCCAGGAAAACATGATACCACCGCGTAAATCCGGCATGATGATCGCTGTCGCGGTGGCCGACCAGGCCCGCGAACAGCAGGCACTGGACGTGTTGCGTGGCCTCGGCGCCAGCAATCTCGAACGCGCCGAGGGCACGATTGCCGCCGGCGACTGGCGCGATTTCGACCCCACCTCGCGCCCGGTACCGGTCTGAGGGGCCTGCTCGCCCTGTTGCTTATCTGACACTCGGGCCTCAGCAACCGCAGCTTTCCCGACATTCGTTGCTACAATCGGCAGACAAACCGGGGAGGTGCGGCGATGACTCAGGCATGGGTAGTGCTCACCCGCCCGGACGGGCGCGACTTGCAAGCGCCGTCCGAGGCGCAAATGGCCGATGCGCTGGCCGAAGTCTATAGCGGCAAAGCAGTCACTGCCGATGGCGAGCCCGGCAGCGCCGTGCTGCGCTTCGGTTATGACGACGGCCTGATGTATGAAATGGAAGTGTCTTGCGGTGGCGCCGTGCGGTTTGCCGAGTGGTCGGACCGCGATTGCGAGCTGGCGCTGGCCGATCCGCGCGTGATGACCGCGCTGTCGCAGGACGCCGCCCTGCAGCTATGGCGCTTGCTGGCCCAGCGGCAGGTCGCGCGCATCCGCAGCCAGCCGTGGCAGTGACACTGGTGATGCCTGCCGTCACAGCGATTCGACCCGCGCCTTGAGCTTTTCATAGGGCGCCACCAGCTTTTCCGGCGCCCCGCTGGCCACTGCTGCCGCCAGCGACAGCAACTCGCCCGTCAGCGCAATCAAATCCTTGATCTTGTCGATCTTGCGTATCTTCTCCTGGGCCTGTGCGGCCAGGTTCAGCAATTGCTGCTGCATGCCGCCAAGCCCGGCGGCGGCCAGGGTGGCTGCCTCCAGGTACAGGCCGTTGGCGCGCTGGCGCAGGATCACCTCGTTTTCGAACAGCGCTTGCGCGGCCGCCTGGCTGATGGCCGGCTGGTTGATCTCCGGCGCCGACTGGCGGATCGCTCGCATCAGGCGTGCATGGAGGGCGTCGGCGCTGGCGGACAGGCTGTCGGCCAGCGCTTCGAGGTCGAGTTGGGTACTGCTGCGTGGTGGCAGGTTCATCATGGTTCTCCGGTGTCAAGGCTGCGGCAGGCTCTCGACCAGCGCGCGGTGGCGCTGTTCGATCAGGTCCAGGTTCTTGCGCGCCAGCGTGTGGCGCAGGCCGACCAGGCGGTATTCGGCCTTTTTTTCCTGTTGCAGCGACCTGGTCAGCGCGATCAGCAAGCGGTCGCGGTTGGCGTCCAGGAACGCAATTTCCATCTCCATCATGCCGAGCACGATGCGCTGCTCGTTATCGTTGGAGCGGTCGTACAGCCGCAGCAGGTTGCGCATGGCGTCGAGCAATTGCTGCACCGGTTCGCCGGCGTCGCGCATCAGGTCGTTGACGGCGCGCTCCTGCATCGGCACCGTGACCGCGCGCGAGATGATCCGGGTCAGCCCGGTAAAGGCGTTGACGTGGCGGTCTTCCAGGCCGGTGTCGGGCCAGGCCTTGATGCCGGTGCCAACCACCTTGAGCGGGTCGCGCAAGTCGTACTGGCGGTCGCCGGCCAGTGCGCCGAGCGCCTGCATATACGCTTGCACCACGTCGTCGATGCGGCGGAAATCGTCGCTGGCCTGCTGGCGGCTGGCGTCGAGTGCGCGTTCGCGGGCGTCGGCGGTTGGCGCCAGGAACGGTTGCTGGCGCTCGTAGGCATTGCGGTACCGTTCGGTCAGTTCGTGGTAGGCGTTGAGCTTGGGGGCGTCGGCGGCAAAGGCGCGTACTTCGGCCATGCGCGGGGTGCTGCTGGCGCAACCGCCGAGCATGGCAAACATCGCCAGCAGGCACGCGACCAGCAAGGTGTGGATCGTCAAACGAAGTGAATTCATGGGCACTCCTCAAGGAAATGAGGATCATTGTTGCCCTGCGTTTGATGCGTGGTGTTGCGACTGCTCAGACCAGGCAGTGCCGTTACCTTAGTTGAGTTCGGTAAGCCAGCCCAGACCGGACAGGGTGCCGGCGGCGGGGTGGTATTCGCAGCCGATCCAGCCGTCGTAACCGAGTTCGTCGAGCAGCGCAAACAGGTGGCGGTAATTGATTTCGCCGGTGCCCGGCTCGTGGCGGCCCGGCGTATCGGCTATTTGTACGTGGCCGATGCGGGCCAGGTTGGCGCGGATGGTGTTGCTCAATTCGCCTTCCATGCGCTGCATGTGATAGACGTCGTATTGCAGCAACAGGTTGGGGCGGCCGGCTGTGGCGATGACGGCCAGCGCCTCGGCGCTGCGGCCCAGCAGGTAGCCGGGCATGTCGAAATGGTTGATCGGCTCGATCAGCAGGTTGATGCCATGCGGCGCAAGCAGGTCGGCCGCGTAGCGCAGATTGGCCAGGCAGGTGGCGTGCGCGGTCTCCGGCGCCAGGCCCGGTGGAATTTTGCCGGCCATGCAGTGCACTTGCTTCACGTTCAGCGCCAGCGCGTAGTCGCGCGCGGCGGCCACGCTGGCGCGGAACTCGTCGCCTCGGTCGGGATGGCAGGCCATGCCGCGTTCGCCGGCGTCCCAGTCGCCCGGGGGCAGGTTGAACAGCACCAGTCGCAGGCCATGCGCGCGTAATTGCGCGGCGATCTGTTCGGCGGGCCAGGCATACGGAAACAGGAATTCGACCGCCTCGAAGCCGGCCGCGCGGGCGGCGCCAAAGCGGTCGAGGAAGGGCAGGTCGGTAAACAACATCGACAAATTGGCGGCAAATTTGGGCATGCGCAAATTATAAGGCAATAAAAAACCGCCCGAAGGCGGTTTTCATGGCACGGCTGGCTCGACCCGAATTAACGGCCGCGACCACCCGAACGATGTTGCGAAGGATTGGCACCATTGCGTGGTGCACTGGCGTTGCCGCCGCCACCGCTGCGGGCTGGACCGCCACCGCCGCCGGTACGGGCGCCGCCGCCGCCACCGCTGCGGCCACCGCCATTACCACTGCCGGCCGCAGCACCGGCGCCAGCGCCTGGTGCCCGTGGCTTGCCACCGTTGCCGCCATTGCCACCGTTACCGCCACCGCCGGCCGGCTTGCCACGGCCACCACCATTGCCGCCGCGACCACCACCGCCGCCGCCACCGTTACGATGGCCAGGGCCGCCGCTGCGCAGCTGGATCGGTTGTGCGCGCGCGTTCAGGTCCGGCTCGAAGCCGGCAATCACTTCACGCGGCAGGGTTTGCTTGATCAGCTTCTCGATATCCTTGAGCATGTCGTGTTCATCGACACACACCAGCGACACCGCTTCGCCGGTGGCGCCCGCGCGGCCGGTACGGCCGATGCGGTGCACATAGTCTTCCGGCACGTTCGGCAGGTCGTAGTTGACCACGTGCGGCAACTGGTCGATGTCGATACCGCGCGCGGCGATGTCGGTGGCGACCAGCACTTGCAGCGTGCCGTCCTTGAACTCGCTCAGCGCGCGGGTACGGGCCGACTGGCTCTTGTTGCCGTGAATGGCCATGGCGGTGATGCCGTCGCCACCCAGTTTTTCCACCAGGTTGTTGGCGCCGTGCTTGGTGCGGGTAAATACCAGCACCTGGGTCCACTTGTGGGTCTTGATCAGGTAGGCCAGCATCGGGTGCTTCTTGTCGCGGTCGACCGGGTGGATCTTTTGCGCGATCACTTCCACGGTCGAGTTGCGGCGGGCGACTTCAATCGTTGCCGGGTTGTTCAGCAGGCCATCGGCCAGGGCCTTGATCTCGTCCGAGAAGGTGGCCGAGAACAGCAGGTTCTGGCGTTTCGGCGGCAGCACGGCCAGCACTTTCTTGATGTCGCGGATGAAGCCCATGTCGAGCATGCGGTCGGCTTCGTCCAGGATCAGCACTTCGACCTTGCTCAGATCGACGGTGCCTTGCTGCATGTGGTCGAGCAGGCGGCCCGGCGTGGCGACCAGGATGTCGACGCCGTGTTTCAGTTGCTTGATTTGCGGGTTGATGCCGACGCCGCCGAAGATCACGGCCGAGTTCAGCTTGGTGTACTTGCCGTAGGTGCGCACGCTTTCTTCGACCTGGGCCGCCAGTTCGCGGGTCGGGGTCAGGATCAGGGCGCGGATGGCGCGCGGCGAGCTATTGGTCGTGAAGGCCTTGCCGACAGCGCTGGACGACAGCAGTTGCAGCAGCGGCAGGGTGAAGCCGGCGGTCTTGCCGGTGCCGGTCTGGGCGCCTGCCAGCAGGTCGCCGCCGTTGAGGACGGCAGGAATGGCCTGGGTCTGGATCGGCGTCGGGGTGGTGTAGCCGGTGTCGGCAACAGCGCGGACGATAGCATCGGACAAACCGAGTGAGGAAAATGGCATGGGTAGCTTTGTATGAGATCGGCCTGTCGCTCTCGTGGAGCGCCAGTCGCAGGCAATCGGGATTATCTAGGTACGGCGCAAGACTGGATGGCAAGCCGCAGCTAGCACTATAACAGCTAAGCTGGAAGAAAATTTCACAAAGGAAACAAAAAGGAGGCAAACCGCCCCCTTTTTTTGTAACAAACCTTACGCTACTGAAATCAGCAAGGGTTTTATGGTCACTTAGGCAAACGGTGTGAGCAAGCCAACCATCTGGCCGAAGATTTTCGGGCTGGCGGCAATGATGTCGCCCTTGTACAGGTAATCCGATTCGCCCGAGAATTCGCCGACGATACCGCCAGCCTCGGTCACCATCAGGGCGCCTGCAGCGATATCCCAAGGTTTCAGGCCTTTTTCGTAGAAGCCGTCGAGGCGGCCCGAGGCGACGTAAGCGAGATCGAGCGCGGCGCTGCCCGGACGGCGTACGCCGTGGCTGCGTTCGGCCATGATGCCGTACATTTTCAGGTATTCGTCGAGGGCCTTGGCATTGCCGGCCTGGTAGCCGGTGGACAGCAGGGCGTTGGCGATGCGGTCGAGCTTGGTGACGCGGATGCGTTTTTCGTTCAGGTAGGCGCCGGCGCCCTTGGTGGCGGTAAACAGGTCGTTGCGCACGGGATCATAGATCACGCCCTGGGTGATCACGCCGCGCTGGGCCAGCGCGATCGAGATGCAGTATTGCGGGAAGCCGTGCATGAAATTGGTGGTGCCATCGAGCGGGTCGATGATCCAGCAGTATTCAGCCTCGTCGTGGTTGTTCTTCGATGCACCCGACTCTTCAGCCAGGAATGCGTGGTCGGGATAAGCCTTGGACAGCACGCCAATGATCTCTTGTTCGGCCGCCTGGTCGACGTCGGTGACGAAATCCTTGTGGTTTTTCTCGGTCACGATCACGCGGTCGAGGTCGAACGAGGCGCGGTTGATGACGGTGGCGGCGCGGCGAGCTGCTTTGATCGCCGTGTTGAGCATTGGGTGCATGATAACTTTTCCGTTAAAAGAACGCTAACGCCCACCGGGGCTATGCCACCGGCGACGCGTTAGAGGACAAGAGTGAATTAAAGAGCGGGGCGGCGGCAACAAGGTAAAATCCCGGGCATAACACCCTGCGGAACCACCGTATTGAAACTGCGCAATAGCGATATTTTAAATGAACCTGCCCCAAACCCCTACTAACTTTTTCAAACAGCTGCGTTTCATCCTGGTCGAAACCAGCCGCGCGGGCAATATCGGGGCGGTGGCGCGGGCCATGAAAACCATGGGTTACAGCGACCTGGTGCTGGTCAATCCGCGCTTTGCCGACGCCGTGCAAGACCCGGAGGCGGTGGCGTTCGCCAGCGGGGCGCAAGATATTCTGACCGGCGCCCGGGTGGTGGGCAGCATGGCCGAGGCGCTCGACGGCATCAATTTCGCCGCAGCCGTCAGCGCCCGGCTGCGCGAGTACTCGCCGCCGGTGCTCACGCCGCGCCAGTTGGCCACCCAACTGGTGGCGCAGCCCGAGCGGCACGCGGCGGTCATCTTCGGCAACGAGCGTTTCGGCTTGCCCAACGAGGTGGTCGAACAGTGCAATGTGCTGATCAACATCCCCGCCAATCCCGATTACGCGTCGCTCAACCTGTCGCAGGCGGCGCAAGTGGTGGCGTACGAGTGCCGGATGGCCGTGCTCGACCAGGCGTCCGGCGGCGGCACGGTGGCCAGCGTGCGCCAGCCGGCCGGTGACGCCAACGAGATCGGCTACCACGGCGAGGCCGCCAGCCTGGCGCAAATCGAGGGCATGTACCAGCACCTGGAAAGCGCACTGGTCGAGATCGGCTTTCTCGACGCCGGCAATCCGCGCAAGCTGATGCCGCGCTTGAAGCGCCTGTTCGCGCGGGTGCAGCTGGAAAAGGAAGAAGTCAACATCCTGCGCGGAATTGCCCGGCAGATGACATCGGGCCGCAAGTGACCCTGGCGCCGCGCAGACCCTTGTATTCATGATCAAGCGCCTGCTCATCCTGCTGCTGGTCGTCGAAGTGCTGGGCGTGCTGGCCGTGGCGGCGGCTTTGCGCAGCTTGTTGCCGCCCGGCTGGCCGGCACCGGTGACTGTACTGGCCGCGGTGGCCGGCGGTGTACTGGTGCTGCTGCTGGTGCGCATGAGCATCGCCGCCAACAATTTCCGCATCAGCTGGCGCGCGCGCAGTGTGCCCGCCGTGATCCATGCGCTGGATCCCATCAAAGCCGCGCGGCTGTTCCTGCACGAGTTCGCTTCTACCATGCTGACCTCGTCCTGGCACATGTTGCGCCCGATCGGCCTGCAGTTGCAGCCGCAGGCGCGCGGACTGCCGGTACTGCTGATCCACGGGTACGGCTGCAACAGCGGTTACTGGCGGCCGCTGAGCGCGCACCTGCGCGCGTCCGGCATCAGCCACTACGGCATCGACCTCGAGCCGCCCGGCGCCGACATCGACGACTTCGCGCCGCAGGTACAGGCGGCAGTCGAACACCTGTGCGCCGTCACTGGCAGCGCGCAAGTGATCATACTCGCGCACAGCATGGGCGGCCTGGTGGCGCGCGCCTGGTTGCGCCGCCATGGTGCCGCGCGCGTCGCCCGCGTGATCACGCTCGGTACGCCCCACCATGGCACGGTATTGGCCGACCTTGGGCCGGGCCGCAACGCGGTGCAAATGCGTTGCGGCAGCGCATGGCTGGGCGCGCTGGCCGCATCCGAAACGGCGGTTGACGCTAATTTGCAACGGAACTTGTTCTGTTCCATTTATTCCGTCCACGACAATATCGTCGCCCCGCAGGACTCGAGCGCGCTGCCCGGCGCCCGCAATCTGGTGTTCGGCGCCATAGGGCACGTGGCGCTCGGCCGCCACCCCGAGATCGTGCGCTGCGCGCTGGCAGAAATCGTTTCCACGCAACACGGTGATTTTGTGTGACTTTGTGTCGTCGGCCGTTGCTGTATGGTTACTCATGTGAAGTGCAAACAAGGCGAACGGCACGTGACAGACTTTGGCACATTGATACTCGAGCAGGCACCGGACGCGGTGGTGTTGACACACCTTGACGGCGAAGTGGTGTACTGGAATAACGGTGCCCAGGCCGTGTTCGGCTATAGCCGCGACGAGGCGCTGGGGCGCAAGCTGGCCGACCTGATCGAGCCGCCCTGTGCGCAGGACGCCGGCGCCGTCTTGCGCCAGACCCTGGCGACGGGCGCCGCCAACTACGAATCGCTGCGCCACGCCAAGGATGGCGTGCTGGTCTACATCGACAGTTCGAGCAAGCTGGTGCGGGATGCCGACGGTGCACCCGAGTATATTTTGTGGAGCAAAAAAGACGTTACCGCGCTGCGCGTGTTACGCGACGCCAAGCTGGTCGAGGCGCGCTTTCACGGCATTCTCGATTCGCTGCCCGACGCCATCGTGGTGGCCAACACCACCGGCCGCATCGTGCTGGCCAATGGCCATGCGGAGCGGCTGTTCGGCTATGCGCCGGGCGCCCTGCGCGGGCTGGAACTGGAGGTGCTGATGCCGGCACGCATGCGCGCCGCCCACCGCGCCCACCGCAGCGGCTATACGGCGCAGCCGTCGGTGCGGCCGATGGGCGCGGGGCTGGCGCTGCATGGCGTGCGCAGTGATGGCGTTGAGTTCCCGGTGGAGATCAGCCTGAGTCCGATCACGACCGAAGAGGGCACGCTGGTCATCAGCGCCATCCGCGATATCACCGACCGCAAACTGGGTGAACTTGCGTTGCAAGAAAAGAATATTGAACTGGCAAAGGCCAATGCCGCCAAGGACCGCTTCCTCGGCGGCATGTCGCACGAACTGCGCACGCCGTTGAACGCAATCATCGGATTTACAGGTACTATGCTGATGAAGTTGCCTGGGCCCATCAATGCGGAACAGACCAAGCAGTTGCGGATGGTGCAAAGTAGTGCGCGTGATTTATTAACCTTGATTAACGACTTGCTGGACCTGACCCGGATCGACACCGGCAAGGTGCAACTCGATCTGGCGGCCGTCGATTGCCGGCCGCTCATCGACGAAGTGCTGGTGCTGCTGGAACCGCAGGCGCGCATCAAGGGACTGGCTTTCGACGTGATAGCAGGGGAGGGCGTGCCGACCGTGCGTACCGACCGGCGTGCCTTGCAGCACATCCTGATGAACCTGGTGGGCAACGCGATCCGGTTTGCCGACCAGGGCCCGCTGCTGGTGCGACTGGACACGGCCACCGTCGGTGCGCGCCGGTGCCTGACCATCAGCATCGGCGATACGGCTGCCGGCGTGGCGCCGTTGCCAGCGGTGTCGCAACTGGACACGCGTGTGATGCAGCAGTTCGAGGGCGCCGGGTTGAGCTTGCACCTGAGTCAGAAGCTGGCGACGCTGCTGCAAGGAGAAATATTGTTCGACAGTGCGTATGGCGTGGGCAGCATGTTGACCCTGGCCTTGCCGCTGGAGACCTGAATAAGGAGTCTTTGTGTCTGCAAGAATATTGATCATCGAAGACAACGCCACCAACATGGAGTTGATGGTGTACCTGCTGCGCGCGTTCGGCTACACGCCGCTGTCGGCGTCCGACGGCGAGGCCGGCGTGGAAGCGGCCCGGCGCGAACGGCCCGACCTGATCATCTGCGACGTCCACCTGCCCAAGCTCGACGGCTATGGCGTGGTGGCGGCGCTCAAGGCCGACCCGGCCACGCGCGCCATTCCGGCGCTGGCCGTGACCGCGCTGGCCATGGTGGGCGACCGCGAGCGCCTGCTCGAGGCTGGCTTTGACAGCTATATCGGCAAGCCGATCGAACCCGATACCTTCGTCAAGCAAATCGAGTCTTTTTTGACCGGGGAGATGTCGACCCCGCCTAAAACCGACATCGCCACGATCCTGATCGTGGACGACCATGTGCTCAACCGCGAATTCCTGATGACCTTGCTCGGTTACGGCGGCTACCGGCTGATCGAAGCGGCCAACGGCGCCGATGGCCTGAAAATGGCGCTGGCCGACAAGCCCGACCTGGTCATCTCCGACATCCTCATGCCCAATATGGACGGCTACGAGTTTGTCACGCGGATGCATAAACATCCGGACACGGCCGACGTGCCGGTGATTTTTTACACCGCCACCTACCGCGAGCGCGAAGCGCTGGCCGTGGCCGAGTCGTGCGGCGTGCGCTGGGTGCTGCCCAAGCCGTCCGACCCCGACGTGATCCTGCGCACGGTGCAGGAAGCGCTGGGCCACGAGCCCACGCCGATGGCGCCGCCCGACGACGGTGCACCAGCCCAGGTGCCCGACCTGCCGCAGGGAAAACGCCTGCTCGACATCGACCACCAGGTGGCCGAGTATCTCGACGAACTCGAATCGAGCAGCCAGCTGATCTCGCGCCTGGCGTCCGAACCGGCAGCCGTCGATGCCGGCACCGAGGACCTGGCGCGCATGACCCAGCGCCTGTCGCGCTCGCTCTCGAGCCTGCAGGCGGTGAGCCTGCGCCTGACCGCGCTGATCGAACTGGGCATCGAACTGGGCGCCGAGCGCGATCCGCGCGCGCTGCTGGAAATCGGCTGCCGCGTGGCGCAAAACATCTGTGTCTCCAAGTACGCCTGCATCGGCGTGCTCGACGACGAAGGCGTGGCGCTGGCCTATTACGCCAGCTGCGGCGCCGGCGTGCCGATCCACGAAATCGCCCAGAACCCGCGCGCCGGCGTGCTGGGCGGCTTGCTCGAGCAGCGCCTGCCGTGCCGCATCAACGATCTCGACGGCGAGCCGTTCAACGTCGGCCTGCCGGCCAGCCATCCACCGGTGCACACCTTCCTCGGCGTGCCGATCGCCTCGCGCGAACGCATCCACGGCTGGTTGTACCTGGTCGATAAACTCGGCGCCGACGGTTTTTCGGAAGTCGATGAACGGGTAGCCGCCACCGTGGCGGCGCAACTGGCCGGCGCCTACGAAAACCTGCAGCTGTACGACGAGATCAAGCGCAACCACGCCCAGCTGACGCTGGACATGAACGCCCGCATCCGCCTCGACGAAGACCTGCGCCGCTTCCGCCTGGCGATGGACGCCACCGCCGACGCCATCTTCCTGGTCGACCGCGCCGCCATGTGCTTTGTCGATGTCAATGCCACCGCCTGCCGCATGCTCGGTTTCGAGCGCGAGGATTTTCTCAAGGTCGGCCCCAACCACCAGGTCGAAGGCGACCTGGTCAAGCTGGAAGACCTGTACGAAAAACTGCTGTCGGGCGACCAGAGCGGCGCCATGACCGAACTGCTGCTGCAATGCCGCGACGGCACGCCGCTGGCAGTGGAAGTGCAGCGCCGCACCTTGCGCTCCGGCGCCAGCTGGATCCTGGTGGCAGTCGCGCGCGACATCACCGAGCGCAAGGAGGCCGAGCAGCGCCTGCTCAAGCTGGCCCACTTCGATACGCTGACCGGCCTGCCCAACCGCAGCCAGTTCAACGATTCGCTGATGCACTCGATGCGCCAGGCGGCCGAGCACCACTGGTCGCTGGCGGTGCTGTTCCTCGACGTCGACCGGTTTAAAAACGTCAACGACACGCTGGGCCACACCATCGGCGACGAGCTGCTGCGGCAGTTCTCGAGCCGGCTGGTCGATTGCCTGCGCGTGCGCGACACCATCGGCCGCTTCGGCGGCGACGAATTCGCCGCCATCCTGATGTTGCCCGAGGGCGCGCAGAACGCCGTGGTGGTGGTCGACAAGATCCGCGAAACGCTGCGCCGCCCGTTCGACCTCAAGGGCCACGAGGTGACGGTGACGGCCAGCATCGGCATTTCGGTGTTCCCCGATGACGGCGCCGATCCCGACACCCTGATCCAGTACGCCGACACCGCCATGTACCGCGCCAAGGAAGCGGGGCGCGACGCGTTCCGCTTCTTCACCGCCGAGATGAACGCGCAGTCGATGGCGCGGCTGGAACTGGAAAACGCGCTGCGGCGCGCGATCGAAAACGAAGAATTCGTGCTGCACTTCCAGCCCAAGGTGAATATCGCCAGTGGCCGTATCAGCGGCGCCGAGGTGCTCATCCGCTGGCAGCGGCCCGGCCACGGCATGGTATCGCCGGCACTGTTCATCCCGATCCTGGAAGAGACCGGACTGATCGTGCGGGTGGGCAGCTGGGTGATCAACGAGGCCTGCCGCAAGATTGCCCACTGGCGCCGCACCAGTGCGGGCGCCGTGCATTTGTCGGTGAATGTCTCGGGCATCCAGTTCTTCGTCGGCGGCCTGGAAGAAGAGGTGCTGCGCGCCATCAAGGAGCACGACATCTCGCCCGAGCTGCTGGAGCTCGAACTGACCGAGAGCTCGCTGATGTCGAACGCCGAAGAGACCATCACGGTGCTGCAAAATCTGAAAGCGCTGGGCATCAAGATTTCGATCGACGACTTCGGCACCGGCTACTCGTCGCTGGCGTATTTGAAGCGCTTCCCGATCGACAAGCTGAAGATCGATATCGCCTTCGTGCGCGAAGTGACCAGCAACCCGGACGACGCCGCCATCGTGCTGGCGATCATCAACATGGCGCACAGCCTCAAGCTCGACGTGATCGCCGAGGGCGTGGAGAAGGATGCGCAGCTGGCCTACCTGCGCCGCCACGGCTGCGACGAAATGCAGGGCTATTACTTCAGCCGGCCGCTGCCCGAGGCCGACTTCGAAGCCATGCTGCGCGACGGTCGCACCCTGCAGGCGCCGGAAGACGAGCCGGCTACCGGGCAGCAGACCTTGCTCATCGTCGATGACGACGCCTTCATGCTCGACGTGCTGACCGATTTCCTGTCGCAGGACGGTTACCGGATTCTGACTGCGCAGACCGCTGCCGAAGGTTTCGACCTGCTGGCCCGGCACCGGGTGCAGGTGATCCTGTGCGACCAGTGCATGCCCTTGATGAGCGGCACCGAGTTCATGGAGCGGGTGAAAAACCTGTGCCCGGATACTTTCCGCATCATGCTGTCGGCCTATGCCGACCTCACGCCGATCATGGCGGCGATCAACCACGGCGCCATCGACCGCTTCTACACCAAGCCGTGGAAGGGCGCAGCGCTGCGCGAAAATATCCGCGAGGGCTTCCGGCTGCATGCCCAGGCGCACGGCAAGCTTCCGTTCGTCAACACTGAACAGGCCTAAGCGGGAAGCCGGAGGGGAGCATCGGTGGTATGCTGGCGGCAGATATCACCGAGACTACCCGCCATGCAACAAAAAGCACCCCGCCGAACCCGTGAGCGCATCCTCGAACTGTCGCTGCGCCTGTTTAACGAGTTCGGCGAACCCAATATCACCACCACGGTGATCGCCGAAGAGATGAATATCTCGCCGGGCAACCTGTACTACCATTTCCGTAACAAGGACGACATCGTCAATTCGATCTTCGTGCAGTTCGAGGCCGAGATCGAGCGCATCCTCACGGTGCCCAAGGGTCGCCGCTCGAACATCGACGACGTCTGGATGTACTTGCACCTGATGTTCGAACTGATCTGGCGCTACCGCTTTTTCTACCGCGACCTCAACGACCTGCTGTCGCGCAACCGCAAGCTCGAACTGCACTTCAAGCAGATCCTGGATCACAAGATCAAGGTGGCCCAGCAGCTGTGCGAAGACTTGCGCAGCGAAGGGTCGCTCGAAGCGTCCGATGTTGCCATCGAGGCCATGGCCACCAATATGGTGGTGGTGGCCACGTACTGGCTGTCGTACGAATACGTGCGCAACCCGCGCAAGTACAGCGAGCAGCAATCAATGGCCGACGCGCTGGCGCGCGGCTGTTACCAGGTGTTGTCGCAGATCGGTCCCTACCTGCGCAACGAAACCAGCTTGCTGTTCCAGAAGCTGTCCGAGGAATATCTGAAAAAGCTGAAATAAGTCAGCACGCTTACGCCACGGAGACAGCATGGTCTGGACCGCCTTCCCGTATCCCGATCCCGGATACCGCCACACACCCGAGAGCCTGCAACAGGCCTGGCCGATGCTCCATAGCGGCGACTGCGAGCCGTTTCCCACGCATCCGGCGCTGGTGCAGGCCTGGATCGCTTTTCATGCCGGCGAGTTCGAGCGCGCCGCGCGGCTGGGCCTCGACGTTGGCGTGAATGGTTACGCGGTCGCCCACAAGGCCATCTGCATCTACACCCAGTACCTGGAAACCAGTCCGCGCAAGAAAATCGCCACCTTCGAATGCGTGGCCGAGCGCTGCGAGCGCCAGCAGCGCGAGCAGCCCGACAATCCTTCCGGCTGGTACTGGCACGGCTACGCACTCGGCTATTACTCGACCGGCATCTCGGTGCTCAAGGCGCTGGCCCAGGGCCTGGGCGCCAAGGTACGCCACAGCCTGGAAACCACGCTGCGCCTGGCGCCCGAACGGCCCGATGCGCACGTGGCGCTGGGCGTCTACCACACCGAGATCGTCGACAAGGCCGGCGCGGTGATCGGCGGGCTGACGTATGGCGCCAGGAAGGAGGCGGGCTACCGCCACTTCGAGACCGCGCTGCGGCTCAACCCGGAGTCGGCGATCGCCCGCGTGGAATATGCGCGGGCCTTGCGCCTGCTCGACGGCAAGCGCAAACTGCCCGAAGCGCACACCATGCTGGAACAGGCGGTGGCAGTGCAGGCCCACGACGCCGTCGAGCGGCTCGACATCGAAGCTGCGCGCATCGAACTCTATGCAAACCAACAAGGAATAAAGCAGTGACCAAGACCATTTGTGTGTATTGCGGCGCCAACGCCGGCATCAGCGACAACTATGCGGCAGCGGCGCGTGCGCTGGGCGCGGCCATGGTGGAACAAAACCTGGCGCTGGTGTACGGCGGTGGCAAGGTGGGCCTGATGGGCGTGATCGCCGACGAGGTACTGCGCCTGGGCGGCGAGGTCACCGGCGTGATTCCGACTGCGCTGGTCGAGCGCGAAGTGGGCCACGCCGGCCTGACGCGCCAGTTCATCGTCAAGGACATGCACGAACGCAAGGCCATGATGGCCACCCTGGCCGACGGCTTTATTGCCATGCCGGGCGGCATGGGCACGCTGGAAGAACTGTTCGAAATGCTGACCTGGTCGCAGCTGGGCATCCACGCCAAGCCGATCGGCCTGCTTAACGTCGATGGCTTTTACGACGGCCTGATCGACTTCATCGGCCATGCGCGCGAGCAGGGCTTCATCCGGCCGCAGCACGCGGCGCTGATGATGTCGGCCAATGAGCCGGACGCGCTGCTCAAGCTGCTCAAGCAGTAATAGCGGCGCAGGCGCAGCCATGTCTGCCTCCAGTGTGCCGTCCCGGTCGTTGCAGCCTGCCACTGCGCAGTCCCCGCTTGCGCAGCCGCCAGCCGTGCAGCCCCGGATCCTGATCCTCGCGGTCGGCAGCGCCGGCGATGTCTATCCGTTCATCGTGATCGGCCAGGCGCTGCGTGCGCGCGGCTTCGAGGTAACCTTGATGGCGTCGGCCAATTTCGAGGAGCGGGTGCAGCGCGCCGGCTTGCAGTTCATCTCCGGCCTGAGCCAGCAAGAACTCGACGCCGGCATCCGCGATCCCGACCTGTGGGACCCGGTCAAGGGGTTTGCCACGATCTGGAAGCACATGGCGCGCCACCTGCCGGCGGCGTACAGCCAGCAGCTGGCGCTGGTGCGCGAAAAACCCACGCTGATCGTCGCCAGCACGCTGGGTCTGACCGGCCGCCTGTTGCAGGAAGCGCACGGCGTGCCGCTGGTAACAGTCCACCTGGCGCCGTCGTGCCTGTTCTCTGCCGACGACACGGCCGTACGGCGCGGCCTGCACTGGCCGCGTGGCTGGCCGCGCTGGGCGGTGCGCCTCACGCTGGGCCTGGTTGATCGCCTGATGGTCGATGCCGTGGTGCGGCCCGCGCTCAATGGCCTGCGTGCCAATATCGGCCTGGCGCCGGTGCGGCGCGTGATGAGCGAATGGCTCCACTCGCCGCAGCAGGTGGTGTGTGCATGGCCCGCCTGGTTTGCCGCGCCGCAAGCCGACTGGCCGCCCAACGCGGTGTGCGCAGGCTTTCCACGCATGCCGGCATCCACTGCCGAACTCGATCCGGCCTTGCAGCGCTTTATCGATGACGGCGAAGCGCCGATCGTCATCACGCCCGGCTCGGCGATGGCGCATGGCAGCGACTTTATCGCGCGGGCGCTGGCCGCCGCTATGGCGCTCGAGTTGCGGGCGGTGGTGGTTACGCCGTACCGCGAACAGGTGCCGGCGGACTTGCCCGCGACCGTGCATTACGCCGCGTATGCGCCGTTCGATGTACTGAGCCGCCAGGCGGCCGCTTTCGTGCACCACGGCGGCATCGGCACCAGCGCTACCGTGCTGGCGGCGGGCAAGCCGCAACTGATCGTACCGTTCGCCTTCGACCAGCCCGACAACGCCGCGCGCCTCACGCGGCTGGGCGTGGCAGCCACCGTACTGCCGGACTCGGCGCCGGCAGTGTGGCAGCAACAGCTGGGCGGTTTGCTCGATGATCCGGCGGTGGCCAAGGCCTGCGCCACGTTTGCCACCGTCATGGCGTCGGGGCCGGCCGCAGCCGACACCATCGCCGAGCTTGTCCTTGGTACGGTGTCGCTCAGCTAAGGCAGCAGGAGCGGCAGCCGGGCGTCACCATGCTACCGCGCTTGCGCTGCAGGTTCAGTATTCCAAAACCCGGCCGCTATGGCGTGGGCTGGTTTTTCTTGTCATCTTCCTCGGTGGTGTTGCCGCCTCCGCCGCTAGAGCCGGTCATGCCGCTCTGCGCCAGGCCCACGTCATGCAAGTCGCCGCCATGTTCGCCGCCCATGCCGCCGGAATGCTGGCCACCGTGGCCGTGGCTATGGCCGTGCTTGTTCGTGTTGCCTGCCTGGTTCTCGCCCTGGTTGACACCCTGGCCGCTATCGGCGCCCTCGGTGCCCGGATTGTCGCTGCCGCTGATGCCGTCGATGGCGCCTTCGCCGCCGACAGATTGCTGGTGATTATCGTTGCTCATTGTCGTCTCCCGCAAGTGAGGTTGGAGCCGCAATGGTAGCCCGGCTTGCAGTACAGGCATGTCAGCGCAGGACCACTGCGCCGGTAGGCGCAACGCCCGGTGAAGTCAAAAGATCACTTGCCCTGTCAGGTCCAGAGCTTGCCGCTGCCGGTATCGAGGTGGGTCAGGTATAGCCGCAGGTCGAACTCGTACTGGTGGTAGTTCGGTTCCATGTACGTGCACAGCTTGTAGAACGGCTTGTCGTGCTGCTTCTCTTTTACGTGCGCCAGTTCGTGCACGGCGATCATGCGCAAAAATTCCAGCGGCACTTCCTTGAACATGGTCGCCACGCGGATCTCGTGCTTGGCCTTGAGTTTGCCGCCTTGCACGCGCGAGATCGACGTGTGCAGCCCCAGCGCGTGATTAATTACGTGGATCTTGCTGTCGTATTCGACCTTGTTGATCGGATCGGCGTTGCGCAGGTGTTCCTCGCGCAGATCTTGCACGTAGTTGTAGAGCGCCTTGTCGGTACGCATGTCGTGCGCCTTGCCGTAGCGCTTGAGCAGCACCTCGCCCAGCTTGTTCTGGGCCAGCAATTGCGACACTTGATGCTGGGTTTGTTCGGAGTAGGCGCTCAGGTACTTCAGGGCAGGCATGGCGGGACGGTGTAAAAGGAATCGCGCAATGTATCACACAATACTTGTCCGGCAACCGCTATATAATCGAGTATATTACGGTTTTCAACGGGAGCGGCAATGCGGGAGACGAAGATGCTGGTGGCGCTGGTGTTGGCGGCGATGGGAGGGGCAGCGTCGGCGGCGGACATCACGGTGTCTGCTGCTGCCAGCCTGACCAATGCCTTCAAGGAAATCGGCACGGCCTACGAAAAAGACCATCCCGGTGACACGGTACTGTTTAACTTTGCCGCGTCCGATCCGCTGGTCCAGCAGATCGCCAAGGGAGCGCCGGTGGATGTATTCGCCTCGGCCGACCAGGACGCCATGGACAAGGCCGAAGGTCTCAAGCTGCTGGCCGCCGGCACCCGCAAGAATTTCGTCGCCAACACGCTGGTACTGATCACTCCGGCCAACAGCAGGCACGCGATCAGGGTGCTCGCAGACCTGCAACAGCCGGCCATCACCCGCATCACGCTGGGCAACCCGGCCAGCGTGCCGGTAGGGCGCTATGCGCGCAGCGCGCTGGAACAGGCCAAGTTATGGCGTGCGCTGGAACCGAAAGCCATCTACGGCACCTCGGTGCGCCAGAGCCTGGACTACGTGGCGCGCGGCGAAGTCGATGCCGGTTTTGTCTACGCCACCGACGCCGCCGTGCAGAAGGACAAGGTTGCGGTCGTGGCCACCATCCCCACCACCACGCCGATCACGTACCCAGTCGCACTGATCGCCAAGGGGCCGCAGGGGGAGGCCGGCCGCCGCTTTATCGCCTACGTCATGGCGCCAGCTGCGCAGGCGGTCCTGGCCAAGTACGGCTTCAGCCGGCCATAAGCCTAGTGGACAGTTTTTTCGAGCAGCCGGCCTGGATCGCGCTGGCCCTGTCGCTCAAGGTAGCCTGCTGGGCCACCGTGCTGGCGCTGGTGGCCGGCACCGGGTTCGGTTACCTGCTGGCGCGCAAGCGTTTTATGGGCCGCGAACTGCTCGACGCCATCTTGACGTTGCCGATGGTGATGCCGCCCACCGTGCTTGGCTATTACCTGCTGGTGCTGATCGGCCGCGAGGGCGTGATCGGCGCCTGGCTGCAGCACCATTTTGGCATCAACCTGATTTTCACCTGGCAGGCGGCGGTGATCGCGGCGGCGGTGGTGGCGTTTCCGCTGGTGCTCAAGGGCGCCCGCGCCGCGTTCGAGACGGTCGATACGCAGCTGGAGCAAGCAGCCATGGTGCTGGGCGTGGCGCCGTTCGCAGTATTTTTGCGCGTGACCTTGCCGCTGGCGTGGCGCGGCGTGCTCGGTGGCACTTTGCTGGCGTTTGCCCGCTCGATGGGCGAATTCGGCGCCACCCTGATGGTGGCCGGCAGCATTCCCGGCAAAACCCAGACCCTGTCGATTGCCGTGTACGAGGCAGTGCAGGCGGGCCAGGACGACACCGCCAACCTGCTGGTGATCATCACGTCGGTGGTGTGCGTGACCGTGCTGGTGGCCGCCAACAAGCTCACCCCCAACCGCAACCCGCAGCGATGACCATGGTAATCAACGTCGATATCCGCAAGACCCTGCGCTCGGGCGACCGCGTGTTCGAGCTCGAGGCCCGCTTCGCGTCGGCCAGCAACCGGGTGGTGATTTATGGCCCGTCGGGCGCCGGCAAGAGCCAGCTCCTGAAAGCGGTGGCCGGCTTGATGACGCCGGACCATGGCCGTATCGACCTGGCCGGGCGTTGCCTGTTCGACGCTGGCGCCGGCGTGGACATCTCGCCGCAGCAGCGCCGCGTGGCCTATTTGTTCCAGGACTACGCGCTGTTTCCGCATTTGAACGTGCGGCAGAATATCGCCTTCGGCCTGCAGCGCGGCTGGCGCAACCCGCTCGCGGGCGTCGACGTGGAGGCGGTGCGCTACTGGCTGGCGGCGTTCGAACTCGACCACGTGGCGCAACAGTTGCCGCACCAGCTGTCCGGTGGCCAGCGCCAGCGCGTGGCCCTGGCGCGGGCGCTGGCGCCGCAACCGGGCGCATTGCTGCTCGACGAACCGTTCGCCGCGCTCGATCCCGGCCTGCGTGAGCGCATGCGCGCCGAACTCGATGCGCTGCAACGGCGCCTGGCGATCCCGATGATACTGATCACCCACGATCCCGAGGACGTGCGCGCGTTTGGCGAGCACGTGTTGCGCATGGACCACGGACGGCTGGAGGAACACGCAGGATGAACGACGACAAGACAGCGATGGAATTGCAGGGCAATGTCTGGATGACCATCGGCGGCCAGAAGCTCGGTGGCCAGGACCGGGTGGCATTGCTGGCGGCTATCGCCGCGCACGGCTCGATCACGGCGGCTGCCAAGGCGGTGGGCATGAGCTACAAGGGCGCCTGGGATGCCATCGAGGCGATGAACAACCTGGCCGGCGAGCCGTTGCTCGAACGCGCGGCCGGCGGCAAGGGCGGCGGCGGCACCCGGCTGACCAGCCGCGGTACGCAACTGGTGGACAATTTTCGCAAGATCGAGGCGGCGCACCGCCAGTTCGTGGCGCACCTGAGCGCGCAATCGCACGCACTGGCCGATGACTTGTTGATGCTACGGAGAATGAAGATGAAGACCAGCGCCCGTAACCAGTTCAGCGGCACGGTGGTGGCGTTGAAAGAAGGCGCCGTCAACGACGAGGTGACCCTGGAAGTGGTGGGCGGCGTGCACATCGTGGCCACCATCACCCGCGACAGCCGCGCGAGCCTGGGCCTGGCGTTGGGCGTGGAAGCGTTTGCGCTGGTCAAGGCGTCGTCGGTGATCGTGGTGACGGACCTGGGCGGCGCGCGCTTGTCGGCCCGTAACCAGCTGGCCGGGACCATCAGCCGCGTGGTGCCCGGCGCGGTCAATACGGAAGTGAGTATCGACCTGCCGGGCGGCGGCGTGATCGCCGCCATCGTCACGCGCGACAGCGGCGAGGCGCTCGGCCTGGCCGAGGGCGGCGCGGCGCTGGCGGTGTTCAAGGCGTCGAGTGTAATTATAGGGACGCCGTAGCAACGCCAGCCTAGCCCTTGCTGCTTTGACGGTTGCCGCCGGCGGACGCCTGCTCCGAGCCGCGGCCGTTTCTTTCGGCTGCTGCTGCGCGGGCGGCCGACTGCCGGCTTTCGCCGCCTTTGCGACCGATGGCTGCCATGTGTTCGCGATTGCGACTGACCGCCTCGCCGCCTTTTTGGCCGGCGCGCCGGGCTTCCTCCGAGTCGAACTCATGCGCCGTGCCTTTTTGGTGCGCCGCCTGTCCGCCCTTGCTGGCGATGCTGCGCTGGGTAGCCTGGTCCATGGCGGCGAAGCCACGCTTGGCCGGGGTTTTGGGCTTGGCCTGGTCCTCGCCATCCTTGCTTGATGCATCACGTTGATTGCTGCTTGCCATTGCTGCCTCCTGGGTTGTGGTCGGGTTGCGAACAGCCAAAGCCGCTGCTCTGCATGTTAGAGGTGCAAGGTTGATGAAAGTTCCACGTCATTTGCGATGACATCAACAACGTGTCGGACGGTGCGCGCAGGAGGGGCGGGGCCGCAGTTTTACGGCGGGGGCCGCGCCGTGCGACAATACCGGCCTCGTGATTCTCTTGTTGTTATTGAAATCGACTGCGGCGGCCATGACCAACCCTGAATACATCCTCACTCTTTCCTGCCTCGATCAGCGCGGCATCGTGCACCGCGTGTCCGGATTTTTGGCCGATCACGGTTGTAACATCATCGATTCGGCCCAGTTTGGCGACAGCGAATCGAAGCTGTTCTTCATGCGCGTGCATTTCGCGCTGGAGGATGGGGGGATCAACGATGAGTTGCTGCGCGCCGACTTCGCGCTGCTGGCGGCCAGCATGCAGCTGGACTGGGAACTGCGCGACGCGCGCTACAAGCCGCGCGTGATGCTGATGGTGTCGAAGATCGGCCATTGCCTGAACGACTTGCTGTTCCGCTACAAGAGCGGCCTGCTGCCGGTGGAAATTCCGGCCATCGTCTCGAACCACATGGATTTCTACCAGCTCGCGGCCAGCTACAATATTCCGTTCCACCACCTGCCGCTGGCCGCCGGTGCGCCGGAGTCGGCCAAACTGGCGCAGGAAGCGCGCGTGCAGGAACTGATGCAGCATCACCAGGTCGACCTGGTGGTGCTGGCGCGCTACATGCAAATCCTGTCGCCCGGCATGTGCGCCGCGCTCAAGGGCAAGGCCATCAATATCCACCATTCTTTCCTGCCCAGCTTCAAGGGCGCCAAGCCGTATGCGCAGGCGCACCACCGCGGCGTCAAGCTGATCGGCGCCACTGCGCACTTCGTGACCGGCGACCTCGACGAAGGCCCGATCATCGAGCAGGACGTGGAACGAGTCGACCATTCGATGGATGCCGAAACCCTGTCGGCGATCGGCCGCGACGTCGAATGCGTGGTGCTGGCGCGCGCCGTGAAATGGTTTGTCGAACACCGCATCTTGCAGAACGGCGACAAGACTGTCGTCTTCAAATAATTTACCGAGAAATTTACCGAGAAATACCGATGGCACTCAAGGCAACGATCTACAAAGCAGAACTCTCGATTGCGGACATGGACCGCAATTACTACGGCACCCACACGCTCACCCTGGCCAAGCACCCGTCCGAAACCGACGAGCGCGTGATGGTGCGCCTGCTGGCGTTTGCCATCCACGCCAGCGAATCGCTCACCTTCACCAAGGGCCTGTTCGATGTCGATGAACCGGACCTGTGGCAAAAGGACCTGACCGGCGCCATCGAGCTATGGATCAACGTCGGTCAGCCCGACGAAAAAATCATGCTCAAGGCCAGCGGCCGCTCGAACCAGGTGGTGGTGTACAGCTACGCTGCTACCAGCAACATCTGGTGGAAGGGCATCGCCAACAAGGTGGAACGCTGCAAGAACCTGACCGTGATCGACCTGCCGTCGGAGGCGACCGAGCAACTGGCGCTGATGGCCCAGCGCACCATGCAGTTGCAATGCACGATCCAGGACGGCCAGATCTGGTTGACCGACGGCGTCACCACCATCGAGTTCCCGCGCGAAACGCTGAAGGAAGCGCGCTAGTCTCCTGCTGTCACGCTGTTTGATCCATCGCAAACCGCGTGCATGTCACCAGCGTTCTGGGCCGGTTAAGGGAGTGCTACCGTTTGCCCATGACCAGACAGGCCGATATCCTCTACAAACAACTGTTCTCGCATCCCGAGATCCTGCGCGAGCTGCTGACCGGTTTTCTGGCAGTGGACTGGGCGGCATCGCTCGACGTGGGCGCGTTCGAGCGCGTCAACGCCAGCTATGCCAGCGAGCGCGGCAAGGCGCGCCACGACGACATGGTCTGGCGCGTCAACGTCGGCGGCGAGTGGCTGTATGTGTACATCCTGCTCGAGTTCCAGTCGCGCTCCGAGCGCTGGATGGCGCTGCGCATGCAAGTGTATATCGGCTTGCTGTACCAGGACCTGGTGCGGCAGCGGCGCTTGAGCTGGGGGCGCAAGCTGCCGCCGGTGTTGCCGGTGGTTCTCTACAGCGGCCGCCAGCCGTGGCGCGCCCCCACCGAGCTGGCCGAGCTGTCGTTGCCGCCGCCGCAAGGGCTGGAAGCGTACCAGCCACGCCAAAAATATCTGCTGGTCGAGCAGCGCTGGAACCAGGTGGCCGATGTAAACTCTAACGTGCTGGCGATCATATTTCAGCTGCTGTGCTCACAAAGCGACGCCGAGATGCGTGGAGCGCTGAGGCTGTTTGCCGAGCGGGTAAAGGCGCCATACCTGCAACCGGCCCGTGAAAGCCTGTTGCGCTGGCTGCAAACGACCTTGCGGCTCGAGTTCAGTGAACTCGACGTTGATACGGAGGAAAAAATGGATATCTTGTTCAATCAGAGATTCAAGCGCTACGAAGATCTGCTGGAGTACGAGGCAATCGAGAAAGGGCGCAAGAAGGGGTTGCAGGAAGGACTGGATGAGGGTTTGCGACGAGGCTTGCGACAGGTCTTGCAAGACATCATCGAGCTCGGTGATCCCTGCAGCCAAGGTCATTTGCCCGATACCATCGCTGCGAAGATCAACGCCGCCAATCCCGATCAATTGCGCGAGTGGATCAAATCCCTGGCGCGCGGCGTCAACCCGAACCAGCTGTTCGGCCAGGGCTGACGCGCTTTGGTTTCAGCGCGGTGCGGCGCCCAGGCGCTTCACTTCGCCCGAACCCACCACGCTTTTGCTCAGCTTGGGATCACCGTAGTAGCCGACATCACCGGAACCCGCCAGGTTTACCGACAGCGTGTGCGTGGCCCAGACCGTGGCTTCGCCTGAGCCGCCGATGCTGACGCTGGCCGTGCGCGCGGCGAGGTTATGGGCTTGCACATCGCCCGAGCCGCCGATCGACACTTGCAGGCGCTCGACCTTGCCGCTCGCTTCCACGCTGCCGCTGCCGCCCAGCGATACCGTCACCGCTTCCGCTGCCAGCTGGCGCGTGATCAGCGAACCGGAACCACCGATGTCGAACCGCAGGGTTTCGCCGCGCAGGTTATCGGCCCGTACGGCGCCCGAGCCGGCCACCGCCACCCGGTCGAGCGAACGTGCCTGCACGACAATTTTCATGTGCTTGCTCGACAGCGACAGGCCCTTGCGTACCGGGCGGATGCGCAGCGTACCTTTCTCCACCACGGTTTCCAGCAGCGCCTGCAGATTGTCGTCGGTTTCCACGGTCACGCTTTCGGTGTTGCCGATGCGCACTTCGACATCGCCGCTGACGCTGCTGGCCAGTGCGTTGAAATGGCCGAGCTCGCGGCTTTGGGTGGTGATCTTGCCGCTGCCCTGGACCCGTTCGCTGCTCCAGCCGTCCATCAGGCCGGCATGGGCCACGCCGGCCGGCGCGGCCAGGACCAGCAGGCTGGCGGCGATGAAGATGGCGCGGAACGCGGGCAGGGTGCTGCGCAAGCTGGGGTAGGACATGGTGTTCTCCGGTGGGGGGATGGTATGGATCCGATAGTACCGATATGGCGTGGTGGATGACAGCGCCTTGCGACAGGACGCATTCCCGGCGGCCTGGAATGCAGCTTGCCGCGACCGGAGGCGGGCACCGTTGCTGCGCCATGAGGTATCATGCGGCTTTTACGCCCGACCACGCCGCACCACTACCATGCTCATCATCACTATCAAACAAGGCAAGGAAAAATCCTTGCTGGCCGGCGACCCCTGGATTTATCCCACCGCGATCGACAAGGTCGACGGCAAGCCGCAGGAAAAAATGAAACCCGGCTCCACCGCCATCGTCCAGAGTTCATCGCGTCAGTTCATTGGCCGCGCCGCCTATAACTCCAAGTCGCAAATCCGCGCCCGCATGTGGAGCTACAAGGAAGACGAGCCGGTCGATCACGCGATGATGAAGCGCCGCGTCAAGGCTGCCATCGCCAAGCGGGCCGACAGCGTGCGCGCCGCCCATCCGCAGGCGCTGGTGCCGGTGGTGCTGGGCGAGGAAGACGGCCTGTCCGGCCTGATCGTGCACAGCTGGGGCGGTGTGCAGGGTTACCTGGTCTGCCAGTTCCAGTCGGGCGGTGTCGATGCCTGGAAGGTGCCAATCGTCCAGGCCCTGCTGGCCGAAACCGGCTGCCCGAATGTGTACGAGCGCTGCGACGAGCTGATCCGCAAAGGCGAAGGCTTGCCGCTGATCCAGCGCGAGCTGGCCGGCGAAGCGCCACCAGACCACGTGCTGGTGGTCGATGGCAAGGAACGTTACAGCATGGACCTGCGCACCGGCTTCCGCTACCCCAAGCTGCGCAGTTAAGTGACGGTTCTGTTCACTGGTCGAGCGGCACCGCCCGGTACCGGTTGACCTCGCTGGCCGTGACCGGCGCGGCGTTGTTGCCCCAGGCGCTGCGCAAGTACGACACCAGTTGCGCCACCTCCGCGTCGCTGAGCACGTGGCCGAACGGCGGCATGCCGTAAGGACGCCGATTGCCGGCCGTTGCCGGCGCGAAGCCACCGTTGAGCACGATACGGATGGCATTGACCGCCGGGTCCTGGCTCAGCGCGCGGTTGCCCGCCAGCGCAGGATAATGCGGCGCCTGCCCGGCGCCGTTCTCGCCATGACATTCTACGCACTGCTGCCGATACAACCGGGCCCCCGCGGCCAGGAAGGCATCTGCCTGCGCATTGACGTCACGCTGGTAGGGTGGCGCCGGCGCGGCCGCAGGCAGACTGCGCAGGTACTGCGCCATGGCATTGATATCGGCGTCGTCCAAGTGTTGCAGGCTGGCGCGCACCACCTCGGCCATCGGCCCGGAGGCGGTGGCGTGCGGCGACACGCCGGTTTTCAGAAAGGCCGCCAGGTCCTCCTGCGACCAGGCCGGCTTGCCCGCGCCTGGTCCGAAGGTGAGCGCCGGCGCATACCAGCCCGGGCCATCGAGCATGCCGCCTGACAAATTCGCCCCTTCGGCCCCCAGTGCGTTGCGCGGGCTATGGCAGGCGCTGCAATGCCCCAGGCCCTGCACCAGGTAGGCGCCCCGGTTCCAGTCCATCGCTTGCGCGGTATCGACGCGGTACACGCCGGGCCGGAAGTACAGCGCGCGCCAGGCCGCCAGCGCCCATTGCTGGTTGTACGGAAAGCGCAAGTTGTGCGGCGCGCTTTGCTGGCGCACGGCAGGCAGCGAACGCAGCCAGGCGTACAGCGCATCGGCGTCGTCGCGCGCGAGGTGGGTGTAGCTGGTGTACGGGAAGGCCGGATACAACAGGCGACCGTCCTTGCCCTTGCCGTGATGCAGCGCGCGCCAGAAATCGTCGGCGTTCCAGCTGCCGATGCCGGTGGCCACGTCGGGCGTGATATTGGGCGTGACAATTTCGCCGAAGCCGGTGCGGATGATCCGGCCGCCCGCATACGGCGCGCCGCCGCGCACCGTGTGGCAGGCCATGCAGTCGCCAGCCTGCGCCAGGTAGGCGCCTCGGGAAACGCGCTGCGCCGGGGCAGGGACGGCGGTGCTGGCAGGTGGCGGCCCGGCATCGTCACCTGGCGTCCACAGCCAGGCACCAAGCATCAGCAGAGCCGCTGCAATGATCAAGGCTGCCAAGGCGTACAGTATTTTTTTCATGGCGCCGTCCTCGAAGCGAGCCCGCCACCAGGCAGCGGCACGGGCGCGCCTGCCGGCAGCAACGACATCAACGCAGCTAAAGTCTTGCTCATGGCGTCACCTGCTGGTCCAGGCCGCCGCAGCGCAATGGCAGCGGCGCCGGCAATGACTGCGCAGCGGCAGGGCGCGCGGCCGCATCGGGTGCTTGCTGGCTGAGCCAGCCCGATAGCGCTGCCACATCGTCTGCCGCCAGGCGGCCGGCGATGTCGGCCATGCAGTCGGGCGCGGCGGCGCGGCGGGTGCCGCTGCGCCAGGCGCCGAACTGGGCGTTGATGTAATCGCTGGGCAGGCCCAGCAGGCCGGGGATGGCCGGCGCCACGCCACCGAGTGCCGCGCCGTGGCAGCTGACGCAGGCCGGAATCTTGCGGCTGGCGTCGCCGTGCAGCACCAGTTGCCGGCCGCGTGCCAGCGCTCCCGCACCGGCGTTGGCGCCGCTGCCCGGCGCGGCCGGCGGATAGACCGGGTGTTGCGCGGCGAAGAATTCGGCGATCTCGCGCAGGTACTCGTCGGACAGCTGGGCGACCATGTAGGTCATCATCGGGTAATTGCGGCGGCCATCGCGAAAGTTCAGCAACTGGTTATACAGGTAGCCGGCCGGCTTGCCGGCGATGCGCGGAAAATAGGCGTCGCGCCGTTCTTCGACGGCATGGCAGGCGATGCAGGCCGCCACGCGCTGTTGCAAGGTGTCGGGCGGGGCAGCCCATGTGGGCGCGGCCAGGCTCAGGCTGGCGCTGGCAAGCATCAAGCGTGCAAGTGATCGCAATTCAGTCACCGGTCTCCTCCTGGTGGATCGCCTTCGAACGAGGCTGTCGGTTCAGGATATACCGATGTTGCCAAAAGATATAGTGGACAGAACGTCCCAGCGGCGCATCCGTCAGGTATTGCCGGCTGCGCCGTTGGCAGGAAGCGCGATCAGGTGCCGGGGCTCGCGGCAGGCTTGAGTGGACGCGGCAGCTTGACGGCTTTCAGCGGCTTGAGCTGGCCGCCAGTAGCCAGCCATTGCCGATACACGCGCAGCGCCACCTGGGCGTCGTCGGCAGCGTACAGCAACTGGCTGCTGGAAAGGCGCGGCAGGGACCAGTTGGTGGTGGAGATTTTTTTCGATTTTTGCAGCTTCTGGCCAAAGAATTTGGCCACTGCGGTCTTGGCGCCGAGGTCGTTGCGCTGGCCCGGGGTGCGCAGCGCCACCGACAGGTCCACCACGCCGCCGCAGCGGATCGCCAGCTTGGCGTGCAGGCGCTTGACGTCATCGGATAAACCAAAGCCGACCTTGAGCGGCGCAGCCGGTTCCAGTATCGCCTGCAGGACCGCCAGCGTGGCGTCGTCGGTGCGGCTGCCGACCTGGAACAGGTAAGCCTTGCTATCGGTGGCGAACTGGATCAGGTGCGGGCCGGTGGACACTTCGCCCTTGGTAAATGTCGGTTTCGATTCGGTATCGAAGCCGATCGCATCGCAGGCCAGCAGGGCGTCGCGCGCTGCCAGCGCCTGCTCCGGGGTTTTCACCAGCAGCACGTCCTCCAGCAACAAGCCGCCGTACGGCGGCAACTGTTCCTCCACCGCAGCAGCAGCAGAGGGCACACGCGGTGCACGGGGCGACACGTCCAAGGAATGAACCTTATTTGCGCGAGAATTTCGCGGTCAGCTGGTTGAGCTTGTCAACGCGGACACGGGCGGCTTCTTCGGCAGCGGCAGCTTCGCGCTCGGCCTTCTTGCGGTCGGCCTCTTTCTTGAAGCGTTCCTGCAAGACCTGGGTGGCGTGGGCGCGGTGGGTGTCGGTGACTTCGGCGCCGGGCGTGCCGTCGAGGTCGTGACGCACCTTGGCTTTTTCCATGACCTTCAGGTAGCGCAGCGAGCCGGTGTGGATGCCCAGCGCGGTCCGCATGATTTTGCGGTTCAGGTCGGGCATCACCGCCAGGATCTGCTTGTCGATACCGATCGACAGCGGCATGAAGTCGCGGAAAGCGGGGAATTGGGTTTGCAGTTGCTTGAGCAAGCTGCGCGGCGTCATGGCATCAGCGACGACAGCGGCGGCGGCCGGAGTGGTGGTGTCCGCTTCGGTGGCTGCAGGTGGAGTGGTAAGGCTAGTGTTCATCGACATCATAGGTTAAGCAACAATCGTCATCGTATCATGCGGCCCTGCGGAATGCAGTGCCTTTTCGACCAGCGTGACAATTTGCTCAGTGGGTTCTGTTGGTTAAAGAGTGGTAAGCGCCAGGGCGTATTACTGCGGCCAGGTGCGTTCGACGGCAAAAATGTGTATAATGTCCGACTCACCAGCGTGCAATGACACAGTTGGTAAAGCTACACAGAGTTGGAAGCAGGTTAGAAACACGCTAAAAACAAGCCCGTAGTTGCAAGCGGGCTTTTTTTATTCCGCAGGATTATCGTCAGCTAAATTACAACATTTCATCGATGCGCCCCGCTCAGTGCGGCTGGTGCGTGCTATGGCTTTTGTAATCCGCAGGCGGCTTCGCATCGAGAGATTTTTAATGACAAAAACGCCGAAAACTTTAACGTTGTCCGTCAAGACCGCCCGCGCCGGCTCCGCCCCGCTGGTTGTGCCGAAGACGACTCTATCTTATGTCATCGATAATGCGCAAGAGGCAGCGAGCAAAGTAACGGTAGTCAAAAAGAAAACGCGTCTGAGTTCCGCAACGGTCGAGCCGGTGGCGACCATGTCCGCCGCTGCCGACACCGATGCGCCAGCGCGTACCGTCAAGCTGGCGCGCAAGCCCGGCGACGCCGGCGATGCCGCCGAAACCGCAGCGCCAGTGGTGCGCACCGCGCCGAAATCGAAGCTGGTCAAGGCCGCCAAGGAACCGGCGCCGGTGGTCATTGCCACCGGCGGCACCACCGTCAGCCAGGTGACTGATGCTGCCACGCTCGCTTCGATCGACACCTCGGGCTACTTGCTGCCGAGCGTGAAGGTGCCGGGCCGCCGTGGTCGCAAGCCATCGGAATTCACCCCCGAGAACGACGAAGTGGCGGCGCTGAACGCGGTCGAACGTGCCGAACTGAAGGCCGTGTCGAAGGCGCGCGAGCGCAAGGCCAAGGGCGGCGCCGAGCTGCTGGGCCTGGACACCAAGAGCACCGCCGAAGAACTCGAGCGTCGCCGCGCCCAGATCAAGAACCTGATCAACATGGGCAAGGAGCGCGGCTTCCTCACCTACGCCGAGATCAACGACCAACTGCCGGAAAACATCATCGATCCTGAAGCGATCGAGGGCATCATTGCCACGTTCAACGACATGGGCATCGCCATCTACGAGCGCGCGCCGGATGCTGAATCGTTGTTGTTAAGCGACAGTGTCGCCACCGTCACGTCCGACGACGAGGTGGAGGCGGCTGCCGCCACCGCCCTGTCCACGGTCGATTCCGACTTCGGCCGCACCACCGACCCGGTCCGCATGTACATGCGCGAAATGGGCGCGGTAGCGCTGCTCACCCGCGAAGGCGAGATCGAAATCGCCAAGCGTATCGAAGGCGGCCTGAAGGACATGATCCAGGCCATCTCGGCCTGCCCGACCACCATCGCCGAAATCCTGGCCCTGGCTGCCAAGATCGACGCCGACGAAATGAAGGTCGACGACGTGGTGGACGGCTTTGTCGACGCCAACGAGTCGGCCCCGGCGCCGGTGGTGGCCGCGCCTGCCGCCTCGGATGACGACGAGGAAGAAGAACTGGAAGTGGAAGAAGAGGAAGAAACCGACGGCGCTGCCGGCGGCGGTGCTGCCGGCTTCTCCACCGAGCAACTGGCGCAGCTGAAAAAATCGGCGCTGGAAAAGTTCGCCCACATCGAAAGCCAGTTCGAAAAAATGCGCAAGGCCGCTGGCGGCTACGGCTCCAAGGCCTATGTCACTGCGCAGGAAACCATTTCGGCCGAATTGCTGGGCATCCGCTTTACCGCCAAGGTCGTCGAAAAGCTGTGCGACACCCTGCGCGGCCAGATGGAAGAAGTGCGCTCGATCGAACGCGCCGTGCTCGACCTGTGCGTCAATCGCTGCGGCATGCCGCGCGCCCACTTCATCAAGGTCTTCCCGGGTAACGAGACGGACCTGGACTGGGTCGATGGCGAAGTCGATGCCGGCTACCCGTACAGCACCGTGCTGGGCCGTAACGTGCCGGCCGTAAAAGAGCTGCAAAAGAAAATGATCGACCTGCAAGTCCGCGTGGCCTTGCCGCTGGCCGACCTGCGCAAGATTAACAAGCAGATGGCCGCCGGCGAAAAACGCGCGCGCCAGGCCAAGCGCGAAATGACGGTGGCCAACTTGCGCCTGGTAATTTCGATCGCCAAGAAATACATCAACCGTGGCTTGCAGTTCCTCGACCTGATCCAGGAAGGCAATATCGGCCTGCTGAAGGCGGTGGACAAGTTCGAATACCGTCGCGGCTACAAGTTCTCGACGTACGCCACCTGGTGGATCCGTCAGGCCATTACGCGTTCGATCGCCGACATGGCCCGCACCATCCGCGTGCCGGTGCACATGATCGAGACCATCAACAAGATGAACCGCATCTCGCGCCAGATCATGCAGGAAACCGGCAGCGAGCCGGACCTGGCCACCTTGGCGCTGAAGATGGAAATGCCGGAAAACAAGGTGCGCGAAATCATGAAGATCGCCAAAGAGCCGATCTCGATGGAAACCCCGATGGGCGAGGACGGCGATTCGCAGCTGGGCGACTTCATCGAAGACAACACGACCTTGGCGCCGCTGGACGCCGCGCTGCACGCGTCGATGCGCAACGTCATCAAGGAAGTGCTCGATTCGCTGACCCCGCGCGAAGCCAAGGTGCTGCGCATGCGTTATGGCGTGGAAATGTCGAACGACCACACGCTGGAAGAAGTGGGCAAGCAGTTCGACGTCACCCGCGAACGGATTCGCCAGATCGAAGCGAAGGCCATGAGCAAGCTGCGTCAGCCGTCGCGTTCGGACAAGCTGAAAACCTTCCTGACCCAGAACTAAGGTTGGAGGCTGCGGCCTGCCGCCCTGGAATGCCGTCCCGCACGCTAGCTGGACGGCATTTTTTTTATCTTGATTTCAAGCTACAATTGCTTGAATGAAAACACTCAATTTCTCCAAGTCCAGCTGGTCTGCGCTGGCAGTGTCAACTGTTTTGATGGCCGGCGCCCATGCCGCCGACACCTGCGGCGACTTCAAGCGCCTCGACGTCACCACGCCCGACGGCTTTAAATTCCCGCGCGGCATACAGCCGCTGAGCAATGGCGAACTGGTCGTAGTCGACATGCGTAACTGGGAACCGAAGCAGGGTCGCGTGTGGCTGCTCAAGCCCGATGGCGCGGGCCACTACGAGCAGGTGCTGCTGCTCAAGGCCCTGGACCGGCCCAACGGCATCGTGCTCGGCCCCGATGGCTTGCTGTACCTGGGCCTGGTGGGGCGCATCGTGCGCTTCGATCCGAAGAACCCGGAGGCCACGCTGATGGATGTCATCGGCGGCAAGTCGGACGTGGCGCCGTTGCCCGGCAAGGGGCGCCACCTGCTCACCAATATGCGCTTCGACGCGCGCGGCGATTTATACGTCAATGTGGGCTCCGCTACCGACCATTGCGAGGGCGAGAACGGCACGGCGCCGGCGGCCGACAAGCCCTGTGCCGAAGCCGAGGGGCCGCAGGCGCTGGGCGTGATCCGCAAGTACAAGCTGCTGTGGCCGATGGCCATGGTCAAGTCCTGGGAAAACTATGCGACCGGCCTGCGCAACTCGATGGCGCTGGCTTTGCATCCCGTCAACGGCGCGCTGTGGCAGGGCGAAAACGGCCGCGACGCCATCCAGGCTGCGATGCCGAAGCTGGCCAACGACAACGACTTGCCGCACGACGAGCTGAACCTGGTCGAGCGCGGCGCCAACTACGGCTGGCCCTACTGCTACGACAACAATCTCGCCAGTCCCGAGTATCCGGCCAGGGATTGCAGCGCCTTCCGCGCGCCGGCGCGGCTGCTGCCGGCCCACGCGGCGCCGCTGGGCATGACGTTTTATACCGGCAGCCGTTTCCCGGCCGACTATCGCAACAGCCTGATCATCGGCTACCACGGTTACCGCGACCACGGCCACCGGCTGGTGGCGCTGATGCCCGACAGCAAAGGCGCACCGCTGGGCAAGTCGGTCGAGCTGATCGGCGGCTGGAACAGCAAGCCGGGGCAGGGCATGGGCGCCCCGGTCGATGTCAAGCAAGGGCCGGACGGCAATATCTATCTGGTGGAAGACCGCACCGGCCGCGTGGTGCGCTTGCAATACGACGCGCCATGAGCGGTCGTCCTGGCATCAGCGTGGCGGCCGAGGATCCGGAAACGGCGGACGCGGCGCTGCTGCTTGCCGAACTGTCGGATCAACTGCGCCTGATCACCGGCAGCAGCGGCCAGGCCTCGTTCGATGTCAACGACGTGCGTGGCGTGCGCGCCCGGTTCGTGGTCGCCCGCGACGGTGACGGCCAGCCGGTCGGCTGCGGCGCCCTGCGCCCGCTGGAGCACGACGTGGCCGAACTCAAGCGCATGTACTCGCGTCGCACGGCGCCCGGTATCGGCGCGGCGGTACTGGCGCACCTGGAAGCGCAGGCGCGGCAACTGGGCTACGCCGCGCTGCGCCTGGAAACGCGGGCCGTCAACGCCCGTGCGGTGGCGTTCTACGAGCGGCTCGGTTACGTCCGCATCGCCAATTTCGGCAAATACGTGGGCCGCCCCGAGGCCATGTGTTTCGAGAAAAGGCTGGCTTCGGTAGCCTGGCAGCCTGTCGGACTTTGGGAGTCAGAGCGAAAAGACCATGGTGGTCGACCAGGTGTTCCATTCGCTGTGCATGAATAGCGGCACCGGACACTCGCCGGAATATATGAATCGTATATAATTCGTATATTGAAAACATACGAGGATCGACCATGGGTATCGTCAACATCGACGAAGAACTGCACGACCAGCTGCGCAAGGCCAGCGCGGTCGGGTGCCGCTCCATCAACGCCCAGGCTACCTTCTGGATCAAGATGGGCATGCTGAGCGAAATGAACCCCACGCTGACCTTCAACGAATTGCTGGCGCGCGAGTTTCGCGCCGCCGGCGTGGAGGCGCAGGTGTTCCGGGAGACTGCCACATGATCAAGCGCCCCGAGGAAGTCGCCCTGATGGCGGAATCGGGCCGCCTGCTGGCTAGCGTCTTTACCCACCTGGACCGGGTCGATCTGATCGGCATGTCTACCATGGCCGTCAACGACCTGGTCGAGGACTTCATGGTCGAACAATTGCAGGCGCGGCCGGCCAGCAAGGGCCAGTACGACTACGCCTATGCGCTCAATGCCTCGCGCAACAGCGTGGTGTGCCACGGCGTGCCGTCCGCCACCGAGATCCTGCAGGATGGCGACATCGTCAACTTCGACATTACGCTGGAAAAGAACGGTTTTATTGCGGACTCCAGCAAGACGTACCTGGTCGGCCAGGTGTCGAGCGCCGCGAAAAAACTGGTGCAGGTGACGTACGAGGCGCTGTGGCATGGGATTCACGCGGTGCGCCCGGGTGCGCGGCTGGGCGACGTCGGCCACGCCATCGAACGGCACGCGCGGCGCCATCACTACACGGTGGTGCGCGAGTACTGCGGCCATGGTATCGGCCGCGAGATGCACGAGGAGCCGCAGGTGCTGCATTACGGTAAACCGCAGACAGGACTGGTCCTGCGCGAAGGCATGGTCTTCACCATCGAGCCGATGATCAACCAGGGCCGGCGCGACGTCCACACCGAAGACGATGGCTGGACCGTCGTGACCAGCGATGGCAAGCTGTCGGCGCAGTTCGAGCACACGGTGGCGGTCACCCGCACCGGCTTCCAGGTGCTCACTTTGCGCCCGGACGAGCGCAGGTAAGTGCTGCCCGGCGGCTAATGGGCCCCGTGCTGACGGGGTAATGTGAGCCGCAGTCTTGCGCCGCCGCCTTCGCGGTTGCCCACGTCGAGCGTGGCGCCGATACTGTCGGCGCGCTCGCGCATGCCCACCAGGCCCCAGTGGCCGCTTTCCCCGCGCTGCATGGCGTCCGCTGGCATCCCCTTGCCGTTATCGCTCACCAGCATGGTCAGGCCGCCGGACGTGTATTCCAGGTCCAGTTCGATCTCGGTCGCTTCCGCGTGGCGGAAGGCATTGCAGATGGCTTCGCGGCCGATGGCAAATACCTCGTCCTTGACCAGCGGCGCCAGTTGGCGCGGCGTGCCGCACACCAGCATCCGGAAGCTCGGCGGCAGGCCGGCCGCCAGCCGTTCGCCGTAGCGGTGCAGCGCCGCTTCCAGCGGTTCGTCGGCGCGGGCCGACGAGCGCAAGCCCATCACCTCGTCGCGTCCTTCGATCATCGCCTGTTCGATGTAGCCGATGCCGCGCTCCATGGCCGCGCGCGCCGGCAGCGACGGCGGTATCTGCGCCATCGCCGTGTGCATCATCAGCACCGTGCCTTGCGCCTCTTGCAGGAAGGTGTCGTGCAGGGCGCGGGCGATGCGTTCGCGCTCGTGCAGCCGCTCCAGGTGGCGCGCCTCGATCAGGCGCGCTACCTGCGCCAGGCGCCAGCGCCAGGCCAGCACCACCACCGCCAGCAGCACCAGCGCGCACAGCGCCTTGAACAGCAGGCTTTGCACGAAGGTCGGCGGGATCACCAGGTCGAGCGTGGCGCCGGCCGTGTTCCACACGCCGTCGCGGTTGGCGGCGATCACCTGGAAGTGGTAAGCGCCCGGTGGCAGGTTGGTGTAAAACGCTTCGCGGCGGTCGCCCGCATCCTGCCAGCTGTCGTCGAAGCCTTGCAGCCGGTAGCGAAAGCGCGCCCGCTGCGGCGCCGCCAGGCTTTGCGCGGTGAACGCGATGTGCACGTTGTTGGTCCCGCTGGGCAATGTCAACGGCGATCCAGGTGCGCGAGCTTTACCGTCGCTGCTCACGGAGCGGATATCGACCGCCGGCGGCATGGTGTCGCGGCCGATGGCGGCCGGGTTGACCAGCATGGCGCCGCCGGTGCCCGATACCCACAGCACGCCGTCGCTGGCCGCCACGATGGCGGGGAACGGGCCGGTCGGCTGGACGTTGCCGCCCACCCCGTCCTCGCTGCCCAGCAGTTCGGCATGGACCGGCGCCGCTGCGCCGTTGCGTACGAAGGCTTGCACCTGGTCGGCGCCAATGCGCACCACGCCGGCGTGCGTGCGCAGCCACAGGTCGCCGTTGGCGCTAGTGGTCAGGCCGCTCACGCCGCGCAGTTCGAGTCCGTCCGCCAGCCGCAATGCCGCCAGCCGCAATGCTGCCGCCTGCGTGCCGCGCGCAGTCTCGACCAGGCGCGCCACGCCCCGTTCGCCTGCCACCCACAGCTGGCCTGACCGCTCGACGATGGCCAGCACGTTGCCGATGCCCTCGCCATCGCCCGTTTCGACCAGGCGCACGGCGCCGTTGTCGATCAGCGCCAGGCGTCCGCCCTGGTAGCCGACCCACAGCCGGTTCTTGCTGTCGGCCAGCAGCGCCATGATGCGCGCCGGCGGCAAGCCGGGGTAGGGCGCGTCCCAGCGGCCGCTGGCCGGGTCGCGGCGCTGCAAGGGCTGGTTCAGAAATGCGGCCCACAGCACGCCGCCGGCGTCTTCGGTCAGGGCGTCCACCCGGGCGTCGGCGCCGCCGTCGAGCACGGGCGCGGCGATCATGGTGCGCTGCGCATCGTCGGCGCGCCAGATGCCGCCCCAGCCACCGAGCCACAAGCGGCCGTCGCGTCCGCGCGCAGAACTCCAGAACGCTGGTCCCGCCGGTCCGTGGCGCACGCCATCGCGGCCGGTCAGCCAGGAGCGGGCGTCATCGCTCACCCAGACTAGACCTTGACCCTGGCCCTGGTCGGCCGCCGCCAGCGCCGGCGTGACGATGGCAGGCAGGTTGCGCGCAGCCGGCGGCAGCGGCGCCACGCGGTTGGGGCGGAACTGGTCGAGGCCTGCGACGGTGCCGACCCAGATGGTGCCGTCGCGATCTTCGTAAAAGGTTTGCGGGTTCATGCCGGACAGGCCGCGATCGTAGGCCAACTGCTGGCGCGGGTCGCCGACCTGGCCCAGGTCACCGGGCGCCACGCGCTCGACATGGGTCTCGCTCATCAGCCACATGGCGCCCTGGCGGTCGAACCACATGCCGCTGCCGGGCAGTTCCGGCTTCGGTGGTCGGGTGGTTGCCGCCCCGGTCGTGGACAGGCGGTAGTGGGCATCGCTGCCGTTCGACACCCACACCGTGCCATCGGGCGCGGCGGCCAGCGACGTCAATTCGATATCGGCCGGACTGGCCACCTGGAAGCGCGCCTCGCCCTTGCGCCGGTAGTACACCTTGCGCGCGCTCGATACCCACTGGGTGCCGGCGCGGTCGAACAGCACCTGGTAAATGGTCGCAGCGGGCGCGAAGCCGGCTTCAACCCCCACCCGCACCCAGCGGTCGTGGCGGCTGTCGAGCCAGGCCAGGCCGCCGGCCGTGGTCACCCACGTCATGCCGTCCGGCGATACCGTAAAACTGTGGGTGGCACCCGGTGGAAAACCCTGTTCGGCGCCGTAGTGGCGCACGCGGTTGCCGAGGAAGGCGCTGGCGCCGCCGAAGCGGTAGCCTACCCACAAGGTGCCGTCGGGCGCGGTATGCAGCGGCAGCACGATGGACGAGCGCAGCGCGTGGCCGTTGATGGCGTCGTGCCGCTCGAAGCGCACGCCGTCGAAGCGATACAGCCCGGTGGGCGTGGAGATCCACAGCCAGCCGTCGAGGGTCTGGGTGATGGCCTGGATTTGCGTGGGCGCGCCCTGTGCGGCGGTCCAGGCGCGGTGCGCGTACAGGTGCGCCAGGGCGGCGGAGGTGGTAGCGGTGGCAGGTGCGGAAGGAGTGGAAGAAAATGCCGGCGGGGATGCCGCCAGCATCAGCAGGCAGGTTATAGCAGCGATCCAGCACGAGAAGAATTTCATGGGCGCAAGGATACCGGTTTTTACGTAAACTTGCCTCAATACACACAGCCCCTCCCGAACGGGAAGGGCTTACCTGGTTTACCTTGCTTACCTGGCTCAGCCGGTGTTGCGCAAGCCCGCCGCCACACCGTTGATCGACAGGTGGATGCCGCGATGCACGCGCTCGTCGGTCTTGGCCTCGGTGGTCAACGCGCGGTGGCGCTTGATCAGTTCCACCTGCAAGTGGTTGAGCGGATCGATGTAGGCGATGCGGTTCTGGATAGACCGCGCCAAGAGCGGGTTGTTGATCAGCCTTTCCTCGGCGCCGGTGATGCGCTGCAGGATGGTCAGCGTGTTCGCATGCTCTTCGGTGATGCGCCTGAAGATACGGTCACGCAGCTCCTTGTCCGCTACCAGTTCGGCGTAGCGCGAGGCAATCGCCAGGTCGGTCTTGGCCAGCACCATGTCCATGTTCGACAGCAGGGTGGCGAAGAACGGCCATTCGCGCGCCATGACCTGCAGCTGCACCAGGCGCTGTTCCTGTTCAGCGCCGCCGTCGGCCACCCACGCGCCGATGGCGCTGCCAAAGCCGTACCAGCCCGGTAGCAGCAGGCGGCACTGGCCCCACGAGAAGCCCCACGGGATGGCCCGCAGGTCCTCGATGCGCTTGGTCGACTTGCGCGAGGCCGGACGCGAACCGAGGTTGAGCTCCGCGATCTCGGCGATCGGCGTGGCGCTGAAGAAGTAGTCGGTAAAGCCCGGGGTTTCATAGACCAGGTTGCGGTAGGCCTTGTAGGCGCGGTCGGAAATCTCCGCCATCACGGTCTCGAACTGCTGCAACTGCGCCACGTGGGCCGCATCTGCCGGTTGCGGCAGCAGGCTCGCTTCCAGCGTGGCGGCTACCAGCAGCTCCAGGTTGCGGCGGCCGATGTCCTTGTTCGAGAATTTCGACGCGATGATCTCGCCCTGTTCGGTCAGGCGAATCTGGCCGTTGACGGTGCCATGCGGCTGCGCCAGGATGGCCTCGTACGACGGACCGCCGCCGCGGCCGACGGTGCCGCCCCGGCCATGGAACAGGCGCAGCTTCACGCCGGCGTTGGCGAACACGGTGACCAGGTGGGTTTCTGCCTTGTACAGCTCCCAGGTGGACGTGAGGAAGCCGCCGTCCTTGTTGGAGTCCGAGTAGCCGAGCATGACTTCCTGGATCTGGCCCTGCTTGGCGATCAGCGCTTTCACCAGCGGGATCGCCATTACCGCTTCCATGATGCCGGCCGCGCGTTGCAGGTCGGGGATGGTTTCGAACAGCGGAATGACCATCAGGTCCAGTTCCTGTTCGGTCACGCGCAGCAGGCCCATTTCCTTTTGCAGCAGCAGCACTTCCAGCAGGTCGGAGACGGTCTCGGTGTGCGAGATGATGTAGTTGCGGATCGCGCGGGCGCCGTAGCGGCTGCGGATCTCGCGCGCGGCGCGCAGCACGCCCAGCTCCGATTGCGTTTCGTCCGAATAGGCGATGTACGGCGACGACAGCAGGCGCGCCTGGGACAGTTCGGCCAGGAGCAGCGCGACCTTGGCGTCTTCGTCCAGGGCCGAGTAATCGGCTTCGGCGCCGGCCTTGGCGAACAGTTCGGACAGCACGCGCTCGTGCACGTCCGACGACTGGCGCATGTCGAGCGAAGCGAGATGGAAGCCGAAGATGTCGGCGGCGCGCTTGAGCGTGGACAGGCGCGGGCGCACCAGTACGGCACCGTGATGCGCTTCGAGCGACTCGACCATCACCTGCAGGTCGGCCGAGAATTCGGCGGCATTCGCGTACGGCTCGGCATGGCCCACTTCCTTGCGCAGGATATTGGTCGCGCCCAGCGCACGGGCGGTACTGGCCAGGCGCGCGTACACGCCGATCAGGGCGCGCCGGTACGGTTCGTCGGCGCGGTGGTCGGAGGTATCGGGCGACTGGTCGGCCAGCGCCTGCAGCGCCGGCGAGCAGCCGATCATCAACGTGGAAAGCGACAGCTCGGCGCCCAGCGTGTGTGCTTCTTCCAGATAGAAATCGAGGATGGTGGTGGCCTGGCGCGTGAGCGCGTGCTGCATGGTGCCGCCGTTGACGTTCGGGTTGCCATCGCGGTCGCCGCCGATCCAGCTGCCCATCTGTACATAAGGCGCGTCGATAGTCCTGGTATCGGCTTCACCGTAGTGGCTGGCGATGTCGCCTTCGATGTCGTCGTACAGGCCCGGCAGTTCGCGCAGGAAGGTGATGCGGTAGTAGGACAGGGCGTTTTCGATTTCGTCGGCCACGGTCAGCTTGGTGTAGCGCAGCATGCGGGTTTGCCACAGCGTGGCCACGCGCGCGCGCAGCAGGTGCAGGTTGGCCGCATCTTCCTTCGGCGTCAGCGGCTGGTCGCGCTGGGCCAGCAGGCGCGCGATATCGTGCTCGGCGTCGAGGATCGATTTGCGCTGCACCTCGGTCGGGTGGGCGGTGAGCACCGGCGCGATCAGGGCGTCCTGGAAGAAGGTTTCGACGGTGTCGCGTTCGACGCCGGCGTCTTTCAGCTTGGCCAGCGCGTAGCTGACGCTGCCCTTCTGGGCGTCGGAGCCGGCCAGCTGGTGGGCGCGGCGGCGGCGGATGTGGTGCTGGTCCTCGGCGATATTGGCCAGGTGCGAGAAATACGAGAACGCGCGCACGACGGTAATGGTCTGCTCGCGCGTGAGGATTTTCAGCATGCCGTCGAGTTCATTGGCGGCGGCCGTGTCGTCCTCGCGGCGGAAGCGCACGGCGGTCTGGCGGATGGTTTCGACCACGGCGAACACTTCTTCGCCTTCCTGATCGCGCAGCACGTCGCCGAGCAGGCGGCCGAGCAGGCGGATATCTTCTTTCAGCGGCGCGTCTTTATCGGCGCCGGTTTGTTCGGGAATATTTTCAGCTTGGAAGTCGTCAGTTGCACTAAATTGGTTTGCCATGAGTTATGCCGCAAAGAAATAAAATGTCGGTGCAAAGGCGGGTGGCCCGGGTCTGCAAGAGGGTGAGCATGTTAAAATTTGTGATCTTAGACATACACGCTTGACTGGTCTGCGCCGGTGGGCGGCAGCGACAGTGAAAGAACAGGTTTTGAAAACATCCGAAGTGGTTCAGATTACGCCATCCAGATTGGTGATCGCCTCGCGCGAAAGCCGGCTCGCCATGTGGCAGGCCGAGCATGTGCGCGAACGCTTGGCATTATTATATCCGCAGTGCGATGTCAAAATTGTCGGAATGACGACGCGCGGCGATCAAATCCTCGACCGTACCCTGTCCAAGGTCGGCGGCAAGGGTTTGTTCGTCAAAGAACTCGAAGTGGCGATGGCCGAAGGTCGCGCCGACCTGGCCGTGCACTGCCTCAAGGACATGCCGATGGAGCTGCCCGAAGGGTTCGTGATGGGCGCGGTGCTCGAGCGCGAAGACGCGCGCGACGCCTTTGTCTCCAACGACTACGCCACCCTGGCCGACCTGCCCGACGGCGCGGTCGTCGGCACCAGCAGCCTGCGCCGCCAGTCGCTGATCGCCGCCAGCTTCCCCCACCTGGTCGTCAAGCCGCTGCGCGGCAACCTCGATACCCGGCTGGGCAAGCTCGATCGCGGCGAATACGCCGCCATCATCCTCGCTGCCGCCGGCCTCAAGCGCCTGGGCCTGGCCGACCGCATCCGCTCGGTGCTCGATCCCGAGACCAGCCTGCCGGCGCCGGGCCAGGGCACGCTGGCCATCGAAATCCCCGAACGCAGCGACGGTGTCGACCTGGTGGCGCTGCTGGCGCCCCTGCACCACGAAGACAGCGCGCTGGTGTCGATCGCCGAGCGCACCGTCTCGCGCGTGTTCGGCGGCAGCTGCCAGGTGCCGCTGGCGTCGTACGCCACCATCGAAGGCGACCAGATGCACCTGCGCGCCATGGTGGCCACGCCCGACGGCGCCCGCATGATCAGCGCCGAAGCGCGCGGCCCGGCGGTGGACGCCGCCGTACTGGGCGCGCAAGTGGCGCGAATGCTGGGCGAGCAGGGCGCGGTCGATATTTTGGCCGCGTGCCTGAGCGAAGCGGCGCAGGCCGACGACGCGGCCCGCTCGGCCGAACTGGCGGCCGATGCCAAAGCCGACGCCTCGGCCGAGCAGGCGCCCGGCCCAGGCCCAGCCCCGGCCCCAGCCCCGGTTCAGCCGGGAACAGGAACCTGAGTGGCGCGCCCGGCGCCGATGCATTGCGAGACTCACTGATGGCCGGCGCCGTCGTCATCACCCGTCCGCTGGCGCAGGCGCGCCCGCTGGCCGCGCGCGTGGCGGCGCTGGGCTACGCGGTGGAAGTGCTGCCGCTGCTCGAGATCACGCCGCTGGCCGAGCCCACCGAACTGCTGGCCGCGCTCGAGCGCCTGACCTCGTCCGCTGCTTCGGCGTCCGCTCCTTCCGCGCCCCCACCTTATTACGCGTTGGTCGCCTTCGTCTCGCCCAACGCCATCGACGCCGCTTTTATTCACCTGAAAACCGTGCCGTCCGGCGTCACCTGGGCCGTGGTGGGCGAGGGCAGCCGGGTAGCGCTGGCCGCCCATGGCGTGGCGTCGCCCGGCTCCCACGTCGTCAGCCCGCTCGACGCCGCCCGCAGCGACTCCGAGCACCTGCTGCAAGCACTGGACCTGGCCGCGCTCGACGGCAAGCGCGCCCTGATCATTCGTGGCGACGGCGGCCGCGAACTGCTGGCCGACGGCCTGCGCGCGGCCGGCGCCCAGGTGGACGTGGTGCCGGCCTACCGGCGTGCGGCGCCGTCGCTCAGCCCCGAGCTGGAAGCCACGCTGCGGCGCCTGCTGGCGCAGGACAACGACTGGATCATCACCAGCTCGGAGGCGCTGCGCGGCCTGCACGGCCTGCTGGCCGAACTCGATGCGCGTGCGCCAGCGGGTGAAATACCGTGTGTTGTATCAATGCAACAACAGCATTTGATCGTCCCGCATGCCCGGATCGCGGAGACTGCGCATAATCTCGGCTTTTCCCGGACCACCCTCACCGGATCAGGCGACGAACGGTTGCTGGCCGCGCTACAATCACGCCTATGAACGAACTGCCTACATTACCCGACCCCGCCGTCTCCGGAGCTTCCGGTCCCGAGACTTCGGCCGCGCCGTCCAAGCCGGTCCTGTCGTCTTCCGAGCCCACCTTGCTCGCCACGCTGCAGCAGCCCAAGGTGCTGCTGATCGGCGTGGTGGTGCTGGCGGTCCTGCTGGCCGGGCAAACCTGGTCATCGCACCGGCAGCTCGGCAAACTGCGCCAGGAAATGGCGCTGCGCCTGCAAAAGGGCGACACCATCAACGGCGAGACCAACAACCTGGCGCGCCAGGTGCAGGAGTCGAGCCGCGAACTGCAGGCCAAGGTCAATGTGCTGGAAAGCCGCCAGCAGGAGTCGCAAAGCCAGCAACTGGCGCTCGAACAGCTGTACCAGGACTTGTCCAAGAACCGCGACGAGTGGGCGCTCACCGAGATCGAACAGGTGCTGTCCACCGCCAGCCAGCAGCTGCAACTGGCCGGCAACGTGCCGGGTGCGCTGATCGCGCTGCAAAACGCCGACCGCAGCCTGTCGCGCTCGGACAAGCCGCAGTTCATCACCATCCGCCGCGCCATTGCCAAGGACACCGAAAAGCTCAAGGCCCTGCCCAATGTCGATTCGGTGGGCGTGGCGCTGCGTCTCGACAATGTGATCGCCCAGGTCGACACGCTACCCATGCTGTCGGACGAAAAGCCCACGCTGCCGGCGCCAACGCCGCGCAAGGTGCGCAAGCCGGTGCTCGACAAAAACGGCAAGCCGGTAGCGGTGGCGGCGGGCGCCGAAGCAGAACCGGAATCGACGCCTTGGCTGCAATCGCTGCAAGGCGCCTGGACCGGCTGGAGCAGCGAAATGTGGACCGACGTGCGCCAGCTGATCCGCGTGCGCAGCGTCGAACATCCCGATGCGCTGATGGTGTCGCCAAGCCAGGCCTACTTCATGCGCGAGAACCTCAAGCTGCGCCTGCTCAACGCCCGCATGGCACTGTTGTCGCGCAACGAGACCGCGTTCCGCGCCGACCTGGCCGCTGCCCAGGAGGCGCTGGTCAAGTATTACGACACCCGCGCCCGCGCCACCCAAAGCGTGCAGGCGCTGCTGCGCCAGGTCCAGAGCAGCAACCTGGCCATCGAGATGCCCACCTTGTCCGACAGCCTGAACGCGGTACGCAACTACAAGGCCAAGCCCTAGCATGCGGATATTTCTCTGGATAGTCGCACTGATGGCTGCGGCCATCGGCATCGCCGTGACGGCCCGCTTCAACCCCGGCAACGTGGTGTTGTTTTATCCGCCGCACCGCATCGACCTGTCGCTCAATTTCTTCTGCGTGCTGCTGGCGCTGCTGTTCGTGCTGCTGTACGTGGTGATCCGCGCGGTGCGCGCCACCGTCAAGATGCCGCGCAAGGTCGCCGCCTACCGCCAGCAAAAGCGCGAGCGCGATGGCAACAAGGGACTGCGGGAAGCATTGAAGGCGCTGTTCGAGGGCCGCTTCGGCCATGCCGAAAAAGCCGCCCTGCGCGCCTCGGAACTGCCGGAAAACGCCGGCGTGGCCGCGCTGATCGGCGCCCGCGCCGCGCACCGCATGCGCCAGGCCGCGCGCCGCGACCAGTGGCTCGCGCGCCTGCAGGACGACAACGCCATGAAAACCGCGCGCCTGATGACCATGACCGAACTGCTGGTGGACGACCACCAACCCGAAGCCGCGCTGGCCGCCGTGCGCGAACTCAATGCCAGCGGCACCCGTCACATCCACGCGCTGCAATGGTCGCTCAAGGCCCAGCAGCAGGCCAAGAACTGGCCCGAGGTGCTGCGCCTGGTGCGTTCGCTCGACAAGCACCGCGCGCTGCATCCGGCGCTGTCGTCGCGTTTGCGCGAGCTGGCCTACGAAGACCTGCTCAGCGACAAATCGCACGATGCCGAGTCGCTGCTGCGGGTATGGTCCACGGTGCCCAACGCCGACCGCATCAAGCCCTACATCGCCTGCCGCGCCGCTACCGCGCTGAACGCGCGCGGCCTGCACGACGAAGCGCGCCTGGTGGCCGAAGAATCGCTCAACGCCGACTGGGACGACCGCGTCATTCGCACCTACCGCGAAGCGGCGGCGCCGGCCGGATCGGCTGCTTTGCTCACGCAAATCAACCACTGCGAACGCTGGATGCAAACTCGTCCAACCGATGCCGAACTGGCGCTCACATTGGGTTCGCTGTGCCTGAAGCAGAAACTGTGGGGCAAGGCCCAGCGCCACCTGGAGCAAGCCTTGTCCGACGCGGCCGACCCGCGCATGGTGCGCGAATCGCACCTGAAGCTGGCGCAGCTGCACGAAGCGCTGCAGCAGACGGAGGAAGCGGCCAGCCACTACCGCCAGTGCGCGCTGGCGACCGTTCTCTAAAACCTGTAATTGGCGGTCAGCGCCACGCTGCGCGGATCGCCATACACGCCGGTCCCGTACGATCCCATCCCCGGCATATACGTCTTGTCGAGCACGTTGTTGACGTTCAGCGCCACGCTCACGCGGCGGTTGATGTCGTACCGCGCCAGCAACCCCAGCACCGCGTACGACGGCTGCGTCGCGCGCCAGCGGCGGGCGTCCGACGCCTGGTAATAGGTCTCGCTCTGCCACGTCAGCGAACCGCCCACCGTCAGTTGGTTCAGCGCCCCCGCCAGCTGGTAGGCCGTGCTCAGTTTGAATAAATGCTTGGGCTGGTTGGTATTGACCGCGCTTAAGATCACATCGGGCTGCGAAGGGATGCGCGACATGCGGAAGGTGTAGCCACCCGCGACATTCCACCTTGGCGCCGCCTGGCCCGACACTTCCAGTTCCACGCCCTTGCTGGTCACGCCCTCGATCGGGCGGTAGATCTCGCCGCCGGTGGCGGCGTTGATGCCCACGTATTGGGCCGAGTTGTTTTGCTCGGTGCGAAAGAGGGCGATGCCGGCGTTCAGACGCTGGTCGAAGAATTCGCCCTTGATGCCTGCTTCGACGTTCTTGCCTGTCAGCGGATCGAGCGAGCGGTCGCTGGCGTCCTTGTAATAGGTTTGCGGACGGAAGATGTCGGTATAGCTGGCGTACACCGACCAGTTGCGGTGGAAGTCGTACACCACGCCCGCGTAGGGCACCACTTTTTCGCCGATGTCGAGGTTGTCGGCCACCGCGCGCACGCCGGCGTTATTGACCTGGAAGTCGACCAGCTTGTACCAGCTCATGCGCGCGCCCAGGATCACCGACAACTGGTCGGTCGGGCGCAGGCGGGTGGCCAGCGACAAGCCTTTTTCGGTGATGGTGGTCTCGCGGTCGGCGCGCTTGGGGTACGACGCCGGCTTTGCCAGGTTGCCGTCCCAGGCAAAATAGTCGGGCACCGGGATCAGGGCCGGGCTGGTGTAGAGCTGGGCATCTTTCACTGCGCGCGAATAACCGGCGCCCAGCATCAGTTCATGCTGGCGGCCGAACAGCGTGAACGGGCCGGTCAACGCCAGGTTGGCGGTGTCGGTGGCGGCCTGGGTGGGCAGCAGGCCGGCCAGCAGCCGCACGCCGGCGCCGGTAACCCGGTCCACCGCACCGTTGTAGGCCGAGCCATATTCCACTTCCTTCGACTGCTTGAGGTGGCTGGCCGCCAGGTCCAGCTTCCAGCCGCTGGCGAAGCTGTGCTTGAGCGCGGCGAAGGTATTGGTGCCGTTGTTGTCCCAGTACGACCAGCGCGCGGCCGGGTTGAGCGAACGGCGGAAAGCGGTTTGCGTGCCGTCGCTGTAGAACAGCGGAAGATGGCCGAAGGTAGCGCCGTCTGCGCGCGAGCGCATGTAATCGATGCCCACCGTCAGCAAGGTGCGCGGACCGAGGTCGGCCTCGATGATGGCGTAGGCGTTGCGGGTGTCGCGCTGGTAGTAGTCGATGTACGAGTCGGCGTTTTGCGCAGCCAGCACCACGCGCCCGCGCACGCTGCCTCTGGCGTTGAGCGGCCCCGACACATCGGCCACGCCGCGATAGCGGTGCCACGAGCCGGCGCTGGCATTGAGCGAGCCGGCAAACTCGCTGGTGGGGCGCTTGCGCACCAGGTTGATGGTGGCGGACGGATTGCCGGCGCCGGTCAGCAGGCCGGCGGCGCCGCGCACCACTTCCACGTGATCGTAGATGGCGCTGTCGCCGATGGCGGTGGTGTACTGGTTGGAGCTGTCGAGGGTATTGGGCACGCCGTCGAACTGGAAATTCTCGATGGTGTAGCCGCGCGCATAAAAGGTGGCGCGTTCGCTGTCGTTGCGGCCCACGGTCACCCCCACGGTTTTTTCCAGGATGTCGGGCACGGTGATCAGCGCCTGGTCGTCCATCTGCTGGCGCGTGATCACGCTCACCGATTGCGGCGTCTCGCGTGCCGACAGCCCCAGGCGGGTGGCGGTGCTCATCGAGCGCATGCCGTAAGCGCCGCTGTTTTCGGTGACGTTGTCCGCCTCGGGCCGGGCCGAGACGCTGATGGTGTCGAGAGTCTGGGCGACGGCGGCTGGCGCGGCGACCCGGCGCACGCTGAAACCGCGGTCGCCCAGGCTGACCACCTCCAGGCCGCTGCCGGCCAGCAGCGCGGCAAAGCCGGAGGCCGGCGTGTGCGGGCCTTGCAGGCCGGGCGAAGTGCGATCGGCAGCGAGCGCCGGATCGAACGACAGCGCCGCGCCGGCGGCCGCCGCGAACTGGTTGAGCACCGCGGCCAGCGGTCCGGCGGGGATCTGGTAGGTGCGGGTGGCTTCGGCCGGAGCGGCGAAAGCCAGCGGCATTGCGAGCGGCATGGCAAGCGCCAATGCCAGGGGTGTCAAACGGTGAGTGAACATGCGGGCCTTGTTAAGTTGGACAATCAGGGAGTTCCTGTCCTGTAGGCCGGATGAGACGCAAAAAGCGGAAAATTTTTTGCGAAAATATTTTAGCGCGGTCCCAGCGTGACCCAGTACCGCGTGATGCTGCGCTGGCGCAGCGGGAAGGTACGGATGAGCAGGACCAGCGCACGGTCGGTGTCGGTCAGCGGAAACACGCCGGAAATGCGCAAGTTGGCGACTGCCGGATCGCAGCCCAGCCGGCCATGGCGATAGCGCGACAGCTCTTCCAGCACTTCGGCCAGGCTGCGGTCGTTGACCAGCAAATGGCCCGAGCGCCACTGGCCGGCATAGTCGGCCACAGGCTGCGGCGCTTCGACGCCGGTACTGGTGAAGCGTGCCTGTTGCCCGGCGCGCAGCAGTACGGCTTGACGGTCGGCAGTGCGTATCGCCACCGCGTGTTCGAGCACCGCCACCTCGGTGTAGCCACCTGGCTGGCCCGCCAATGGACCATCGACCTGGCGCACCGTAAAGCGCGTGCCCAGCGCGGTGACGCTGCCTTGCGCGGTTTGCACCATGAACGGACGCGGATCGACCGCCTGCTGCCGCTGCAGTTGGCGCTGGTGCGCGGTTTCGATCAGCACGGCGCCCGCCCACAGCTGCACCACCCGCGCAGTTGCGGTAAAGCGCACGTCGACTGCGGTGGCGGTGTCGAGCACCATCAGCGAGCCGTCGGCAAGTTGCACCTCGCGCTGCTGGCCGATGCCGGTACGGTGCTCGGCCAGCAGCGGCCGCGCAAAACCGTGCTCACTGGCGCCGCGCCAGGCCACGTAGCCCAGCGTGCCGGTGGACGCCAGCAGCGCCATGCCGCGCAGCGCCTGGCGCCGGCTGCGCGCCTGTGCGGTCAGGCGCAGTGCGGGCGCAGCGATATTGGCGGGCACTTGCAGCAGCGTGGCGCGCATGGCTTCGATGCGCTGCCAGGCGCGCCGGTGGTCCGGGTGCGCCGCCTGCCACTGGCGCCAGGCGGCGCGGTCGGCCTCGGTGGTGCTGCCCGAGCACAGGCGTGCATACCACCCCACCGCTTCCTTGCGTACGGTGGCCGCGTCGCGCGGTGCCGGCGCCGCGTCGGTTGATGGCGGTCGCGCGTTCATGGCGCCAGCAGGTAGCAGTGTTCGATGGCCTTGCACATGTGGTTGCCGACCGTGCGCTTGGTCACGCCCAGTTCCGCCGCGATCTGTTCGTAGGTCAGGCCGTCCAGTTGCGACAGCAGGAACGCTTGCCGTACCTGCGGCTTCAAGCCGTCGAGCATGGCGTCGATGGCCACCAGCGCTTCGAGCATGATGGCGCGCGTTTCCGGCGATGGCTGGTGGACGTCGGGCAGGGCGGCCAGCGCGTCGAGATAGGCGCGTTCGACATCCTTGCGGCGGAAAAAATCGGCCATCAGGCCACGGGCGATGGTGCCCAGGTACGCGCGCGGGGCACGCAGGGCCGGCGCCTGCAACGGGCCGCTGCGGGTGAGCACTCGCACAAAAGTATCGTGGGCGAGATCGGCGGCGTCACCGGTATTACCCATTTTTCGACGCAGCCAGCCGTGCAGCCAACCGTGGTGGTCGCTGTACAGGGTGGCCGCGCTGTGGTCGTGGAGGGTGAGGGGAGGCACGGCGCTCAGGTAAAATTAAATGGTAATCATTCTCATCTGCGTCATCATATCATCCCTGCGGCGTGGGCGCCACCACCAACAATCGGGGCCGCGCACCGGTGCTGCGCCGCACAAGCAGCCTGTACTTCGCTATAATTACGCCGTTAATTTACGCTGTTTCGATTGACTAATTGTCAGCACCCTCCCAACAAGGAAAACCCATGAGCTTGAACAAAGTGCCTTCGGGCCGCGATGTGCCTAACGACTTCAACGTGATCATCGAAATCCCGATGAACGCCGATCCGATCAAGTACGAAGTCGATAAAGATTCGGGCGCGATCTTCGTGGACCGTTTCATGGGCACCGCCATGCACTACCCGTGCAACTACGGCTATGTGCCGAACACCCTGTCCGACGACGGCGACCCGGTCGATGTGCTGGTGATCACCCCGTTCCCGCTGATCCCGGGCGTGGTCGTGCGCTGCCGTCCTATCGGCGTGCTGAAAATGACCGACGAATCCGGTGAAGACGCCAAAGTCCTGGCCGTACCGGTCGATAAAGTACTGTCGATCTACAGCCACTGGCAAAAGCCGGAAGACCTGAACGAACTGCGCCTGCGCCAGATCCAGCACTTCTTCGAGCACTACAAGGACCTGGAAAAAGGCAAATGGGTCAAGATCGACGGCTGGTATGGCGTTGAAGATGCCAAACAGGAAATCCTGAACGGCGTTGCGTCGTACAACAAGGAAAACGCTGCCGGCTGATACGCCAGCGTGACATGAAAAAGCCCGGCCGCACTGTGATTGTGCGGCCGGGCTTTTTTTGTGGCCAATTCTTTCGCGCGGACGTTTCAGGGGCGGCGCCAATCGGTACGCAATCGATGTGCAATCGATTGCAAAATGCGTTGGGCGCGATTGCCACGTGCCAGCGATGCGCTGGCACGCAGCAGATCAGTTGCGCGCGTAAGCCTCTACCTTCGTCTCGGTCCCCGCCATGGCTGCGCCAGCCAGTTCGGCTTCCGCCTCGCGGCGCAGGCGCGACATGTACTGCGGCGTGATGCCGAGGTACGAGGCGATGGCGCGCTGCGAGATGCGCGACTCGAGTCCCGGATATTCTTCGCGGAACGCGGCGAGGCGCTCCTGGGCCGACGTTTCGCCCGCTGCATAGGCGCGCATAGCCAGGTTGTGCATGCCGTGCATGGCTGCCTGCAGGTGATAATGCTGCATCACCTCGCTTTGAGCGCGCAGGGCACTGGCCTGGGTCCAGTCCAGCGTAAAGCCGTGGATGGTGGTTTCCGCTACCAGGAACTGCACCGCCGGCTGGCCGTTCTCGCCGGCGATCAGGTCGGTGAGGGTGGTGGCCGATTCGCCCTCGCGATAAAAGCGCAGGGTCACTTCCACGCCGTCGCGATTGAAGAAGCCGCTGCGCGCCACGCCACTGGCCAGCCAGTGCACCTGGGTGGCAACGGCACCGGCGCGCTGCAGGAACTCGCCCTTGCGCACAGTGAATGGCTGGGCGATCTGCGCCAGCTGGTCGGTTACGTTGGTATAGGCCTCTTCAGTGACGCCGAGTCGTTTCATCGTGGCGGCCTTGAAGCGGTTCCGTTGTTTAATAAAATCTGAATTCATTGTTTTGCGTCACGTGTTGTGACAAAACCGTCAACGGGCATAGAGTATAGGCGCGATTGAAAATGCTGTGAAGCAATCTGGTTTCATCCATGGTCAGAGTGTTGCTACCGCTAACATTCTACCCTTTTAACGAAATTCTCACACATCTACGTACGGGATGCCCTTATTTAAAGGGTGCATGCTCGGCCAATTCGTCGATATATTGCTCGATCGCCGCCGTTTCCTGCGCCAAGAAGTCGCCGATGGCTGCGGCAAATCGCGGGTCCGCCACCCAGTGTGCCGACCACGTGGGCGTGGGCGACAGGCCCCGCGACATCTTGTGCACCCCCTGGGCGCCGCCCTCGAACCGGGCGATGCCATGGGTAATGCAATACTCGATAGCTTGAACGTAGCAAGTTTCAAAGTGCAGGCCGGAGACAAATTCGGTCGTGCCCCAGTAGCGTCCGTACATGATGCCGCCGCCGACCAGGTTGAGCGCGACGGCCACCGGCTGGCCATCGCGCTGCGCCAGCACGATCATGATGTGCTCGGCCATCTGCGCGCGCAATTGCTCGAAAAAGGCCAGGCTCAGGTAGGGCTTGTTGCCATGCGCCAAGTAGGTGGACACGTAGCACTGGTAAAAGAATGCCATCACCTCGGGCGTAATGGCGGCACCGGCCAGGTGCTGGAAGGTGATGCCGGCATCAAACACCCGGCGCCGGTCCTGGCGGATTTTCTTGCGTTTATCCATCTTGAAGCCGGCCAGGAAGGCGTCGAAATCGGCATAGCCCTGGTTTTCCCAGTGGAACTGCACGCCTTCGCGCAGCATGAAGCCGGCCGCCGCCAGCGCCTGCCGGTCATCTTCGTCGGGGAACAGGATGTGCAGCGACGAGGTCTCCAGCTGGCGCGCCACTTGCAGCACCGCGCGCGCGAGAAGGGCGCGATCTTCCGTGCTGCGCGCCAACAGGCGGCTGCCCGTCACGGGCGAGAACGGTACGGCCGACAGCAGCTTGGGATAATATTCGATGCCATTGCGGTGGAAGGCGTCGGCCCAGGCGTGGTCGAACACGTATTCGCCGCGGCTGTGGTGCTTGAGGTAGAGCGGCATGGCGCCATGCAGCACGCCATCGCGATACATGACCAGGTAGCGCGGGGTCCAACCAGTTTGCGGGCAGGCACAGCGGGTGGTGTGCAAGGTGTGGAGAAAGCGGTATGCGAGCGTGGGATTGTCGCCGGCCAGCGCCTGCCATTGCTGCTCGTCCACGCCTTCCAGCGACTCGATGATCGAAAACTCTGCTTCTGACACACTTCCTCCTGCCGCATGATGGTGGGCCAAGTCTAGCGTATCCACGGCCTTTGCGTTGGCGGGGCGCATGCGATAATTGGTGTCCATGCCTGTGCACCACTGTCGGAAAGAATCCAAATGAGCTCGAATTTCCTCAATCTGTACACCCATGACTTCGCCCGCGTGGCCATTGCCGCGCCGGTGTGCCGCATCGCCGACCCGGTCTATAACGCGCAGCAGACCATTTTGCTGGCCGAACAGGCGGCCGAGCAGGGCGCGGCGCTGGTGGCGTTCCCCGAACTGGGCCTGGCCGCCTACACCTGCGACGACCTGTTCCACCAGCGCGCGCTGCTCGACGCCTGCCTCGACGCCCTGGCCGAGATCGTCAACGCCTCGCTCCAGTGGAAGATGGCGGTGGTGGTCGGCGTGCCGCTGCGCGTCGAGCACCAGCTCTACAACTGCGCGGTGGTGGTGGCCAACGGCCAGATCCAGGGCGTGGTGCCCAAGACTTACCTGCCCAACTACGGCGAGTTCTACGAAGCGCGCCAGTTCAGCAGCGGCGACTACGCCGTCGCGGTCGAGCTGGACCTACTCGGTGAGCGCGTGCAGTTCGGCACCGGCCTGCTGTTCGAAGTGGCCGACGTGCCGCTGCTCAAATTCCATGTCGAGATTTGCGAGGACGTGTGGGTGCCGGTGCCGCCGTCGTCGTTCGCGGCGCTGGCCGGCGCCACCGTGCTGGTCAACCTGTCGGCCTCGAACGCGGTGATCGGCAAGTCCGGCTACCGCAACCAGCTGGTCGGCAACCAGTCGGCGCGCTGCATTGCCGCCTACCTGTACACCTCCGCCGGCGGCGGCGAATCGACCACCGATATGGCGTGGGACGGCCAGGGCGTGATCTTCGAGAACGGCGAACTGCTGGCCGAGTCGAAACGCTTTACCGATGCGCCGGTACTGACCTTTGCCGACATCGACCTCGAGCGCCTGTCGCGCGAGCGCATGCGCATGAACACCTTTGCCCAGTCGGTGCAGCGTCACGCCGCCGAAGTGAACAAGTTCCGCACCGTGTTTTTCGAACTGGAACTGTCGCGCGACGAACCGCTGGCGCTGCGCCGCTGCGTCGAGCGTTTCCCTTACGTGCCGGCCGATGCGCGCCGCCGCGACGAGCGCTGCGACGAGGTCTACAACATCCAGGTGCAGGCGCTGGCCCAGCGCTTAAGTTCCAGCGGCATCAAGAAGGTCGTCATCGGCGTCTCTGGCGGACTCGATTCCACCCATGCGCTGCTGGTGTGCGCGCGCGTGATGGACAAGCTGGGCCTGCCACGCACCAACATCCTGGCCTACACCATGCCGGGCTTTGCCACCAGCGACCGCACCCTCAAGCAGGCGCACGCGCTGATGCAGCTGGTGGGCTGCTCGGCGCAGGAAATCGATATCCGCCCCAGCTGCATCCAGATGCTCAAGGACCTGGGCCATCCGTACTCGGAGGGCCAGGCACAGTACGACATCACGTTCGAGAACGTCCAGGCCGGCGAGCGTACCAACCATTTGTTCCGCCTGGCTAATCACCACGGCGGCATCGTGGTCGGTACCGGCGACCTGAGCGAACTGGCGCTGGGCTGGTGCACGTACGGCGTGGGCGACCACATGTCGCATTACAACGTCAACGCCAGCGTGCCGAAAACCCTGATCTCGCACCTGGTGCGCTGGGTGGCCGAGTCCGGCGTTATCGGCCGCAACGATGCACAGGTGCTGCTCGACATCCTCGGCACCGAGATCAGCCCCGAGCTGGTGCCCGGCACTGCCGGCGGCCAGCCCGAGCAGCGCACCGAGAGCACCATCGGCCCGTACGAATTGCAAGATTTTAATTTGTACTACGTGCTGCGCTTCGGCTTTGCGCCGTCCAAGGTGGCGTTCCTGGCGCTTAACGCCTGGCGCGACAAGGAACTGGGCCGCTGGCCCGACGGCGACCACGTGGCGCGCAACCAGTACGACCTGGTTGCCATCAAGCACAACCTGGGCATCTTCCTCGACCGCTTCTTCCGCACCAGCCAGTTCAAGCGCAGCTGCGTGCCGAACGGACCGAAGGTGGGCAGCGGCGGTTCGCTGTCGCCGCGCGGCGACTGGCGCGCGCCCAGCGATGGTCAAAGCGTTGTCTGGATGGAAGAATGTCGCGCCATTCCGGTGCATGACTGACAATTCGCGAGTCGCGGTATAACCGCCGCTGGCAAGTGCGCTGTTGTCGATTACAATAGATCCAATGCTATTGCTGGCAAAGAATTTTTGATACGAAATTAGGAGAAGTCATGAAACAGATTACCGCAGTAATCAAGCCGTTCAAGCTGGACGAAGTGCGCGAAGCGCTGGCCGAAGTGAACGTGACCGGCCTGACGGTGACCGAGGTCAAGGGCTTCGGCCGCCAGAAGGGCCACACCGAACTGTATCGTGGCGCCGAGTACGTGGTCGACTTCCTGCCGAAGGTCAAGGTCGAAGTGGTGGTGGACGATGGCGTGGCCGAGCAGGTGGTGGACGCCATCATCAAGGCGGCCCGCACCGGCAAGATCGGCGACGGCAAGATCTTCGTGCAAAACGTCGAGCAGGTGATCCGCATCCGTACCGGCGAAACCGGCCCGGACGCAGTATAAATTCAGCGTTTACCCCGCCGCTCCCGTTCGGGAGCGGCTTGACGGCAGCCCTTGGCTGTCGTTCCTGTTTTACTATCCCCCTTGATTATTACGGTGTCGCGACCAGGTCGACCGCATCCCAGGCGTAGCCGGGGCTCAGGTACTTGACGCCGCTCGAGCCGCTGACGGCGGTCAGCGTCAACGTGTTCTGGCCTGCCACCAGCGCGCTGGCCGGGATGTCGAAGGTCAGCATGGTGTTGTTGCCGCGATATGTGCCAACCGTGAGCGTGCGCGTTTTCGGCTGGGTGGGCGCGGCCGGGATTGCCGAACTCCAGTTGTTGACCGCGATCTTGGGACGGCCGCCGGCGAAGCCCACCGTGATGCCGGCCCGCAAGGTGTAAGCGCGGATTTCGCTTTGCGCCAGGTTGAAGCGGATTACCAGGTTGCCGTTCACCTCCTTCCATTGGTAGGCCGGGAAGCCGGTGGCCGGGGTGGACGTACCGATCACGTAGTCCGGTACGGTCCAGGCGGCCATGCGCACATCCTGCGGGTGCATGGTGGTCAGCTTGGTGCCGTTGATGAACTCGTTTGGCGTGCCGTCCCAGTTGCCGATGCGCCATTTGGGCGCGACGCTGCTCGGGTCGCCCGTGATGGTCACCGTGTTGAGCGTGGTGACAGCGCCGGCGTTGACGGTCACGCTGCGGGTATCGACCGCCAGCTCGTTCTTGTAGACCGTCATGGTGTAGGTGCCGGGCAGCATGCCGGCGCTGCTGTAGTAGCCGGTGGACGGGTTGACGTCGGCGTAGTACTGGGCCGTGGCATTGGCAAAACCGACCGTGTACGGGTAGTTGGCGTCGCGGTTGGCGATGCCCACGCCGGCCACGCCGCCGCGGCCGGTAGCCGGCACGTAGCCAAGCAGGCCCATGCCGGCAAACCACGAGGTATCGACAGCGCCTGGCGCAGCGCCATTGGTGAAGGCCATCGTATAGGTGTTGAGGATGCCGGGGCGGAAGGCCTCGGTCTGCGCCTCGCCGTAATTGATGATGTAGGTGATTTCCTGGTTGGTGTCGGTGCCCTGGTTGAGCAGGCTGCGGTAGAAGGGGCCGCCCGAGCCGCCTTCATGGTTGTCGCGGACGATCCACAAACCGGCGCTGGCGCTGGTGGCGCCGATATAGCGCCAGTCCTTGAGCCGCTTGTTCGAGTAATGCTTGGAGCGGGTTTCGCCGTTGGGCAGGCCGAACACGTCGCCCGATTCGATGGCGCCGTTGGTGCCGCGCAGGTCGGACGGCACCGGGCCGTTGGGCAGCGCGGCGATCGGCACCCGGACGATGAAGCGCGCCAGGCCCAGCGTGCTCGGTTCGCTGGTGAAGTAGGTGCCCATGTAGATATTCGGGTCGCCCCGGCGCGCCATGTAGTAATGGGTGAGGTCGCCCGCCTGCACGGTGATCTTGACGGTATCGGCGCCGACGGTGGTGGCGGTCACCGCCACGGCCGAGACGTTGTTGTACAGGTAGTCGAAGCCCGAGTTGAGCTGGCTGCCGCGCGACTGGTCCTGGTATTGCACGCCGTTGTACATCATCGAGGCGATATCGCCGGCCGACTGGGTGCTCACGCCATTGTCGGTGCGACGGATCTTGAACACCAGCCCGGCGCCGGTATCGACGGTATAGAAGTTGGCGTCCTGGGTCAGGCCGAAGGTCGCGGCATTGGCCGTGGTGGCATCGGCGCCCGCGACGGTGGTGGTGGCGAGGGTTCGTGCAGCCGGCGTGGTGGTGCTGCTGTCGCTGGCACTGCCGCCGCAGCCGGCGAGCAGGGATAGCGCTGCTGCGCCGGTCAGGACGCGCAGGGTGTTGGTTTCCATGATGGTGTCTCCCTAAATATATTATTGATATTGAATAGGGCGCGCCGGCACGCTGCATACATAGTCTTGCGTTGTCCGGCAGCGGTCAACGCCGCGAATGCAACAATTGCAAATAAATCATTGAGCTGATTGCCAGCATTTCATTATTTGTCCGACGGTAAATGCAGGTCGAATTTCCAGGTTACCAGGCGCATCACGGTGATCGAGGCGGCGCTTACCCACAGGGCGACGTCGTCGGAGATCTCGGTGTACTGCAGGCCGATGTACAGCCAGCAACCGAAGAACGCGCAGATGGCGTAGGGTTTGCCGTCGCGGAAGACCATCGGCACTTCGTTGCAGACGATGTCGCGCAGCACGCCGCCGAAGATGCCGGTGATCACGCCCATCATCGAGGCGATGAACAGCGGCATGCCGGCCGCCTGCGCCTGCGACACGCCCGCCACCGCGAACAAGCCCAGGCCGATGGCGTCGGCAATGACGATCAGGCGTTCGGACAGGATTTGCTTGAGGGTGCGCATCAGCGGTGCGGCGATCAGGGCCAGCACGAAAATCAGGATCGCGTATTCCTGGTGCATGACCCAGAACAGCGGCCGCCGGTCCAGCAAAATGTCGCGCAAGGTGCCGCCGCCGAACGCGGTGATGAAGGCCACCGTGAACACGCCAACGAGGTCCATGCGCTTGCGGCGCGCCTCCACGAAACCGGAAAACGCGCCCACCAGGATCGCCACGATCTCGATGACGGTGACCAGGGAGACGTGAACCGGAACGTGGGGCATGTATGGCATCGGCGCGCTGAAATTGTGAGGAGCCTCAGGTTAACATGACGGCCGCGCGACGTGTAACTTAGTTGCTCGGCTAACATGTGCGGCAATGTCCAAGATATCGCTGTGGCTGATGTTCTCGATCAATAATGGCGATTGGACTTATTTCATTGCTGAAGGCATGATCGTGGTCAGATCAACTTTAAAGTTTGAACGATGACCGCATTATTTACTCCCTTTAGCCTCAAAGACGTCACCTTGCGCAACCGTATCGCGGTGCCGCCAATGTGCCAGTACAGCGCCACCGACGGCCTCACCAACGACTGGCACCAGGTCCATTACCCGGCCCTGGCGCGTGGCGGCGCCGGCCTGGTGATCGTGGAAGCGACGGCGGTTTCGCCGGAAGGGCGCATCACGCCCGGCTGCCTGGGCTTGTGGAATGACCAGCAGGCCGAAGGCCTGGCGCGCATTGCCGCCGGCATCAAGGCTGCCGGCGCCGTGGCCGGCATCCAGATCGCCCACGCCGGCCGCAAGGCCAGCGCCAACAAGCCGTGGGAAGGCGACGACCATATCGCGCTGGACGATCCGCGCAGCTGGCAAACCATCGCGCCGTCGGCCGTGGCATTCGGCGCTAACCTGCCGCAGGTGCCCAAGGCCATGACGCTGGACGATATCGAACGGGTAAAAGCCGATTTCGTTGCATCGGCCCAGCGGGCGCGGGATGCCGGTTTCCAGTGGCTGGAGCTGCACTTCGCCCACGGCTACCTGGCGCAAAGCTTCTTCAACGTCGACGCCAACCAGCGCGACGACGCCTACGGCGGCGACTACGCCGGCCGCAGCCGCTTCATGCTGGAAACGCTGGCAGCCGTGCGCAAGGTGTGGCCCGAGAACCTGCCGCTGACGGCCCGTTTCGGCGTGATCGAATACGACGGCCGCGACGAGCAGACGCTGGCCGAATCGATCGACGTCACGCGCGCCATGCACGCGGGCGGCCTCGATATGCTCAATGTAAGCGTGGGCTTTTCCACCCCGAACGGCAAGATCCCGTGGGGTTCGCCATTCCTGGCGCCGATCGCCGAGCGGGTACGCCGCGAAGCGGGCTTGCCGGTGGCGTCGTCGTGGGGCATCGATGCGCCGCAGGTGGCCAACCGCGTGGTGGCCGACCAGCAGATGGACCTGGTGATGATCGGCCGCGCTTTCCTGGCCAATCCGCACTATGCGGCGCAGATGGCGGCGGAGTTGCAGGTGGAACGGCCGACGTGGTTGTTGCCGGCGCCATATGCGCACTGGCTGGAAAAATACCGCCGCGGTTGAAGTTTCTCGGTGACCGTTGCACCGTCATTTCTGCCGCGCGCGTAAAGCGTAAAGTATCGCTGCAGTTGAGATGTCGTTGACCTTTGAGCCGTCATTCCCGCGCAGGCGGGAATCCAATTCCGTAGAACAGCGCTGGCTCAAGCAGGGGCGTGCAGAACGCACGCAATTGGGTACCCGCCTTCGCAGGTGTGACGGACGGGACGCCAACGATCGTCGGCGCGGCTTTTATTGACGTTCCGGCCGCAGCGCGGCCCGCAGCAGCACCATCAGGGCGCCTTCGCCACCTTCGGAGGAGCGCGCCTGGCAGAACGCCACCACTTCCTCTTTCTGCACCAGCCAGCTGTGCACCATCGATTTCAAGACTGGCTCCTGGCCGCGCGAGCCGAAGCCGCGACCGTGGATCACGCACACGCAACGGTGGTTGCGCATGGTCGAGCGGCGCAGGAAATCACCGATGGCGTCGCGGGCCTGGTCACGGCGCATGCCGTGTAAATCGAGCTCGTCCTGCACCGGCCAGTGGCCCTTGCGCAGCTTTTTCACGACATCCGAGCCAACGCCAGGCGCGGCGTAATTCAGTGCCGGGTCTTCTTCGAGGTAATGATCGACTTCAAACAGGTCGGACAGCGACTCGCGCAGCACTTCGGCGTCGTCCTCGGCCTGCGTCAGCTTGCGCTTGACGGGCACGGTGACATTGGCCGTTTTCGGCAGTTGCGGCACGTGGCGGTTCGACTCGGGCAGGCGCTTGACGCCGCCCACCGCCGACTGGAAGATGTTCGCTTCCACCACCTGCGTCTTTTCCCGCTTGACGCGCTCCGCCTCGGCGGCGGCGCGCGCCTCGGTCTGCTCCCTGAGCTGCTTGCTCAGCGATTTCAGTTCCGAGAAGTCTTTCATCAGATGCTTACTCCTGTGCTTCGAGGTAGCGCTGGGCGTCCAGTGCGGCCATGCAACCGGTGCCGGCGCTGGTAATCGCCTGGCGGTAGATATGGTCCTGCACGTCGCCGGCGGCAAACACGCCCGGGGCGGTGGTGGCGGTGGCCATGCCTTCGGTGCCCGAACGGGTCTTGATGTAGCCGTTGTGCATTTCCAGCTGGCCTTCGAAGATGCCGGTGTTGGGCTTGTGGCCGATCGCCACGAACAGGCCGTGCACGGTGATCTCGGAGACGGCGCCGTCGTCGGTCGACTGCAGTTTCAGGCCGGTCACGCCGCCTTCGTTGCCCAGCACTTCCTGCAAGGTGTGGTTGTACTTGATCTCGATCTTGCCTTCGGCAACCTTGGCGTTCAGGCGGTCGATCAGGATGGCTTCGGCGCGGAACTTGTCACGGCGGTGGATCAGCGTGACCTTGGTGGCGATGTTCGACAGGTACAGCGCTTCTTCGACAGCGGTGTTGCCGCCGCCGATCACGGCCACTTCCTGGTTGCGGTAGAAGAAGCCGTCGCAGGTAGCGCAGGCCGATACGCCACGGCCCATGAATTCCTGCTCGGTCGGCAGGCCCAGGTACTGGGCCGAGGCGCCGGTGGCGATGATCAGGGTGTCGCAGGTGTATTCATGGCTGTCGCCCAGCAGGCGGATCGGCTTTTCCGACAGGAAGGTCGTGTGGATGTGGTCGAACACGATCTCGGTCTTGAAGCGCTCGGCGTGCTGCAGCAGGCGCTGCATCAGGTCCGGACCTTGCACACCCATCGGATCGCCAGGCCAGTTTTCGACGTCGGTGGTGGTCATCAATTGACCGCCTTGTTCCACGCCGGTGACCAGCATCGGGTTCAGGTTGGCGCGGGCGGCATAAACGGCAGCGCTGTAGCCGGCGGGGCCGGAGCCGAGGATCAGAACGCGGGCGTGTTTGGCAGTTGTCATGGCGGGCTTCTTCGTAGATTGGAGTACTTCGGAGTTGGGGGCATCTGCGGTGGAGGCAAGGGCGATGCCTCTTGCATTCACGCAGGCAATACAAGATTATAGTGCAAGCAGAAGATCAGGATGAATCGTGGGGCGGTTGTGGTCCGTATGCCTTAAAATAGCGGTCTCTGAATCTTTCCTGTGCGATAACGTTGCAAGACCTTAATACCTATGAGCAGTAAAAAAGTTCAGGAACGCACTTCCAAATCTGGCGCAGGCGCCGGCAGCAACGCGTCTGCCGCGACCGCGGCGTCCAGCGGCGGCTATAAACGCACGCCCACCGAGCGCCAGCCGCTGCCCAATCGCCTGGTCAAGCTGCTGTCCGAAGCCCGCTGGCTGGCGCTGGCCGTGCTCGGCCTGTATTTCGTGCTGATCCTGGCCAGCTACAACAAGCTCGACCCCGGCTGGTCGCACGAAACGCTGGTGCCCAAGGTGACTAACCTCGGTGGCCGCGCCGGCGCCTGGCTGTCCGACCTGCTGTTGTATATCTTCGGCATCTCGGCCTGGTGGTGGGCGTTCTGCGTGCTGCGCTACGTGTGGCAAGGCTACCGCAGCCTCACGCAAAAATTCGTCATGACCAAGCCGGCCGAGCCCGAGCACGCGCAAGAGCCGCTGATACGTGGCATCGGCTTCGTGCTGCTGTTCATCGGCAGCGTGGGGCTGGAATACCTGCGACTCGGTTCGCTCACGCGCCACGCCGAATTGCCGCGCGTCTCCGGTGGCGTGCTGGGCGAGCTGATCGGCCATTCGGCTCATGTCGCGTTCGGTTTTACCGGCGCCACCTTGCTGCTGCTGTTGCTGTTCGGCCTGGGTTTCAGCCTGTTCTTCCAGGTCTCCTGGCTGGCGCTGGCCGAGCGTATCGGTTTTGCCATCGAATCGGGCATCGTCTGGTTCATCCAGCGCTACCAGTACCGCGAAGACCGCCGCCAGGGCGAAGTGGCTGCCGTCAAGCGCGAGGAAACCGTCGTCATCGAGCGCGCCAAGCACGTCGAAAAGCACCCGGCGGCCACACCGATCGTCAAGATCGAGCCGCAGGTGGTCACCGTGGTCAAGTCCGAGCGCGTGGAAAAAGAGCGCCAGGCCAGCCTGTTCCAGGACCTCAACGGCAACCTGCAACTGCCGACCCTGTCGCTGCTGGACGAGGCGGCCGAGGTGCAGGAAACCGTGTCGGTCGAAACGCTGGAATTTACCAGCCGCCTGATCGAGAAAAAACTGTCGGACTTCGGCGTGGATGCCAAAGTCGTGGCCGCTTATCCGGGGCCGGTGGTCACCCGCTACGAAATCGAGCCGGCCACCGGCGTCAAAGGCAGCCAGATCGTCGGCCTGGCGCGCGACCTGGCGCGCTCGCTGTCGCTCACGTCCATCCGCGTGGTGGAAACCATTCCGGGCAAGAATTTCATGGCGCTGGAACTGCCCAACGCCAAGCGCCAGATCGTGCGCCTGTCCGAGATCGTCGGCTCCAAGGTCTATAACGACAATCCGTCGCCATTGACCGTGGCGCTGGGCAAGGACATCGCCGGCAAGCCGGTGGTGGCCGACCTGGCCAAGATGCCGCACTTGCTGGTCGCCGGTACCACCGGCTCCGGTAAATCGGTCGGTATCAACGCCACCATCTTGTCGCTGCTGTACAAGTCCGACCCGGCCGACGTGCGCATGATCCTGATCGATCCGAAGATGCTCGAAATGTCGGTGTACGAAGGCATTCCGCACCTGCTGGCGCCGGTGGTCACCGACATGCGCCAGGCCGGCCACGCGCTCAACTGGGCCGTGAACGAGATGGAGCGCCGCTACAAGCTGATGTCCAAGCTCGGTGTGCGTAACCTCGCTGGCTACAACGCCAAGATTGCGGAAGCGAACAAGCGCGAAGAGCACATCCCGAATCCGTTCAGCCTGACGCCCGATTCGCCGGAGCCGCTGGAAAAACTGCCGACCATCGTCATCATCATCGACGAGCTGGCCGACCTGATGATGGTGGTCGGCAAGAAGGTGGAAGAGCTGATCGCCCGCATCGCGCAAAAGGCGCGCGCGGCCGGCCTGCACTTGATTCTGGCCACCCAGCGCCCATCTGTGGACGTGATTACCGGCCTGATCAAGGCGAATATCCCGACCCGGATCGCGTTCCAGGTTTCGTCCAAGATCGACTCGCGCACCATTCTCGACCAGATGGGCGCGGAAACCCTGCTCGGCATGGGCGACATGTTGTACATGCCGCCCGGTACCGGCTTGCCGGTGCGCGTGCACGGCGCGTTCGTCTCCGACGAAGAGGTGCACCGCGTGGTGGCGCACCTGAAAACCACCGGTGAGCCGAACTACATCGAAGGCATCCTCGAGGGCGGCACGCTGGAAGGCGAGGGCGGCGCCGAAGGCGGCGCAGCTGGCGATGCCGGCGGCGAAGCCGATCCGATGTACGACCAGGCGGTGCAGGTGGTGCTCAAGAACCGCCGGGCGTCGATTTCGCTGGTGCAGCGTCACCTGCGCATCGGCTACAACCGCGCGGCGCGCTTGCTGGAACAAATGGAAAATAGCGGCGTGGTTTCGGCCATGCAATCGAACGGCAACCGCGACATCCTGGTGCCCGCTGCCAGCGCAGAATAAGGAAAGCAATATGATGCAGTTCAAGATGCAGTTCAAGATGCCGTTGAGCAAACCCGCAGCCCTGCTGGCGATGGCCGGCGTACTGTTGGCCGGCTCGGTCCACGCCAGCGCGCTGGAGCAGTTCAAGTCCTTCGTGGCCACCACCAAGGCTGCCAAGGGCGAGTTCACCCAGCGCCAGGTGAAAAGCGAGGGCAGCGCCAAGTCCAAGCCCACGCCACCGTCGAGCGGCACCTTTTTGTTCGCCCGCCCGGGCAAGTTCATCTGGACCTACACCAAGCCGTACGAACAGGTATTGCAGGCCGACGGCGAGCAGCTGTTCATCTTCGACAAGGACCTGAACCAGGTCACGACCAAGAAACTCGGCGACGCGCTCGGCTCGTCGCCAGCGGCCATCCTGTTCGGCAGCAACGACCTGGAAAAGAGTTTTACCCTGTCGGAAGCGGGTACGCGTGACGGCCTCGAATGGCTCAAAGCTGTACCGAAAGCCAAGGATTCGAGCTTCGAGCAAATCACCATCGGCCTGCGCAACGGCTTGCCGGAGGCGATGGAGCTGAAAGATTCGTTCGGGCAGACGTCGGTATTGGCGCTGTCGAAAATCGAGAAGAACCCGGCGCTGACCGCCACCAGCTTCAAGTTCGTGATGCCCAAGGGCGCGGACGTTTTCAAAAACTAAGTAGTTCGCTTGCTAAAAACGGGACCGCTTGATTTACCTCCGCGCTTCAATCCGTCATTCCCGCGCAGGCGGGAATCCATAGACCGCGTGGTCGTCCGCTCAGCATCGATTCCCGCTTTCGCGGCGGTCCGCCGATGCGGAATGACGGACCAAAGTTTTGCAGCAATCTCCAATCCACACCATGGCAGACCTCTTCACCAACGAACCGCGCCAACCCCTGGCCGAAGCCCTGCGCCCCAAGACGCTCGATGAAGTCATCGGCCAGCGCCACCTGCTGGGCCCCGGCAAGCCGCTGCGCCTCGCCTTCGAATCGGGCCAACCCCATTCGATGATCCTGTGGGGCCCGCCCGGCGTGGGCAAGACCACGCTGGCGCGCCTGACCGCCAACGCCTTCGACTGCGAATTCATCGCCTTGTCGGCCGTGTTTTCGGGCGTCAAGGATATCCGCGCCGCCATGGAACAGGCCCAGCAGAACCTGGTGCTGGGCAAGCACACGATCCTGTTCGTGGACGAGATCCACCGCTTCAACAAGTCGCAACAGGACGCGCTGCTGCCGTACGCCGAATCGGGCCTGGTCACGCTGATCGGCGCCACCACCGAGAACCCGTCGTTCGAAGTGAACTCGGCGCTGCTGTCGCGCGCGCAAGTCTACGTGCTCAAGTCGTTCGACGAGACCGAACTGCGCGAGATGGGGGACAAGGCGCGGGCGAAGGTGCTGTCGCACCTGGAGTTCGATGAGGCCGCGCTTGACACCCTGATCGGCTATGCCGACGGCGACGGCCGCCGCCTGCTCAACCTGCTGGAACAAACCAGCACCGCCGCCAACGCCGCCAAGACCAACAAGATTACGCCTGCCTTTATCGAAAACGCGCTGACGCTCAACGCGCGCCGGTTCGACAAGGGCGGCGACAATTTCTACGACCAGATCTCGGCGCTGCACAAGTCGGTGCGCGGCTCGAACCCGGACGCGGCACTGTACTGGCTCACCCGCATGCTCGATGGCGGCGCCGATGCGCGCTACCTGTCGCGCCGTATCGTGCGCATGGCGTGGGAAGACATCGGCCTGGCCGACCCGCGCGCCATGCAGATCGCCAACGACGCTGCCACCACGTTCGAGCGCCTGGGCTCGCCGGAAGGCGAACTGGCGCTGGGCCAGGCCGTGATCTACCTGGCCATCGCCGCCAAGAGCAACGCCGGCTACAATGCCTACAACCAGGCCAGGGCGTTCGTCAAAACCGACAAGAGCCGCGAAGTACCGGTGCACCTGCGCAACGCCCCGACCAAGCTGATGAAAGAACTCGGCTACGGCCACGAGTACCGCTACGCCCACGACGAACCGAACGCCTACGCCGCCGGCGAAACTTACTTTCCGGACGATATGCGCGAGCCGGGCTGGTACCAGCCGGTGCCGCGTGGGTTGGAGAGCAAGATTGCCGAGAAGTTGGCATTCCTGCGCCAGCTCGATGCCGACGCCGGAAAAACCTGACACCTAGCTAGAGGAATCCCATGCAACAGCTGGTAGTCGATGGCATCGACATCTACATCGATGGGCCCGAGGAAGACGAGCACGCCGAGACCATCGTGATGATCCACGGCTGGCCCGATACGTATCGGCTGTGGGAATCCCAGGTGGCTGCGCTCAGGCATCGCTACCGCTGCGTGCGCTTTACCTTGCCCGGCTTCGACAATACCAGGCAGCGCCGCTCGTACACGCTGGACGCCACCATGCGCATCCTGCTGCACATCGTCAACAGCGTCAGCCGCAAGCAGCCGGTGATCCTGATGGCGCACGACTGGGGCTGCGTGTTCGGCTACGAGTTTTACATGCGTAACCGAGTCCTGGTGTCGCGCATCGTCGGCGTCGATATCGGCGACGCCAATTCCGAAACCACGCTGCGTTCGCGCTCGATGGGGCAGCGCATGATGCTCAACGGCTACCAGAATGTGCTGGCGCTGGGCTGGGCGATTGGCGGCGTGATCGGCAATGTCGTCACGCGTGCCATGGCCAGCATCATGAAAGTGCCGTCGCCGCGCGCACACATTTACTCTGGCATGAACTATCCGTATTACATCCTCACGGCCGGCAATATCGGTTCGTACCGGGCGCTGGTGCCGTTCAAGCCGCGCGTGCCGATGTTGTTCATCTACGGCATCCGCAAGCCGTTCATGTTCCATTCCGGGCCGTGGACCGAGATGCTGGCGGCGAGAAAAGGGTGCAAGGTGGTGGCGTTCGATACCGGGCACTGGCCGATGGTGAGTCAACCGGAGCGGTTCAACCAGGTGGTGCTGGACTGGCTCGATGGCGTGGCCGAGGCGGCGCCGAAAGAAGAAGGGGAAGGGGAGGTCGTGGTTACTGAAGATCAGGCCGCCCCGGATGACAATGGGGCGGCTTGAAAATTAAAGCATTAAATATAGACGATCAGCGCAGGCGGATCGGCTTGGTGTAAGGAGCGAACGGTGGCGCCGGCAGTTGCACGTCGGCATAGGCCTTGCGGAAGCATTCGGCCTTCTTGTTGTCGACGTCGGTGGTGCTCTTGACGACTTTACCAGCGCTGTCCAGGGTCAGGATGATGGTGACCGGGTACTTGGACATGTCGTGGCAATTGCCGCGATCGTCGAGCTTGTGGGTGTTGTTATAGTTCAGCGACACTTCTTCGTACTTGGTCGCCTTGTCGCTAGGGAACTGGGCGTTGAACTTGGCCATCTCGCCAGCGAACGACGGATTGACCGGTGGCGGCGCTTCGTTTTCCGGTGGACCGCTCATGGTCGAGCAACCGGCAGCGAGTGCCATCAATGCGCCCATGGCGCCCATTTTCAGGAATTGTGTTTTCAAGTTATTCTCCGATAGGCTTGTTGTTGATTCATCGTACACATTTCATTCACGATATGGCGCACGATTAGTTGCGTAGTTGAAATCCTGCAAGCTCGCCAGCGGCTTGCCAGCGGCTCACCAGCGGCTTGCCAGCGGCCCGCCAGCGGCCCTCCTCCGGCAAGTCCCCTCCAAAGCGCCGCGTCCGGCTATATCGGCACCGGTTTTTTGCATTCCAGCCGCCGTTTACCGCGCTTCATCGCATCTGCCGCGCAAGCCATACGCCCTTTAGCTACAGTACATCCATCGCAGGACAACTTGTAGCCACCCACCCCAAGGAGCGCATCATGAACATCGCCAAACACATGGAAAGCATCTTCCTCGCCGCCGCCGTCATCGCCGGCGCCACCAGCCTGGCCAGCGCCGCCGACGCCGACGCCACCCGCCTGGCGATGAGCGCCCCGGTCACCCAGATGGTGGTCCATCACGCCAAGATGCCAGTGGTGGTCGTGGCCGCCAAACGCTTGAGCGCCGCCGAAAAAGCCGCGCTGTAACGAAGGCCCGGCCAGGCGCTGCCGGCGGGCTGCGTAAAACTCGCTGGGAACGGACTTCCTCTTGGTACAATTGACGTTTTCGATACAACGGCAATGCGCTCCCATGATTGATATCCAACTCCTCCGTAAAGACATCGCCAACGTCGCCGCGCGACTGGCCACCCGCAAGTACCTGCTCGATGTGGACGCGTTCAACGCGCTCGAGTCGGAACGCAAGGCGATCCAGACGCGCACCGAGGAACTGCAGGGCAAGCGCAATTCGCAGTCCAAGCTGATCGGCATGATGAAGGGCAAGGGCGAGGACACCACCGCGCTGATGGCCGAAGTCTCGGGCCTCGGCGATGAACTCAAGGCCAACGAAATCGCGCTGTCTTCGGTGCAGGCCAGGATCAGCGACTTCATGCAGGCGATCCCGAATCTGCCGCACGAGTCCGTACCACAAGGCACCGACGAGTCGGGCAACGTGGAAGTACGCAAGGTCGGCACGCCACGCACCTTCGAGTTCGCCGTGAAAGACCATGTCGATGTCGGCGCGCCGCTGGGCCTCGACTTCGACGTCGCCACCAAGCTGACCGGTTCGCGCTTCTCGGTGATGAAGGGCGGCATTGCGCGCCTGCACCGCGCGCTGGCGCAGTTCATGCTCAACACCCACACCGACGAGCACGGCTACACCGAGTGCTACACGCCGTACATGGTCAACGCTGATTCGCTGCGCGGCACCGGCCAGCTGCCCAAGTTCGAGGCCGACCTGTTCTCGGTGAAAAAAGGCGGCGCCGAAGGCGAGGGCGAGAATTTCTACCTGATCCCGACCTCGGAAGTCACGCTGACCAACCTGGCCCGCGACGAAATCCTCGCTGCCGACGCGCTGCCGATGAAGATGACCGCCCACACGCCATGCTTCCGCTCGGAAGCGGGCAGCTACGGCCGCGACACGCGCGGCATGATCCGCCAGCACCAGTTCGACAAGGTGGAAATGGTGCAGGTGGTCCATCCCGACACGTCGTACGCGGTGCTCGACGAAATGGTCGGCCACGCCGAAACCATCTTGCAACGCCTGGGCCTGCCATACCGCGTAATGTCGCTGTGCACCGGCGACATGGGCTTTGGCGCCACCAAGACCTTCGACCTGGAAGTGTGGCTGCCGGCGCAGAACACCTACCGCGAAATTTCGTCGCTGTCGAACTGCGAAGCGTTCCAGGCACGCCGCATGCAGGCCCGTTTCCGCAATGCCCAGGGCAAGCCGGAAATGGTACACACCCTCAACGGCTCCGGCCTGGCCGTGGGCCGCACCTTGGTGGCGGTGCTGGAAAACTACCAGCAAGCCGATGGCAGCGTCGAGATTCCGGCCGTGCTGCGTCCGTACATGGGCGGCCTGACCCACCTGAAGGCTGCTTAAAAAAGGCCTTCCATTTTCCGCAAGGCCTGCTATAATCTTGCCTTCTCGCAGCAACACGTCAGTGTCAGCGGCAAGAAAAGGAGAGGTGGCAGAGTGGTCGAATGTACTTGACTCGAAATCAAGCGATGGGGCAACCCATCCGTGGGTTCGAATCCCACCCTCTCCGCCAAAGATGTGAGAGAACCCGCTTCGGCGGGTTTTTTCTTTTCTGCGGCCAAAATCAGGATAAACAGTTTGCAAAAAGTTTGCACCGGCAGGTGTGGTTGGCTCTTCCGTTTTCGACGGCGGCCTGCTATGATCCTGCCTCCGCTGGGAACAGCGGAAAGGAGAGGTGGCAGAGTGGTCGAATGTACTTGACTCGAAATCAAGCGATGGGGCAACCTATCCGTGGGTTCGAATCCCACCCTCTCCGCCAAGGATGTGAAAAAACCCGCTTCGGCGGGTTTTTTTTCGCCGGCTTATTTCTGAGCATTGAGCGCCATCGCCTGCCAGATATAACTTTCCAGCACGTCCACCGCTGGCAAGTCGGCCACGGCGGTCAGGCGCCCGAAATGACCCATCGCCTCGCCAGCCTTGTTATCGGCAGGCGCCAGCAACTCTTCGCCCTGCCAGAAGCCGAATATGCAGTGCGCCTTGAACGCCGCCATGTGGCACAACATGCCCCGGTACAGGAAGAACGGCTTGCTCCACTTGATGGTTTCCGCCACGTCCGGACAAGCCTGGTGCACCACCGCGCGCAGATGGAGCAGGATGGGCTGGGCAAACGCGGCCGAGTTGGCGATGTAGGTATCGATTCGAGGGTCGAGGGCAGGCATGGGAAGCTCCGCGATGAGGGTAACTCATCAAGATACCATGGCCAGCTAACGTGGCAGTGCTGCCTGCAGTCCGCAAACATCAGTGTGTGCTCACGGCGAAATCACCGCCCCCACCCTGTCTAGCGTACCGCTCACCAGTTGGGTGGTTACCCGGGCGCGGTTCAGCAGGATATCTGCCATCCACAGCGCCGTTGCCAGCAGATAGCCGCCATACGCCCAGCTCGTGTACTGGTTGAATACGACTGTGTGCAGCCAGTTCTGGTTGAACAGGTACAGGCCAGCCGTGATGGCGACCGCCAGCGTCAGGGTCACGGCCGGCAGCAGCAATTGCAGGGCGTTGCGGCCACGCAGGGCGGCAGTCAACGCCAGCACAGCAAACGCCAGCGCATTGCAGGCGGTAAAGATGCGCCACTCGCGCAGCAGCTTGGCGGTGACTTTGGCGCGCACGGTATCCACTTTAGCGGCCAGCTTGTCCTGCACCGCAGGCGGCGCCATCCGGCGCCACGCATCGTAGGCGCCGCGCGCCGCCGCTTTAGTTGCGCTCTCCGCTCTTTGCGCCTGTTCAGGATGGGGCAGGGCGGCTGCGTGTTGGCCGATCTGGCGCTCAACCTGCAGCGCGATCGCCTGGTTCAGTCCCGCCGCCACCAACTGCGGCTGGGCAAACGAAAGCAACCAGGCCAGTGCGAACAGCAACATGCCAGCCAGGCCAAATCCGATCAGTGTGCGTTTCATGTTGCGTCCAGGAGTGGAAGTCGGGCCATTGTAGGGCCGTCCCTACCGCAACCACCGACGTATGCGACGTGCTGCAAGATAGCGCACCCGGGCCGTCACCGGCTGCGACGAACGCAGCGTCGTGCTAGACTCGGCCGTTACACATCCTGTCCGTTTGCCATGTCCGCGCTCGTCCCTTCCTTTGTCGATATCGATCTGCGCAGCTACGGCCAGCGCTGGGGCGCCGATCGCCACGCGTTTGCGCAACTGGTGTTGCCGGTCGCTGGCGTGGTGGAGGTCGAGGTGCTGGGTCGCCAGGCCAGGCTCGATCCGCTGCATGGCGCGGTGGTGGTAGCTGGCGCCTGGCATGCCCAGCGCAGCGATACCGACAACCGCTCGGTCATCCTCGATTTCGACCAGGCCGAACTGGAAGAGCCGGGCCGCCAGTTGCTGCTGGAGCGGCCGTTCGCGGCGATCGGCCCCGCCGCGCGCAAGCTGATCGAATTCATGTACCTGATGGCCGAGCAGCAGGCCGTGCAGCCGGCCATGTTGCGCGGCTGGACGCCGCTATTGCTCGACACCCTGGCGCTCGGTGTGCCGCGCGCGCGCTCACGCCTGTCGGCCTTGCTGGCGCAGGTGGCGGCCAATCCCGGCGCGGCGTGGACCACGGAGTCGATGGCGGCCACGGCGCGCCTGAGCACCAGCCGCCTGCACGCGCTGTTCCGCGAAGAGCTCGAGTCCAGCCCGCACCTGTGGCTGCTGCGCCAGCGCCTGGACCTGGCGTGCACGCTGCTGGCCGAAGGCAGCCGGCCGATTGCCGAGGTGGCGCTGGCATGCGGCTTTTCCGAGCAGAGCGCGCTCACCCGCGCCATGCGCACGCATCTCGATACCACGCCCGCCGCCTATCGTCGCAGTCGCCAGGAGCTGGCGTCAACAAAGCAGTAGCCAGCGCCAAGCTTTTCATCACGCCAGCACGGAGAATCAACTCTTTCGGGAGGATCTCCATGCTACTCAACAATCATCGACTCGGTATAGCCGCCGGCGTGCTCGCTTGTGCCCTGTGGGGACTGGTGTTCCTGGCGCCCGAGCTCACACCTGGCTTCACGCCGATGCAATTGTCGGCCGGCCGCTACCTGGCCTACGGGCTGGTGGCGGCGCTGCTGATCGGACCAGGCTGGCGCCGCCTGCTTGGCCGCCTGGCGTGGCGCGAATGGCGCGGCCTGGTATGGCTGGCGCTCACCGGCAACCTGGTCTATTACGTGCTGCTGGCCAAGGCGGTGCAGGCCGGCGGCGTGGCCATGACGTCGCTGGTGATCGGGCTGCTGCCGGTGATCGTGACGGTGGTGGGCGCGCGCGACCGCCACGCGGTGCCGCTGCGGCGCCTGCTGCCTTCGCTGGCGCTGAGCATGGCGGGATTGCTGTGCATCAGCTGGGAAGCGCTGGCCGCACCGGGCAGCCAATCGACGCTGGGCCTGCTGTGCGCGCTGGGCGCGTTGCTGTCGTGGACCACTTACGTGGTGGCCAACAGTCGCTGGCTGGGACGTTTGCAGCATGTGTCCGCGCACGAATGGAGCTTGCTGACCGGTCTGGTCACCGGCGCGCTGGCGCTGCTGCTGGCAGTGCCGGCGTTCGTGCTGGCCGGGCCGGGCGTCGAACATGGCACGTCGGGCTGGCTGATGTTTGTCGGCATCGTCACTGGGGTGGCGGTGCTGTGCTCGGTGATCGGCAACGGCCTGTGGAACGTTGCCAGCCGCACGCTGCCGTTGACCATGACGGGACAGTTGATCGTGTTCGAGACCGTGTTTGCGGTGCTGTACGGTTTTATGTGGGAGCAGCGCTGGCCCACGATGGCCGAGGGCGCGGCGCTGCTGTTGCTGCTCGGCGGCGTCGCGCTGTGCGCGCAGGCGCACCGGCCGCAGCGCGCGGCCACCAAGGCCCCGCGCCAGCTGCCGGCCTGAAACAACTTACAGCGAAGGGCGGCTGCCTTCCATCGACAGCGGCGGGATCATGGCGGGCGGGATCTCGTCGATCTCGTCCTTGCGGGCCTGGATTTGTTCGCCCAGGGCCACCAGGTCGATGCCGGCCTTTTTCGCCATCGGGAACATTTCCTCTTCCTCTTCCTTGACGTGGTGGTCGATGTATTCGCCCAGCACTTTCACTTTGGCGTCGTACAGGTCGTCGTGCGGATCCATGGCGTGGATTTGCGCAATCAGGTCCTTGGCGGACGCGTGTTCCACCGTCGCTTCATCGACCAGGTCGTCGGCATCGTCGACGTCCTCGCGCACGGCCGGGTAAAAGATTTCCTCTTCGGCTATCGCGTGCTTGGTCAATTCCAGGCAGATCTTTTCTGCGAGCTTTTGCTTGCTGGCAAACGCGCGGTCACCCAGTTCCTCGTACTGCTTGAACATCGCTTTCACTTCGTCATGATCCTGCTTGAGCAAGGCGACGGCGTCGCGTGGTTTGGCTGTGCTACTCATGGCTAACTCCTTGTAGTGGTGGACCGGTAAGGGAAAGTACAGAACCTCCAGCATCGCAGATTGGGCGGAGCGGTTCCGTGCGCTGGCCCACGTCGCGCGGTAGGCACAGTCCTACTGAGCTCCGGGTCGCTGATGCCGCTGGAAACTGGCGTTCATTGCTACCATTTTTTTCATGGTTTCCTGTTTCCCGCCATCATTTCCCTCGAGAACCAAGATGAATCCGCCAACGAGTCCGCCAACGATTCCGCCAACGAGCCCGCCAACATCGGCCGCCAGCCTGTTTGCCTATCCACGTCCGCAACTGGTGCGTGACGACTGGACCTCGCTCAACGGCGCGTGGGAGTTCGCCTTCGACGACGAGCGCCGCCACCGCTGCGCCCGCGATGCCATTGCATGGACCCGCCACATCGTGGTCCCGTTCGCACCCGAAGCGCCGGCCAGCGGCATCGGCGACCCCGGCTTTCATCCGTGCGTGTGGTACCGCCGTACGCTCGACCATATCGTCCTGGGCCAACGGGTGCTGCTGCACTTCGGCGCGGTCGATTACGCCGCCCGGGTGTGGGTCAACGACCAGCTGGTGGCCGAGCACGAAGGCGGCCACACGCCATTTACGGCAGACATCACCGACGCCCTGGTGGCAGACGGCCCGCAAGTGCTGGTGGTGCGGGCCGAGGACGATCCGGCCGACCTGGCCAAGCCGCGCGGCAAGCAGGACTGGCAACTGGCGCCGCACTCGATCTGGTATCCGCGCACGACCGGCATCTGGCAAACCGTGTGGCTGGAAAACGTCGGCCACACCTATATCGACCGGCTGCGCTGGACGCCGATCTTCGACGGCTTCGAGATCGGTTGCGAGGTGGTTACGGCCGGCCTGCAACGCAGCGGCCTGTCGGTGGAGGTGCGGCTGTGGCACGGCGAAAAGCTGCTGGCCGATGACGTCTACCACCTGGTGGGGCAGGAGACCTCGCGCAAGATCGCGCTTGCCGATCCCGGCGTTGACGATTCGCGCAACGAGCTGCTGTGGAGTCCCGAGCATCCGACCCTGCTCGACGCCGAACTGGTGCTGCGCAGCGGCGACATCGTGCTCGACCACGTGCGCTCGTATACCGCGCTGCGTTCGGTCTCGATCACGCGCGACCGCCTGATGCTCAATGGCCGGCCATACCAGCTGCGCCTGGTGCTGGACCAGGGCTACTGGGCCGACACCCTGATGACCGCGCCCTCGGACCAGGCGCTGCGCCACGACGTGGAACTGGCCCGGGCGATGGGTTTCAACGGCGTGCGCAAGCACCAGAAAATCGAAGACCCGCGCTACCTGTACTGGGCCGACCGGCTGGGCTTGCTGGTGTGGGAGGAAATGCCGTCGGCCTACACCTTCAGCCCGGTGGCGATGTCGCGCCTGGTGCGCGAATGGACCGAAGCGATCGAGCGCGACTACAGCCATCCGTGCGTGATCGTCTGGGTGCCGTTCAACGAATCGTGGGGCGTGCCCAACCTCACTGCCATGCAGGCCCACCGCAATGCAGTGGAAGCCTTGTACCACCTCACGCGCATGCTCGACGCTACCCGGCCGGTAATCGGCAACGACGGCTGGGAGGCCTCGGCCACCGATATCCTCGGCATCCACGACTACGACGGCGACCCGCACAAGCTGCGCGACCGGTACGCGGCCGACCAGCAATCGAACACCCTGTTCGACCGCCGCCGGCCGGGTGGCCGTATTCTCACGCTCGACGGTTTTCCGCACCGCGGCCAGCCGATCGTGCTCACCGAGTTCGGCGGCATCGCCTACGACGCCAGCGCGCAGCGCCATCCCACCTGGGGCTATACCCGCAGCGACAGCGCCGAAGCATTTCATGCGCTGTACCGCAAGCTGCTGCAGGTGGTCAACGAGACCGCGATGTTCAGCGGCTTTTGCTATACCCAGTTCGCCGACACGTTCCAGGAAACCAACGGCCTGCTCGACGCCGATCGCATGCCGAAAATCCCGCTCGAACAGATCAGCGCCGCCACCCGCAACCTTGCCGAGACAGGCACACCATAACTACCAGGGGAGAGAACCATGCAAACCATCGTCGTCTTTTGTCACCTGCGCTGGGACTTCGTCTACCAGCGCCCGCAGCAACTGCTCAGCCGCCTTGCCCGGCACCATAACATCCTGTTCGTCGAGGAACCGGTGTTCGACGCCGGGCCGCCGCACTTGCGCACCAGCCAGCCGGCGCCCAATGTCACGGTGTGCCAGCCGCACACGCCGGTGCAGGCAACCGGGTTCCACGACGACCAGATCCCGGTACTGCAAACCCTGCTGCAACGGCTGGCGCCCGACGGCGGGGACCCGATCGTGTGGTTCTACACGCCGATGGCGCTGCCACTGCTGGCCACCATGCAGCCGTCGCTGGTGGTGTACGACTGCATGGACGAATTGTCGGCGTTCAAGAACCCGCCACGCCAGCTGCTGCAACGCGAGAGCGCCTTGCTGGCGCTGGCCGACCTGGTCTTTACCGGCGGCCCCAGCCTGTATGAAGCCAAGCGTCACCGTCACGCCAGCGTCCATTGCTTGCCAAGCAGCGTCGATACTGCGCACTTCGAGCAGGCCCTCGAGCGCGGCAACAGCCACCGGCTGCAAGCGGCAATTTCCGGGCCGCGCCTGGGCTTTTATGGTGTGATCGACGAGCGCTTCGACACCGCGCTGATTGCCGCCATGGCCGACGCCCACCCCGAATGGCACATCGTACTGGTGGGACCGGTGGTCAAGATCGACCCGGCCGCGCTGCCGCAGCGCCCCAATATCCACTACCTGGGCCAGCAGTCGTACCAGGCCTTGCCGCATTTCCTGGCCGGCTGGGACGTGTGCCTGCTGCCATTCGCACTCAACGAAGCTACACGCTTCATCAGCCCCACCAAGGTGCTCGAATACATGGCCGCCGAATTGCCGGTGGTAAGCACGGCGATCACCGACGTGGTGCAGCCCTACGGCGACGTCGTCGCCATCGGCCGCGACCACGGCGAGTTCATCGCCTGCTGCCGGGCGGCGCTGGCGCTCACGCCAGCCCAGCGGGCCGACATGGCGGCGCACATGCGCGCGGTGGCCTGCCGCAGCTCCTGGGACGATACGGCCGAGCGCATGGATGCATTGATGGCGGCCGTGCCGGCCAATCGCAGCCGCGTGCAGGAAAGCGACAACGGTGCAATGGTCCCATCACGCAAAACGCGCCCGGTCAACCCCTTGCGCGTGGTGCGCCGGCCAGCCAGATCGGCTGCCTGAACATCGATCAGGCGCCTTTGGCGGGCCGCAAGGCGGCCGAGGTGGTGCGGTCGAGGAGCGATGCCAGCAGCGGCGACACCAAGGCCGCAGCCAGCGCCAGGGCAGCGGCCACGTAGCCCACCGCGCCCACGCCCCAGTTGGCAATGCACAAGCCGCCGATGGCAGCACCTGCCGCAATGCCGCCATTGGCTGCCGACACATTGATGGTGCCGGCGAGCGCCTGCGCGCCTTCGGCCGCCTTCATCACGCGGATCTGGCAGATCGGGTACAGCGCCGTGTTGGCCACACCCCACACGCCGAGCGCGAGCGCAAACCACGGGCTCAGGCCGGCCAGCGCGGTGGTCGCCGCCATGCCCAGCGCCAACAGCGCGCAAAACAGGGCGGTGGTGGCCAGCGGCTTGCGGTCCACCCACAGGCCGCCGAGCCAGTTGCCGGCCAGCCCGACGGCGCCAAAGCCCATCAGCCACCAGCCCACCAGCGCCGGCGCAATGCCGGCCGATTTTTCCAGCATCTCGGCCAGGTAGGTGTAACCGGTAAACATGGCGGTAAACACCAGCACCGACAGCGCCACGTTGGCCAGGAAATACGGGCGCTTGAGCACGGCCGCCTGGGCGCGCAATGGCACGGCTTCGGCCGATTTGACGGCCGGCATACTGACCAACATCAGCACCGCAATGATGGCCGACAGCGCCGCCAGCAAGGCGAACGCGCCGCGCCAGCCGATGGCGTCCGCCGCCAGCGTGCCGAGTGGAATGCCGAACAACATCGCCGCTGAAATCCCGAGATACACGGTGGACACCGCGCGGCCGCTGTTGCCGGGACCGGCGATCTGCGCGGCCGTGTCGCTGGCCGTGCCCCAGAATACCGGCAGCGCCAGCGCCGGCAGCAGCCGCGCTACGCCCAGCACCCAGATATTCGGCGCTACGGCCGCCAGCGCATTGGCGCCGGCAAACAGCGCCAGGATGGCGATGAACAGGCGCTTGCGGTCGATGTGGGCGAGGGCGGCGGTCAGGAACGGTCCGGCCACCATCACCACCACGGCAAACAGCGTGACCAGCTGGCCGGCGCTGGCGACCGGAATCTTCAGGTCGCGCGCCAGCGCTGGCAGCAGGCCGACGATCAAAAATTCTGTCGTGACGATGATGAAGGCGGCAATCGCCAGGATGGCAATCGAGGCCTTGGAAGAAGAATTAGTCATGGCTTGTTCTTATGATAAACAGGGGGATATGATATAAGAGAAAAATATTCCACTGTTGGACAAGAATTCCACACTATTCAAGAAAGATATTCCCGTGCACCCCACCGAGCGCTTAAAAGGCATCGCCACCTTTGTTGCCGTTGCAGAGGCCGGCAGTTTTACCGCCGCCGCCCAGCGCCTCAGTCTGACCAACTCGGCAGTGGGCAAAGCCATCGCCCGGCTTGAAGAACGGCTGGGCAGCCGGCTGTTCGAGCGCAGCACGCGCCGCCTGCGCCTGACCGACGCCGGCCATGCCTACCACCAGGTGTGCGTGCGGGTGCTGGAAGACCTGGAAGCGGCCGAGCGCGTGCTGACCGCCGACGACGCCGTGCCGTCCGGGCGCTTGCGGGTGGACTTGCCGGCCACGTTCGGCCGGCTGCGCGCCTGGCCGGCACTGCTGCAGTTTGCAGGCATGCACCCGCAAGTGATGCCGCACGTCTCCTTCACAGACCGCTTCGTGGACCTGGAGGAAGAGGGCGTGGACGTGGCGGTACGTATTGGAGGGGCTGCCGGGGATGCTTGGGCGGCAGCACTCGACCACCGTGCGCTGGGCCACGAGGAACTGATCTTCTGCGCCGCGCCGTCTTACCTTGCCGCGCACGGCACGCCGACCACCAGCGCAGAATTGCTCGATCACGCGGCAGTGCTGTACGGCCGCGCCGACGGCAGCGCTTCGCCGTGGCTGCTGCGTCAGGGGCAGGGGCCGGTGATGCGCCAGCCGATGCACGGGCGCGCCGTGCTGGGCAATGCCGAGGCGCTGGTGGGAGCGGTCGAGGCCGGCCTGGGCGTGGCGCAGCTGGCGACCTGGCTGGTGGCACGCCAGATCGCCGAGGGGCGGCTGGTGGCGATATTGCCGCAGCTGACCACCCAAGGGTTGCCGCTGCACATAGTCTGGCAGCGCAGCCGCGCGCATGCGCCCAAGGTGCAGGCCCTGATCGCGCACCTGTCGACGACCCTGCATATAGGTGCCTGAGCAGGCTGTGCCCAACTTACTAGCATGAACTCAGTTTCATGTTTAGCATAAATCCGGCTTCCTGTGCGGTGCCGAACAAAAATAGGAATTACCCACAACACAATAGTATTTCTTTATGGAAAAATAATTTCATCAGGGATAGCATGGCGCCCATATCGTTATCGGGGAATACCGTGCAATTTTTTAAGAATCTCAATATCGGCAATCGGCTCAGCTTGTCGCTAGCGCTGCTTGGCGTGCTGCTGTTGCTCATTTCGGGCACCAGCGTTCACATGCTGGGCAAAATCAACCAGAACACGACCGACCTGGTCGAGGTCAATATCGCCGAACTGGAGATGGCGAACGACCTGATCGACAACGTCAACAATATCGCCATCGCCCTGCGCAACATGATGTTGACCGACAAGGACACCGACCGTGCCACCCAGCGCCAGGTCATCGAGACCAACATGGATGGCTCGCGCAAGGTGATCGCCAGGCTGACCGGCGTGTCGCTGCCGCAGGACCGCGCCGGTCTGGCGCGCATCGAGGTGGCGAATGGCCGCTACATCCAGGGCCAGATCGCGCTGATCAAGCTGATCGAGACCGGCACGCCCGAGCAAAGCCGCGCCTACCTGTCCGAGCAGCTGCGCCCGGTATTGAACGACCTCAAGGACCTGGTCAACGCCAAGCTCAAGGCGCAGAACAATGCCGCCAAACAGGCCGGACTGGACGCCCACCACACCTATCAAGCCACCCGCACCCTGATGATCGCCTTGTCGGCGGCAGCCGTGGCGCTCGGTGCGCTGCTGGCTTTTGTGCTGACGGTGTCGATTACCCGACCGGTCGCGCGCGCGCTGGTGGTGGCCAACACGGTGGCCGCCGGCGACCTAACCAGCGTGATCGTAATCGACAGCCGCGACGAAATGGGCCAGTTGCTCGAAGCGCTCAAGCGCATGAACGACGGCCTGGCCGAGACCGTGAGCACGGTGCGCAGCGGTACCGACAACATCGCCATGTCCGCCAGCGAAGTGGCGGCGGGCAGCATGGACCTGTCCGCCCGCACCGAACAGCAGGCCAGCTCGCTGGAAGAAACCGCCTCGTCGATGGAGGAACTCACGTCCACCGTCAAGCAGAACGCCGACAACGCGCGCCAGGCCCACAAGCTGGCTGAATCAGCCTCGCTCATCGCCCATCGCGGCGGCGACGTCATTACCCGGGTGGTGGCCACCATGGAGCAGATCAACCAGTCGTCGGACAAGATCGGCGACATCATCGGCGTGATCGACGGCATCGCCTTCCAGACCAACATCCTGGCGCTGAACGCGGCCGTCGAGGCGGCCCGTGCCGGTGAACAGGGCCGGGGCTTCGCGGTGGTGGCCACCGAAGTGCGCAACCTGGCGCAGCGCTCAGCTGCCGCCGCCAGGGAAATCAAGGGCCTGATCGACGTCTCGTCGAGCACCGTGGCCAGCGGCAGCGCGCTGGTGAACCAGGCCGGCGACACCATGACCGAGCTGGTCGATAGCGTGCGCCGCGTGACCGACATCGTCTCCGAGATCACCGCCGCCAGCGTCGAACAGCACGCCGGCCTCGAGCAGATCAACCAGGCCGTCACCGAGATGGACGACGTTACCCAGCAGAACGCCGCGCTGGTCGAGCAATCGGCTGCCGCTGCCGCAGCCATGCAAAGCCAGTCGCAGCAGCTGGCGCAGGTGGTCAGCGCGTTCAAGCTGCGCGCCGGTTCGTCTTCGGTAGCCGTGACGCCACGCGCCGCGCGCTGCGCCTTGCCGCGCTGAGCGGGCAGTGGTCAATATGCCCTAGCCACTGGCAATGACTTTATTGTCATCACCGGCTACCATGGTCCCGAGACAGCACAATTGACGGGAGAGACCATGAAAGTTGCGGTATATAGCGCGCGGCGCTACGACAAGTCACTGCTGGTGAAAGCCAACGAGCAAGCCGGCCACACGCTGCGCTTCCTGGAAGACCGCCTGACCGCCGCCACGGCTGCGCTGGCCGAAGGCTGCGGCGCCGTCTGCGTGTTCGTCAACGACACGGTGGACGCCGAAGTACTGGCGCTGCTGGCCGCGCAAGGCTCGCGGCTGGTGGCCACCCGTTCCACCGGCTACAACCAGATCGACACGCAAGCGGCCGCGCGACTCGGCATCGCGGTGGTGCGGGTGACCGATTATTCGCCGCATTCGGTGGCCGAGTTCGCGGTGGGCCTGCTGCTGGCGGTCAACCGCAAGATCGCCCGCGCCAGCGCGCGCACGCGCGACGGCAATTTCGACCTCGACGGCCTGATGGGTTTCGATTTGCACGGCAAGACCGTGGGTGTGATCGGCACCGGCAAGATCGGCACCATTTTCGCCCGCATCATGGCCGGCTTCGGCTGCACGGTGCTAGGTCACGACCGCTACCCGTCGGCGGCGTTCGAGGCACTGGGCGGGTGTTACGTGGAAGTGGATGAGCTGCTCGCTTGCAGCGACGTGGTGTCGCTGCATTGCCCGCTGACCGACGACACGCGCCACATCGTCAATGCGCAGTCACTGGCGCGTGCCAAGCGCGGTAGCGTGCTGGTCAACACCAGCCGTGGCGGCCTGATCGACACCGACGCCGCCATCGAGGCCCTCAAGACGGGCCAGCTGGGCGGCCTGGCGATCGACGTCTACGAACAGGAAGCGAACCTGTTCTTCCAGGATTTATCATCGACCATCATCTGCGACGACGTGATCCAGCGCCTGGTGTCGTTCCCCAACGTTATCGTCACCGGCCACCAGGCCTTTTTCACGGTGGAAGCGATCGGCCAGATCATGCGCACCACCATCGAGAGCATTACCGCTTTCGAGCGTGGGGAAGAGCTGGTCAACCGCGTGCCGGAACATTAACGTAGCTTACTTGCCTTCGCCGCAGCACTTCTTGTACTTCTTGCCGCTGCCGCAAGGGCAGGGATCGTTGCGTCCCACCTTGGGGGCCTTGGCTGGCGCGGGCGGATGGAAGTGGGAGTGGATGCGGATCACCGATGGCGTCACCGCCTCGTCCCAGTCGTCGCCCGCGCGCGCGAACGGCGCCAGCAAGGCCGGTTCGGCGGCGCGCAGGGCGTCCCAGCCGGCGGGGGCCAGTTGCATGCCCGCCTCGAAGCCAGCGGTCCACGCTTGCGCCGTCCAGGCGCCGCCGCATTCGTAGATCGGCTCGAAACTGGCCGGGTCTTTTTGCATCCAGGTACGCATGTATTGCTCGTGGCGCAGCACCAGCACGGTGGCGGCTTCGACTGCCTTGGCGTCGGCGGGCGCAGTGTCGCCCCACACCAGCGGCAGCCACGCTTCGCGGGCAATGTCGCCGGGGCCGATCACCAGCGCCGTCAGCAAGCCTTCGAGTCCGGCCACGTCCAGCGCCTGCGGCGAGATCACGGCCAGCAGGTCGTCGAGTTGGTCGTATTCGTCATCATTGAGCGGGGTGTTGAGCATGGCGGCAATCCAGGGTGGCGGCTAATCGAGCCGCCATTGTAACCGCTGCCCACGGGCGTCTAAGGGGTGATCTTGGGCTGGAACGCAGCAGGGAGCGCCGGCTGGTCCACCACCAGCACATGTCGGTCCACGGCGCCCGACTGGCCCTGTTCCTGCTGGATGATCTTGACCGCGACGGGCCGGTTGTCGCCCACGGGTTGGGGATGTCTTGGAAACAGCACGGTCAATCCTGAGTATGGTCAAAAGCGCAAATGGGCATACATTTCAAAATTGCAAGAACGTAACAAGCAATGATTTGGATGGCCGGGCGTGCGATGGCGCACCAAGAAATGGGGATGCATGGCCGAGAATGGCGGTATTCACGAGGAGAGCACCATGCCAGCCATGACCAATACCCCAGCCGAGTTGCGCGCCCACATCACCCCGGACCCGGACGTGCCGCCACCGCCGCCAGAAAAAGAGCCGCCGCCGGACAACACGCCGCTGCCCGAGGAGCCGCCGATCGAAGAGCCGACTCCCAAGCAGCCACCGATGAAGGTTTAAGGTTTGGCGGGCGCCGCCTTGCCGTCTTCCGGCAACGGCGGAATGCTCTTGATGGCTTCGTCGGCCTCCTGCTTGCCGGGCGAAGGTTCGCCGCTGCCGATGTCGGCTTCCTCGGTCAGGTGTTCGGCGTCCTGCGCCGGATCGCGCCCGGTAGTGCCTGGTTTGCCAGCTTGATTCATAGGGTCTCCCGTTGGTGTGCGTTGATTGGTCATGGCAGCGTAGCACTTCCATCCCAGGCCTGGCGCACGCGCCGGACGGGCGGGAAAACCACAGAAAGCATGACGGTTGTTGCTCTCCAGTTACAAAATTTTATATTTCTACAGTGCGTCACACTGCTGTCATCGAAGTGTTTCTATAATTTAGTCAGATCATCGTTTTTCATAACGGAGAGCATCATGGGCAATTCCCTGCACAACAAAATCTACCTCGGCCGCCGTAGCATTGCCCTGGGCACCAAGCGCGTACAGGCACTGCTGTGCATAGCGGCGTTTGCCAGCATCGGCGCGGTCTGGCTGCTGATCCGCGCACTGTAAGCGCCATGCCTGCGGACGCTGCAGGGCCATGCGCCTTGCGGTGGTGCCGTGGTGCGCGTACCATGGGGGCCGCAGCAGTCTCTCATGGAAAAAATGGCAATGAAGAACGACAAATTAACGCAAGACGAATACAACGCGCTCGATGAAATCAAGGCTGGCGTCAAGACCGAGCGCTACAGTGCTTGCGTGGGCCGCAATACCAAGCGCCTGGCAGGCCTGAAATTGTTCAGCGTTGCCCGCAACGGCCGTATCTCCCTCACCGACAAGGGTGAGCAGACCTTGTTCCTGCGCCGCTGCATCCTGGCACTGCGCGCGATTGCCGCCGACGGCGCCAGCCCGATCGGCGCTGACGTGGCCCTGTTCCTCGGTAAAAAATCCCACATCGTCCCGCGTGCCGAAGGCGGCTTCGAAATTTCCGACAAGGGCCGTGAATCGCTGGCCGATATCGAGCAGCAAGGCCTGTAACAAACAACGATCATCGAAAACGCTCCGCTGGGGCGTTTTTTTTTGTTGTATCCTTTGTTGTATCCTGGAATTGCCCTCCACACCATTGCGCCGCCCGTGAAAAGAATCGAAACCCTGCAAAAATTCAGGAAACTGTTCGGCGTGCTGGTTGCAGCCGTGGCGGTGGCGCTATTGATACTCGCGGTCGGCCTGGCCCATGTACTCAACCAGAGCAGGCTGCGCTACTACGCCACCGCCGAGGAAACCTCGCGCAACCTCGCCATCACGCTCGAGGGCTTTTTACAGGCGCATTTCCTCGAGGTGGACCTGGCGATGCGGCGCGCCAATACCGAGTTCGCGGCCATGCACACGGCTGGCACCTACACCGACCAGGCCTTCAGCGACTATTTGCGCAGCCTGAAGGAGCGCGTACCGCAGGCGCAGGCAGTGCGCGGGGCCGACGCCGGCGGCCGCGTGATCTTCGGCGACGAGGTCGATGCCGCCCATCCGCAAGACATCAGCATCCGCGAATTCTTCCAGCGCGTGCGCGGCGAGCGCAAGCTGACCTTCGGCTTGCCGGTGAAATCGCGCATTACCGGCCAATGGGTGCTGCCGGTTGCTTACCCGCTCACGCTTGCCGATGGCAGCTTTGGCGGCACCGCCTATGTCACCATCAACAGCGCCACGCTGGACGAATCGTTTGCCGCGCTCAAGATCGGCGCGCATGGCTCGATCGTGCTGCTCGATGCGCACAAGCGCGTGCTGCACCGCTATCCGCAGGTGCCAGGCATGGAGATCGGCAGCGCCATCAAGGTGAACCCGCCCACCCAGGCCATCCTCGACGGCAAGCGCCGGCGCGGCACATTTACCGTGATGAGCGCGCGCGACCAGCTCGAACGCACGCTGAGCATGGAGCAGGTGGGCAATTACCCGGTGTACGTGATCGTCGGCCTGGCCAGCAAGGACTTCCTGGCGCCGTGGTACGGCAAGGAGATTCGCAACGTCGGCATCTTCATGGCGCTGATGCTGGTGCTGGCCGTGGCGCTGCTGATGAGTTTGCGGGTGGGATTGCGCAAGCAGGCGCAGTCGGTGCAGCAGCTGGTGGAGGCCGAAGATGCGCTGCAACAGTCGCTGGTGCGGCTGACCGCGTCCGAGTCGCGCTGGCGCTCGCTGACCGAAGGCCTGCCGCAAATGGTGTGGACCGCGCGCCCCGACCTGCGCCTCGACTTCATGAGCCACCACTGGCAGGAGTTCAGCGGCGTCCCGGCGCAGGAAATGATGGGCGACGGTAACTGGTCGCGGATGATACACCCGGACGACATGGACACCATCGCCGCCGAATGGCGACGCGCCACCCGGCAAGGACGCGAATTTCGGTGCGATGCCCGCCTGCGCCGCCACGACGGCGTGTGGCGCGTGTTCGACCACCATGCGCTGGCGCAGCAGGATGCCCACGGCAACGTGCTCAGCTGGGTAGGCAGTAGCACCGACCGCACCGAATCGCGCGCCGCCCATGAGGCGCTGCTGCTTGCCAAGGAAGAAGCGCTCAAGGCCGGCCTGGCCAAGACCGAGTTCGTGGCCAATATGAGCCACGAGATCCGCTCGCCGATGAACGCCGTGCTGGGCATGCTGCAATTGCTGCAGCAGACCGGCATGAACGAGCGCCAGCAGGATTACGTTGCCAAGGCCGGCTCGGCCGCCCGCGCGTTGCTGGGCCTGCTCAACGACATCCTCGACTTTTCCAAGGTGGAGGCCGGCAAGCTGGCGCTCGACCCGCATCCGTTCCGCTTCGATAAACTGTGGCGCGACCTGGCGGTGATCCTGTCGGCCAACGTGGGCGCCAAGCAGGTGGAAGTGCTGTTCCGCATCGACCCGGCGCTGCCGGCAGCGGCGGTCGGCGACGACCTGCGCCTGCAGCAGATCCTGCTCAACCTGGCCGGCAACGCCATCAAGTTCACCGAGCGCGGCGAAGTGGTGGTGTCGGCGCGGCTGGTGGCGCGCAGCGGCAACCGGCTGGCGGTGTGCTTTGCCATCAGCGATACCGGCATCGGCATCTCGGACGAGCAGCGCCGGCACATCTTCGACGGCTTTTCGCAGGCCGAGGCCTCGACCGCGCGCCGTTACGGCGGCACCGGCCTGGGCCTGGCGATCAGCCAGCGCCTGGTGGCGCTGATGGGCGGCCAGCTGGGCGTGCAGAGCACGGTGGGCAAGGGCAGCGTGTTCGACTTCACGCTGGAATTCGATGCCGGCGCCAGCGTGGCGCCAGCATCGGTGCACGCGCTGGCTGACTTGTCGTGCCTGGTGGTGGACGACAATCCCACTGCGCGCGCGGTGCTGGGCGAAATGGCGACCTCGTTCGGCTGGCGGGTGGACGTGGCGGCAGGCGGCGAACAGGCGCTGGCCATGATCGCCGCCCGGATCGCCGTCAGCCGCGCCTACGACGTGGTGTTCATCGACTGGCGCATGCCCGAGCTCGACGGTTGGGAAACCAGCTGCCGCATCCGCCAGCTGGGCGCCAGCGGCAAGCTGCCGCTGATCGTGATGGTCACCGCCTACGACCGCGAAATGCTGGCCCAGCGCCAGCGGGAATTGTCGCCGGTGCTCGACGGCTTCGTGGTCAAGCCCGTGACTGCCTCGATGCTGTTCGACGCCGTGGCCGACGCCCGCCTCGAGCACCGCGTGCACCGGCCGGCAGTGCCGATGCCTGCCGGCGCGCGCCTGTCAGGCCTGCGGCTGCTGCTGGTGGACGACAATCCTGCCAACCAGCAAGTGGCCAGCGAGTTGCTCAGCAACGACGGCGCCCGCGTGCAGGTGGCCAGTTCAGGCCTGCTGGCGCTGCAGGCGCTCTCCGGCCAGGCGCCGCTGCCGGACCTGATCCTGATGGACATCCAGATGCCGGAAATGGACGGCTATGAAACCACGCAAGCGATCCTGCGCCAGCTGGGCCCGGCGGCGCCCCCGATCGTGGCCATGACCGCCAACGCCATGGCCGCCGACCGCACCGCCGCCCTCAACGCCGGCATGGCCGATCACGTAGGCAAGCCGTTCGACCTGGCGCAGCTGATTGATGTGATCCTGTGTCACGTGGGGCGGGGGCAAGCACAAGGGCCGGCGCTGCCGCTGGTGTCTGCGCTGCCGGTATCGTCGCTGGAGCAGGACGATGGCTTGCCCGGTCCCGGTTCCGGCATTAACAGCGACGCCGCGCTCAAACGCATGGGCGGCCTCAAACCGATCTACCTGATGGCGTTGCGCGGCTTCGACGGCGAGGCGGCGCGACTGGTCGCGCAAATCGACGCCGCCCGCGCGGCGAACGACGTGCAGGCCGCGCTGCCGCCGCTGCACACCCTGAAAGGACTGGCCGGCACCATCGGCGCCGAACGCCTGGAAGCGCTGGCACGGACGGCGGAGGTGGCGTTGAAGAACGAGGTCAGTGAGATGGCTTGGGCGCGGGTGGGGCCGGTATTCGAAGAAATTGCGTCGCTGGAAGAAGAGCTTGCAGCGCTGGTTGGTGAGCTTTCGAGGACCTAGGCGCTCACGTCATCGGCGCGACCGTGGCGCCACCCACGTCGAGACAGGCACGAGGACCCCAGGTGCGCCGGCTTGCGAGCCGGACATCGATCATCGTCATGCCGGCCATGCCGACTGTCGCTACTAACACATCATCGACCAGGATGCGCACAGCCGGCATGACGACCTCCTATTTGGCGACCGGCTGGAAGCCGTCGGTGCCGATTTCGAGCTCGGTCACGTCGCCGTATTTTTTGGCGACGTCGCCGATATCGGCCGCCTTGCCGATCAACACGGTTTGCAAGTTGTTGCGCGGGAAGTGCTTGTTGACCAGCGCCTTGGCGCGCTCAGGGGTGAGGCTGTCGACGTCGCGGGTGAAGTTGTCGATCTGTTCGCGGCCCACGTTGGACGCGTACATATCGCCGAGCAGGCCGGCCAGCTGTTCGCCGGTTTCATAGCGCGGCGGGAACTGGCCCTTGACGTAGGCCTTGGCCGAATCGAGCGTGGCCTTGTCGATGCCCTTGTCCCACAGGCGCTGGTAGGTCTTGTGCGCCAGGGCCAGCGCGTCGCCGGTCTTGGCCGAGGCGGTAAAGCTCGAGATGGCGAAGGTGCCGGTTTGCGACAGCACGCTGAACTGGCTGCTGGCGCCATAGGTCAGGCCCGAGTTGACGCGCAGCTCGTCGTTGAGCCACGACGTGAAGCGGCCGCCGAGGATGGTATTGAGTACTTGCAGCGGCACGTAGTCGGCATCGTTGCGGGCGATGCCGGCGCCGCCGATCAGGAACGTGATCTCGATGGCGTCGGGCTTGTTCACCAGCCACACGCGCGCCTTGTCGGCTTGCACCTTGCCGTTGTCCTGCTGCTGCGGCGCCGGGCCGGTCGCCTTCCAGGCGCCGAACAGCGACTCGATCTGGCGCCGCATTTCGTCCTTCTGGAAGTCGCCCACCACCACGATGGCGGCATTGTCCGGACGGTAGAACTGGCCGTAATAGCGCTGCACGTCGGCCTGTTTCAGCGCGCTGACGCTGCCCACCGTGCCGCTGGCCGGAATGCCGTACGGTGCGTTGCCGAACAACATGGCGCGGTAATAGGTGCCCACCACGTTGCGCGGCGCTTCCTTGGCCTGCTTCAAGCCGATGACCTTGCGCTCGCGCAGCTTGGCCAGTTCGGCGTCGTCGAACGACGGTTGCTGGACGATTTCGGCAAACAGCGGCAGCAGGGCGGCAGCGTCCTTGCGGGCGAAGTTGGCTTGCACCGTGCTGGATTCGGCGCCGGCGCCGCCGGCCAGGCGCGCGCCACGGAAGTCGAACGCCTCGTCGATGGCTTTCTTGTTGCGGGCCCTGGTACCCAGCAGCAGGGCGTCGCCGGTGAGGTTGGACAGGCCGGGCTGGGCAGCGTCGTTGACGGCGCCGGCCTTGACCACCGCGCGCACCGAGATCAGCGGCACTTCGTGGCGTTCCATCAGGTACACGGTCAGGCCGTTGGGCAGCTTGACGGTTTCGAACGCGGGCAGGCGGAATTCAGCGGCCAGCACCGGCGCAACCGCCGCGCCCAGCACCGCGCCCGTCATTACGACGGCTATCATTGTTTTTTTCATCGATCAGTCCTCCTTCGCAGCGAGCACGCCAACGGTGCGCTGCGATTTTTTCAGGTATTTGGCGGCCACGGCCTGGATGTCGGCGGGCGTGAGCTTGGCATAGGCGGCAGGGGCGTCGAACATTTTCTTGTAGTCGCCAAAGAACATCTCGTAGTTGCCCAGCTGCTGGGCCTTGCCGTTGATGGTTTCCTGCTCGCGGTACAGGTTGACCAGCTTCTGGTTGCGTACCTTGTCCAGTTCCTCGGCGGTGACGCCATCCTTGACCACCTTGTCGAGCTCGGCCAGCAGCGCTTTTTCCAGCGTGGCCGGATCGACCTTGGCGGCGGCCACGGCAACCACGTACAGCAGGCCGGGATCGAAGCCTTCGGCGGCATTGGCCGACACTTGCGTGGCCAATTGCTGCTCGACCAGCGCCTTGTACAGGCGCGAGGTCTTGCCGTCGGCCAGCACGCTTTGCAGCACTTCCAGCGCGTAGTAATCGGGGCTGTTGCCGGCCGGGATCTTGTAAGCGATCGCCAGGTTGGGCGAGGTGGCCGATTCCTTGGTCACGAAAATGCGGCGCTCACCGGTTTGCGGCGGCTCCACCGTGCGCACGGCCGGCGGCGGCGCGCCTTTTGGAATCTTGCCGAAGTAGCGCGTGGCCAGTTTTTTCACGTCATCGGCCTTGACGTCGCCGACGATCACCGCCACCGCGTTGTTCGGTGCGTAATACGTCTTGAAGTAGTGTTCCAGGTCTTGCTGGGTCCAGGCCTTGATGTCGGACTCGTGGCCGATCACGGGCCAGGAATACGGGTGGGCCGAGAACGCCACGCCATTGACCGCCTGCTGCAAGGCGCGCATGTTGGAGTTTTCCAGGCCGGTGCTGCGTTCGGACAGCACCACGCCGCGTTCGCTGGCGACCATTTTCGGATCGATGTTCAGGTGCGCGATGCGATCGCTTTCCAGCGTGAAGATGGTCTCCAGCGACGACGCCGGGAACCAGTCCTGGTACACGGTCAGGTCGTTGCTGGTGTAGGCGTTGTTGGAGCCGCCTTTGGCTTCCATGGTGCGATCGAACATTTTCGGGCCGAAGTTCTTCGAGCCGTTGAACATCATGTGTTCAAAGAAGTGCGACAGGCCCGTGATGCCGGGCGCCTCGTTGCGCGAGCCGACTTTCCAGAACGTGTACATATTGGCGTTGGGGATGGTGTGCGATTCGAGCACGATGAACTTCATGCCGTTGGCCAGCGCGAAGGTCTGCACCTCGTTGGCCATGTCGGCTGCCTTGGCTGGCGCGGTGGCGGCCAAGCCGAGCAGGACGCTGGCGGCCAGGACTTTCCATTTCATAAGGGCTCCTTGTATTGAAGCGTAAAGCATACGTTATCTGGCAATATTGTCGTTAATTATTTGCCGACAGCAAGCTTAGCGGCTAGCATGACACTAACCAAAAAAATTGAGGGAGCTGCACATGGAAAAACCGATGGCCTGGGTCGCTCACGAGTTGAGCATGACCGTGCTGATGACACCCGACATGGCCAATTTCTCCGGCAACGTCCACGGCGGCACCATTTTGAAATATCTCGACAGCGTGGCCTACGCCTGCGCCAGCCGCTACTGCGGCAGCTACACGGTGACCTTGTCGGTGGACCAGGTGATGTTTTTGCAACCGATCCACGTGGGCGAGCTGGTGACCTTCCTGGCCTCGATCAACTACACCGGCAACACGTCGATGGAAGTGGGCATCCGGGTCGTCACCGAAAACATCCAGAAGCGCCTGGTGCGCCACGCCAACAGCTGCTACTTCACCATGGTGGCCGTGGACGAACACCGCAAGCCGCTGCCAGTGCCCAAGCTGGTGCTCGAGACCGAAGAACAGAAGCAACGCTGGGAACAAGCGCTGCGCCGCAAACACGCGCGCCAGTCAGTCCACGGCGAACGCAAAAAATAACCCCAGTTCGGGGTCAGTGCCGACATTTGGACACGAACTGAGCCTTATGGCTGTTGGGCTCGTGTCTAAATGTCGGCACTGACCCCGAAGTTAAATGAAAAGCCGAGCTCGCGGTTCGGGCGTTGGCGCAGGGCGTTGCCGTCGAATACGGACGGGTTTATTTCTTCGGGCCCCGCGTCAGGAACACCAGCGCGGCTGCCACCAGCGACGCTGCGGCGAGCCCGTACAACCCGCCCTGGATCGACCCGGTCTTCTGCTCGAGGTAGCCGAAGGTGGCCGGCGCCACGAAGCCGCCCAGGTTGCCCAGCGAGTTGATCAGCGCGATCACGGCAGCGGCGATGCGGGCGTCCAGGTACGCTTGCGGGATTGGCCAGAACAGCGCGGAAGCGGCCTTGAAGCCGATACCGGCAAAGCAGATCGCCACGAACGCGAATACCGGCCCGCCCACGGTGGACATGAACATGCCGGTCGCCGCGATCACCAGCGCAATCGCCACCCACATCTGCTGGCGCTTGAAGCGCGCCGCCAGCGAGGCCAACATATACATGGCCGCGATCGAGATAATCCACGGAATCGAGTTGAACATGCCGATCTGGAAGTCGGTGTAGTGGCCCATCTTCTTGATGATGCTCGGCAGCCAGAATGTGGCGCCGTAAATGGTCAGCTGGATGGCGAAATAGATGAAGCAGAACAGCGCAATGCGGCTGTCGCGCAGCAGCGAGAACATGCTGACGTGGCCGGGTTTCGACTTCTCCCGTTCCTTCTGCTCGGCAGCGATGACGGTTTCCAGTTCATGGCGCTCGGCGTCGGTGAGCCACTTGGCATCGCTCGGTTTCGAGTCCAGGCAGAACCACACCACAAAGCACAGCAATATCGACGCCACGCCTTCGATGATGAACATCCACTGCCAGCCATGCAGGCCGCCGCCCTCGATTTGCAGCAGCGCGCCCGACAGCGGACCGGACACTACCGACGCCAGCGCCGAGCCGCTGAGGAAAATCGCCATCGCCTTGCCGCGCTCGGCGTTGGGCAGCCACTGGGTAAAGTAATACACCACGCCCGGGAAGAAACCGGCCTCGGCCACGCCCAGCAAAAAGCGCATCACGTAGAACGAGGTTTCGCCCTGCACGAAGGCCATGCCGGTGGCGACGATGCCCCAGGTGGCCATGATGCGGGTGAGCCACGCCTTGGCGCCGAAGCGCTGCTGCAGGATGTTGGACGGCACCTCGAACAGCGCGTAGGCCAGGAAGAAAATGCCGGCGCCAAAGCCGAACGCGGCCGCGCCGATGCCCAGGTCCGCTTCCAGGTGCGAACGGACAAAGCCGATGTTGACCCGGTCGATGTAATTGGCAATGAACATCACGACAAATAACGGCAGGATGCGCCACTTGATCTTGCTGACCGCGCTGGCCAGCACGCTCGATGGCGCGCCGCCGGCGGCGGTGGTGGTTGGTAATACTGTACTCATGTTGCAGTCTCCTCAAACTTCCATGGACAGGCCGGAATGCTGTTAGCGCACCAGGCAGGGCTTTTTGTTATCGAATTTCCAGCCCGGAATCAAATACTGCATGGCGACGCCGTCGTCGCGCGCGCCCAGGCCCATGTTCAGGTACAGCTGGTGGCCGGCCTCCAGTGCATCGAGATCGAGTTCCACGCCCAGGCCCGGCGTGGTCGGCACCTGCACCTTGCCGCCGACGATCTGGAACGGGTTGCGGGTCAGGTGCTGGCCGTCCTGCCAGATCCAGTGGGTGTCGATGGCGGTGATCTTGCCCGGTGCGGCCGCTGCCACGTGGGTGAACATGGCTAGCGAGATATCGAAGTGGTTGTTCGAGTGCGACCCCCAGGTCAGGCCCCATTCGTGGCACATCTGCGCCACCCGCACCGACCCCTGCATGGTCCAGAAGTGCGGATCGGCCAGCGGAATGTCGACCGATTGCAGCTGGATCGCATGCTGCATCTCGCGCCAGTCGGTGGCGACCATGTTGGTGGCGGTGAGCAGGCCGGTGGCGCGGCGAAATTCGGCCATCACTTCGCGCCCGCTATAGCCGTTCTCGGCGCCGCACGGGTCTTCGGCGTAGGCCAGCACGTCGTGCTGGTCGCGGCACAGGCGGATCGCGTCTTTCAGGAGCCAGCCGCCGTTGGGGTCGAGCGTGATGCGCGCGGTGGGGAAGCGCTCGTGCAGCGCGGTGACGGCGGCGATCTCATCCTCGCCGCGCAGCACGCCGCCTTTCAGTTTGAAGTCCTGGAAGCCGTAGCGATCGTACGCCGCCTCGGCCAGGCGCACCACGGCTTCCGGCGTCAGCGCCTTTTGATGGCGCAGGCGCAGCCACGCGTCTTCATTGTCGGGATCGGCCGCGTAGGGCAGGTCGGTGTCGTTGCGGTCGCCGATGTAGAACAGGTAACCGAGCATTTCCACCTCGGTGCGCTGCTGGCCGTCGCCGAGCAGGGCAGCGACCGGTACGCCCAGGTGCTGGCCCAGCAGGTCGAGCAGCGACGCTTCGAGCGCGGTGATGGCGTGAATGGCAATGCGCAGGTCGAACGTTTGCAGGCCGCGTCCGCCGGCATCGCGCCCGGAAAACGCCGTGCGGGCCGCATTGAGGATGGCCTTGTAATTGCCGATGCTGTGGCCGATGACCAGTTCTTTCGCATCTTCCAGGGTCTGGCGGATCGCTTCGCCGCCCGGCACTTCGCCGACGCCGGTGTGGCCGGCGCTGTCGGTCAGGATGACGATGTTGCGGGTGAAGTAGGGGCCGTGAGCGCCGCTCAGGTTGAGCAGCATGCTGTCGCGTCCGGCGACTGGAACCACGCGCATGGCGACAATGGTAGGGGAGTCGTAAGTAGTCTGGTTGGCCATGGTATTCCTTGGTTGATCGTGGAAATGATTGCGCTGTCATTCAATGGTAGCGATGTCATTTGCATAGATCAAGCTAAATTTCACAGATTTGCTATTTCAAAAATGATAGAAAATGATGTGTTGCTGTACAATCCACGCTCATGACTATCAAAAATGACCAGTCCGAACTGCGGACCTTGCGTGCCGGCGGCACTGAAATCAGTGTCAGCGGCGCAACGCTGGCCGATGTCGCCAAGGTGGCCGGCGTGTCGCCGATCACCGTGTCGCGCGCGCTCAACCAGCCGCACCTGGTGCGGCCCAATACGCTGGCGCGGGTGCAGCAGGCGGTGCAGCAGACCGGTTACGTGAAAAACATGATGGCCGGCGCGCTGGCGTCCAACCGCAGCAAGCTGGTGTCGCTGGTGATCCCCAGCATTGCCACGCCGATCTTTGCCGAGATGGTGGAAGCGGTCACCGACACGCTCACCCAAGCCGGCTACCAGTTGCTGCTGGGCTTGTCGCGCTACGAACCGTGGCGCGAGGAGGTGCTGGTCGAAACCATTCTCAGCCGTCGCCCGGACGGCATTATCGTTACCGGCACCCTGCATACCGACAACACGCGGCGGCGCCTGGAACTGTCGGGCGTGCCGGTGGTGGAGGCGTGGGACATGGCATCGTCGCCGATCGACATGGGGGTGGGCTTTTCGCACGAGGAAGTGGGTCAGGCCACGGCGCGCCACCTGCTCGAGCGCGGCTACCGGCGCATCGCGATCCTGGCCGTCAACGACCCGCGCGGCGCGCGCCGCAACCAGGGGCTGCAGGCAGAACTGGCGCGCCACGGCGTGGCGGTGGCGGCCGTGCAACTGATGCCGCTGCCCACCACCTTGCAACTGGGCCGCGAAGGCCTGGTGCAACTGCTGGCGCAAGCGCCCGATCTCGATGCGGTGGTGTGCAGTTCCGACACGCTGGCGCATGGCGTGCTGACCGAAGCCGTCAGCCGGGGGCTGGACGTGCCGGGGCAGCTTGCGGTGATCGGCTTTGGCGACCTCAATTTTGCCGCGCACACGTATCCGCCGCTCTCGACCATCCACGTCGATGGCCGCAACATCGGCACGGTGGCAGCGCAACTGCTGCTGGACCGGCTCGACGGCGGCAACCAGGAGCGTCCGCGCGTGATCGATACCGGCTTCGAGCTGATCCACCGCGCCAGTACCTAGCACCTGTCCCTCTTCTAGAGTGGGGCCGTGCGCAGTTTCCAGACGATCCAGCTGGCCCATAGCCGGTTGAGCCACGGTAACGATAGCCGCCGCGCCAGCCGGCGCTGCATCGCCAGCGCCGGCGACGGCTGCGCGCCCTGTACCGCAAACCAGATGCGGTTGTTGCCCGCCACCCCGCGCAGCGTGCAGATCCTGCCGCCGAACGCGTGCCGCAGGCGCCGCAACATGGTGCCGTAAGCGGGGTCGTAACTGAAGATGTTGGTCGCCAGTACGCCGCCCGGGCGCAGCGCGCGGCGGCAGTCGGCGTAGAAGGCGGCGGTGCCCAGCGCCGCCGGCAAGCCGAGCTCGTCGAAGCCGTCCACCAGCAGCACGTCGGCGCTGCCGCGCAGCTGGCGCAGGTAATGCGCGGCATCGGCGTGGATGATGGTCAGGCGCTCGTCGTCGGGGGGAATGGCGAATTGTTCGCGCAGGGCGATCACGTCGGCGCGCAATTCCAGCACCGTGATGCGCGCCTGCGGCAGGTAGCGATGGCAGAACTTGGCCAGCGAGCCACCGCCCAGGCCTACCATCACGATATGCGCGGGCTGCGGCTGGAACAGCGTAAAGCACATCATGGCGCGGCAGTAGGCCAGCACCAGGTGGTCCGGGTGCGACAGCTTCATCTCGCTTTGCACCATGCCCGGACGAAATTCCAGCAGGCGGCGGTTGCCACGCGTGTGGACCTGGGGGCGGGGATCGGGTGGTGTCAAGTGTCTGGAAAATCCGGGATGTCGATTTATAGTAGCATGCGCCCGTCACTTTCATTTACAGAAGGAAAATTTCTATGTAAATTGGCGGGGCACCGCCATGGGCGGATCACAGGTAAAACCGGAGAGCCACGATGTTTTTAGATCACCCCACACTGACCGCCACCAACAGCCTGACCGAACCCGACCGCATCGAGCGCCTGACCCGCGTGTACGGCTACGTGGTGGCGCTGGCCGACCTGTCGGGCAACCAGAGTTTCATTGAAAAAGTGAGCCAGATGCACGACCACAAGGGCACGCTGATCGTGTTCTGGCACGACACTCCGAGCGAAGACGAAAAAGACCTGTTCTCGAAAGGCTGGGCCAGCAAGATGGGCGACGGCACCACCAGCGTCGAACACGAGGTCTGACGTCAGCGCGGTCATGGATATCAAGACGCTGGTCCTGGCGCTGGCGCTGGGCAACCTGAGCCTGTGCGTGGCGCTGTTCTTTTTCGAGCAGTCCGCCGGCGCACCGGCTGGTGCGCGTAGGGTGAACAGCTTGAACGGCATCGGCAGCCCGGGCACCGCCACCTGGGCGCGCGCGCGCCAGTTGCAGGCGCTGGCGTGGGGGCTGGTGTACCTGCGCGGTACGCTGCCCGATTTCCTGACCATCCCACTTGCCAATACCCTGCTGCTGGCCGGATTCGCATTCGATGCGGCGGCGTTGTGGGAGCAGGCCGGGCGGCGCATCTGGCGCCGCTACCTGTTGCCGGTGCTGGTGCTCGCGGTGGCGGCCTTTGTCGGCGCCTGGCTGCTGCAACGCACGCCGTCCGAGCGGCAACTGATTTCTTCGCTGGCGATCGGCTTCTTTGTCGCCGCTGGCGCCGGTGCGCTGGGCCGGGGCTGGACGGCCGGCACATTGCTGCGCCGCTACCTGGTGGTGAGCACGGTGGTGCTGGCGCTGGCAGTGGTGGCACGCGGCCTGCTGGTGCTGCTGCTCCCCAATGGCTGGTCGTGGGTCAGTCCGGAACTGGTGCAAGGCATCGGCCTGGTGGCGCTGTACCTGGTCATGCTGGGCAACGGCTTCGGCTACCTGCTGCTGGTGCGCCAGCGCCTGCAGGGCGAGCTGGAGCGGCTGGAAGTGATCGATCCGCTGACGACCGCGCTGAACCGCCGCGGCTTCCACCAGGCGCTGGCGCCCTGGCTGGCGCTGGCGCGCAGGCCCGGCCAGCCTACTGCGCTGGTGATCGTCGATCTCGACGATTTCAAGCGTGTCAACGACCATTACGGCCACCTGGCCGGCGACCAGGTGCTGGTCGCCATGGCGGACGCCTGCAAGCGCCAGCTGCGCGACAGCGACACCCTCGGCCACCTGGGCGGTGGCGAATTCGCCATCCTGCTGCCGCGTACTGCGGTCGAGGAAGCGCTGCTGGTGGCGGAGCGCGTGCGCGCCGCGCTGGCCGCGCAACCGGTCAAGGCCGAGAAAGCCATCATCAACCTCACCGCCAGCCTGGGCGCGACGACCATGCGCGCCGACGACACCACGGTGGGCCTGTTCCAGCGCGCCGACCAGGCGCTGCGCCAGGCGCGCGCCGCCGGCGGCAACCAGGTGGCTGCGCAGGTCACCGGCAGCGCCGCCGTGCTCGACGCCTGAGTCCCTCGATGTCAGGGCGCCGGCGCCGCGCGCCGGCACCAATTCTTGCACACGGCAGGCGCCGTTGTCATCATGCCGTCACAAGGACGGCATATCGTGATAGCATTTTCAAAATCATCTAAATCGTTTAGTTAAATTTTTCCGCCGGCGTGCGCCGGGCGGGCATGGGTTCTTATTATGTATGCAGCAGTAGACTTGGGTTCCAACAGCTTCCGGCTTCATATCGGCAAGCACGATGGCGATGCGATCCGCGTGCTCAAAAGCGTGCGCGAACCGATCCGCCTGGCCGCCGGCCTCGACGACAAGGGCAACCTGACCCCGGCCGCGATGCAGACCGCGCTGGCCTGCCTGCGCAACTTCCGCGAGGCGCTGGGCAATTACAAGCTCGACGCGGTGCGCGTGGTGGCCACGTCGGCCATGCGGGTGGCGCGCAATGCCGCCGCCTTTTTGCCCGAGGCCGAGCAGGCCATCGGCTATCCGATCGAGATCATCTCCGGCGAAGAAGAGGGGCGCCTGATCTACATGGGCGTGGCCAGCGCGGTGGCGGTGCCCGGCGAGCGGCGGCTGGTGATCGACATCGGCGGCGGCTCCACCGAGCTGATACTGGGGCGCGGCCAGGAAATCGAGCGGGTTGAATCGTTCAGTGTCGGCACGGTCAAGCAAAGCCTGTCGTTCTTTGTCGGCGGCCGGATCGATGGGCCGTCGTTCGAGGCTGCCATCCTGTCGGCACGCAGCCATTTCGAGGATGCCGCGCCGCCGTATCGGCCGCAGTTCTGGAAGCAGTGCTACGGCTCGTCCGGCACCGCGCGCACGATTGCCGACATCATCGTCAAGAACGGCATCGGCAAGGAAGTCAATGCCGAGACGCTGACGGCTCTCAAGCAGCGCTTCATCGAGTTCGGCCACGTGAGCAAGATCGACATGCCCGGCCTGCGGCCCGACCGCGCCAGCACCATCATCGGCGGCCTGGCGATTTTGATCGGCCTGGTGCGCGAGCTGGGCATCCCGCTGGTGCAGCCGATCGAGGCCGGCCTGCGCATGGGCGTGATGTGGGACCTGCACCTGCGCTCGACCAAGCGTGATCGCCGCGAGCAGTCGGTGCAGGCCTGCGTGGAAAAATTCCACGTCGACCAGCGCCGCGCCAACCGCGTGGCCGACGACGCGCTGGCGCTGTACGCCCAAACCAGGCCGTCGTGTGAGATCTACACGCGCCACCTGTACTGGAGCGCGCTGCTGCACGAGGTGGGGCTGGTGGTCTCGCACACCGGTTACCACAAGCATGCGTGCTACATGATCGAAAATGCCGATCTGCCAGGATTTACCACGCGCGAGCAAAAACTCATGAGCCGCCTGGTGGTGGCGCACAAGGGCAACCTGCGCAAGGTGTCGGAGATGATCGAGGAAGTCGATATCGCCAAGGCGGTGGTGGCGTTCCGGCTGGCAGTGCTGTTCATGCACTCGCGTATCGACATCGACTTCAGCCTGGTCAGGCTGCGCATGAAGAGCCGGATCGAACTCGACATCCCGCGCGAATGGGTGGCCGACCATCCTACGCTGTCGTACTGGCTCGAAAAAGAGCAGGAACACTGGGACGACGTAGGCGTCGATTTCACGATCAGGACCACCGGATGATTGCCGGACGAGCCGGTACTTTTGCGAATGCGCAAGCAAAATTCCTGTAAATGATATATATTGTTTATATCGTTGGATAATTTTGGAGCCTGTATGAATAAAACTATTGATGAACAAGTAATCGACAAAGCGCCTTCAGGCAAAGCCCCTGCAAGCAGCACGCCGGCCAAGCCTGCCGAGTCGAAAGTCGAGGCCGCGCCGGTTGCCAAGCCTGCTGTTGCGAAACCAGCCGCCGCAAAACCTGTTGCTGTGAAACCTGCGGCCGCCAAACCTGCGGTTGCCAGGCAAGCTGTCGCCAAGGCCGTTGTGACCAAGCCGGCGGCAGCCGCCAAACCTGCAGCTGCCAAGCCTGCCGTTGTGAAGGCCGTGGCTGCCAAACCTGCCGCCAAGCCAGTCGCCAAAGCCGCCGCTGCCAAGCCAGCCGCCGCAGCGGTTGCCAAAACCGCCGCCAAGCCGGCAGTCAAGGCTACCGCCAAGCCAGCAGTCGCCGCCAAGGCCGCGCCAAAAGCTGCCGCCAAGCCGGCCGCCAAAGCCGCTGCCAAGCCAGCTGCCAAAGCCACACCGAAAGCCGCCGCCAAGCCTGCTGGTAAAGCCGCCAAACCAGCTGCCAAGGCCACCACGAAGCCAGCCGCCAAGGCACCGGCAGCAGCAGCCGGCGCCGACAAGGCCCGCAAGGATAAACTGGTGCGCGACAGCTTCACCATGCCCGAGCAGGAATACGCGGTGCTTGGCCAGGTGAAAAAAGCCTGCCTGAAAGCCGGTATCGAGATCAAGAAAAGCGAGTTGCTGCGCATTGGCGTGGCGCTGATCAGCCAGATCGATCTGGCCACCCTGAAAAAAGTGCTGGCCAGCCTGCCGCAACTGAAAACCGGCCGCCCGAAGAAATCCTGAGAAATACTGTTCTGAATACAACAGATCGGTGCATGTCACGGAAATGACACTTTGCTGTCATTTCCTTGAAGTATTCGATGGTTAGTCTTGCTTCGTCACCCACACAAAGGATGAAGCATGCAAACCTCGATCATTCAAGCTGCGAACCTGCCTTCGGACGTCCGTCCCGCTTCCGGCAAGCTGGTGCTGAGCATGGCCAGTACGCCGGAAGAGCTGCACGAAGTGCAGCGCCTGCGCTACAAAGTCTTCATCGAAACCATGGGCCTGTCCTCGCTCGAGAGCCCCGATGGCCTCGACAGCGACGAATTCGACGCCTATTGCGACCACCTGATCGTGCGCGATGTCGACACCCTCAAAGTCGTTGGTACCTACCGCCTGCTGAGCGCCACCCGCGCCCGCAAGCTGGGCCGCCTGTATTCCGAAGGCGAGTTCGACCTCGGTCGCCTCAATCACCTGCGCGGCCGCATGGTGGAAGCGGGCCGCGCCTGCATCCATCCCGCCTACCGTGGCGGCAGCGTGATCATGTTGCTGTGGTCCGGCCTGGCCGACTACATGCGCCGCGAAAACTGCGACTACCTGATCGGCTGCGCCAGCATCAGCCTGGCCGATGGCGGCCACAATGCCGTCGCCGTCTACCAGCAACTGATCGGCAAGCACCTCGCGCCCCTCGAATATCGCGTCACGCCGCACCTGCCATTTCCGTTCGGTAAGCTCGAAGCGGCGCAAAAGCCGCAAGTGCCGGCGCTGCTCAAGGGCTATATGCGCTCGGGCGCGTGGATTTGCGGCGAACCGGCCTGGGATCCAGACTTCGAAAGCGCCGACCTGTTCCTGATGATGCCGCTGGCAAACCTCGATGCGCGCTATGCCCGCCACTATGGCGTGGCCGGCGAGTCGCTGGCAGCGTAACGCCGGTCAGCAGTGCGGGTTACAATCGAGCCTCGTACGATTTAGTGGGGCGGCAATGAAACTCGACCAGGAAACAGAACGCAGCGGCATCCAGCAACGCCCGGTGCTGCGCCATCGCGGCACCACGTCCGCCGGCGCCACCGCCACCACCGACCAGGTGGCCGAGGAACTGCCGGTGGCGCTTGTCTTCAATGGCATTTCGCACGCGGTGATGATGGTCACGCCGCGCGACCTGCAGGCGTTCGCGATGGGCTTCGCGCTCACCGAAGGCCTGGTGGGCAAACGGTCCGACGTGTTCGATATCGAAGTGCAGGAGCACGCGCGCAGCGTGGAGGTGGCGCTCACCATCGCGCAGGAGGACTTCATGCTGCTCAAGCAGCAGCGGCGCTCGATGGCGGGACGCAGCGGTTGCGGCGTGTGCGGCGTGGAAAGCCTGGAGCTGATCGACGTGGCGCCGCCGCGCATCGACGCCGCGCCGCTGCACGATGCCGACGCGCTGGCGCCGGCGATTGCCCGCGCCGCCGCCGCCCTGGGCGAGCACCAGCACCTGATGCGCGCCACCGGCGGCGTCCACGCCGCTGCCTGGTGCGACGCCAGCGGCAATGTGCTGCGCGTGTGCGAAGACGTGGGCCGCCACAACGCCATGGACAAGTTGATCGGCTACCTGGCGTTCGAGCGGGTGGACATGACGCAGGGCTTCGTGTTCATGTCGAGCCGCGCCAGCTATGAACTGGTGCGCAAGGCTGCGCGCCTGAACATCCCCATGCTGGCCACCATCTCGGCGCCCAGCACCCTGGCCATCGATGTCGCCCTGGCAGCCGGCATCAAGCTGGTGAGCTTTTGCCGCAAGGACGACTGCGTCGAATACACCTGACGCGAAGGAACGCCGAAAATAGTGCTAGAATGTTTGTACCGATTGGTACAAACAAGGAAAATTATGGCCCGCCCACCGCTGCCGCCGTTCGACCACGCCTCGGCCACGCTCAAAGTCCGCCTGGCCGAGGATGGTTGGAATACCCGCAACGCCGAACAAGTATCGCTGGCCTATACCCACGACTGCTACTGGCGTAACCGCGCCGAATTCGTCACCGGCCGCGCCGACATCGTGGCGCTGCTCCAGCGCAAATGGACGCGCGAACTCGATTACCGCCTGATCAAGGAATTATGGGCGTTCGAAGGCAACCGCATCGCCGTGCGGTTCGCCTACGAATACCATGACGATTCCGGTCAGTGGTACCGCGCCTACGGCAACGAGAACTGGGAGTTTGCTGCCGATGGCCTGATGCAGCGGCGCCTGGCCAGCATCAACGAAGCGCCCATTGCTGCCGCCGACCGCAGGTTCCATTGGGACGCCAGCGCGCCCCGGCCGCAAGACCATCCAGGCCTGTCCGAACTGGGTTTCTAGGGTGGCGCGCGCCATGGCCAGCCGCGACGAGGTCGTCGCTCGGCTGGCAGAAGTGTTTCGCACCCATGGTTACGAAGGGGCCAGCCTGGCGCGCATTGGCGCCGGCACGGGACTGGGCAAGGGCAGCATGTACAACTTTTTCCCGGGCGGGAAAGAGGAGATGGCGCAGGCGGTTATGGCGCACATCGATGCCTGGTTTCGCAGCGAGGTTTTCAATCCCCTGCGTGCGACAGACGACAGCGCAGCAGGCGTGGCGCGCATGCTCGACGCCGTGGAGCTTTACTTCAGGTCCGGGCGCAGCGTGTGTCTGCTGGGCGTGTTCGCGCTCGGTTACGAACGTGACTTGTTCGCGCAGACCATACGCGCTTACTTTGCGGAGTGGATCGCTGCGCTGGCCGCCGCGCTGCAACGCGGCGGGCATGTCCCCACCGAAGCCGTTGCCCTGGCCGAGGAAACCGTCGGCACCATCCAGGGCGCGCTGGTGCTGGCGCGGGCGGCCGACGAAGCGGCATTGTTCACCCGCGCCATGGCGCGCCTGCGCCTGCGACTCGGTTCAGTACCTTGAGGCCGTGATCCCGCCTCACACCAGGCCGATATCGCGCCCCTTGGTGCCGAATATGGTTTCCACCTGGCCGCTGTTGAGACCATACATGCGCGCCAGCAGGCCGCCGAACATGGCGCGGTATTCGTTCAGTACCGGGTAGTCGCGGTTCTGGAACAGGGTTTTCTGTTCCAGCGCGATCTGCTCGCCGCGTACCGCGTTGCCGCGTACGCCGCCGCCCAGCACCCAGTACACCGAGCCGTGACCGTGGTCGGTGCCGCGATTGCCGTTCTCGCGGAAGGTGCGGCCAAATTCGCTGACCACCACCACCACCGTGTCCTTCCATTCCGGTCCCATCTCCTGGGCAAAGCCGGCTAGGCCGCGTCCCAGTTCGTCGAGGCGGCCAGCCAGGTAGCCGGTGCCGTTGCCCTGGCCGACGTGGGTATCCCAGCCGCCCACGTCGACGAAGCCGATATTGTATTTCTCCTTCATCAGCTTGGCGATGCGGCGCGCTTCGAGTTCGAAGCCCTTGGCGGTAATGGCGTTGCGGTTGGCCGCATCCATTTCGCCGATCATCTGTTTCATCACGTCTTCGCGCACGACGAAGCCTTCGCGCACCTGCGCGGCCAGCGGGCTGCCGTCGTACATGGCGGCGATCATGCGCGCCTGGCGCGCATCGACCTGCGGCTTGGCGATCGAGCGCAGCGCCATGTTGGGCAACTGCGCCGTGCCCTGCATGATCAAAGGCAGCTGGTCGGTAAACGAGATCGCGCTGGCCCGGTCGGTATTGAGCGTGGTGGCCAGCCGGTTCAGGAAGCCGGAGCGGAAGTTGCGCGTGCCTTGCAGCGGTTGTCCGAGTTCGATGCTGTCCTGGGTTTCGAAGTGGCTGCGCGAGAGGTCCTCGGTGCCGGCGAACGGCACGAAGGCCGCCTCGCCGCTGGTAAACAGCGGGTAGATGGTGTCGCGCAGGGCCGGGTGCAGGCCCCAGTCGGCATTGATGGCCAGCGCCGATTTGAGATCGTCGGACGGCTTGGGGATGGCGATATTGGGGCGCACCTGGTAGTAATAGTCGCTGGAGACCGGCACCAGCAGGCTGGCCGCATCGTAGCCGCCGCGCATGAACACGAACAGCAGGCGCGTCTTGCTGGCCGGCGCGGCCCACAGGTTGCCGGCGGCGGCGGAGCTGGCTGCAATCGGCAGCGCAGCCAGGGATTTGAGCAGGGTGCGACGTTCCATGATGGTCTCCTTCTATCTTAGCGGTGCATCAGTTCCGGTGACGACAGCAGCAGGGTATTCCACTCCTGCGGCGAGTTGGCCTGTTCCAGCGCCTGGCGGGTCTTCGGCGCCAGCGTTGACTGCAAGGTCTGGTAAAAGAAGGCGCTGGCCAGTTGCGGGAACGCGGCCCGCTCCTGCGGCTGCGGTCCCTCGGCCTTGAACAGGCCGGCGTTGCCCGAGCCGATGGCCTTGGCGATCTCGAAGCGGGTGGTCATCTGGCCCGGGCTGGCCCAGCCGGGCTGAGTGAGCGCGTAACCGTCCGGCGTCTGGCGACCGTACAGGGGCTGGGCCATGCGGTTGAGCCACCCCAGCATCGGCGCCGTGTTGAGCACTACCTTGTCGTCGTACGTCAGGCGCACGGCCGAGACCACGTAATGCACCGGGTCCTTGAATTTTTTACCCAGCGACTGGGCGAATTCGGGCGACGTGAGCATGCTGCGCATCACGGCCGCAATGTCGCCATCGGATGACTGGAACACCGCCGCCATGCGGGCCACCAGCGCCGGTGTCGGTTCGTCGGCAACGAAATACGTGGCCAGCTTGCGGCTGATGAAGCGTGCCGTGGCCGGGCTGCGGCACAGGCGGTCGAGCGCCTCGTCCACCTCGGCCAGGCCGCGCCCCTTGACCGGCTGGCCAAGGAACTGCTTGTCGCCGTAGTCGTGGCGGTTGGGATTGAACTCGAACAGGCCGCTGCGTACGTACTGCGACTGCAATTCCTTTTTGACCTTTGGTGCGGTGTCGGTCAGGTTGACGCCCACGCCGGTGAGGATGCGCGCCAGTTCCTGCACGTCGCGCTGGCTGTAGCCGCCGTCCACGCCCAGCGTGTGCAGCTCCATCAGCTCGCGCGCATAGTTTTCGTTGATGCGGTTGGCGGCGTTCTGTTCGTTGTCGAGGTAGCGGATCATGGCCGGGTGGCGCAGGGTGGCGCCCAGCAGGTCGCGGAACTTGCCCAGCGCGTGCGGCCGGATCGCGGTTTCCTCGTAGTCTCCCACCAGTACGCGCAGGTTGCTTTTGCCCGAGTGGACATTGAAATGGTTCATCCAGAACCACGTCATCTGCTCCTGCAACTGGTTCGGTGAATACAGGTCGCGCAGCAGCGAGCGGGTGGCCGCCTCGCGCGCCAGGTTGTTCATGGCCTGCTGGTAGGCCTTTTGCGCGGTCTTCTTGTCCTCGTCGTCGGCGATCTTGTCGGCATCCTTGCGCTGCCGTTCGAGGTCGGCCACCAGGAATGGTAGGGGCGTCTTGGAAATGGCCAGGTTGTCGATCTGGGCCTGGGCGGCGGCCGGCAGCGGCGCCGGGGCCGGGTGCAGCTGGCGTTCGAGCCAGGCTTCGTAGCCCAGGGTTTGCGCCTGCTGCCAGGTGCCCTGGTTGACGCCCCAGCTCACGCGGTTGACGGCGGCGGGCAGTTGCGCCGGTGCGATGGCGGCTGGCGCGTTGTTTGCTGTGCCGTCGCCGCTGCCGGTGCTGGCGCAACCAGCGAGCAGGGTCGCCGTGCCAGCGAAGAGTGCGATCGTCAAGGTACGAAGCTGAAGTGGCTTGGCTTGCATGGCATCCCCCGGAAACGATAATTACAGTAGAGTATGCCAATTCGAAGGCAGCGCTATATTTGTTTTGTGTAGAGTGAAACAGGATGTTACCGGGAGGCAGAACTGCTGAGGGGTGTGGCGGGAGAGGAGGGTAATGCAGCTGTCAGCGGGGTTTGGGCTGAAGCATGATCGCATTGGGGGCGCCGGTTACCGCATGCCGGCGCCTGGCATGGCAAGATCAGCTAGGCTGGTCAGTGCATTGAGGCGGTCGACAGATCTTTCAGTTCACGGATGCTGATATCTGACTTCTCGTGCATCCGCAACAAAATCGTGGCACCCACTGCCAGCTTGCGATGGCGAATTTTGCTGATGATCGGCGGCTGAACTTCCAAAACGCGGCACAACTCTGCATCGTTTTTAAGGTTCATCTTTTCGATCAAAGTATCGAGTAACTTGTTCGGAACAAAACTGGAAGGTTCCAGCGCCCGAGCACGATTCATCGCTTCGATCAGTTCCATCTTTTTTTGCCTTACGTTCATTTTTCGCTCCTCCTTAGCTTAAACGTGAAGAAATGACGTCTTCCCAGCAAGGCTAGCGCTCACACTATTGCTTTGAATGTGGAGCGCTACTCAACATTCTTGATAACCGTGCAAGTTAGTTCAAATCATACTCCTTTGTGACTAACACTGCAGCGTTTAACAATTGAATTATCTTGTTTATTGCTCAAATGGCTGGACAAATGTTGTTTCCTGTATGCCGCATTTCGATAGTTGTAGGATTTTGTCTGTCATTTCGGCGGCGATGTGCGAATGTGTGACCATGATGGCGCAAGCGCCGGTCGCCTTGATCTCGCGGCGGAGCAATTCCAGGATGCCCTGGGCGGTGTCGGGGTCGAGGTTGCCGGTGGGCTCGTCGGCCAGCACCAGGGCCGGACGGTGCGCCAGCGCGCGGGCAATCGCCACGCGCTGCATCTCGCCGCCGGACAGTTGATGGGGGAAGTCGTTGCCGCGTCCGCCCAGTCCCACGGCGTCGAGCATCTCGGCCGCGCGCGCGACCGGCAGGCCGTTGAGCAAGAGCGGCAGCGCCACGTTTTGCAGCAGCGTCAGGTGCGGTAGCACGTGAAAGGCCTGGAAGATGAAACCCATGCGCGCGCGGCGCAAACGGGTGGCGGCGTCGTCGTCCAGGCCCGCCATCGGCACGCCGTCGATGATGATGGAGGAACCGTCTGCGGCGTCTGGTGTATCGAGGCCGGCGACCAGGTTCAGTAGCGTGGACTTGCCCACGCCCGAGTCTCCCATGATGGCGACGAATTCGCCCGCCCTGAAGGTCCACGACAGGTTGGCCAGCACCGGGCGGCCGTTGTAGGACTTGGACAGGTTGCGCAGTTCGAGCAGTGGCGTGGACATGAAAACCTAACGGGGTGAGTGGACTATCGTGTGAGGGCGCGCCGCAGCGCGTAACTGGCGGCGTCCACCACGGCGACCAGCACCAGCATGGCGATGATGACGGTGGCCGCCTGCTGCATCTGGAACAGCGACAGGTGGTATTTAAGCATTTGTCCGAGGCCGCCGGCGCCTACCACGCCCAGGATGGCCGCGGCGCGGATATTGTTCTCCCAGCGGTACAGCGTGTACGACAGCATTTGCGGCAGCGTTTGCGGCAGCGTGGCGTAGAAAAACGCCGCAGCGGCGGTGGCGCCGTTGGTGCGCAGCGTTTGCTCTGGCCCCGGTGCGGCGTTTTCCAGCGCATCGGCAAACAGCCGGCCCAGTACCCCGGCCGTGTGCGCGGCCAGCGCCAGCGTGCCGCCGAACGGCCCCAGGCCGGCCGCGATCAGGAGGATCGAAGCCCACACCAGTTCCGGTATCGAGCGCAGCACGTTGAGCAGGGCGCGCACCAGCACGCGCGGCGCCTGGCCCAGCCGGCCCGACGCCGGCAGCGCCAGCGCCAGCCCGGCGATCACCGCCAGCAGCGTGCCGAGCGCCGACATCGACATGGTCTCCAGCGTGGCCCACGCGGTCTTGACCAGGAACGGCGTCGACGTCTCGGGCGGGGCGAAGCCGGCCAGCAGTTCGGCAGCGCTGTTGATGGCGTCGAACGTGAAAAAGTCGCGCCACTTGAGCGGCAGCGAGGCGAAACTGGCCACCACCAGGGCGACCAGCAGCACCGTCAGCGCGATGATGGTCCAGTCGCGCGGCGGCGGCTTGGGCATGTGGGAATGCTGATTCATCCGAGCCGCCTGCGCAAGATCCTGGAGAACAGGTCGGCCAGCGCGACCAGCAGCACGAACACCAGCAGCATCGACGACACTTCGGCGCCGGCCATCATCTTCATCGATTCGTCCATCCGCTGCCCCAGGCCGCCGGCGCCCACGAAGCCCATTACCACCGAGCCCCGAATCGCGCATTCCCAGCGATACACGGTGTACGACATCAGTTCGGAGGCCGATTCCGGCAGCGCGCCGTACAACAGCGCAGCGAGCCTGCCGCTGCCGTTGGTCAGCAGGGTGTCAGTGCTGTGGGTGTCCGATGATTCGAGAATCTCGGCATAGACCTTGCCCAGCATGCCGCAGTAGGTGAGGGCAATGGCCAGCACCCCGGCCGTGGGGCCGAAGCCGATGATGCGCACGAACAGCAGCGCCCAGACCAGTTCCGGCACGCTGCGCAGCAGGATCAACAGCCAGCGCACGCCCTGGCGCAGCAGGCGCGCGGGCAGGCGCGTGCGGCCGGTGCCGAGCGCCGAGATCGACAGACGGTCGGTGATGATGAGGGTAGCGGGAATGGCCACCACCAGCGCCAGCGCCAGGCCGGCGGTGGCAATGGCCACGGTTTGCCAGGTTTCGCGCAGCAGCAGTTGCAGGAACTCGGGGCTGTGCGCGGGCACCAGGAAGTCGGACAGGAAGCGGCCGGTGGCGGCCAGGCTTTGCCAGTCCCACAGTATCCACGGCTTGAATTCGCTCAGGACCAGCATTGGCCAAAGGATGGCAAGCGCCAGCAGGCAGGCCATGACGCGGCCGCGCCACGCCGGGTCGCGGTGCAGATGGGCGGGCAACTGCACCGACACGGGGCGGGCCGTCGCGGTCACAGGCAGGCGCCGGCGCCGGGTTTGACCAGCATGGCCTGCGGCTCCAACGGCGCTGCCGGCGCCGGCGTGGTGGATTCGCCCTGGTACAGTTCGGCGATCATCTGCGGCGTGACCTGCGCGCGCGGCAGATCGAAGACGATGCAGCCGGCGCGCAGCGCGACGATGCGCGGAAAATGCGCCAGCGCCAGCTCCACCTGGTGCAGGCTGCACACCAGGGTGGCGTTGCGGGCGGCCGCTTCTTCGCGCAACGTCGTGAGGGTGAGTTCGGACAGCACCGGGTCGAGCGCGGACAGCGGCTCGTCCACCAGCAGCGCTTCGGCCGGTGCGAGCAGCAGGCGCGCCAGGCCGCAGCGCTGGCGTTCGCCGCCCGACAGGCGGTCCACGCGCGAGTAAAGTTTATCGCCGAGGTTAAAGCGCGACAGCGCCTGCCACGCCGCCTGCGGATCGGCCGGTTTGAACAGCGAGGCCAGTGCGCGCCAGATGCTCCACTGCGGCAGGTGCGCGGCCAGCACCGCCGTCACCACGCGCTGGCGCGGCGGCAGCGGCGGCGTTTGCGGCGCCAGGAACAGGCGCGCGCGCAGCCGGTGGCGCGCAGCATTGCCGAGCGCCCACGGGTCTTGGTCGAAGATGGTAAAAGTGCCCCCATAGGGCTGCTGCGCACACGCCAGGGTGGCCAGCAAGGTGGTCTTGCCGGCGCCCGAGGGGCCGATCAATGCCAGTTGCTCCCCCTGTTCGATGGTGAGCGAGAGATCGCGCAGTGCGGGCAGGGGGTCGCCTGTTGGCGCACCTGACGAGGCGCCGCGATGGCGCACCGTCAGGCGGTGCAAATGGTAGGTCGGCATGCAGGACTGTGTGGATGGCTGCGGATTACTTCTTCAGCAGGCCGGCGTTTTGCGCGGCAGCTTCGATGGCGGTGTAGTTTTCAGCCCTGGTCGGGATGAACTTCGATGCGCGTTGCAGGTCCATGATCACCTTGTCCTGCGGGTTCTTCGGATCGAGCGCCAGGAAGGCATCGGTCAGCTTCTTCTTGAGGTCCGCGTTCATGTCGGTACGCACGCTCCAGTTGTAGTCGTAGTAGCCAGGCGTGGTGTAGAACACGCGCACCACGGCCGGGTCGACCTTTTTCTCGGCGACCAGTTTTTCCCAGACCGAGATATTCAGGGCGCCCGCATCGACCTTGCCGCCGGCAACCGCTGCCACGGTGGAGTCGTGCTGGCCGGAGAAGGCGATGCGCTTCAAGTCGGTGTCGGGATTGATCTTGGCGGCCAGCATGAACGAGCGTGGCATCAGGTGGCCCGACGTGGAAGATTCCGAACCGAAGGTGAACGTATGGCCTTTCAGGTCTTCGAGTTTATTGATGTCTTTCTGGGTGGTGATGAACACCGAGCGGAATTTTTCATCTTCGGCGCGCTGCACCAGCGGCGTCACCTGGTTCTTGCTGCGTTCTTTCGCTTGCACGAAGGTGAAGCCGCCGAACCACACCATGTCCACCTTCTTGTTGATCAGCGCTTCGACCGAGGCGGCGTAGTCGGTCACCGGGGTGAATTCCACCTTCATGCCGATTTTCTTTTCCAGGTAGTCGCCCAGCGGCTTGAACTTGCGCTGCAGTTCGGTCGGGGATTCATCCGGAATCGCGGACACGCGGAACACGCCATTGGCCGATTGCGCTTGGGCAAAGGCGGCGGTAACCAGCAGGCCGGCGGCCAGCACCGATTTAATGGTGCTCAAGGAAGAAAATTTCATGTGGAAAGGCCTATGGGTGAGTTGGGTGAAACGCCGCACAGTGTTTTTGTGCGTGCCGCGAAAGAATGCAGATTCGGCTATGATAACAAAAAGTCGGCTCTCGCCCCATGGGCCTCGTGCAGACCGGCATTACCCCTAAAGGCAGAGCAACATATGCATACAACCCGCACGGAACTTCCCGCGCGCGCGCATGGCAGCGCCGCCGTGATCGCCGAAATTTCCGCCGGCCTGCTGGCCAACGAGGCCCATACTTCTCCCAAGTTCCTTTACGACAGCCTCGGTTCCCGGCTGTTCGAAGCGATCTGCGAGCTGCCCGAATACTATCCAACCCGTACCGAGGCGGCGATTTTCGACGTCCATGGCGCGGCCATGGCGCACGATATCGGCACCGGCGTCTCGCTGATCGACCTGGGCGCGGGCAATTGCGCCAAGGCGGCCGGCCTGTTCCCGCTGCTGCAACCGGCGCAGTACGTGCCGGTCGATATCTCGCGCGACTTCCTCACCGAGTCGGTCACGCGCCTGCAGCAGCGCTTCCCGCACATCGAGATGACGCCGCTGGGGCTCGACTTTTCCGGCGGCTTTGCGCTGCCCGACAGCGTGCGCGCCAAACGCCGCCTGTTTTTCTACCCCGGCTCGTCGATCGGTAATTTTTCGCCGGAGCAGGCCATCGCCTTCTTGCGCGGCCTGCGCGCCAATGCCGGCGACGACGGCGGCCTTTTGATCGGCGTCGATCTGGTGAAAGACAGCGCGGTGCTTGATGCGGCCTATGACGATGCCATCGGCGTCACCGCCGCCTTCAACTTGAACATGCTGCGCCATGTGAACCACCTGGTCGGCGCCGACTTCAATGTGCGCGACTGGCAGCACCACGCTTTCTTCAACCCGCACGCCAGGCGCATCGAAATGCACCTCGAGGCGCGCAGCGCCGTTACCGTGCGGTGGGCCGGCCACGAGCGCCACTTCGACAGCGGTGAGCGCATCCACACCGAAGACAGTTATAAATACACGCGGCAGTCGTTTGTCAGCCTGCTCGAACAAGCCGGCTTTGCCACCAACCGGGTATGGACCGACGAGAACAACTGGTTCGCCGTGATCCACGCCCGCGTCATCCCCGACTGAGGAATCCTGATGGACATGCGCCCGCCGCAACTGACCGATATGCCTTTGGACGCCCGTTACAGCGCGGTGCGCGCCCACACGCTGGCGCTGGCCGCGCCGCTGTCCGACGAGGACTGCGGCGCGCAATCGATGCCCGACGCCAGCCCGGTCAAGTGGCACATGGCGCACACTACCTGGTTCTTCGAGACCTTCATCCTCGAGCGCATGGAGCCGGATTTTGCGCCATTCCACCCGGCGTTCCGGGTGCTGTTCAATTCGTACTACAACGGCGTGGGGGACAAGCATCCGCGCGCCCAGCGCGGCCTGCTCACGCGGCCGGCGATGGCGCAGGTGCGCGCCTACCGCGCCGATGTCGATGCGCGCATGGCGCGCCTGCTGGCGGCCGAACTCGATGCGGAGCAGCGCGCCGTGCTCGAGATGTTGATCACGCTGGGCCTGCAGCACGAACAGCAGCACCAGGAATTGATACTCACCGACGTCAAGCACCTGCTGGCGCAAAGCGCCTTGCTGCCGGCGTACCTCGACGCGCCGCGTGCGGTCGAACCGACGGCAGCGCCAGTGGCATGGGTAAATTTTGAAGGTGGCCTCGCCGAGATCGGCCATGCAGGCGACGGCTTTTGCTTCGACAACGAACTGCCACGCCACAAGCAGTACGTGGCGCCGTTCCAGCTGGCCTCGCGCCTGGTCACCAACGGCGAGTACCTGGCCTTTGTCGCCGCCGGCGGCTATTTCAATGCCGCGCTGTGGCTGGCGGAAGGCTGGGACTGGGTACGCACGCAAGGCGTCAAGGCGCCGTTCTACTGGTACCAGGACGAGCAGGGCGCCTGGACCGAGTTCACGCTGCACGGCGCGCAACCGCTCGACCTTGACCGTCCCGCCACCCACCTGTCGCTGTTCGAGGCCGATGCCTATGCCCACTGGGCCGGCGCACGCCTGCCCACCGAAGCTGAATGGGAAGTCGCCTCTGCATCGACGCAATTGCAGCAGATGTTCGGCCACTGCTGGCAATGGACCAGCAGCAGCTACGCGCCGTATCCTGGTTTCCAGGTCGCGCCCGGTGCGCTGGGCGAATACAACGGCAAGTTCATGTTGAACCAGTACGTGCTGCGCGGCTCTTCGTGCGCCACCCCTGACGGCCACACGCGTGCCACCTACCGCAATTTCTTCCCCGCCGGCGCCCGCTGGCAGTTCACGGGATTGCGTCTGGCGCGCCAACACTGAGCACGCGCTACGTACTATCACTCAAATTGACGAGTATTCTCACCGAAAGCGGGGCAACGCTCGCTCTTTCGCGCCCGTTCGCTTGCTATTGTTAATCAAGTAAATGATAATTTAATCATCTTTTCAATCGCTTTCAATCATTTACTTTACTTCTTACCATGCCTATTCACATCCGACGCTTAACTCCTGCGGACTCGGCAGCGTTCCAGTCACTGCGCCTGTCCGGCCTGCGAGAAACCCCCAACGCCTTTACTTCCAGCTATGAAGAGGAATGCAATACGCCGCTGTCGGTCACGGAAGCGTATTTTGCGTCCGAAGCCGGTCGCAACCGATTCGGCGCCTTCGATGGCGACCGCCTGGTGGGCATGGTGGGAGTGGGGCGCGAAGCGCAGATCAAGCTGCGCCACAAGGCCTTCATCCGGGGCATGCAGGTTGATATGGCGTATCGCGGCACCGGCGTGGGACGCCAGCTGATGAACCAGGCCATGGAGTGTATTGCCACCATGGAGGGCGTGACCAAGGTCACGCTGGCGGTCACGGTCGGCAATGCCGCCGCGATCCACCTGTACGAGTCGCTGGGGTTCAAGGTGTATGGCCGCGAGCACTGCGCGCTGATCGTCGATGGCGTGCCGTACGACGATATCCTGATGGACAAGAAGCTGACCAATGAAAAAGACGAGAGCGATCTGCTCTCGTCGGTGGCATCGTCCGGCTTCGACCAGACGATCTAGACAATATTACCGGCCTGATCAGGCAGCGATGGCGTCCTTGGCCTGCGCTGCCTCGATCGCGTTGAGCTGGCGGTTCACCGCGCTCAGCACCGCCTTGAACGAGGCTGTCAGGATATTGCTGTCGGTGGCCGCGCCGAACAGGGTCGGACCGTTGGCCAGGCGCAGTTCCACGTAGCACGCCGCCTTGGCGTTGGCGCCCGAGCCGATCGAGTGCTCGTGGTAGTCCATCAGCTTGATATCGAGGCCCAGCGCATCGACAAACGCGTCGATCGGACCGTTGCCGGCGCCCTTGAGCGATACGGCGGCATCGCGGTGGGCGAGGGCGACATCGATCTGCACCGGCTCGTCGCTGGTGGTGTCTTCCACCATCTTGTGCGACTGGTAGGCGTACGGCTGGTTCTGCTCGAAGTACTCGCGGCTGAAGATCTCGTAAATGCCGTCGGCAGTGATTTCCAGGCCGGTCTGGTCGGCCACGGCTTGCACTGCGCGCGAGAATTCGATTTGCAGGCGGCGCGGCAACACCAGGCCGTAGTCCTGTTCCAGCAAATAAGCCATGCCGCCCTTGCCCGACTGGCTGTTGACGCGGATGACGGCATCGTAGCTGCGGCCCAGGTCGGCCGGGTCGATCGGCAAGTACGGAATTTCCCACAGCGCGCCATCCTTCTGCTGCGCAAAGCCTTTTTTGATCGCATCCTGGTGCGAGCCGGAGAAGGCCGTGAAGACCAGGTCGCCCACGTAAGGGTGGCGCGGGTGCACCGGCAACTGGTTGCATTCTTCCACGCACTTGCGCACTTCGTCGATGTCGGAGAAATCGAGGCCCGGGTGCACGCCTTGCGTGTACAGGTTGAGCGCCAGGGTGACCAGGTCGACGTTGCCGGTGCGCTCGCCGTTACCGAACAAACAGCCTTCGATGCGGTCGGCGCCCGCCATCACGGCCAGCTCGGCCGACGCCACGGCGGTGCCGCGGTCGTTATGCGGGTGCACGCTGATGATCAGCGAATCACGGCGGGCCAGTTTGCGCGACATCCACTCGATCTGGTCGGCGTAGATATTGGGCGTGCTGCACTCGACCGTCGATGGCAGGTTGATGATCATCTTGTTCTGCGGCGTCGGCTCCCAGATGGCGGTGACGGCGTCGCAGATATGCTTGGAGAAATCGAGCTCGGTGGTGGAGAACGATTCCGGCGTGTATTCGAAACCCCAGTCGGTTTGCGGGTGCTGCTTGATCAATTCCTTGACCAGCTTGGTGCCGGTGGTGGCGATGTTGGTGATTTCTTCACGCGACATGCCGAACACCACCTTGCGGAACACCGGCGCCACCGAGTTGTACAGGTGAATGATGGCGCGCTTGGCGCCCACGGCCGATTCCACGGTGCGGCGAATCAGCTCGTCACGCGACTGGGTCAGCACGATGATGGTGACGTCGTCGGGAATGCGTTTTTCTTCCACCAGGCGGCGCACGAAATCGAAATCGGTTTGCGAGGCGGACGGGAAGCCCACTTCGATTTCCTTGAGGCCCACCTTGATCAGGAGGTCGAAGAAGCGCAGCTTTTTCTCGATGCTCATCGGCTCGATCAGCGCCTGGTTGCCGTCGCGCAGGTCGGTGCTCATCCAGATCGGCGGCTTGCTGATCACGTTGTTGGGCCATTGACGATCCGACAACTGGATGGCGGGGAAGGCGCGATATTTCGCTGCTGGGTTCTGCAACATCATGGGGTGCTCCTGGGTCTCGAATGTTTGGAAAGTGCTGTGCCGGCGGATGGCTGGCGCGGTGTGGCGGGCGGCTGCCGGGCGGCCACGGAACGCTAGGCCAGGCAACCGATCGGTAGCTTCAGCAGTAGCTTAGCGAAAAAATCGCCGGTGCGGGATGGAGCATGGGTGGCCGGGGTCAACATCGGTGCAAACTTTCCTGGGTTTGGGAGACTGTGTGGCTTATGGCCGACACGGGTACAGCTGAAGCGCTTGATTAAGCGCGTGCTAGCAGGCGCGCCGCTAGCGATAGGGCGCTAGCGTACGGCAGCAGGAAAGCGGATAGGTGCAGATGCGAAGTCATGACCTAAATGTACGAGATTGCAAGCCCCGCTGTCAAGGATTTGTTACGCGGACTCGAACGAGAAGCCGGACGGGTAGTGGTGAAAGCCATCGAAATTCGCTTTGCCCACCGCCACCCCGGCCTGGCGCGCAATCGCATACACCATCGAATAATGGAAAAAGAAATTGGGCACCGCGTACATCAGAAAATACTCGTCACTCTCGAGCGCCAGGCCAGCAAACCCGGCGGTCGTGGCGACAGGCGGCACTGGCGTGACAAAATCCGCATCGGGAATCGCCGCCAGGTAAGCGGCGGTGGCATCGAGCTGCGCGTGCACGCTGGCAAAACTGTCGTGGTCGGTGCCGAACGAGACGATCTCACGGCCGGCGAGCGGACAGGTGCTGCGCAAGGTAAAACCAATCGCCGTGCGCGCCTGCTGCAATAGCGGAAACATGGTGGGATGCAGGCGCCGGCTGCCCACGCCGGGATCAAATTGCTCGGCCATCGTCAGCAGCTTTTTCAGCTGCGCCAAATAATGCAGAAACAACCTGGTCGGCGCCATACCTGCTCCTTGACTTCGGTGGACGGGAAACGGACGGTTTAGTTGACTTTCACGCGTGGTGCGCCGTCCGCCATGCGGCCAATAACAGCCGCGTCGCCAAAGCCTTCGCGCGCAAACAGCGCCAGCACGTCAGCGACGCTGGACGCATCGCACGACACCAGCAGGCCGCCCGAGGTTTGCGGGTCGGTCAGCAGCGCGTGGCGCGCGGCGGAAATCGTCGGCGCCAGGTCGACGTCCTTGCCGTAGGCCTCCCAGTTGCGGCCCGACGCACCGGTGAAGTAGCCGTCGGCGGCCAGTTGCTCCACGCCCGGCAGCAGCGGAATTGCGTCCATGTCCAGCTGCGCCTCGAGCTTGGCGCCGCGCGCCAGCTCCAGCAGGTGGCCCAGCAAGCCGAAGCCGGTGACGTCGGTCATCGCGTGCACGCCGGCCATGTCGGACAGCGCCTTGCCTGGCTTGTTGAGCTTGGTGGTGTTGGCGATCATGGCCGCATAGCCGTCCGCATCGAGCTGGTCTTTCTTGAGCGCGGCCGACAGCACCCCCACGCCCAGCGGCTTGCCCAGGATGAGCACATCGCCGGCGCGCGCATCGGCGTTGCGCTTGATTTTCGACGGGTGGATCAGGCCCATCACCACCAGGCCGTAGATCGGCTCCACCGAATCGATGGTGTGGCCGCCGGCGATCGGAATGCCCGCTTCGGCGCAAATCGATTCGCCGCCCTTGATGATCTGGCCGATGGTCTCCACCGGCAGCTTATTGATCGGCATGCCGACCAGCGCCAGCGCCATGATCGGCGTGCCGCCCATTGCATACACGTCGGAGATGGCGTTGGTGGCGGCGATGCGGCCGAAGTCGTACGGGTCGTCGACGATGGGCATGAAGAAATCGGTGGTGGCGATCAGCGCCTGCTCGTCGTTGAGCAGGTACACGGCCGCATCGTCGGCGGTCTCGATCCCGACCAGCAGCTCTTTCGGCACCGGGAAGCCGCTGGAATTCTTGAGGATCTCGGACAGCACGCCGGGCGCGATCTTGCAGCCGCAGCCGCCGCCGTGCGAAAAGGAGGTCAGTTTGATAGCGTCGTTGCTCATGGATTGGTTCCTTGATGGGGGTTCAGCAGATTATCCACCAACTCGAGCAATGCTGCCCGCTCGGCCGCTGGCGCAAACAATGGCGCGCGCGCCGCGCACTGGTCGCGCAGCCGCTGGTAGAAGTGGGGTTCTTCGATGGTGCGGTCGATCAGCCGCGCCAGCGCGGCGGCGTCGCCCGCCGGAAAATAGCCGGCGTAGTCGTCGCCCAGCATGCCGCGGTTGCCGTTGATGTCGCTTGCCAGCACCGGCACAGCGGCCGTTATCGCCTCGATGATGACGTTGGCGCCGCCCTCCATGTGCGAAGTGAGCGCCATTGCGTGGCAGCGTTTCAGACGCTGGCGGGTGGCCGCATGTTCCATGGCGCCCAGCCAGCGGTAGCGCGGCTGCTGCGCAGCGGTCGCTTGCGCGGCCTCGGCCAGCTCCGCTTCCAGCACGCCACCGATATGGACCAGGCGCGCGGCAGGCGCCTGCACCAGTGTTGCGGCGCGCATGAAGGTGAGCGGATCTTTTTCATGGCGCAGGTGGCCCACCATGGCGATGTCGAAGTGGCGCCGCGTCGCGGCCGGCAGCGGCTTGAGCGCGGGCGCGGACTGGTAGATCACGTGGGCGCCGGCGCGCAGCGCTGCTGGCAGCAGCGTGCGGCCGGCCGGTTGCAGCAGCACCAGCACGGTGGCCTGCATCAGCGAGCGCTGGGCGTCGGCATCGATCGCGATGTCGCGATACAGGTCGGTGCCGGTCAATAGCAGCAGGGAAGGGCGGTCGGGAAAGGCGCGCGTCCACGCATCGAGTGATGGCGCCGAGCGGCGCGCGTGCAGCGCGATCAGCAGGTCGGGTGGCGCCTCGGTGCTGGCGCCCGGCCACTGCTGCGCCAGCGTCACCCGGTAACGCGTGCGCAAAAACCTGGCCCAGCGGCTGGCGCTTTGCCAGTTACCGTTGTTGGCGCCCGCCGCAGCGGGGCCGGCGATCCAGATATGCTGTCGTGGCATCAAAGATTTTCCCGTTACAATCGCCGCATGAATACCAGTCCCTGTTCGTTTCGCACCGCCACGCCGCACCAGCTCGCGCAGTCGTTGAAGCTGGCCCGCGATTATACGCTGCGGCTGTTCGACTGCTTTGCCGCCGCCGGCATGGATGCGCCCGCGCGCGTGCCGTACCTGAGCACGATTAATCCGCCGCTGTGGGAAATCGGCCACACCGCCTGGTTCGCCGAATGGTTCATCCTGCGCGAGGCCACGTCCAGCCACCCGGCCGATGGCAACGGCAACTGCCTGCTCACGCGCGGCGACGACTGGTTCGATTCGGCGCTGGTGCCGCACCGTAGCCGCTGGACACTGGACTTGCCGCCTGCCGCGCAGCTGAAGACCTATTGTCACGAGGTGCTCGACCGGGTGCTCGACAAGCTCGCGCGCGAACCGCACGACGATGCCGCGCTGTACCCGTACCGGCTGGCGCTGGCGCACGAAGACATGCACGGCGAAGCCTTGTACTACACCTTGCAGACGCTGGGGCTGGCCGCGCCGCACGACCTGCTGCCGACGAACTTTACGCCAAAGCCGGGCTACGCGCCATCGGAGATCGGCTTCACCGGCGCGGCATTCGAGCTGGGCGCCCCGGCATCGGGGCCTGGTTTCGTGTTCGACAACGAACGCCAGCCGCACCGGTTCGACATCAAGCCGTTCGCCATCGACAGCACCCTGGTAACCAACGCCCAATTCGCCTCGTTCGTCGATGACGGCGGGTATGACAACCGACAGTTCTGGAACCAGGAAGGCGCCGCTTGGCTGCTGCGCCAGGACCGCAGCGCGCCACGCTACTGGCAACGCGATGGCGCCCAGTGGCGCACCGTGCGCTTCGGACAGTTGGCGGACCTCGACGGCGCCGAGCCGGTGCGGCACATCACCCTGCACGAAGCACTGGCCTACTGTGCCTGGGCGGGACGGCGTTTGCCGACGGAGGCGGAATGGGAGTTCGCTGCGGTATCGGGCCACCCGGCGTTTCGCTGGGGCCAGTTATGGGAGTGGACGGCAACGCCGTTCGAGCCTTACCCGGGCTTCGAGCCGGACCGCTACCGCGAGTATTCGCAGCCGTGGTTTTCCAGCCACCAGGTGCTGCGCGGCGCGTCGTTCGCCACGCCCGCGCGGTTTATCTCGCCGCGCTTTCGCAATTTTTACACGCCGGAGCGTGACGACATGTTCGTCGGTTTGCGCACCTGCGCCTTGCCGCGCTGAGCGGCACGGCGCAGGTGCGATAACGACAGCTTAGATCAGCGATTCGCCCAGTTCAACCAGGTCGTCCGCGTACTCCGACTCGATCAGCTCTTTGCGGGCCACGCCGCTGCGGTACGCTGCGGTGGCGATTTTCGGCGTGACGCCGCGCAGCAGGCGCGGGTCCAGGAGGCCTGGCACCACGTAGTCCTTGCCGAAGCGCGCGTCCGAGCGGGCCATGTCGGCCAGGGCCACCACGCAGGCGCGCTTCATTTCCTGGTTGATGGTCGAGGCGCCGCAATCGAGCGCCGCGCGGAACAGGTAGGGGAAGCACAGCGCGTTGTTGATCTGGTTCGGATAGTCCGAGCGGCCGGTGGCGATGATGGCGTCCGGCGCCACTTCGCGCACCAGTTCCGGGCGCAGTTCCGGTTCCGGATTGGCCAGCGTGAAGACGATCGGGTGCGGATTCATGGCCACGATGTCGGCCTGCGACAGCACGCCCGGACCGGACACACCGAGGAACACGTCGGCGCCAGCCATCACTTCGGACAGGGTGGTGAACGAGGTTTCGCGCGCCCATTCGAGTTTTTCGCCGTCGAGCGGACGCACGGTGGACAGCACGCCCTTGCTGTCGCAAACGAAGATGTTGTGCTTTTGCGCGCCCAGGTCCACCAGCAGTTCCAGGCAGGCCATGGCAGCGGCGCCGGCGCCCGAGCACACGATTTTCACCGTGGCGATATCGCGGCCGGTCATCTCGATGGCGTTGAGCATGCCGGCGCCGACGACGATGGCGGTGCCGTGCTGGTCGTCATGGAAGACCGGGATCGGCAGGCGTTCGCGCAGCTTGCGCTCGATGTAGAAGCACTCGGGCGCCTTGATGTCTTCGAGGTTGATGCCGCCGAAAGTAGGGTGCAGCGAGGCGATGATCTCGACCAGCTTGTCGGGATCGCTTTCGTCGATTTCGATGTCGAAGGCGTCGATGCCGGCGAACTTCTTGAACAGGACCACTTTGCCTTCCATGACCGGCTTGCCGGCCAGCGCGCCGATGTTACCGAGGCCGAGCACCGCCGAACCGTTGGTGATTACGCCCACCAGGTTGCGCTTGGCGGTGTACTCGTAGGCCTTGGCCGGCTCGCGGGCTATTTCCATGCACGGTGCAGCCACGCCCGGCGAGTAAGCCAGCGCCAGGTCTTCCTGGGTGGCGACGCTCTTGGTCACTTCGATGGCGATCTTGCCGGCGCGGCCGGCACGGTGGTATGCCAGTGCCTTCTGTTCAATGGTGCTCATGGTTTCCTTATCGTGTATGTATAAATTATTATTTTTAAAGCGAAAAACGCCTGCACGGGCGTGAACCGGTGCAGGCGCAATGTGAAGCTGTTCTTTACATCAAGGGTACAGACCGCGAACTTCGCGGGCCTGCAGCACCCGGGTGCAGGCGAGAATGAAGGTCGCGGTGCGCAGCGTTACCTTCTTCTCCTGCGACACGGCCCATACAGACTTGAAGGCGTCTTGCATGATGTGCGTCAGGCGGGCGTTGATTTCGTCCTCGCTCCAGAAGAAGCTCGAGAAGTCCTGTACCCATTCGAAGTATGACACAGTTACGCCGCCGGCGTTAGCCAGCACATCCGGCACGATCAGCACGTCCTTGTCGGTCAGGATGTCGTCCGCTTCCGGCGTGGTCGGGCCGTTGGCGCCTTCCAGGATGATCTTGGTGCGGATGCGCGGGGCGTTGTCCGCCGTGATTTGCTGTTCCAGCGCGGCCGGAATCAGGATGTCGGACTCGATGTCCCAGAACGCATCGCGGTCCAGGAACGCTTCGGCGCCGGGGAAACCGGCCACGCTGCCCACTTCCGCCACGTGCTTGTGCAATTGGGCGATATCGAGGCCGCCCTGGTGGACGACGGTGCCGTTGTGGTCCTGCACTGCGATCACCTTGGCGCCGGCATCGGAGAACATGGTGCCGGCCACGCCGCCCACGTTACCGAAACCCTGGATGGCGACGCGGGCGCCTTCGATGGCCACGCCGCGCTGCGCGGCGGCTTCGCGGCCCACCACGAACACGCCACGGCCGGTCGCTTCGCGGCGGCCCAGCGAGCCACCGAGCGAGATCGGTTTGCCGGTCACCACGCCGGTGGACAGATTACCTTCGATCATGGCGTACGAGTCCATCATCCAGGCCATCACCTGTTCGTTGGTGTTGACGTCGGGCGCCGGGATATCCTTGTTCGGTCCGATGATCAGGCTGATTTCGCTGGTGTAGCGGCGCGTCAGGCGTTGCAGTTCGTTGCGCGACAAGGTTTTCGGATCGACCCGGATACCGCCCTTGGCGCCGCCGTAGGGCACGTTGACCGCCGCATTTTTCACCGTCATCCACGCTGACAGCGCCATCACTTCCGACAGCGTCACGTCCTGGTGAAAACGCACGCCGCCCTTGCCCGGACCACGCGACATATTGTGCTGCACGCGGTAACCCTCGTAGTGCGAGATGGTGCCGTCGTCACGCTCGATCGGCACGTCCACGGTCAGGATGCGCTTGGGGCGCTTGAGGGTTTCCACCCAGCGCGACAACGAGCCGAGGTGCGGCGTCACGCGGTCGATCTGCTGCAGGTAGACGCCCCATGGACCCAGGTCGTCGGGATTGAGGTAGGAAGGCAGTACGTGCTGCTGGTGCGCGGTGGTCATGCGTGTGCTCCTGTGGATTCGTCGAGAATTCGTGTTGTGGGAACCAGGCTTTTGGCGTTGTTCCGGTGTGTCGAATCATAGGACTGCACCGCAGGAGCGGCCAATGCCGTCTGCGCATTCGGTTATGCAAAAGACGCATAGTTACGATATTTTTACTACCTTTCTGAAACTGGCGCGCGCCGGCGCGGTGCCTTGTCGTTCTGGCGCTGCTCGAGAAAATCCCACAGGCGGCCCACGATGGCCTTGCCGCGCCGCTGGGTGGAGGGCTTTTCGCGGTACAGGCGGATGTCCATTTCGATCTCCCAGTCGGCGCTGTGGTTGTCGGCCCGCGCCAGCTGCTTTTGTTTGAGCTCGCGGGTGACCGCAGACTCGGGCAGGAAGGCGATGCCGCGGCCTTCCAGCGCCATCATCTTTAGCCCCTCGGCCATGTCGGTTTCGTAGTGCGGTTCGAGGTGCAGCGGCGGCTTGGCGTCGCCGAGGATCAGTTCCACCATGCGGCCCAGGTAGGCGTTGTTGGTGTAGGAAAGGAAGGGCAGCGGCGCCTTGCGGGTGCCGGGCAGCACGAATTCCGGCACGCGGTTCTTGTCGCAGCGGGCGTAGGCGCGCAGCGACTCGCGGCCCAGCACCAGCATGTCGTAGCGCGACGGGTCGAGCTGCACCGGCTGGCGCGGATGGTGGTAGCACAGCAGCAGGTCGCAGCCGCCTTCCACCAGTTGCAGCACGGCGTCGTGGACATTGACGGCCATCAGCCGGCTGTTGATCGGCGCAAAGTCCGTCTCCAGCGCGGTGAGCCACTTGGGCACGAAAGTAAGCGAGAGCGTGTGCGGCACGGCCAGGTCGATGCTGTTCTGCGCGGCCGCGCGCTTGGAGCGGAGCATGTCGCGCGCGCCGTTAATTTGCGCCAGCATCTCGAGCGCCTGCTCGTAGAACACGATGCCGGCAGGCGTCAAGCGCGTGGGATACGACGTGCGGTCCACCAGGTCGGTGCCGAGCCAGTTTTCCAGCGACTGGATGCGGCGCGAAAACGCCGGCTGCGTGACATGGCGCAGCGCCGCCGAGCGGCTGAAGTTATTGGTCTCCACCAGCGAGATGAAGTCTTCGAGCCATTTGGTTTCCATGACGATCCTCTCGTTCTGGTCAGGAGTTGGAAGCGTTCATGCCGGCGATCAGGCCCAGCGCCGCGCTCATCTCGCCCAGTTGCGCCGGTGGGCAGCTGCGCAGCAGGTCACGGCTGATCTGCTCGGCCACGACCACTGCGTTCTCCAGCAGCTCGCGCCCGGTGGGGGTGATGGCGGCGTAGGCCACGCGGGCGTCGCGCGGGTCTTGCTGGCGTTCGACCAGGCCGATTTTTTCCAGCGGCAGCAAGGTGCGCGTGACGCCGGAAGCGGTCAGGCCCTGGCGCTCGGCCAGGTCCACCCGGCGCAAGCGGCCGCCCGGCGCGCGGCTCAGGTAGTGCAGCAGCATGAAGTCGCCAAAGCTGATGCCATGGTAGCCACCCAGCACCTGGTCGAGCCGGCGCACTAGCGTGGCTTGCGCGCGGGCCAGGCGCAGGGTGAATTCCAGGCTGGGCGCCACTGGCGGATATTGATTGTCCATCGCTTGCTCCTTGGGTAATTTGATTGAATACTACTTGATAAATGTTTGAGTGCGCAACTAATTATTTGTGCATTGTTCATGCTGGCAAAGCTATGATAACGTTTTCATAAATGATAAAACCCGGGGACAGCACCATGCACATGGGTACCACCGAAATTTTCCTGATCGCGATGCTGCTGATCTTTGCTGTGCCATACCTGATCTGGCGCGTGGGCGGCACCGACTATTACGCCCCGCTGGTGATCGTGCAGATCATCACCGGTGTGATCCTGGGGCCGGGCATCCTCGGCCGCGCCTATCCCGAGTACTACACCTTCGTGTTCAATCCGCAGGTGGTGCAGTCGTTGAACGGCATCGCCTGGTGGGCGGTGATGATTTTCGTGATGCTGGCCGGGATCGAGCTCGATCTGAAAAAGGCGTGGGAACACCGGCGCGAGAGCACCATTACCGCCAGCCTGGCGCTGGGCACGCCGCTGGTGTTCGGCTGCATTGCGGCATTTGGCATGCTGGGCTTTGCCGGCTGGATCGGGCCGAAGGCGCAGTCGTGGCAGTTCGTGCTGGGCGTGGGCATGGCGTGCGCGGTGACCGCGCTGCCGATCCTGATTTTGCTGATGGAAAAGCTCGAGATCCTGCGCGAAAACATCGGCCAGCGCATCCTGCGCTACGCCAGCCTCGACGATATCGCCATCTGGGCGGTGCTGGCCGTGATCATGCTGGACTGGGACCGCGTCACGCGCCAACTGGGTTTCATCGTGGTGTTCATGGTGGCCACCTGGCTGTTCCGCCTGCTGATGGCCAGGCTGGAAGAGCGCGACCGCTGGTTTGTCGCGCTGATCTGGCTGGTGGCGGTATCGTTCGCGGCGGACTGGGCCGGGCTGCACTACATGGTGGGGGCGTTCCTGGCCGGCGCCGTGATGGACGCGCACTGGTTTGCCCAGCAACGGCTCGACTTCATGCGCCAGACCGTGCTCATCACCATCATGCCCGTGTATTTCCTCAGTGCCGGCCTGCGCACCAACTGGGCGGTAGGCGGCTCGGCCGTGTTCGTGGCGGCGGCAGTGCTGCTGGCGGCGTCGCTGTCGGGCAAGCTGATCGGCACCCATATCGCCGGCAAAATCCTCAAGTGGGGGCAGGGCGAGGCGTCCATCATCGGCTGGCTGTTGCAGACCAAGGCGCTGATCATGATCATCTTTTCCAACATCCTGCTCGACAAAGGCCTGATCACCAACGAGACCTTTACGGCGCTGCTATTGATGGCGATTGCCAGCACCATGCTGACGGTGCCGATGGTGTACCCAAAATTGCGGCGCGCGGCGCAGTTGATCGTCAAAACCAGCTGATATAATTGTGGGATGAACGAACCTATCCAAACCCCACAACAGCCTGCGCTGCCAGATCGCCTGTCGATCGACCCGCGCAGCCCGCACCACGTTGCCGCCGTGTTCGAACACGATGTTGGCATCACCTTCAACGGCAAAGAACGCACGGATGTCGACGAGTACTGCATCAGCGAAGGCTGGATCAAAGTCCCGGCCGGCAAAGCAGTCGACCGTCGCGGCAACCCGATGCTGATCAAGCTCAAAGGCGTGGTGACCGCGTTTTACAAGTAACCAGTGATGTCAACGCAGTGACCCAAAACACCACCTCCGGGCGACCGCAGGTGGTTTTTTTATGCCGGGTCGACTGCCTAGCTGGCTAACTGCTGCTTCGGCGGCGACTCGCGCAATTTGTCCAGCATTTGCAGCGTGTTCGGCTGCAAATTCATGATGCCGTGATAGGCGCAATATTCACAAAACGCTTCTTCGGGGCTCATGGCGACGATCGTCGCATCCGAGTGGCCGCGGCGGCGCAACGCGCGCAGGCAGGCTGCATCCATATTCCTGGGGTTCATGCAAATACTCCCTTTCGAGATTTTAGTTGATGCCCGGAATTATAGATCGTAATAATTCCATATGGAAACTTTATTGAGTTTTTTTATATGTGATTTTAAAATAGTGAAACTTTGACGATCCTTGATCATGAGGCAGTAATGTACGCTAGCGCACGTTAAACGCCCTTTCAAATCCTGCGCTTCTTGGTGATATTTGCACTCAGCATGTCGAACAGGGTGCGCGATGCGGGCGCCATCGCATGTTGATGCTTGCTGATCAGGCCCAGTGTCCGCTTCACGGACGGATTGACCAGCGGCACGCCGATCACGGCACCTTGCCGCTGCGCCAGGATCGACAACCCCGGCACCGCCGCCACCCCGAGCCCCGATTCCACCAGCGCCAGGATGCCCGAGACGTGGTTGATCTCGCACGAGATCCACGGGTGCTTTTCCACGCCGGCCAGCGCGGCGTCGAGCACGCTGCGGTTGCCGCTCGACTTGGCCACCGAGATGTAGCGCTCATCGACCGTGTCTTTCCAGCTCAGTTTCTTGCGCCCGGCCAGCGGGTGGTCGCGCCGCATTGCCAGCACATAGCTTTCCACGTAGATCGGCTGGAAGTTGATCTCGGGATTTTCCGCACCGGTAAAACAGATGCCGAAATCGGCCTCGCCGGTCAGCACCAGGTTGAGCACGTCCTGCGCGCTTTCGTCATGCACGCGCACGCGGATCTTCGGAAATTGCGCGGTGTACCGTTTCAGGACATCGGGCAGGAAATGCCAGACGGCCGACGGCACGCACGCCAGCGTGACCGTGCCGGTGCGGTGCGCCGCCAGGTCCGCCACGCCCAGCACGGCATCTTCCAGGCCGTTGAGCGCGTCACGCACATTGACCAGGAATGCCTGGCCCACGTTGGTCAGCTGCACGCGGCGGGTGGTGCGCTCGAACAGTTTTACTCCCAGCGCTTCTTCGAGCTTGTCGATGCGGCGGCTCAGCGCCGGCTGCGAGATGAACAGGTCATTGGCGGCCTGGCGAAAGCTGTTGCGCTCGGCCACGGCGACGAATGCCTGCAAGTCGGGAAGATCATAATTGATGCGTGACATGCATGAATCCAGGGAAAAATTGCAATTATCAAATTATGCCATTTCTACGATGATACGAAACCAATCAGCCTCGGCAAGAAGGCATCATCGAAAAATGGAGACACGATGCGACATCGTCATATGTTTGTGCTGCTGCTGGCGGCCAGCGGTACCTGCCTGGCGCAGGACGGCAATGAAATTTACGGCATCGCCGATCTGGGCGTCCGCTACGTCGACAACCTGGGCGCCAACAATGCGCCGACCTCCGGCGGTGCGCTGCCCACCGTCAGCAGCGGCGTCAACAAGACCAGCCGCTGGGGCTTGCGCGGGCAGGAAAGCCTCGGCGGTGGCTGGCAGGCGCTGTACCGCCTGGAAGGCGGCCTCAATCTCGATACGGGCAGCTCGGCAAAGTCCGACAAGCTGTTCGACCGCCAAGCCTGGGTGGGCCTCAAGACGCCGCTCGGTTCGATTTACCTGGGGCGCCAGGCCAACCTGATTTCCGACGCGCTCTCCACGGTGGACCCACTCGGCATCCGCTATGCCTCCTTCAATCCCAACGTCAACATCACCGGCATGAGCAATACCGCTTTCGGGCGCCACTCGTTCGGCCAGCAATACGGCACCAGCGGTTATGCCGACAATTTTTACCGGCTCGACAACACGGTGAAAGTCACCACCAACCTGGGGCCGGTCGTGGCGCGCGCTGCGTATTCGTTCGGCGAGACGCCTGGCGCCACCTCGCCCATGTCCACCTGGGGCGGGGGGCTGACGTATCAGCAGGCGGACGTGGCCGTGTCCGGCGCGGTGATGCGCTTGCGTAACCGCGACAATCTCGCGCTCGACGCCGCGTCGCTGGGCGCCGCCTACAAGCTCGGCGACTGGCACTTCAAGGCCAATGGCGGCTACAACCGTGCCGATACCGGCGCCGGCCAGACCGTGCACCAGCGCGTGCTGTCGGCCGGCGTGAGCCGTCAACTGAGGCCCGACCTGCTGCTCACCACTGCGTACTTCAAGGTGCGGCGCACCACCACCGGCCGCGTGGACGACGGCTTCCAGCGGGCGTTTGCCTACCTGGAAAAGTCGCTGTCGCCGCGCACCACCGTCTACCTCGAATCGGACTACACCTTGTGGCAAGGGGATGCCGCCGGCGTGACCGGCAACCGCCCCAACGACCGTCGCGGCCTGGGCATGACGCTCGGCCTGATGGAAAAATTTTAATTACAGGAGAACATGATGTCGCTTCAACCTGCACTGTTGCGCAAATCCCGCCTTCTGCTGCCAGCCCTGGTCGCGCTGGCCCTGCTGTCCGCTGGCGCGGCGCATGCCGCCGAAATCCGCGTGGTCAGCTCGGGCGGTTTCGCCCAGGCCTATAAAAACCTGGCGGCCGACTACGAGCGCGCCAGCGGCGACCACCTGGTCTCCGAGTGGGGGCCCTCAATGGGCACCACGGCCAAGGCGATTCCCGCGCGCCTCGCGCGTGGCGAGCCGATCGATGTCGTGATCATGGTTGGCGATGCCCTCGACAAGCTGATGGCCGAAGGCAAGCTGGCCGCTGGCACCAAGGTCGTGCTGGCCGACTCGCCGATCGCCTGCGCCGTGCGGCGCGGCGCCCCCAAGCCCGACATCAGCACCACCCAGGGCTTGCGCAATGCCTTCCTGAAGGCGAACAAGGTCGCGTATTCGGACAGCGCCAGCGGCGTCTACATCGAGACGCAACTGATGAAGAAGCTGGGCATTGTCGAGCAGATGCAGGGCAAGGCCGCGAAAATTCCGGCTACCCCGGTCGGCGAAATTGTCGCCCATGGCCAGGCCGACTTCGGCTGCCAGCAGCGTAGCGAACTGATGCCCGTCGAAGGCATCGAGATCGTCGGCCTGCTGCCGGCGGACGTGCAGCAGATGACCGAGTTTTCGGCGGCACTGGTGCGCGATGCCAAACAGCCGGAAGCCGGGCGCGCCTTGCTGAAGTTCCTGTCGTCGCCGGAACATGCCGGCGCCATCGAAGCTACCGGCCTGGTGCCGGCAGCCAAAACGAAGCAGTAAGCGGCGCCGGTAAAGCTTTCAGCAGACGATTTTTTAACAAGTTACAGGTATCAGGTAATAGAAAACAATGGCTATTCAATCCACCGCCAAACCGGTGCGCGCCCCGTCGCGCATCGCGACCGTCATCCGAGTGACGAGCGGAAACTTCATCGAAATGTACGATTTTTTCCTGTTCGGCTTTTATGCCACGTATATTTCCAAGGCGTTCTTCCCCGCCAGCAGTGAATATGCAGCACTGATGATGACCTTCGCCACCTTCGGCGCGGGCTTTTTCATGCGTCCGCTGGGCGCGATCATTCTCGGCAGCTATATCGACCGTATCGGCCGCCGCAAGGGCCTGGTGCTCACCCTGGCCATCATGGCCTCGGGTACCGCGCTGATCGCCTTTGTGCCGGGCTATGAAACCATCGGACTGATGGCGCCGCTCCTGGTGCTGATCGGGCGCTTGCTGCAAGGCTTTTCCGCCGGTGTCGAGCTCGGCGGGGTGTCGGTGTACCTGTCCGAGATGGCCACGCCCGGCAACAAGGGCTATTACGTGAGCTGGCAGTCGGCCAGCCAGCAGGTCGCGATCATTTTCTCCGCCGGACTGGGCTACTTCCTCAACGAAACCTTGAGCCCGGCGTTCATCGCCGACTGGGGCTGGCGCATTCCGTTCTTCATCGGTTGCTCGATCATCCCGGTGGTGTTCTACATCCGCCGTTCGCTGCAGGAAACCGAGGAATACCTGGCGCGCAAGTCGCATCCGACCTTCCGCCAAATGCTCAAGACCATCAGCCTGAACTGGCCGCTGGTGGTGGCCGGCACCATGCTGATCGTGTTGACGACGGTGGCGTTCTACCTGATCACGGTCTATACGCCCACCTTCGGCAAAACCGTGCTCAAGCTCAGTACCGAAGAAAGCTTGCTGGTGACGCTGTGCGTGGGCTTGTCGAACTTTATCTGGCTGCCGGTGATGGGGGCGCTGTCCGACCGCATCGGCCGCTGGCCGATCATGGCGGTGTGCTCGGCGCTGACGGTGGCCACTGCGTATCCGGTGCTGTCATGGCTGGTGGGCCATCCGAGTTTCCAGAACATGGTGATGGTGGAGTTGTGGCTGTCGTTCCTGTACGGCAGCTATAACGGCGCCACCATTGTTGCGCTGACGGAAATCATCCCGGCCAGCGTACGCACCACCGGCTTCTCGCTGGCCTACAGCCTGGCCACCGCGCTGTTCGGCGGCATGACGCCACTGGTTTCGACCCTGCTGATCGAAAGCACCGGCGACAAGGCCGCCCCCGGCTACTGGATGGCCGGCGCCGGCGCCATCAGCCTGTTGGCGACCTGGCTGGTGTATCGCGGCATCGTCAAGGAACGCCACTAAGCTTCGGGGTCAGTGCCGACATTCGGACATTTTTGAACTTATGAATTGAAGTACGCTTCAATGAAAAAGTTCCGCGATGTCCGAATGTCGGCACTGACCCCCGAAGTTATGGATGAGCGCGCTGGTTGAGCTTGCGTACCAGCAGCAGCGAGCCGAGCGACGTGGCCACCATCAGGTAGCCGATGATGTCGAAGTGCTCGAGGCGGCCGTCGGCGCCCTGGCTGACGATGTGGCCGGCCACCACCGAGGCCACGCCGCCGGCCAGTTGCTGCAGCGATGCGCTGATGGCGTTGAAGGCGCCGCGCTGGGTGGGCGGCGGGATCGATGCCGCCAGCGCCTGGAACGGAATCATGCGCGAGAAGATGCCGACGAACATGACGGCGTTGAGCACGATCAGCACCGGCAGCGAGATCCGGCCCAGGTGCGTGTAAATCAGCACGGTAACTGTCGAGACGATGGTGCCGAACAAAAACACCGGCAACTTGCCGCGCCTGTCGGCGATCTTGCCGATCATCGGTCCCGCAAAAATCGTGCAGATGCCGGTGACCAGGTACACGGTGGGCAAATGCTGCATGTCGATGCCGAGGTTGTTGACGATGTAGGCGCTGCTGAACGGCATCAGCATGAAGCCACCCATGGTCAGCAGCGCCGTGGTGGCAAACGCCAGCAGGTGGTGCGGCACCTTCACCGTGTGGTACAGGTGCATCCACGGGCTGTGTTCCTGCGGCTTGCCCAGGTGGGCATTGACCGGCGCCATCTGCCACGCGACGATCAATCCACCGACCAGGCCGAACCCGGCCAGCGCCAGGAATGGTACGTGCCAGTCCCAGTGGTTCGATAAATAAATACTGATCGGAATGCCGAGCACCTGGCTGGCCGCAAACGCGGTCTGGATCAGCCCCATCACGCGGCCCCGAATGGCGGGCGCGAACAGGTCGGTGGCAATCGCCAGCACCACCGATCCGATCACGCCGCCGAACAGGCCCGTGACGATGCGGGCAATTATCAGCGCCTCGTAACTTTGCGCCAGTCCGCACCACACGGTGCCGAGGATAAACCCGGTATAAAAGAACAGCAGCAGTTTCTTGCGGTCGTAGCGGTCGGCAAATCCGGCCGTGAGCAGGCCGGAAATACCGGCGCTGAACGCATAGGCCGACACCACCACGCCAAACTGGGCCGGACCAATCGATAGCGCCGGCATGATCACCGCGCCCAGCGGCGACATGATCATGAAGTCGAGGATCACGGCAAACTGCAGGAAGGCGAGCAGGGCGACGACGATTTTCTGGTAGCGCGAGAATTCCGGGGTGGCGGGCGATTTTATTGTTGTTGGCATGGCTGGCGAGAGTGGCGGCTAAGTTGAGTACTAGTTGGTGGCGCTGGACTGGTTGGGGGTGAGGTACAGCTTGCCACCCTGGTAGTCGAATACGATGTCGAGCTGGCGCAGGATGCCGTTGCTGATGTTGCCGGCAATGGGCGTGCCACCGGTGCCACCCGTACCATTGAGCAGGCCGCTGGCATGGGTGGACAGTTCCAGCGTCGGGTCGGCAATGCGCACGTCGCCAATTTCGAATAGCTTGCCCTGCGTGGCCAGCACCCGGCTCTTGCCGCCGATGCCTTGCGCGGTCTGCACTACGTCGCCGGCGCCGTATTTTGCCACCAGGCCGTGGCGCTCCACGAATGACTGGTTCATCGTCAGCGAGTAGTCGCTGCCGGTGTCGATGGTAAACATGCCGGGCAGGCCGTCCAGCTTTGCCGCCACTTGCGGCGTGCGGTCGTGGAAGGTGAGGGCGATCGGTGCGGCCGCGCCGCGATAGACGAAATCCCTGGGATCGTAAAACGTGATCTGGCGCGCCGCGTAGTCGATGCGGGTGGGCGTGAGCGACAGCCATTCGTAGCCGATGGTGCCGTCGATCGGCAGGTTGTCGAGCGTGGGACTGGTGAAGAACGCCTGCTGGCTCAGGGTCAAACCGGCCAGGCCGATTTCCTTGATGGTGGTGAGCATGCCGCGCTCGCTCTGCGGCCCCATGCCCGACAACACGGCCACGCCTTGCACCGGCAACCGCAGGCGGCGGTGCAGCTTGTTGCTGATGACGTTGCGCGCGCCGGTGTCGAGGATGAAGCGGAACGGTCCTTGGCCGTTCAACGTCATCGACACGCAGATGTGCGCCTGGCACGGCTCGAACGGGATCGTCACCGAACGTCGGCCGACGCCAAAGCCTTCGATGGCGACAGGTGTGGGCAGCGTGAAATCGAGCTGCGCGGCGGGGCGGCCCAGCACCATGCTGGTCACCCGCAGCACGTCTGCATCGCGCTCGTCGCGCCCGTCCCGCGTGCGTTCCTCGAACGGCATGGTCACTGCGCCCACCTTGCGGAAATCGCGGTAGTCGACGGTGAGCAGTTTGCCGTCGACGACTTCCTGGCGCCGCTCCACGCGGCCGCTGGCGGTATTGATCCAGAAATCGAACGGTTCGCCGCGCTGGGGCGTGACCCTCACTACGGCGTAATCGACACCCGCCTGCCGGCGCGGCGCACGAAGCTCGAGCTTGCGCGCCTTGCCATTGCCGCGCGCGAACCACCAGCCGTAGGACTGGCGGCGCAGATACTGTTCGGGATTGGGCGCATCGGCATCGAGCTTTTCCACCCGGCCCATGCGCTGCTGCCAGAAGTCGCGGCCGTCCGAGCGCGACATCTGCCGCGCCACCGCCGACGAGGGAATGCGCTGGGCATAGCGGCCGCTGACAAAATCGATATCGCTGCTGCCGGCTTCCTGGTGGTCGTCGTCGCCGGGATTGCCACCGTAGCTGCGCACGAACTGGGTCTGCAGCGTGGTAACGGTGCGCCACGCCTCGCCACCGACCGCCACGCGCGCCTGCGCCATCAGCGTTTGCGCAGTGGGGGCGGCCATGGCAGAGGGAAGGGCGACCAGGGCAAGCCACAGCCAGGCGGCGAGTTGAAACAGCGGGCGGGCACTCAACGATGACACTTTCGGTAGAGGGGCAGACATGACAGACATGGTAGCCCAAAAGCCGAACTGCACGCCCAAATAAAAATGGCCACCGGATCGCTCCGGTGGCCATTCTTTAATACCTAGTCAGCTGGCAAAATCGCGATTAACGATCGCCGTAGCTGCGACGGGCGCCGTCGGTGCTGCGCGGGTTGCTACCCTTGTAGCCGCCGCCCGAGCCTTCCTTGCGTGGTGCGTTAGGATTGCTGAAGCTGCGTTGACCTGGCTTGGCGCCGCCACGGTTGTCGCCCGGCTTCCAGCCGCCTGGACGCGAGGTCGAGCGTGGTGCCATGCCCGATTTCTTCGGCTCGTAGCCCTCGACCACGTTCACCGGAATCAGCTGCTTGGTGAAGCGTTCGATGCGCTTGACGTTCATGCCTTCGGCATGGTTGACCAGCGAGATCGCCTGGCCGTTACGACCGGCGCGGCCGGTACGGCCGATGCGGTGGACGTAGTCTTCCGGGAACTTCGGCAGATCGTAGTTGAACACGTGGGTGATCGTCGGCACGTCGATACCGCGCGCGGCAACGTCGGTGGCGATCAGGATTTTTACCTGGCCGCGACGCAGGCTGTCGAGCGTGCGGTTACGGGCGCCCTGGTGCATGTCGCCATGCAGTGCGGCAGCCGAGAAACCGGCGATGTTCAGACGGTCGGCGATGGTGTCGGCGTCACGCTTGGTGGCGGTGAAAACCACGGCCTGGTCGAGCGACTCGTCGCGCAGCAGGTGGTCCAGCAGGCGATTCTTGTGCGACAGGTCGTCGACGAAGTGCACCGTCTGGGTGATGTTTTCGTGCTTGTTGGCAGCGCTGATGATCTGGATGACCTGCGGATCACGGGTGATGCGGCGGGCCATATTGCCCACTACGCCGTCCAGGGTGGCCGAGAACAACATGGTCTGGCGCGTCGATGGCGTGGCGGCGACGATCTTTTCGATGTCGTCGATGAACCCCATGTCCAGCATGCGGTCGGCTTCGTCCAGCACCAGGATTTCCAGTTGCGAGAAGTCGATCTTGCCCGATTCCATGTGGTCGATCAGGCGGCCAGGGGTGGCTACCAGGATTTCAGGATTCTTGGCCAGCAGTTGCATCTGCTTAGGGTAAGGCATGCCGCCCAGGATCGAGACGGCCTTGATGCGGCGCAGGTTGACGCTGTACTTGTCGGTGTTGGTGGTTACTTGCAGTGCCAGTTCGCGGGTAGGCGTGAGCACCAGCATTTTTGGCTGGGCAGCCTTGAAACGCGGACGCTCGCCACGGGCGCGGGCAGCCTGCATTTCCTGGTTGGGCGTCTTGCCGGCAGCTGCTGGCTCGACTGCGAACAAACGGTGCAGCGACGGCAGCATGAATGCTGCGGTCTTGCCGGAACCGGTTTGCGAGGAGACCAACAAGTCCTTGCCTGCGATGGCCGCAGGAATAGCCTGCTGCTGTACCGGCGTTGGCGCGGTGTAGCCGGAATCGGTCAGGGCTTTAATGATGGACGTGTTGAGACCAAGTGCTTCAAATGTCATGCTGTTCTTTCGTAAAAATCTGCGTTCACGCATAAACGGAACGCGAAATAGCAACGCCTACCAAAACGAAATGACTCAATCAAAATCGAAAGAAATTTCGGCACAAAAGCTTTGCGCCGGGACGGTGTCAGGTGCGACACCAGAGGCGGGAGGGCTTTAGCGACATCAGAATGATGCGCAAGGGCTGCGTAGCTGCTAAAAAAATCTTGGCTGAACAATCGGCGCCGCTGCTTGAATTGCGACGCGCTCATTGCAGCGCACAAACAGGACTATACAGTAGTTGGGGCAGTCTGTACAGGTGTCCAGTGTAAACGAGGCCGGGGACGCTGCGAACAGCGCCCCCGGCCTGAGCAAACCTGGGTGTTACGCCAAGCTTACAGGTAATCTTCCGCGTTCAAACCCATCACGTGCGAGAAGCCGCCGTCGACGTAGGTGATTTCGCCGGTGATGCCCGAGGCCAGGTCCGACAGCATGAAGGCGGCGGTGTTGCCCACTTCGTCGATGGTGACGTTGCGGCGCAGCGGCGCGTGCGACGAGGCAAAGCCCAGCAGCTTGCCGAAGTCCTTGATGCCCGAGGCGGCCAGGGTCTTGATCGGACCGGCCGAAATGCCGTTGGCGCGGATGCCTTTCTTGCCCAGGTTTTCCGCCAGGTAGCGTACCGACGCTTCCAGCGAGGCCTTGGCCAGGCCCATGGTGTTGTAGTACGGAATGGCGCGGATGGCGCCCAGGTACGACAGCGTCAGCAGCGACGAGCCCTCCTTGAGCAGCGGCAGGGCGGCCTTGGCCATGGCCGGGAAGCTGTAGGCCGAGATATCGTGGGCCACGCGGAAGTTTTCGCGGGTCAGGCCGTCGAGGAATTCGCCGGCGATAGCTTCGCGCGGGGCGAAACCGATGGCGTGGACCAGGCCGTCCAGGTGTTGCCAGCTTTTGCCGAGGTCGGCAAACAGGGCGTCGATCTGCTCGTCGCTGCCGACGTCGCAGTCGAACACCAGCTTGCTGTCGAATTCGGCAGCGAATTCGGTGATGCGGTCTTTAAAACGTTCACCGACGTAGGTGAACGCCAGTTCGGCGCCTTCGCGGTGGCAAGCCTTGGCGATACCGTAAGCGATGGAACGGTTCGACAGCAAACCAGTGATGAGGATTTTTTTGCCTTGCAGGAACGCCATAATGACTCCAATTGCGACTGCGCCCCCGTGCTGGCTCAGAGCCTGCAGGGCGACGGCAGTGGGGGGTTGTTTTGTACCGTGTGGTTGGCTATTGCCGGACACGCAAGTCCGAGATTGTAGGGCGTGTCTGCCGCGACTGCAAGAATTCTTCACGGGCCACGCCCCGGTGCGGGCGCGGCCTGCCAGCGCAGTCGCCGCCGCTCGACAGCTACTCAGTTACTTTTTTTGCGGTTCCTGCTCTTGATCGAATCGCGCGACACGCGCGCCTTGACCAGCGACACGGGGCCGGACTTGCTGCCGGCATTGGCGCCGGCGCGCTTGTAACCGGACTTGCTGACGGTGCGCTCGGGTTCGAAGGCGACGGTGGCGTTATCGGCCACTTCCGGTGCGATGTCGCTATAGGTGCCGGTAGAGATTTTCGGCACCAGGATGGTGGAGCCAGCCTTGAGCAGCGAGCGCTGCGGCAAGTTGTTGGCCTGGCGGATCACGTCCGGGGTGGTGTGGAAGCGCGAAGCCAGCGAGCTGATGTTTTCTTTGGCGCTGGTAATCTTGTGCACCGTCCAGGTGGACAAGTCCTTGCCCCACTGCGCCAGGTTCAGGTGGAACTTGTCGGCGTTTTCCTTGGGCAGCAAAATCTTGGTCTGCTCGTCGCCGGTGATGACCGGGCGCTTGAACTGCGGGTTCAGGGCCTTGAATTCGTCGATTGACAGTTCGGCCAGCTGGGCGGCAATCGTCATGTCGATATCGCTGGTCTTGTCCACGGCCGTGAAGTAAGGCGTGTTGTCGATGATCGGCAGGCTCACGCGGTACTGGGCCGGGTTGCCGATGATGTTTTTCATCGCTTGCAGCTTGGGCACGTACTCGCGCGTTTCGGTCGGCATCAGCGGCGACAGGCTCTCGAAATCGGTGGGCTTGCCGGCGGCGCGGTTGCGGGCGACGGCGCGCTGCACCGAGCCCTCGCCCCAGTTGTAGGCGGCCAGCGCCAGTTGCCAGTCGCCAAACATGTCATACAGGCGCTGCAGGTAGGACAGGGCGGCATCGGTCGATTCCATCACGCCGCGGCGCTCGTCCTTGAAGGCGTCCTGCTTGAGGTTGAAATCGCGGCCGGTGCCCGGTACGAATTGCCACATGCCGGCAGCGTTGGCGCGCGACAGCGCTTGCGGATTGAAGCCCGATTCGATGAACGGCAGCAGCGCCAGCTCGGTCGGCATGCCGCGCTTTTCCAGTTCGCTGACCACGTAGAACAGGTAGAGCGAGGCGCGTGCGCTGGTCGTGGCGATGTGGTCGGGGCGGGCGCTGAGCCAGGTGGTGTTGCGGGTGACCAGTTCGCTGTTCAGGTCGGGGATGGCGTAGCCGCTGCGGATGCGGCCCCAGAGATCTTTTTCGTGGTATTCATCGTCGGCCCGGGCCGGTTTGCTGGCCTTGAGCGAGGCGGCGACATCGAGGGCGGGATTTTTTTGCAGGGAAGGCAGGGTGCTGAGCGTGGCAGCGGAAATCGGTGTCAGGACGTGAGCGTCGTCGAGGTCGTGTTCGAGAGCGTGGCTGGCAAAAGGGGCCAGCAGGGCCACGAGGGCGGCCAGGGCGGCTGTCTTGGCTGTATGTTTACTACGGTTGCTTGCTTGCATAGTTTTCCATCGCTGTTGTTAAACCAACATCTAGCGGACCATGAAATAAAGGTGGAGTGTACGAAGCTCGCCGGAGCACGTCAAGGAATATGTCAATCGCATGACTTGATGATATCGAATAGTTGCCGGCAGATAAGGATGTAATCGCGGCAAAATGCGTGAAGTATCGGCTGCGCCCAAGAGTGCGTACAATCGCGTCTTTGCATAGTTTGAATCAAGGAAACGCATCATGAGCACCACCGCCCCCGTCCTCGACCACGAGGTAGTCGTCGCCGAGACCGTCCACTGGCTCGAGAAAGCCGTCATCGGCCTGAACCTGTGCCCTTTTGCCAAGGCAGTCCATGTCAAAAAACAGGTTCGCTACGTGGTGAGCGAGGCGACCACGCCGGAAGCGCTGCTGGAAAAGCTGATGGAAGAGCTGGAACACCTGGCCGAAGCCGACCCGGAGAAAATCGACACCACGCTGATCATCCATCCGTACGTGCTGAAAGACTTCGAAGACTACAACGAGTTCCTCGACGTGGCCGATGCTGCGCTGGAAGACATGGACCTCGACGGCATCCTGCAGGTGGCCAGCTTTCACCCTGACTACCAGTTCGCCGACACCGACAAGAACGATATCGAGAACTACACCAACCGCACGCCGTACCCCACCTTGCACCTGCTGCGCGAAGAGAGCATCGACCGCGCGGTGGAAGCATTCCCGGAAGCGGCCGAGATTTTCGAGAAGAACATGGACACCATCCGCGCCCTGGGTCACGACGGCTGGGACAAGCTGATGGCCGACAAGGCATGAGCACAGGCAGCGACAAGTTGCCCGAACGCCCGGACACGCCGTGCGTAGCGGTGTGTTCCACCACCTTCGACGACGTGTGCAGAGGGTGCGGGCGCACCGTGGTCGAGGTGGCGCACTGGGTCTCGATGTCGGCCGAGCAGAAAGAACTGGTGTGGCAACGCATCCTGGCGCAGGGCTACCCGCGCCGGAACAAATAAACCGCTATCACTATCAATAAGTACCGATGTAATCCTTCTTGCCCACCTCGACACCGTTATGGCGCAGGATGTCGTACGCGGTGGTGGCGTGGAAGTAGAAGTGCGGCAGGGCGTAGTGGAACAAATAGGTCTGGCCGGTGAAGTGCTTGGTCTTTTCGCCGCTGCCGGTGGTGATCGCGCGGGTTTCGCTGCCTTCGATGGCGTCTTGCGGCACGCTGTCGATGTAGGCCAGGGTTTTCTCGATGCGCGCTTTCAGTTCGGCAAACGTCACTTCCTTGTCTTCATACGACGGCACGTCCAGGCCGCCAAGGCGGGCAGCTGCGCCCTTGGCGAAATCGCAGGCGATCTGCACCTGGCGGGTGAACGGCAGCATGTCCGGGAACAAGCGGTACTGCAGCAGTGCGTTCGGGTCGATCTTCTTGTCGGCGATGTGCGCTTCGGCCTTGCCCAGGATGGTGTGCAGGCTGTTGAGGATCTGCTTGAATGCTGGAATGGAGGCGGAGTAGATCGAAAAAGTGGTCATTGGGACTTTCCGTATGTTGACAGGGAGCCGCGATATTAGCCTGTCGTCACGATTTTTGCTTGCCGGGCCGTTTTTTGATGCTGGTTTGCGTGCATAATTCCGAAAGGTAATATTCTGCAACGCTCACCGACACACTCCAAGACGATGCCCATTCTTTTCCTTCTGCGTCACGCGATACCGTTACAGTGCTCGTCCGTGCATGGGTAAGGCCATCGATCGCATGCGGGTCCGGCTCGGTACCCTGCGCGGCTTGCCGCGTTCGTCTATCTATGGCGCGCTGCTGGCAGTCGTGTTCGGCGGCCTGGTGGTGCCGGCCGCCATCGGCAGCTATGTGCTGATCGGCGTGCACGAAAAGGCATCGGCGCGCATCGCCCTCAACGAAGCGCTGCAACGCAATGCCGACATCCTGGCGCTGGGCATGCAGGAGTCGCTGTGGAACATGAACACCGAATCGGCCCATTCGCTGGTCGAATCGGTCATGCGCGACAAATCGGTGGTGCGGGTGGAGGTGATGGGCCAGGCCGACGCCCAGTTCATGCATGTCGATTCGCCGCGCAAACCCACCGGCACCATCACCCGCGCCGAGCGCGACATCACCGTTCGCGGCGAACGCATCGGCCGCATCACGGTCGAAATGGACGACGCCCGCAGCCTGCAGGACCTGCGCGAAAAACAATGGTCGTACTTGCTGGTGCTGGCCGGCCAGTTGATGGTGTCGCTGGTGCTGATCGTGCTGTTTCTGAACGCGCGCCTGATCCGGCCGCTGCGCAAGCTCACCGGCTTTTCCGACCGCCTGTCGCGCGGCGACTTCGATACCCAGCTCACCGTGCGCGGCCGCGACGAACTGGGCCGGCTGGCGCTGCAACTGGAGCAGATGCGGGTGGCGATCAAGCACCTGTTCGAAGATATCGGCCAGCGCGAGGAGCGCTTCCGCTCCATCGTCACCCAGGTGCCCGGCGCGGTGTTCCGCTACCGGCCCGACGGCCCGGTCGACTTCGTCTCCGACGCCATCGAGGAAATCTCCGGCTATCCGGCCAGCCATTTCATGCGCGGCGCCACCGACGCCTGGACCAACCTGATCGCGCCCGACGACCGCAAGCGCCACCGCCGCACGGTGGCCGAGGCGATCGCCAGCGGCAAGCCGTACCAGGTCGAATACCGCATCGTCGATGCCCTGGGCGCCGAGCGCTGGCTGGCGGAAAACGGCCAGCCGCAGGGTAGCCGGGATCTCGGCCAGACCTGGGTGGACGGTATCATGGCCGACATCAGCGAACGCAAACACAATGAAATGCGCATCGAGGCCCTGCTGGCCGAGCAGAGCGCGATTCTCGACAACGTGATGTTCGGCGTGATGTTCGTGCGTCGCCGCCACATTGTCTCGGTCAACCGCCGCTGCGAAGAACTGTTCGGCTACCCGCCGGGCGAGATGGTGGGTTCCTCGACGTCGATCCTGTTCCCTACTGCATTCGATTTCGAAGCGGCCGGCGCGCGCCAGTATCCGTCGCTGTCCGAAGGCGACTACTTCAGCGAGGAGCGCCATTACCTGCGCCAGGACGGCAGCTCGTTCTGGTGCATGGTGAGCGGCTATGCGCTCGACCACAAGCGCGCCAACGAGGGCAGCATCTGGGTGTACGCCGACATCACCGAGCGCAAGGAGGCCGAGGAAAAGCTGCGCCTCTCGGCCACCGTGATCGAGCATATTGCCGACGGCGTGGTGGTGCTCGATGCGCAAGGCACCATCGTCACCGTCAACCCGGCCTTCACCCAGATCACCGGCTACACGGCGCAGGACGCGATCGGCCACGACTACACGCTCACGCGCTCCGGCCGCCACGAGCAGGCCTTCTACGAGGAGATGTGGCGCGAACAGATGGACACCGGCTTCTGGCAGGGCGAGCTGTGGAACCGCCGCAAGAGCGGCGACATCTATCTCGAGTGGCTGACGGTGAGCGCGGTACGCGACAGCCGCGGCCGCGCCACGCATTACGTGGGCGTGTTCAGCGACATCACGCGGGCCAAGGAATCGCAGGAAAAGCTCGACCACCTGGCGCACCACGATCCGCTCACCGCGCTGCCCAACCGGCTGCTGTTCAACGACCGTCTGCAGCACGCGTTGCAGCGCGCCGCCCGCGACGGCGAACAACTGGCGCTGCTGTTCATCGACCTGGACCGCTTCAAGAACGTCAACGACACGCTGGGCCACCATATCGGCGACGAACTGCTCAAGCAGGTGGCGCACGCACTGCTCGACCGCCTGCGCGAGGGCGACACGCTGGCGCGCCTGGGCGGCGACGAATTCATCGTCCTGCTCGAAAACGTCGGCAACCATTACGGTCCGGCGCAGGTGGCCGAGAAGCTGGTGCAGATGTTCGACCAGCCGTTCCAGGTGGCCGGCCACGAACTGTTCGTCACGTGCAGCGTGGGCATCAGCCTGTTTCCGGACGATGCGGGCGACCTCAATATGCTGATCCGCAATGCCGACGTGGCCATGTACCAGGCCAAGGCGCGCGGGCGCAACGGCTACAGTTTTTACATGCCGTCAATGACGGGCGAGGGCGTCGAGCGCCTGCGCCTGGAAACCTACCTGCGCCGCTCGATCGAAAAGAACGAGATCTTCCTGACCTACCAGCCGCAAGTCGAAATCGATACCGGCCGCCTGATCGGCGTGGAAGCGCTGGTGCGCTGGAATCACCCGGAACTGGGCCTGGTGCCGCCGGTGCGCTTCATTCCGCTGGCCGAGGATACGGGCTTCATCAACCAGCTCGGTGAATGGGTGCTGCAAGAGGCTTGCCGGCAGATGAACCGCTGGCAGGCGGCCGGCCTGCTCGTGCCCAAGATGGCGGTGAACCTGTCGGCGCGCCAGTTCGAGCGCGGCGGCATCGTCGCCCTGGTGGCCGACACCCTGGCCGACACCGGACTGGCGCCGCAGCGCCTGCAACTGGAAGTGACGGAATCGGTGATCATGAACACCGGCGACGCCATGGTCTTTATCAACGATCTGCACGCGATCGGCGTGGCGCTGGCGATCGACGATTTCGGCACCGGCTATTCGTCGCTGGCGTACCTGAAGCAGCTGCCGGTGCAAACGCTCAAGATCGACCGCTCGTTCATCAAGGATATCTCCACCGACGCCAACGACGAGGCGATTGCGATCGCCATCATCCAGCTCGGCAAAAGCATGAATCTGTCGGTGATTGCCGAAGGCGTGGAGACCGAGGAGCAGGCCGCCTTCCTGCTGCGCCATGGCTGCCGCCTGGCGCAGGGCTATTTGTACGGCAAGCCGCTGAGCCCGCAAGAAGTGCTGGAGCGCTGGCATGTCTAAAGTTTCGCGACGACGTTTCCTGTTTGGCGGCGTGGCCGCCATGGGCGCCCTGGTGGTGGGCTGGGGCGTGCTGCCGGCGCGCCAGCGCCTGCATGGCTCAGTGTCACTGCCGCTGACCGGTGGCGCGCTGGCGCTCAATGGCTGGGTGGCGGTGGCGCCCGACGGCGCCGTCACCATCGCCATGCCGCGCAGCGAAATGGGGCAGGGCGTGCACACCGCGCTGCCGATGCTGGTTGCCGAGGAAATGGACGTGCCGCTGGCGACGGTACGGCTGGTGCAGGCGCCGCTGGACGCGATCTTCGGCAACATTGCCATGCTGCAGGACGGCCTGCCGTTCCACCCCGACGACGACGGCGCACTCAAGGCCGGTGCGCGCTGGATCGTGGGCAAGGTGGCGCGCGAGCTGGGCATCAGCATTACCGGCGGCTCGTCGAGCGTCAAGGATGCCTGGCTGCCGATGCGCGAAGCCGGCGCCGCCGCGCGCGCCATGCTGGTGGCGGCCGCCGCCGGCCAGTGGCAGGCCAATCCCGCCGAGTGCCGCACCGAAGACGGCCACGTGCTGCATCGTGATGGCCGCAAGCTGGCCTACGGCGCGCTGGCTGCTGCCGCCGTTACGTCCCAGCCGGGCGAGGTGCGCCTGAAAACGCCGCAGCAATTCAAACTGATCGGCCGCGCCCAGCCGCGCCGCGACACGCCCTCGAAAGTCGATGGCAGTGCGGTGTTCGGCATCGACGTGCGGGTGCCGGGCATGGTGTACGCGGCGGTGCGCATGGCGCCCGTGATCGGCGGCGCGGTGGCCACGGTCGACACCTCGGTGGCGTTGAAAATGCCGGGCGTGCTGCGGGTGGTCGATTTTTCCAGTGCGCTGGGCCACCTGGCCGGCGCCGGGGCCGGCGTGGCCGTGGTGGCGCGCAGCTGGTGGCAGGCCAGGCAGGCCGCGCTGGCGCTGGTGATCACCTGGCGCGACGGCGCCAACGCAGGGCTGTCGAGCGAGCAGGTATTCGACCATTTCGCCGCCACCCTGGATAAGCAGGACGGCCACGCCTACCACCAGGTGGGCGACATGGACAGCGTCGAAGGCAAGGGCGCCGGCGTGGCCAGGGCCATCGGCGCCGAATACCGCGCGCCTTACCTGGCCCATGCGGCCATGGAACCGATCAACTGCACTGCCCAGGTCAATGTCAGGGATGGCAAGGTGCACCTGTGGGCGCCCACCCAGTCGCCGGGCTTTGCGGTAAAAGCGGCAGCGCAGGCGGCCGGCGTTGCGCCCGCTGCCGTGACCCTGGAAGTGACCATGCTGGGCGGCGGTTTCGGTCGCCGGCTCGACGTGGACATGGTGGCGCAGGCGGTGGCGATTGCCCGCGCCATGGAGGGCGTGCCGGTGCAAACCATCTGGTCGCGCGAGGACGATATGGGCCACGATGTGTATCGCCCGGCGGCGCTGGCGCGCTTTGCCGCCACGCTCGACGCCTCGGGCCACGTGCTCGGTTACGACTGCAAGTCGGCCAGCGGTTCCGTCTCCCACCAGTTTTTCAAGCGTAACCTCGGCCTGCCGGCGGCGGGTCCGGACAAGACCACGGCCGAAGGCGCGTTCGACATGCTGTATGAACTGCCCAACCAGCGCATCCGTCATGTGATCGTGGAGAGCGCGGTGCCGCTTGGTTACTGGCGCTCGGTGGGCCACTCGCATAACGCGTTTTTCAAGGAGAGCTTCATCGACGAACTGGCGCATGCCGCCGGCCGCGACGAGGTGGCGTTCCGCCGCGCGCTGCTGGCGCACCATCCGCGCCACCTGGCGGTGCTCGATGCGGCGGTGGCGCGCGCCGGCGCTGCACCGGCGGGCCGCGCGCACGGCGTGGCGCTGCACCAGTCGTTCGGCACCATCGTGGCGCAGGTGGCGCAGGTTTCGGTGGAGGGTACGGAGATCCGCGTGCACCGGGTGGTGTGCGCGATCGACTGCGGACTGGCGGTCAATCCCAACATCATCGCCCAGCAGGCGGAATCGGGCGTGGTATTCGGCCTGTCGGCGGCGCTGTTTGGCGCCGTGACCATCAAGGATGGCAAGGTAGAGCAGTCCAACTTCCATGACTACCCGGTGGCGCGGCTGAACCAGGCGCCGGAAGTGGAGACCATCATCATGCCGAGCGCCGCGCACCCGGAGGGCATGGGCGAGCCGGCCGTGCCGCCGATCGCGCCGGCCGTGGCCAACGCCGTGTTCAAGCTGACGGGCAAGCGCTTGCGCAGCCTGCCGCTCAGCTTATCGTCATGACAGGGCGTTACGCAGCAGCGCGCGCAGGTTGCATTCGCGCTGCCAGCGCGCGCGTTCCTCGCTGTTGACGATCATCTCGGTCATGTCGGCGTCGGAGATCTCGGTTTGCGCCTGCACCAGCCGGTGCGCCAGCGCCGGGTCGGGCAGCATGGTGCCGAAGAACGCCACCAGCTCGTGGTGCTGGATCAGCAGGGTGGGGAAGTTTTCCACGTCGAGGTCGCCGACGATATCGGCGTGGTCTTCGATGTCGATCCACAGGAACAGCTTGTCCGGGTGGCGCGCGGCCACGCTCTCGAAACTGGCCTGGTAACTGTCGCAGGTGCCGCACCAGGCCGCGCACAGGCAGGCGACGATCCAGCGGTCGCCAGCCAGCGCGGCCGCCACCTGTTCGCGGTTGTCGGAGTTGAGGGTAATGCTGTGCATGGTGTTGGCGGCGTTCTCTGCGGTCCAAAGGACGTATTTTACATCCGGGCGCAGGGTCGCGCCGGCCGGCGTGCCGGGTTAAAATGCGGGATGCCTACAATTTCCACCCCTCCCACCACTATTGTCGCCATCGAAACCTCGTCCGAGGCGGCCTCGGTCGCCCTGTTGCGCGGCGACACCGTGATCAGCCGCGCGTCCTCGGGCGTGCGTACCCATTCGCAGTCGGTCCTGCCGATGATCCAGGAATTGCTGGCCGAAGCCGGCATCAGCCTCAACGACTGCAGCGCGATTGCCTTCGGCGCCGGCCCCGGCTCGTTTACCGGCGTGCGCACGGCTTGCGGCGTGGCCCAGGGCCTGGCCTTCGGCGCCAACCTGCCGGTGGTGCCGGTAGTCACGCTCGACGCCATGGCCCTGGCCTGCCACCAGCGCCATGGCGCTGCCGATGTGGTGGCCGTGCTCGATGCGCGCATGGGCGAGGTGTATTGGGCGCAATATCGTTTCGATGGTGCTGCCGTGGGCGCACCGCAGCTGGTGCAGCCAGCTGTGCTGTCGGCGCCGGATGCGGTGCAGGCGCACGGTGCGCCGGTGTTCTGCGGCAATGGCTTGTCGGCGTATGCCGAGGCGTTTGCCGGTGTTGCCGAGGTTTATGCTGACGTGATGCCCCATGCCGAACAGATCGCCCAGCTGGCCAGCCTGGCGCTGGCCGCCGGCCGCACGGTGACGGCGGCCGAAGCACAGCCGCTGTATCTGCGTAACAAGGTTGCCTACACCCAGGCCGAGCGGCGCGACATCAACGCTGAGAAGGCCGACAAGGCTGCCAAAGCGGCGGGTGGCGCATGAAGCAGGCGTGGGACCTGGCGCGGCTGCGCTACGAGCCGATGCAGCGCGCCGACCTGGGCGAGGTGCTGGCGCTCGAACAGAGCGTGTATCCATACCCGTGGAGCATGGCCAATTTTGCCGATTCGCTCGACAGCGGCTACCAGGCCTGGGTGCTGCGCGACCAGGGCGGGGCGCTGCTCGGCTATTTCCTGGTGATGCCGATGGTCGATGAGGTACACCTGCTCAACGTGGCGGTGGCGGCGGACCGGCAGGGCCAGGGGCTCGGCCACCTGTTGCTGAACCAGTCGGTAGCCTGCGCGCGCGGGCTCGGCATGGCGTCGGTGCTGCTGGAAGTACGGCCGTCCAACACGCGCGCGCTCGCCATTTACGAGCGCTACGGATTCAAACAGATCGGTCGCCGCAAGGGTTACTACCCGGCAGCGAACCAGTTACGCGAGGACGCCATCGTGATGCGGTTCGACGTATGACTATCTCGCCCCGCAATGCGGTGTTCCTGGAAGAAATGGGCGTGGGCGCGCTGTGGAAGTTGCGCGCTGCCGGCACGGGGTTCGAGCCCGGCGATGGTGGCGATGCTGCTGCCGACGCAGCAGCGCAGGCCGAGGGCATGGCCACGTCTGAGGTTGCCATGCCGGCTGCACCAGTCCGGCCGCCGGCAGCTGGGCCGGTGCCCGCCACGCCTGCGCCGGTCACCTGGTCACAGGCAGTCGAACAGGCGCAAGCGACAGACGCACCAGCTCACCCTGCGGCACCCGCATCGGCGCCAGCATCCATGCAGACACAAGCAGCTGAACCGGCCGCATCCCGGCCACCGTTGCCGGCGCCGCATCCGGCCACGTCGCCAGTGGTCGCCTCCGACGACGAATCGACCGCCTGGTTCGACGACGTGCCTGCGGCCACGCCGCCACCGCCCGTGCGTCCGCGCCCGGTGCAGCCGGTGGCCGACGCAGCCATCGCCACGATGGACTGGCCGGCCTTGCAGGCGGCGGTATCGAACTGCACCCGTTGTCCGCTGGCTGCCACCCGCCGCAACGCCGTCAACGGTCGTGGCCCGCAGCAGGCAGCCTGGCTGGCGATCGCCGCCGCGCCCTCGGCGCTGGACGAGACCGAAATCAGCCCACTGGCGGGCGACGCCGGCCAGTTGCTGGGCAATATGTTCAAGGCCATCGCCCTCAAGCCGGAGGCCGACGTGTATGTCACGCACCTGGTCAAATGCCGGCCGGCTGCCGATGATGGCGCCCAGCGCAATCCGACCGCCGACGAACTGACCGCCTGCCGGCCCTTCCTCGACCGCGAACTGGCGCTCACCGGCGCCACCATGGCCATGACCTTCGGCCAGTTCGCCGCCAAGGGCCTGATGATGGGTCCGGCGGCACGCGGCAAGGTCATGCGCTACGGCGACGCCAATCTGCCAGTGGTGGCCACCTACCACCCGGACGATTTGCTGGCGCGCCCCGAGGACAAGGCCAAGGCCTGGGGCGACCTGTGCCTGGCCAGGACCGCTCTTGGCTGACCCTGGCGACAGCGACAGCGCTGGCGCTCCGGCCGGGCCCGCTGCTGTGAACGGCGACTCTGCCAGCGCAGTTGCCATTCCCTGGCCCGGGGGCGATAGAGGCACCAGCGCCGCCGCCTTTGCCGATCCTTATCAGGCGCGGTTCGCGCAGCGCTGGGGCCACTTGCACCATCCGAGGGTGCGGGCGCTGGCGTGGTTGCTCGATGCGCCCGACCTGCTCGACCCCGCCGCGCCGCACTGGCAAGGCCGCATCGCCACGCTCGGCCCGGTAACGCCTGAGGTTGCCGACTGGCTGGCCGCGCTTGACCTGGACCCGGCGCCGCTCGATGCCGCGCTTGGCGAACGCCATTATTCGCGCCTGGGCCTGTATGCTGAAAAGTTGCTGGCCTTTTATTTCGCCAGCCAGCACACCCTGGTGGCGCACGGCCTGCAAGTGCGCGCCAGCCGCAACGATACCGTGGGCGAATTCGACTTCCTGCTGCGCGAGGGCGCCGCGCTGGTGCACCTGGAATTCGCCACCAAGTTCTACCTGCTCGATGCCGCTACCGCCGGCGCCGACTTCAACGGCCTGATCGGCCCCAACCTGGCCGACACTCTCGGCGCCAAGATGCGCAAGATTTTCGACAAGCAACTGGCGCTGGCGCAGCACCCGGCTGCCCAGCCGCTGTTGCCGCAGGCGGTGGACCGGGCGCAGGCGCTGGTCAAGGGCTGGCTGTTTTATCCGGCAGATGCGGCGCATGGCGTCACGCCGGGGATTTCGCGCGAGCATTGCCAGGGGTTCTGGATGCCGTTGGCGCAGGTAGACGGTTTGCCGGATGAGCAGTTCTGCGTGATGCCGCGCCTGCAATGGCTGGCGCCGCTGAAAGTTGCGGCAGACGCCGGCATGGACCGGCTAGCATTGCAAGCGGAACTGGCAAGCCAGATGGCGCAAGTGTCGGCCCCGGTGATGGTGGCGGTATTGCGGCAGGAAGGGGACTGGCTGATCGAACAGCGGCGCGGCTTTATCGTCCCGGACGACTGGCGCGACCGCGCGGCGCAAAACCGCCGCGACGGCAAACTGCCGTAACGCTGGCGCCGCGTCGTCCCTGCCAAGGCGGGGACCCAATCTCGCGACGCTGACGGCCCTGTATGTCAGTGCTTGGCTTGGCCAATCAGCGACACCGAATCGAACTCGCGCTGGTTGGCCTGATGCCGACGCAGGATCATCAGCATCGTACCCGCCAGGAACATGCCGAATATCATGATGATCACGTTCAGGTTCATATGGCCGCGCAGCATCAGCGAGTAAGCTGCCAGCATGGTCAGGATCGACAGGTTTTCATTGAAATTCTGCACCGCGATCGAATGGCCGGCGCTCATCAGCACGTGGCCGCGGTGTTGCAGCAGGGCGTTCATCGGCACCAGGAAGAAGCCGCCCAGCAAGCCGACCAGCACCAGCAGCGGATAGGCCAGCGCCACCGATTTCACCAGGGTCATGCCCATCACGATCACGCCCATGGCAATACCGACCGGTATCACGGTCAGCGATTTGCGCAGCGTGATGCTGCGCGCCGACAGGATTGCGCCCACCGCCACGCCGATCGCCACCACGCCCACCAGGCTGGTCGCCTGCTCGTACGACAGCTTGAGCGTGCGGTTGGCCCACTCGAGCACGATGAATTGCAGGGTTTGCGCGGCGCCCCAGAACAGGGTGGTCACCGCCAGCGAAATCTGGCCCAGCTTGTCTTTCCACAGCAGGCCGCAGCAGGTCGCGAATTCGCTGATCAGCTTGATGGGGTTGCGTTGCTGGTGGCCATACACGCAGCCGGTGTCCGGGATGCGGGTATTGAAGATGGCCGCCAGCGCATAGATCACCACGACCACGCACAGCGCCGCCTCGGTCGGCGTTTCGATGCCGGTATCGACAAACGGCATATCGAAACCAAGCAATACCGACGACAGCCGGTCGCCGACCAGCGCGCCGCCGAGCACGGTGCCGAAGATGATCGACATCACGGTCAGACCCTCGACCCAGCCATTGGCAGCGACGAGCTTTTCAGCTGGCAATAGTTCGGTCAGGATGCCGTACTTGGCCGGCGAATACACGGCCGCGCCAAAGCCGACGACGGCGTAGGCAACCAGTGGATGAACGTGGGCAAACATCAGCATGCATCCGCCAACCTTGATCAGGTTGGAGATGAACATGACTTTTCCTTTTGGCATCGAATCGGCGAACGCGCCGACAAAAGCCGCCAACAGGACGTAAAAGAGGGTGAATGAAAGCTTCAGCAGCGGCGTGATCCAGCCGGGCGAATTCATGTTGATCAACAGGTCAATCGCGACGAAGAGCAATGCGTTGTCAGCCAGCGAAGAAAAGAACTGCGCCGACATGATGGTATAAAAACCACGATTCATTCTGGACTGCCTGAAAGCTTATATTGGCTTGCTTTATACCACGCTTTGTTCGTAACCCCAAGAATTGAGCGGTGTGCCGGCGGCCGCATTGTGTGGACAATTGGTAGAATACCGCCTTCACAGATTGAGCAGAGAACCCCATGCCCAGGCCGCTTATCGCAACCATCCACATCGCATCCATGCAGCACAATCTGGCCGTGGTCCGGGCGTGTGCGCCCGGCGCCAAAGCCTGGGGCGTGCTCAAGGCCAATGGCTACGGCCACGGACTCGAACGCGCCATGCGCGGTTTTGCCGACGCCGACGGCCTGGCACTGGTCGAACTCGACAACGCCATCCGCCTGCGCGAGCTGGGCTGGAAGAAGCCGATCATCTTATTGGAAGGTTTCTTCGGTTTTGAAGATCTGCATACGATGGCCGGCTACAGCCTGCAGTCGGCGGTCCACTGCACCGAGCAGCTCGAGTGGCTGGAGGCGGCCGATGCCGACCTGGGCGAGCGCGGCATCAAGTTCGACCTGCACCTGAAGATGAATACCGGCATGAACCGGCTTGGCTTCAAGCCCGAGGCCTACGCTGCTGCCCACGCGCGGCTGGTCGCCCTCGCTTGCGTGGGCAACATCACCCTAATGACCCACTTTGCCAACGCCGACGAGGCCGGTCATGCGTTGTTGCCGATCGCCGAGCAGATTCGCCGCTTCGAGGCCGGCGCGGCTGGCTTGCCCGGCATGCGCAGCCTGTCCAATTCGGCCGGCGTGTTGCGCCAGGGCGAGCTGGACGGCGTGTTGCGCAACGACTGGGTGCGTCCCGGCATCATGCTGTACGGCGGCACGCCGGGCGGCAAACCGGCGGCCGACTATGGTTTGAAGCCGGCCATGACCCTGAGCAGCGAGATCATCGGCGTGCAGGACATCGCCGCCGGCGACGCGGTCGGCTACGGCAGCCGCTTCACGGCCGACGGCCCGATGCGGGTGGGCGTGGTGGCCTGCGGTTACGCCGACGGCTACCCGCGCCACGCGCCGCTGGGCACGCCGGTGGTGGTCGATGGCGTGCGCACGCGCCTGGTGGGCCGGGTGTCGATGGACATGCTGACGGTGGACCTCACCGACATTCCTGGTGCCCGGGTCGGCAGCCAGGTGATCCTGTGGGGCGAGGGCTTGCCGATCGACGAGGTGGCCAATGCCGCCGGCACCATCGGCTACGAGCTGATGTGCGCGCTGGCGCCGCGCGTGGCCGTGGTGGAGGGATAACCGTGGCCAAGGCAAAAACCAACTTCGTCTGCACCGAGTGCGGCAACGTCGCCAACAAGTGGACCGGCCAGTGTTCGGCCTGCCAGCAGTGGAACACCATGGTGGAGAGCGTGGTCGAGCAGGGCGGCAACAACCGCTATTCGCAACCGCAACACCTGGCGCTGGCGCAGACGGCGCCGGTGCTGTCGCTGGCCGATATCGACGCCATCGACGTGCCGCGCTTCGGTACCGGCATCGAGGAATTCGACCGCGTGCTCGGCGGCGGCCTGGTCAGCGGCGGCGTGGTGCTGATCGGCGGCGACCCCGGCATCGGCAAATCGACCTTGCTGTTGCAGGCGCTGGCCAATGTCTCGCACATGAAGCGGGTGCTGTATGTCAGCGGCGAGGAATCGGGCGCGCAGATCGCACTGCGCGCCAAGCGCCTGATGATCGACGCCCGCGATTTGAAACTGCAGGCCGAGATTCAGCTGGAAAAAATCCTCGGCACCCTGGCCGACCTGAAGCCGGAAGTGGCGGTGATCGACTCGATCCAGACCGTGTATTCCGATGCGCTCAGCTCGGCGCCGGGCTCGGTGGCGCAGGTGCGCGAATGCGCGGCCCAGCTCACGCGCGCGGCCAAGCAGACCGGTGTGACCATTATCCTGGTCGGCCACGTCACCAAGGAAGGTGCGCTGGCCGGACCGCGCGTGCTCGAACACATCGTCGATACCGTGCTGTATTTCGAGGGTGACAACCACTCGAGCTTCCGCCTGGTGCGGGCGATCAAGAATCGCTTTGGCGCGGTGAACGAGCTTGGCGTATTTGCCATGACCGAAAAGGGCCTGAAGGGCGTTTCGAATCCGTCGGCATTGTTCTTGTCGCAACACGATAACCAGGTGCCGGGCTCGTGCGTGATGGTGACGCAGGAAGGCACGCGGCCGCTGCTGGTGGAAATCCAGGCGCTGGTCGACGCCAGCCATTTGCCCAACGCACGGCGTCTGTCGGTGGGCCTCGAGCAGAATCGCCTGGCCATGCTGCTGGCGGTGTTGCACCGCCATGCCGGCATTGCCGCGTTCGACCAGGACGTGTTCATCAACGCCGTGGGCGGCGTGAAAATCACCGAACCGGCGGCCGACCTGGCCGTGCTGCTGGCGATTAATTCGTCGATGCGCAACAAGCCGCTGCCGCGCGGCTTCGTGGTGTTTGGCGAGGTGGGGCTGGCCGGCGAAATCCGTCCCGCCCCGCGTGGCCAGGAGCGCCTGCGCGAAGCGGCCAAGCTCGGTTTCTCGATCGCCATGATCCCGAGCGCCAACGCGCCCAAGCAACCGATCGAAGGGATGACGATTATTGCGGTGGATCGCATCGACGACGCCTTCAACAAGCTGCGCGAAATCCAATAAAGCTGTATTGTTACGTGTTTGGTAGAGCAATAGTGCTCTTTACGTAATAAAAGGACAGGAAATTGTTAGTCGATCAACGCTCCGCCGCACGCAAAATCGTGCGCGCCAAGGCAGTCGTGGTAATGGATGGCCTGCCGCCACAGCCAGGTCGGACCATCGATATCAGCGGCACCGGTGTCTCGCTCACCTACGACCACAAGCTGGCGGTTGGCCACATGGGCCAAGTCACATTCGAGCTTTTCATGGACGGCAAGGGCCAACTGGTGAACAGCCGCTGCAAGGTCAACTACTGCATCTTCAGCGGCGACCAGTTCAAGATCGGCTTCACCTTCGTCAGCCCCGACCTGGCGACCATGGCGACTGTCAACAAGTTCCTGCGCTGATACTGTCTTATCCGCCGGAGTGCCGCGACGGTGGTCATTCTGCACGCATCGCTTTTTGATATTCCACGCCATCGACCGGAAGCGCCGGGTCTGGTTTTCGTACCGCTCGTAATTGCATCAATGCTGCACGTCTTGTACCCAGGCCATCGTTCTTCCCATGTTGGCGATTCAAATCAAGATTGACCGCTGGCGCGCGCAGTTCTAAGCTCGGCGCACGATCACTGCTGCGAGGAACCCCATGACTGCGCTCTCCCACCACCTGCTGGCCACCATCTGGTCGGCGCTGGAACTGCCGGCGCCGGCCACCGATGCTGTCAGCTTTACCGGCCACGGCAACTTGCCATCGTACTACGCGGTGACCGATCTGGCTGCCGCCGCGATCGGCGCAGCGGCATTGGCGGTGCGCGAGCTGGCCGCGCTGCGGGGCGCAAGCGAGGCGCCCGTCAGCGTGGACCGCCGCCTGGCCTCGCTGTGGTTCGGCTGGTCGCTGGCGCCGGTCGGCTGGGAGCGCCCGGCGTTGTGGGATGCGGTGGCTGGCGACTATGCCTGTCTCGACGGCTGGATACGGCTGCACACCAATGCGCCGCACCACCGCCGCGCTGCGCTCGACGTGCTCGGCTGCGCGCCCGACCGCCAGGCCGTCGAACAGGCGGTGGCGCAGTGGCAGGGGGCGGCGCTGGAAGCGGCAATGGTGGCCAATCGCGGCTGCGCCGCGCAGATGCGCTCGGCCGGCGACTGGCACGCGCATCCACAAGGACTGGCAGTCGCCAGCGAGCCACTGATCGCCTTCGACACGCGGCCATGCGGCGGGGCGGTCGCGTGGGCCGGCACGAGGACCGGTTCAAGGACCGGTGCGGAAGCGCGGCCGCTGGCTGGTGTAAAAGTGCTCGATTTGACGCGGGTGCTGGCCGGTCCCGTGGCCACGCGCTTTCTGGCCGGCTACGGCGCCGAGGTGCTGCGCATCGATGCGCCGGACTGGAACGAGCCGGGCGTGATTCCCGAAGTCACTCCGGGCAAGCGCTGCGCCCGGCTTGACCTGCACCACGCGCCCGATCGCGCCGTGTTCGAGCAACTGCTGGCCGAAGCGGACGTGCTGGTGCATGGCTACCGGCCCGAAGCACTGGCACGACTGGGCTATGATGAAAACTATCGCCGGCAAGCCAATCCCCGCTTGGTCGATGTGTGCCTCGACGCCTACGGCTGGAGCGGACCATGGACCGGTCGGCGTGGCTTCGACAGCCTGGTGCAGATGAGTTGCGGCATCGCCGCTCACGGCATGCAGGCCAGCGGCGCCGGCAAGCCGGTGCCGTTGCCGGTGCAGGCGCTCGATCATGCCACCGGCTATTTGATGGCCGCAGCCGTGGTGCGTGGCTTGATCACGCGGGTGACGCAGCAGCGCGCCACGCAGGCACGGCTGTCGCTGGCGCGCACGGCGGCCTTGCTGATGACCACCGAGGGCGAAATCGGTGGCGTCCAGCTGGCGCCGGTTGCGCCCGACGATTACGCACTGGCACTCGAGCACACCGCCTGGGGACCGGCGCGGCGCTTGCGTGCGCCGGTGGCCGTTGCCGGCATGGCGATGGCGTGGCCGCAGGGCGCCAGCGAACTCGGTTCGGCGCCGGCGCAATGGGCCGCGCCATAAAAAAAGCCGGCGCACCAGGGCGCCGGCCGTGACTACCGGATCACACCATCAGAAACGGTACTTGAGCGTGCCGCTCACGCTGCGCGGCGCCTGGAAATTGAGCTGGTTGAACGCTGCCGACATGCCGAAATGGCGCTTGTCGGTGAGGTTGTTGACGTTCAGCTGCGCCGACCAGTTCGGGTTGATCTCGTAGCGCGCCATCAGGTTCACCAGGGCGTACGAATCCTGCTGCAGGCGGTTGTTGGTGGTATTGCCTGCCGGCGCGCTCGAGGTGACCGTGTAGGTCTGGCCTTGCCAGTTGACGCCGCCACCCACCGTCAGGCCCGCCAGGGCGCCATCGAGTCGATAGGTGGTGAACACGCGGAACAGGTCGCGCGGGTAGTTGCTGTTGAACGGATCGCCGCTGGCGGTCTGGGCACTGTAGTGCGTGTAACCGGCGTTGGCGTTCCAGCCGCGCGCCAGTTCGCCCGAGACTTCGAGCTCGACACCCTTGCTGGTGGCGCCCCGTACCGCTTCGGAATACGTGTCGGCAGTACCGGGAATCACGCCCACTGCCTGCGCCAGGTTGTCCTGGCGAATCTTGAACAGCGCCAGCGAGGCGTTGACGCGGCCATCGAGGAACTCGCCTTTGACGCCGGCTTCGACATTCTTGCCGCGGATCGGGTCGAGCGTCACGCGGTTGATATCGACCGCATTTTGCGGCTGGAAGATTTCCGTGTAGCTGGTGTAGACCGAGTAATGCTTGCTGACGTCATAGATCAGGCCCGCGTATGGCGTGATTTCGTCGTCGAACTTGAGGCGGTACGGCGTGGCGCCGGCCAGGTTGCCGGTTTTTTCGTACTTGGTCACGCGGGCGCCGACGATCAGCTTGAGCGGATCGGCCAGCGAGAAGCGGCCCACGCCATACAGGCCGTCCTGGGTGGTTTCCGAACGCTGGTAGAACGTGCGCGCGCCCCAGGTCGGCGGCGCATAGGCGGACGGGTTCCAGTTGTTGAAGTCGGCAGGCGCCGGAGCGACGAACAGGCCCAGGCCGTAGTCGGCCCCGCGCGTATCGGAATTGAATTTTTGCTTGGCGTGCATGTAACCGAATGCCGCTTCGTGCTGGCGGCCGGCGAGGTCGAACGCGCCGCTCAGATGCAGGCCCGCGTCTTCCTGCTTGGTTTCGGTAATGTACCAGCCGGCCGAGGCGCCCATGCCGGTGCCGGTGGCGCGGTCCGGGTTGCCGTACAGGTAGAGCAACACCGAGTCCGACTTGCGCTTGCCGTTGGAATAGGTGGCGCGCACCTTCCAGCCGTTGTCGAACGTGTGTTCGAGGTTGGCGAAGGCGTTGTTGTACGAGGTGTCCCAGCGCGACCAGTCGACGCTCGAGGTTTTCGACTCGTCCCAGTTGGTGCGCGAACCATCGGCATACCAGTAGGGCAGGCCGCCCCACATCGGGTGATCGGTGTCGGTCTTCTGGCGGCTGTAGCCCACCGAGAGCAGCGTGCGCGGGGTCAGGTCCGCTTCGACGGTGCCGTAGAAGGTGCTGTTGTCCTTGCTCAGCTTGTCGGTGAAGCTGTCGGCTTTCTGGATTTCGCCGACCACGCGGGCGCGCACGTTGCCGGACTGGGTGAGCGGCGTGGACACATCGACCGTGCCACGGCGGTCGCTCCAGCTGCCGAGCGCCACTTCTGCGGTGCCGGTCAGCTGCTTGCTGGTGGCGCGCTTGCGCACCAGGTTGATGGCGGCCGATGGATTGCCGGCGCCGGTCATCAGGCCGGTGGCGCCGCGCACGATTTCCACGCGGTCGTACATGGCCAGGCTGCTGAGGATCTCGCCGCCGCTCCATTGCTGTTCCCAGGTGGTGGGAATGCCATCCATTTGCAGGTTGTCGATCTCGAAACCGCGCGAATTGAAGTCGGCGCGGTTGCTTTCGTACTGGTTGACCGCCACGCCGGTGGCGTTGTTGATCACGTCGGACACGGTTTGCAGGCCCTGGTCTTCGATCCGCTGCTGGGTGATCACGGTGACCGACTGCGGCGTCTGGCGCAGCGACAGGTCGAGCGGGGTGGCGGTGCGGGCATTGCGGACGGCGTACGTGTCAGAAGTGTCGTCCGACTTGATGCCGGAGACGGTTACCTGCGGCAGTACTGCATCCTTGCCGGTTTCCTCGGCCTGGGCCAGCAATGGTAAACATGGTAGAGCAAGCGCGACAGCGACCGCGAGACGATGGAGGTGAAGACCCGTGCGGGCGTGTGCTTGCTGATTCATGGTTATAAAAGGTTCCCGTTAGTAAAACAAAAATTGAAACTGCCAGACGAAAAGCGCAATGATAACGATTCGCATTACAAAGTCAATGACAGACTGGTAATTGTGCATTGAAAGTCAATGATCCATAAGGAAGAGAGCTGCCAACAGGTAACCGCAGTGTAATGAGGCAAAATTGCCGGTCTGTTCATCGCTTTGAAATACAGTTTCTGTAGCATACTGTTGGTATATATAACTGCCGACATCAGCCGAGACCCCGCTATGGCCATCAATCCGCTTACCAGTTCCGCCAGCAACGCCGCCGGCGCTGCCGCCTCCCCGATCAGCGCCGACGTCTACAAGCGCGTCGAACAGACCATGCTCTCGCAAAACAATGGCGCCACCAAGCTCAACGCCGCGCTCACCAGCAGCCAGACCAAGCTGTCGGGCCTGGGCCAGTTGCAAAGCGCGCTGTCGAATTTCCAGTCCATCGCTGCGGCGCTGACCGGCAGCGGCCTGTCCACCTCGGCCGCCAGTTCCGATAAAACCGTGGCCACGTCCACGTCCACCGGCGGCGCCAAGGCCGGTACGTACGCGATCAATGTGCAGCAACTGGCGCAGGGCCAGTTTCTGACCAGTGCCGAGTTCAGTTCGGCCACCGCCAAGGTCGGCACCGGCGCGCCCACCACCGTCAAGATCGACTTCGGCACTGCCGGCGACAAGGGTTTCACGACCAACGGCACGGCGACCAGCAAGACCATTTCGATCGACAGCAGCAACAACACGGTCGAGGGCATCGCGGCCGCGTTCAAGGCGGCCGGCGTGGACGTCAAGGTAGAGAAGGGCGACGACGGCAAGGTGTCGTTGTCGATCGCCGGCCAGAGCGGCGAAGCCAACAGCATGCGCATCAGCGTCAGCGGCGACGCCGCGCTGAAAAACCTGCTCGGCTACGATCCCGACGAAAAAGGCAAGCAGGGCTTCAAGCAAACCACGGCCGCCCAGGACGCCATCCTGACGGTCGATGGCAAAGAGATCAAGAGCGCCAGCAATACGCTGGACAAGAACAAGGGCATCGAGGGTGCCGCGCTCACGCTCACCGGCAAGGGCAAGGCCGCCATCACCATCAGCCAGGACGCCAGCAAGATCGGCGATAACCTGAAAACCTTCGTGGCCGCCTACAACGACCTCAACGCCAAGCTGAAAACCCTGTCCAGTGGCGCCCTCAAGGGCGATACCGCGATCGGCCAGGTCACCATGCAGATGGACCTGCTGCTCAAGACCGGGGGCGGCAACGTCTCGACGTCGGCGCTGGCGGCCGCTGGCGTGAGCCAGGGCAAGGACGGCAACCTGGTAATCGACGACAAGAAGATGCAGGCGGCGATTACGGCCGACTCGTCGCAGGTGGCCAAGCTGTTTACCAACGACGGCAAGGGCCTGGCCGACCTGATGGGCGCCAAGGCCAAGTCGTTTACCGATAAAAGCAGCGTGATCAGCCGCGAGACCACCCAGGCCAACCGCGAACTCGACGCCACCAACACCAAGCGCGCTGCGCTGACCAAGGCGCTCACGGCCCAGGCCACCGCGCTGGCGGCGCTGTACTCGGCGCAGTCGCAGACCGGCACCGGCGGCGGCATGTTCGGCACCGGCGGCGCCGGGTCCACCGGCACGCTGTTCGATATGCTTGGCTGAAGGCGGGCCTGAAATCCAAACGAACCGCTTGCGCGCAAGCGTCCGATGCCCGATCATCACGGCTTGTGTATGAATCCCACTCGGAGGTGTTATGGCAGGAAAGTTCGTTGGCGTGCTGGCGGTGGCAGGTTGGATGGTGACTGGCCTGGCGCAAGCCCAGGCGCAAGAGGAAAAAGTCCTCAACATCTATAACTGGTCCGACTATATCGCGGAAGACACGGTCAAGAATTTCGAGAAAGAGACCGGCATCAAGGTGCGCTATGATGTTTTCGATAACAACGAAATCCTGAACTCCAAGCTCGTCGCCGGCAAATCGGGCTACGACGTCGTGGTGCCCACCGCCCAGTGGGCGCGCCTGCAAATCGAAGGCAAGCTGCTGCGCAAGCTCGACAAATCGAAGCTGCCCAACCTGAAAAACCTCGACCCGGCGATCCAGGCCAAACTGGCCAGCATCGACCCGAACAACGAATACCTGGTGGACTGGCTGTGGGGTTACACCACGGTCGGCATCAACGTCAACAAAGTGAAGGCCGCGCTGGGCGGCATGCCGATGCCGGCCAATGCCTGGGACCTGGTGTTCGATCCCAAGTATGCCGCCAAGGTCAAGTCGTGCGGCGTGTCGTTCCTCGATTCGCCGTCCGAAGTGCTGCCGGCCGCGCTGATGTACTTGGGCAAACCGGCGTACTCGAAGAGCGCCGCCGACTACGCGGAAGCGGGCAAGCTGCTGCAAACCATTCGTCCCAACGTCACCTTGTTCAGCTCGTCGGGTTACATCAACGACATGGCCAATGGCGCGGTATGCGTGGCGCTGGGCTGGTCCGGCGACATCAACATCGCCCGTCAACGCGCGCTGGACGCCAAGAACGGTAACGTGATCGAAGTGCTGGTGCCGAAAACCCCGGCCGCGCTGGTGTTCGACACCATGGCCATCCCGGCCGACGCCCCGCACCCGAACAACGCCCACCTGTGGATCAACTACATCATGCGCCCCGAAGTGCATGCCAGCCTGACCAACAAGGTGTTCTACGCCAATCCGAATACGGCCAGCATGAAGTTCGTGCGCAAGGATATCGCCGGCAACAAGACCATCTTCCTGTCCGATGCCGACAAGCAGCGCATGGCGGCGCCGGAAGCGGTGCCAGCAGATATCCGCCGCGTGATTACGCGCACGTACACCAAGTTCAAGACCGGTCGCTAGATCCAGTCCGCATCGGCGGACCGCCACGTAGGCGGGAATCCAATTTTTGCGCGCCGGGTTGGCTCAAGCCAAGGTCAACCTTGTTCGACGACACTGGATTCCCGCCTGCGCGGGAATGACGAATCTGCCGCTACTGGACCTACTTGACCAGGTCCGCGCTCATCACCGCCTTCAAATACACACTGCCCGGATCCCCCGGCTCGCGCTGCGAAAACCACCACGCGCTGGCCTTGCGGATATCCCAGTCCAGGTCTTCGCCTGCCAGCAGCAGCGCTGCCACCATGCCCAGCGTGGGTTGATGGCCCACCACCAGCACCGAATCCTTGTTGCCCGGCCAGTTGACCGCTTTCAGGATGTCGGCCGGGTCGGCGCCGGGCGCCAGGTCGGTGTGGAGCTTGAACTTGCGGCCCAGCGCTTCCACCGTCTGCAGCGTGCGCACGGCCGGGCTGGCCAGGATGCGGCAGCTGTCCGGTAGTTGCGAGTCGAGCCACTGGCCCATGCGGCGCGCCTGCTTGACGCCCTTGCCGGTCAGCGCGCGTTCCAGATCGGACATGCCGGGTGCCGGGTCTTCGGCCTCCGCATGACGCCACAAAATCAGATCCATGTGTTTCTCCTATGGTTACTCGAGATGGCTGCCAGGCGTCCCAAGCGAGTCCATCAAATACTGTTGCGCTGAAAAGCCGCCTTGCTTGCCGCGCGGTTTGCGGCGCTGGTAGTGGCCATCCGGTTCCAGTTCCCAGGCATTGCGGTTGTCCTTCAGATACGGGTTCAATCCTTCCGACATCACGCGCCGCTTGAGCGACTTGTCCAGAATCGGGAAGGCCACCTCGATGCGGCGGAACAGGTTGCGGCTCATCCAGTCCGCGCTCGACAGCATGACGTCGTGCGCCAGGTCGTTGCGGAAATAATAGATGCGGCTGTGTTCGAGGAAGCGGCCGATGATCGAGCGCACCTTGATGTTTTCCGACAGTCCCGGCACGCCCGGCTTGAGGGTACAGGCGCCGCGCACGATCAGGTCGATCTTGACGCCGTCCTTGGACGCCGCGTACAGCGCGCGGATCACCGATTCGTCCACCAGCGCGTTCATCTTAACAATAATCCGCCCCGGCCGCCCGGCCCGTGCAATGCGCGCTTCGTTGCGGATCGCCTTGATGATCTCGTTTTGCAGGGCGAACGGCGCCAGCCATAAATGGTTGAGGCGGTGCGGCTTGGTCAGGCTGGTCAGGTGGATGAACACCTCGTTCACTTCCTGGCTGATGCCGGGGTGACAGGTCAGCAAGCCGAAGTCGGTATAGAACTTGGTGGTGGTGGGGTGGTAGTTGCCGGTGCCCAGGTGAGCGTAATACTTCAGTTTGCCTTCTTCGCGACGGATCACCAGCGCCACCTTGGCGTGGGTTTTCAGGCCCACCACGCCATACACGACCTGGGCGCCGGCCTGCTCGAGCTTGTCTGCCCAGTTGATATTGGCTTCTTCGTCGAAGCGCGCCTTCAGCTCGACGATCACGGTCACTTCCTTGCCGGCGCGCGCGGCCGTGATCAGGGCTTCCATCAGATCGGAATTCATGCCGGTGCGGTAAATCGTCTGCTTGATCGCCACCACGGCAGGGTCGTGCGCTGCGCTGCGAATAAAGTCGATCACGGTCTGGAACGACTGGAACGGGTGGTGCAGCAAGATGTCATGTGCGCGCAGGGCGGCGAAGATGTCGGCGCTGCCCGGCTTTTGCGCATTGCCGGGGAAGAAAGGCGTGAAGCGCAGCGACGGATCTTCCACGTGATCCATGATCTCGGTGAGCCGCACCAGGTTGACCGGGCCGTTCACCGCATACAGCCGGCTTTGCTGCAGGCCGAACTGGTCGAGCAGGAATTGCGACAGTTCGGGCGGGCAGTTGATCGCCACTTCCAGCCGCACCGACGTGCCGAACTGGCGGCCCTGCAACTCGCCTTTGAGCGCCTGGCGCAGGTTTTTCACTTCATCCTCGTCCACCCACAGGTCGCTGTCGCGGGTCACGCGGAACTGTGAATAGGCGATCACTTCGCGCCCGGCGAACAAATCCGAGATATGTGCGTGGATCACCGACGAGAGCAGGCAGAACGAAATGCCGCCACGGTCGGACAGGTCGTCGGGCAGTCGGATCACGCGCGGCAGCACCCGTGGCGCTTTCAGAATCGCAATCGCCGTGCCGCGCCCGAAGGCATCCTTGCCCGACAGCGAGACGATGAAATTGAGGCTCTTGTTAACCACCTGCGGGAACGGGTGGGCCGGATCGAGGCCGATCGGGGTCAGCAGCGGACGCACCTCGGTATCGAAATATTCCTTGACCCACGCGCGTTCGGCGTCGGTGCGCTCGTTGTGGCGGACCAGGTGCACGCCGCTGGCGGCGAGCTGGGGCAGTACTTCCTGGTTGAGAATATTGTATTGGTCAGTGACCAGCGCGTGGCATTCGTTGCTGATGCGGGAGAGGGTGGCAAGCAGGGCGGGGTGGGTGGCCAGCACGCCGTCGGTGCCGGCGGCAGCCAGCAGGCTGGCGACGCGTACTTCAAAGAATTCATCGAGGTTGCTGCTGGCAATGCATAAGTAGCGCAAGCGCTCGAGCAAGGGAATGCTTTTGTCTTCGGCTTGCGCCAGCACCCGGCGGTTGAACATCAGTTGCGACAGCTCGCGGTCGAGGAACGCGGAATTCTTGCCGACTTCGGCATGCACATCAGGCTTCATGTCTCTTTGGTCACTTTGCAGTTAAGGTCATTCTATTCTGTAATCCAACAGAGTAATGATGCAACAGTGTAAAGACCAATTATGACAAGTTTGTGACAAACTGGGAAACCCGGCTGTCATAAAGCCGAAATTTGGCTCGTCATATATGACATGCAGCTGTCACAATCGCGGTATTGCTTCATGACAGACACCTGTTTTCATAGGGCAGAGGGGCCTGACGCGGTAAAAAACTTCTTTTTGGACATTTTTTCACCATGTCATAAACCTGTCATATTGGCCGGTTAGACTTCGCAGCATCCTAACCTGTCATAACAAAGGACTTTGAAATGCGAATGAAACAACTGATCTCTTCCCTGGTAGTCGGTGCCTGCGCCATGATGGCTCTCTCGTCCGCTGCCACCGCTGCCGATATGACCGGCGCCGGCGCTACCTTCCCGTACCCAATCTATGCAAAATGGGCTGAGACCTACAAAGCTTCCACCGGCAATGGCCTGAACTACCAGTCCGTCGGTTCGGGCGCCGGCATCAAGCAAATCAAAGCCAAGACCGTCGATTTCGGCGCCTCCGATGCCCCAATGAAGGCAGAAGACCTGGACGCCGAAGGGCTGATGCAGTTCCCGGCCATCATGGGCGGCGTGGTGACCGTAGTCAACGTGCCAGGCCTGACACCGGGTCAACTGAAACTGACCGGCCCGATCGTGGCCGACATCTACCTGGGCAAGATCACCAAGTGGAACGATGCCGGCATCGCCGCCATCAACCCGGGCGTCAAGCTGCCAGCCGAAGACATCACCGTGGTGCACCGCGCCGACGGTTCGGGCACCTCGTTCCTGTTCACCGACTACCTGTCGAAAACCAGCCCTGACTTCAAATCGAAGATCGGCGCCGGCACCGCAGTGAAGTGGATCGTGGGCGTGGGCGGCAAGGGTAACGAAGGCGTTGCCGCCAACGTGCAGCGTATCAAGGGTTCGATCGGTTACGTCGAGTGGGCGTACGCCAAGAAGAACAAGATGCAGCACACCCAGCTGAAAAACAAGGACGGCAACTTCATGCAGCCTGACGACGAGTTCTTCAAGGCCGCTGCTGCCAACGCCGAGTGGACCAAGACCCCGGGCTTCGGCGTGGTGCTGACCGACCAGGCGGGTAAAAACTCGTGGCCGATCACCGGCGTGTCGTTCATCCTGATGCACAAAGTGCAGCCGGACGCCAACAAGGGCAAGGAAGTCGTCAAGTTCTTCGACTGGGCCTTCAAGAACGGCGGCAAGTCGGCTGTCGAACTGGACTACGTACCACTGCCTGACTCGGTTGTGAAACTGGTGCAGGAATCGTGGAAAGCCAACCTGAAAGACGCTTCGGGCAAGGCACTGTACTAAGACCCTGATTCCCTTCACCGCCGCATCATCGGGCGGTGAGGGGGTTAGCCTGCGATGCCCATGTGGACATCGCAGGCTAGCTTACCTTCCCGAGATAACAATATGAGCGCTGACATCACTTCCACGCCAATTCCAAAACCGGAGCCGGCCTCGCAGTTTTCTACCGCGCAGGCCACCGCCGCTGACCAAGCCGCCATGCAATCGATGATGCGGACCATGCGCAAGCAGCGCATCCAGGATTTCATCTTCCACAAGACCACCATGCTGTTCGCCCTGTCGGTGCTGCTGGTGCTGCTCGGCATTATCATTTCGCTCATGGTCGGCGCCTGGCCTGCCTTCAAGGAGTTCGGCCCCGGCTTCATCACCCGCGTGGAGTGGGACCCGGTCAACGACCAGTACGGCGCCATGATCGCCATCGTCGGCACCCTGGCCACCTCCGGCATCGCCCTGCTGATCGCGTTCCCGATCAGTTTTGGCATTGCGCTGTTCCTCACCGAAATTTGCCCCGCCTCGCTGCGCCGCCCGCTCGGTACCGCGGTCGAACTGCTGGCTGGCGTGCCGTCGATCATCTACGGCATGTGGGGCCTGTTCGTGTTCGCGCCGCTGTTCGGCGACTACGTGCAGCCGTTCCTGAAAAGCACCCTGGGCGTGCTGCCGATCATCGGACCCTTCTTCAGCGGCCCGACCATGGGCATCGGCATCCTGACCGCAGCCCTGATCCTGGCCGTGATGATCATCCCGTTCATCTCGTCGGTGATGCGCGACGTGTTCGAGATCGTGCCGGCGGTACTGAAAGAATCGGCTTACGGCCTTGGCTGCACCCGCTGGGAAGTGGTGCGCAAGATCGTGCTGCCATATACCAAGACCGGCGTGGTCGGCGGCGTGATGCTGGGCCTGGGCCGCGCCCTGGGCGAGACCATGGCGGTAACGTTTGTGATCGGTAACGCCAACAAGCTGTCGTTCTCGCTGTTCGCTGCCGGTAACTCGATTGCCTCCACCCTGGCCAACGAATTCGCCGAATCGGACACCGTGCTGCACACGTCCTCGCTGTTTGCGCTGGCACTGATCCTGTTTGTCATCACCTTTATCGTCCTGTCCGCCGCCAAACTGATGTTGGTTGGCATGTCCCGCAAGGAAGGCCTCAAATGAACCAAGCCGCCATCAACCCGCAGGAACCGATCGTTCCGATGAACAAGGTGTACCGCAAGCGCCTGTTCCGTCACCGCATGGGTATCGCCATGTCGGTGCTGGCGATGTCGCTGGGCCTGGCCGTGCTGGCCTGGATCCTGATCACGCTGATCATCAACGGCTTCTCGGCCCTGTCGGTCAACATGTTCACCGAGAGCACCCCGGCGCCGGGAAGCGAAGGCGGCGGTCTGGCCAACGCCATCTTCGGCAGCTTCATGATCGTCGGCCTGTCCACGCTGGTGAGCACGCCGATCGGCATCCTGGCCGGCATGTACCTGGCCGAGTACGGCAACGAGAACAAGCTGGCCGCTGTCACCCGCTTTGTGACCGACATCATGCTGTCGGCGCCGTCGATCGTGATCGGCATGTTCGTGTGGGCCGCTTACGTGGCCACCACCAACCATTACTCCGGTTATGCCGGTTCGATCGCGCTGGCACTGATCGCCGTGCCGGTCGTGGTGCGCACCACCGACAACATGCTGCGCCTGGTACCGAGCAGCCTGCTGGAAGCGGCGTTTGCCCTCGGCGCGCCGCGCTGGAAGGTGGCGATGACGGTGCGCCTGCGCGCCGTGAAAGCCGGCGTGATCACCGGTGTGCTGCTGGCCGTGGCCCGCATCTCGGGTGAGACCGCGCCGCTGCTGTTCACCGCCCTGAACAACCAGTTCTTCAGCAAGGACATGAATGGCCCGATGGCCAACCTGCCGGTGGTGATTTACGGCTTCGCCATGAGCCCGTACGACAACTGGCGCGAACTGGCCTGGGGCGGCGCACTGCTGGTCACCTTCAGTGTGCTGGCGCTCAACATCGTCTCGCGCACCATGTTCAGCCAAAAAATCCCGAATTAAGATTATCAGACACTTATAAAGCGATCGATAAAAAATGAATACGCAACTGAGCCCAGAAATGACCTCCGCGCCAGCAGGCGCCGGCAAGCGCACGACCATCGCGATTTCGAACCTGAATTTTTTCTACGGCAAGACCCAGAGCCTGACCAACGTCAACCTGAACATCCATGAGCGCCAGGTGACGGCTTTCATCGGCCCGTCCGGCTGCGGCAAGTCGACCCTGCTGCGCACGCTTAACCGCATGTACGACCTGTATCCTGGCCAGCGCGCCGAAGGTTCGATCATGTACCGTGGCCGTAACATCCTCGAGGCCGGCCAGGATTTGAACATGTTGCGCGCCAAAATCGGCATGGTGTTCCAGAAGCCGACGCCGTTCCCGATGTCGATCTACGACAACATCGCGTTCGGCGTGCGCCTGTACGAAGACCTGTCGAAAGGCGAGATGGACGAGCGCGTGGAATGGGCGCTGAAAAAAGCCGCCCTGTGGGGCGAAGTGAAAGACAAGCTGACCAAGAGCGGCCTGTCGCTGTCGGGCGGCCAGCAACAGCGCCTGTGCATCGCGCGCGGCGTGGCGGTGAAACCGGACGTGCTGCTGCTCGACGAGCCAACCTCGGCGCTGGACCCGATCTCGACCTCGAAAGTGGAAGAACTGATCAGCGAGCTGAAGCAGGACTACACGATCGCCATCGTGACCCACAATATGCAGCAGGCGGCGCGTTGCTCTGACTACACCGCCTACATGTATCTGGGCGAGCTGGTGGAGTTCGGCGAGACCGACCAGATCTTCATGAATCCTGCCCGCAAGGAAACCCAGGATTACATCACCGGCCGCTTCGGCTGATCGAACTTATAATACGACAATACGGAGAATCGGCATGATCGGTGAACACTCATCCAAACAATACGATAACGAACTCGAAGCAATCCGCTCGAAGGTGCTCTTGATGGGCGGCATCGTCGAGACCCAGTTCCTCGACGCCATGACGTGCTTTCGCATCGGCAACCCGGAACGCGCCGACCGCGTGATGCGCGAAGACGACACCGTCAACCAGCTCGAAGTGTCGCTCGACGACGCCTGCAGCCACCTGATCGTGCGCCGCCAGCCGGCCGCCAACGACCTGCGCACCATCATGGCCACCATCAAGGTGATTACCGACCTCGAGCGCATCGGCGACGAAGCGACCAAGATCGCCCGCACCGCCAAGGCGCTGCACTCGCGCGGCACCGCCACCGTCAATCACTACGAAATGGTGCGCAACATCGCCAACAACACCAGCGACATGCTGCACGATGCGCTCGACGCCTTTGCACGCAACGACGGTGTCCAGGCCCTGAAACTGATCGCCCAGGATGCCGTGATCGACCACGAATTCCGCTCGATCATGCGCAACCTGATCACGTTCATGATGGAAGATCCGCGCACGATTTCGGCCGCGCTCGACACGCTATGGGTGGCCAAGGCCATCGAGCGCATCGGCGACCATGCCAAGAACATCGCCGAGTACGTGATCTACGTGGTTGAAGGCAAGGACATCCGTCACACCAAGACCGCGCCTGTCATCGAAGACAACATCGAACCTGCACAGTAAAGAAATACGAAGATATGGCATCCGATAAAACCACCGTACTGATCGTGGAAGATGAACCGGCGATTGTCGAGTTGGTGACTTTTTCGCTGCGTGAGGCAGGCTGGAACTGCTGCGCGGTGCAAAGCGTGGGCGAGGCGTGGGAGTTCATCCAGACCCGCACGCCGCAGCTGATTTTGCTCGACTGGATGTTGCCGGATCAAACCGGCTTGCGCCTCTTGGCGCGCATCCGTTCCGACCGCAATTTCCAGGAAATTCCGGTCATCATGCTCACTGCAAAGAGCATGGAAGAGGACAAGCTGGCAGGCCTGAACACCGGCGCCGACGACTACGTCACCAAGCCGTTCTCGCCGCGCGAACTGCTGGCCCGCGCCCGTGCGCTGCTGCGCCGCAAGAGCCCGGAGCACGCGCAATCGACCATGCGGGCGGCCAATATCGCGCTCGACCCGGTCAGCTGCACGGTGTCGATGGACGACCAGAAGATCGACATCGGCCACGCCGAGTACAAGCTGCTCAAATTCCTGCTGGCCCACCCGGAGCGCGTGTTTTCGCGCAGCCAGTTGCTCGACAAGGTGTGGGGCGACCACGTGGTGATCGAGGAGCGTACGGTGGATGTGCACGTGCTGCGCCTGCGCAAAGCGTTGAAAGAAGCCGAGCACCTGATCAAGACCGTGCGCAGCGTTGGTTATATGTTGTCGGAGAAAACCTAGTCTCATGAATCCAAAATTGCTGTTCTGGGTACCCGCCGCCTTGCGCACTGCGCTCGTCGCGGCGGGCTGCGCGTTGCTGGGCTGGATGTTCGGCTGGATGACCGGCGTCGTGGTCGCGTTGCTGGCAACGATGGTGATGGTGTTCGTGCAACTGTCCTACCTTTACCAGCTCAGCAACTGGATGGACGACCCGCAAAGCGCCAAGCTGCCCGATGGCTGGGGCGCCTGGACCAATATCTTCTCGCGCCTGTACCGCATGCGCCGCGACGACGAAAAAAACCAGGCCGAGCTGACCGAGTGGCTGGCGCGCTTCCGCCAGGCCATGCACCTGCTGCCCGATGGCGTGGTGATCATGGACGACGTGCTGTTCCTCGAGTGGTGCAACCCGGCTGCCGAGAAGCACCTGGGCCTCACGCACGAGCGCGACAAGGGCATGCGCGTGACCAACCTGGTGCGCAACCCGGACTTCATGGATTACATCATCCTGGGCCGCTACGAGCAGCCGCTGACGATCAGCTTCCGCGAGCGCAAGCTGATCGTGCACATCATTCCGTTCGAGAACCGGCGCCAGATCCTGGTCACGCACGACGCCACCGAGACCGAGCGCATCGAAGAGATGCGGCGCGACTTCATCGCCAACGCGTCGCACGAGCTGCGCACGCCGTTGACGGTGATCGTCGGCTTTCTGGAAATTGCCGCCTCCGAGGGCCTGGACGCGGCCACCCGCAACTCCCATTTGAAACTGATGACCGAGCAGGGCCACCGCATGCAGCACCTGATCGAGGACATGCTGACCTTGTCGCGGCTCGAATCGGTCGATTACCCGATGCGGCCCGAGACGGTCGATATCGGCCGCCTGATGGAGCAGGTGGCCAGCGACGCCCGCGCCTTATCGGCCGGCAAGCACGAGATCACCCTGCAGATCGACGGCCCGGACATCGTGGGCAGCTACGACGAATTGCACAGCGCCTTCGGCAACCTGGCGTCGAACGCGGTGCGCTACACGCCGGCTGGCGGCAAGATCGCGCTGGTGTGGCGCGAGTTCGAGGCGGGCATCAAATTCAAGGTGGAAGATACCGGCATCGGCATCAGCCCGGAGCACATCTCGCGCCTGACCGAGCGTTTCTACCGGGTGGACAAGAGCCGCTCGCGCGAAACCCAGGGCACCGGCCTGGGCCTGGCCATCGTCAAGCACGTGCTGCTGCGCCATGGCGGCACATTGCAGATCAAGTCGGAAGCAGGCAAGGGCAGTACCTTTATCGTCTGCCTGCCCAAGAGCGCGATCGTGCCGAAGCAGGCTGAATTGCTGCTCGGGCAGGCCTGACCCCGCACCCCCAACGCAGCGGGGTCGGACCCCGTACGGGGTCCGACCCCATGGGTCACGGGGTTGAAAGGCACCCGTACGGGGTCCGACCCCATGGATCACGGGGTTAAAAAGCCCCCTGTCAGTCCAGCCACTGCGCCAGCGTGGCCTGGGCCTTGGCCTTGTGCTCATCCTTGATGTACACGGCCACCGCGCCCAGCGCCGCCAATAAAATCCCCAGGTCATCGCTGTACCCGACCACCGGCAGCAGGTCGGGTATGCCGTCCAGCGGCGAGATGAAATAGCCGAGCGCGCCGTAGATGGTGGCCTTGGCCCAGCGCGGCGTGTCCGGGTCGGTGGCCGAGTAGTACATCTTCAGTGCCGGCTCCAGCACGCCCCGGCCCGCCGTCTTGGCGTAGGCCTTCACCTTGCCCCAGAAGCCGTCGTCGGAATACTGCGCCGTGTAGTCGGCGGCGTTGTCGGTCTTTGCCATTGGCTGTTCCAGTCTCATGGTGGTGATGCGGGCTATAGTAGCGGCAAACCCGCTTCGGCGTCGCGCTATGCCTTGCGCGGCATGGCCCGCAAGCAAGCATTCACCGCATCTTCAAACGAATCGGAGACGTGGTCGGCCTGCGGGAAGTCGCAATCCTTGAGGTCGCGGTCGCCGAACGGGCTCGGCAGCAGAACCGCCAGCTGCTTGGCGTGCGGCAGCCGTACCCGCAGCTCGGCCATCAACTGGCGCATTTGCGGCGTGTCGTTGACCGGATCGACCGACACCAGGCACACGATGGACACCAGTTCAGCCGTGGCCTCGGGCGGCAGCGGCTCGTCGATGTCTTCGCTGCTCATGCTGCGGGCGTCGAGCTTCTGGTCGCGCATGATGCGCACCAGGATCTCGGTGGCCAGTTCGTCGTATGACGTCGCCAGGCCCACGCTCAGGATCATGCTGCCTGGCGGGATGTCGAACGATCCCTGCCATTCGCCGGTGGCCGAGATGCGCCGCTCGCGCAGCTGGCGGCCGATGCCCATGCCGGCCAGCGCCGAGCTGCCTTTGCCGGCCTTGGGCGCCTTGGGGCGGCGCCACCAGGACTTGCGGTCGCTCAGCGCCTCGATCACGGTGATGATGGCGGTGGTGACCTTGGCTTGTTCATCGGTCGTGATGGTTTTGCCGCGCAGGTCGAAATTGGCAAGGTGCAGCGCCGGCACCAGCACGCTGTCGCAGTACTGGGCCAGCGTCTTCTTGCGCATGTAGCGGCGCGCCGCGTCGATGATCTCGTGGGCGTCGCCCGACAAGGCGCGCTGGTAGAAATTCTGCGGCAGGGTCAGTGCCGGCAATTCACCGAACATGATTTCCAGCACCTTCAAGGCCCGGATATAGCGGCCCGCCACCACCAGGCACAAGGTGAGCGGGGTGGACAGCACCAGTCCCACCGGGCCCCAGATCCAGCTCCAGAAAATCGCCGCCACCACCACCGACAGCGGCGACAGCCCGGTGGTGTGGCCGTACAGCTTGGGCTCCACGGTCTGGGCCACGATGATGTCCACGATCAAAAAGATACCGAGCGTCATCAGCGCCAGCGACCAGCCCGGGTCGATGGCGGCGGCCAGCAGGGTGGCGCACAGCGCGGCAATCCAGAAGCCGACGTAAGGCACGTAGCGCAGCACGGCGGTCATGGTGGCCCACAGCAGCGCCTGCGACAGGCCGATGATGGACAGGCCGATCCAGATCACCAGCCCGGTACAGGCATTGACCGCGAACTGCGAGATGAAAAAGCGTGACAAGCGCTCGCCCGCGTCGTTGACCGCTACCGTGGTGGCGCGCAAGTCCTCGCCACCGGCCAGGCGGATAAAGCGGTCGCGCAGCGATTCGTGTTCGAGCAGCACGAAGATCAGCACGATGAAGACAATGCCGGCCGTCTCCAGCGGCGGCCACACCGAGGCCACCACCTTGCTGAGGATTTGCAGCGGCTTCAAGTCCGGCTCGTGAATTTCCACCAGCACCGGGGTGGTGCCGTCGCTGGTCAGGCGCGGCTTTTCCGGCTTGCCGAATTCATCGGTTGAGCCCTGGGTCAGGTGCTCGATCAATTGCCCGGCCGGCCCGCCGATGCTGCCGATGGTGCCGCGCGTGATCTCGTTGAGTACTTCGAGCTTGGTGGCGATGGTGTCCTGGTACTGCGGCAGGCTGGCGCCCAGGCGCGTGACCTGGGTGACGATCACCGCGCCGGCCATCAGCACGCAAGCGGCCACCACCGCCACGCCGGTGAGCACCGAGGCGGTCGGTCCCAGCCCCAGGCGGCGCAGGGCGCGCACGAACGGCGCAATCAAAAAGCTGAGGATGAAGGCGAGGGTGATCGGAATCAGCACATCGCGGCCGAAATACAACAGTGCCAGGACGGTGGCGGTGCCGACCAGGCCGACAACGGCGTTGGGTAATGCGCGAGCTGGTAATGAATCTGACACCGTGTTCCCTGAAAATCGTGAGCGTGACGCAGGGCGACGCGCCTGCTTTTCGAGCCTAGATTATGGGGTGCACGGTGTCAATCGAATTTACCCCGCGCAACAGGGTCAACCGACTTTCCTGGGCGTGATGCCGGCGGCCTGCATGGCCGCATCGCGGGCGGCGTTGATCTCGTCGACCATGTCGCTCAGGCCGCGTGCAGTCACCGTCGGCAGCTGCGACTGGTCCACCCTGGACGACGAGGCGAAGTCGCTGGCGCTGGTCTGGCCGGGCAGCGGCAGGAAGTGATCGTAAATCACCTTGCCCGGCACGGCGCGCATCAGTTCTGCCAGCCGGCGGTCGGCCAGGCTCTGGCCAGCATAGTCTTCGGTGAGCTTAAGGCCTGGCATGTTTTGCTGGGTGTACGTGCTGCCGCTGTCGTACACCATGGCCACCACCTGGCCATTCTTGACGATCTGCGCGAACACCTTGTCGGGGTTGGCGGCGGCCGCCGCCTGGCTGGCTTGCTGGCGCGCCGCCACCTGCTGGTCGTGCAGGGCCAGCTCGGCCTGCACGTGCTCGGGCAGCTTGAACGCCACCATTTTCTTTTGCTCGACCAATTGGCCGATAGAAGTGACAGGGCCCTGGACCTTGAACGAAGCCGAACCTTCGATGCGCGACATGGCAACTCCTTGGGATATAAGCGGAAGACCAAGTCAGGTTAGCACAAAAAGTAATACTTTCGGTAAATATTGACTTTCAACCACATAGTCTCCCGCGTCCTGTCCTTAGAACTTGTAGACCAGGCCGGTCGTGACCATCGGCGTGGTCTTGCGCTTGGTCAGCGGACTGTCGGCAGCGTCGCCCACCAGGCGGGTGGCGCTTGCGGCGCTGGTGACCGACCAGCGCGCATCGATCGCGTGGTTCCAGCTGACACCGACGTTGATATTTTCGAAGCCGCGTTCGGCGCGGTAACTGCCATAGCCCGAGCGCGCGCTCTGGGCGGCGGTCACGCCGTAATAAGTTTGCGCGTGCTTGTTATCGCCATATACGGCGGCCGCGTTGAACGACAGCTGGTCGGTGGCGCTGGTGTAGAACGGCGTCGAGGCGCCGATTGTGTAGGTGCTGCCGTTTTCGCGCCGGGACAGGGCCTGGGCGGTGCTCAGCGACAGGCCGATGGTGCCCACCTTGTAGGTGGCGGTCAGCAAGGCCAGCGCGCCGCCACTGACGTTACCCATGCCGCGCAGGTCGTCGGAGCCGGCGCCGAAGTTACGCTTGTGCTCGTCGCGCTTGCCGCCGTAGGTCAACGCAGCCGACAGGCCGAAGCCGCCGGCCGCAGTCTGGTAACCGAGGCCGCGCCGGGTGCTGGCAAAGAAGCCGTTGCCGAAGCTGTGGTCGACGATGGGCACGCCCACGAAATGGTTGTCGTCGGCGCCTGCGTATTCGGGCACGTAGCCGATGCCGATGCCGACCAGCGTGCCTTCGGGGGCTGCCTGGGCTGCTGCATGGCCGGCGGCGCCGACAGCGCACAGGGTGGCGAACAGGGGCGCTAACTTGCGGTTGAAATTGAGGCTGAAACGCATGATGATTTCCTGAGTAAGTGGTTCGGAGTCTGCCGGCATCTTGGCGTGCCGGCCGGGACGGGTGGCAGTGTGTCACAAACCGCGCCAGACGCCGACACCGCAGGTGAAGTATCATTTGGCGAATTCACTGGTATCGCCTGCCGATGCCGCGCCCCCTGGAGCCGCCATGCCTGATACCGCTGCAATACAAACCGCACCTGGGTCCGCCCCCCAGCCCGCGCTGACCCTGTATTACCACCCGCTGGCCTCGTTCTGCCACAAGGTGCTGATCGCCCTGTACGAGAACGGCACCGACTTCGACAAGCGCATCATCAACGTGGGCGAGGACGCCGACCGCGCCGAACTCACTGCCATGTGGCCGATCTGCAAGTTCCCGGTGATCCGCGACCACGAGCGGCTGCGCGATATTCCGGAAACTTCGATCATCATCGAGTACCTGGACCGCCATTTTCCCGGCCCGCAACCGATGATCCCGGTCGACTGGGACGCCGCGCTCGACGTGCGCCTGTGGGACCGCTTCTTCGACAATTACGTGCAGGTGCCGGTGCAGACCATCGTTACCGGCCACCTGACCGGCATGCAGTGCGACCGCACCAAGGAGCGCACCAAGCTCAAGACCGCCTACAAGATGATCGAAAAGCGCATGGCCAGCCGCGCATGGATGAGTGGCGAGCACTTCAGCATGGCCGATTGCGCGGCGGCGCCAGCACTGTTCTATGCCGCCACGCTGCTGCCATTCCCCGAGGAATACACCAACCTGCAATCGTATTTCGAGCGGCTGGTGCTGCGCCCGTCGGTGCAACGCGTGCTGGAAGAGTCCAAGCCGTACTTCTCGCTGTATCCGTTCGTGGCCGGTATTCCCGAGCGCTTCCTTTAAAGGTGCAGTGCCGCACAGTGTGTGCGGGGAGAACTTGAAATCATCGGTTACTCCCCCGTTCCCACTGAAAGGCAATCATGCAACCTGAAAATCCCAATTCGTCGCGCCGCGCGATGGTCGGTGGCCTGGCCACCGGCCTGCTCGGTGCTGCCATCGTCCCGGCCTCGGCTGCCGCAGCTCCGGCTGGCGGCAACGCCCAGGGCACGCCTGCATCCGCACCGGATGTGCCGCTGCTCGATCCCCGTACCGCCTATAAACAGCCGCCGTTCGAGACCCAGCAGCAACCGTGGCCGGGCCTGACCGGCAAGATGAAACCGCGTCCCGATCATGGCGAAACCAGTTACAAGGGCAGTGGCCGCCTCAAGGGCCGCAAGGCCTTGATCACCGGCGGCGACTCGGGCATCGGCCGCGCTGCCGCCATCGCCTACGCGCGCGAAGGCGCCGACGTGGCGATCAACTACTTGCCGGCCGAGGAAGCCGATGCGCGCGAAGTGGCCGACCTGATCCGCGCCGCCGGGCGCAAGGCAGTGCTGATTCCGGGCGACCTCAAGGATGAGGCATTCTGCCGCAAGCTGGTGGCGGACGCGGCGCGCGATCTTGGCGGTCTCGACATCGTGGTCAACAACGCCGCCCGCCAGTTTTCGCGCAAATCCATTCTCGAACTGACCACGGCCGAGTTCGACGAGACCTATAAAACCAATGTGTATGCGACGTTCTGGGTGACCAAGGCGGCGGTGCCGCTGCTCAAGCCGGGGGCGACCATCATCAACACCACGTCGGTGCAGGCGTACGATCCGAGCGAGAACCTGCTCGACTATGCGTCCACCAAGGCGGCGATCATGAATTTCAGCAAGGGATTGGCCAAGCAGCTGGCGCCCAAGGGCATCCGCGTCAACGCGGTGGCGCCGGGGCCGTTCTGGACCCCGCTGCAGGTGACCGGTGGCCAGCCGCCGGAAAAGCTGCCGGAGTTTGGCGCCGAATCGCCGCTGCAACGCCCGGGCCAGCCAGCCGAGCTGGCCGGCGTGTACGTGTTGCTGGCCTCTAACGAGTCGAGCTACGCCACCGGGCAAGTGTACGCGGCCGTGGGCGGAGCGGGCGGTCCATAACCGCCGGACTGCTAGTTCTTGTTGCCGCTGTCTTCCGCGCTTTGCATCGATGCCGGTTCCTGCATGGCGCGGTTTTGTGTGGCGGCCTGGGCGAAGCGGCTGGCCTGGTCGATCAGGTCGCGGCTGGCGGTCTGGTTGATGCGCCATTGCTGGTCGGTTTCGGTGGCCGCCTTGTGCGACACCACCTCGGCCAGCGCGGTGGCGGTGCGCGTGGTTTGCGGCACGTGCTGGCGCATGACGTCGGTGATCGATGTCTGAAAGTCGCTGGCGACTTGCGCCACCTGTTTTTGATACGACTGCAAGGCCTGGACGACCGCCTCAGCGGTGGGGCCGGCGACTTCGCTGCGCTCGGCGGCGGGCGTGAGCACGGCTTGTTGCCAGGCGTTGGCCGATTGCTGCAGCCAGTCGCGGCCGAATTGCAGGTTGGCTTCTGCAAGTTGCCGGGTGGAGTTAACCACGGCCAGCGCCACGTCGTTGAAGTACGCGATTCTTGCTTCCATGTGTTCTTTGGCTAGCGGCGAGACGGTGTCCACAAACGAATTCATGTGATGCTCCTCAAACTGGAAAGGGGCCAATACAGGAACTGCCGAGGGCGCTTTGGCCGGACGCCCAGCCTCGTAGTTTCGCAGGTTAAAGCGCCGCACGCCATACCTGCCGGATCAGAAAAGGTTAAATTTCTTACATTGCCTCATTTCCTGGCACTCTAAGCAACGCTTAAGAACTGCAAGCCGACCCAGCCGTAATACAGGCTGCGACGCATGGTGGCGCCGACTATAATATTCACCTTCTTCAGGAGAAAACATGTCGGCACCTTCAGTTCTTTACTTGCATGGCGGTCCGGGCCTGGGACCCGTCTTCGAGCGCGACCGGTATCCCGACGCGACCCATGTTCACTGGTGGCGCCAGCCGCTGGCCAAGCCGTGCGCGGCGCGGCCGTTCCTCGACCTGCAGGCGTCCGCGCTGGAAGAATTGCGCCGGCTGGCCGCCGAGCGCGGTGCGCCGGTCACGCTGGCCGCCAGTTCCTTCGGCGCCCACCTGGCCGTGCACCTGGCCACCCATGCGCCCGAACTGATCGACCGCATCGTGCTGCTGGCGCCCACTTTCGACCCCGAGCAGGCCGCGCTGCGGCTGGCCCGGCGTGCGTTCCGGGTGCACACCGACCACCCGGGCGCCGGCCAGCTGGCCATTGCGCTGGCCGCCTACGAGGACGACCCGGGCCGGCCGCGTTTCTGGGACGTGTTCGGCGCGCTGTCGCTGCTGCCCGATGTGACGTCGCTGTACTTCGGCCCCAACGGCGGCGCGGCGGCAGCACGCTCCTTCGCCGAGCTGATCGAGCAGCCGGGCGCATTCGACGGTCCGACGTCGGTGGCGACGTCCGACGATTTTTCGGCGATCGACCGCCGTCCGGTAGCCAGCCCGTTTACCGGATCCGTGACAGTGCTGTTCGGCGCGCACGATCCGCTGATCGATGCGCAGCAGGATCAGACGGTATGGAACGCGATCTTCCCCCAAGCCGAGTTCTTCAAGGTGGAGACCGGGCATTTTCCGCTGCTGGAACTCACCCTGGAAGCGTGCGGGATCGGCGCTTAATTATTTCGCCGGTTTTTTCGGCTCCGCCGGCCCGAGGTTTTCATCGATATCGCTCGATGCCGACTGCACCCGCTGGTAGCCGACTGCGCCGCTGTTTTCCGGCAGCGGCGCGCCGGTGTACACCAGCGCCACCTCCGCCAGCGCTGCCGTGTTGTCGCTACCAAAGCCCGACAGCGCGGTGAAACGCAGCTGGCGCGCGGTGACGTTGCGGCCGAAGGCGATGCGCTGCTGGTCGTACGTCGAGACCAGCGCACCGCGTTGCAGTTCCTGCCAGCTGGCGCCATCGTCGCTGGTCTCCACCAGGTAATCGCGCACATCGCCCTCGTGGTCGCGGTGGTTCTGGCGCGGCATGATGACCAGGCCGGAGAAGGTCGCTGGTGTGGCAAAGCTGATGGTCAGTGATTGTGGCACCCGCTGCGCCTCCTGGTCGCCCGCGTTCCAGAACGTATTCGGATCGCCGTCGATGGCGTAGGCCGGATTGTTGCCGCCGGCCGCCTGCGCACCGAGCTTTTTCATCACCAGCGTATCGAACAGCGCCAGCCGCATCTCGGCAGCGGTAATGGCCACTTGCGGATCGAAGCGGTTCGAGGCCATGTAGTCAAGTACCGACTGGCGCAACTGGCGCGCGACGTTGCGCTGGTCCAGGTTCGAGACCAGGTCGGTGCTGGCGATCATCAGGCGGCCGGTGCCCACTTTTGCTTCTACCAGTAACCCCAGCTTGTAGTTGCGGTTCCAGTCATCGACCGGTTGCACGATCGGTTGCAAGGCGGCCGGCAATCGATCGAGATTGATGGTGCGCGCGCCCTTGATCAGCTCTGTCCACTGCCAGTCGTTGTAACGGTCGGTGGGGAAGTGCGCCAGCGCCGGGTGGCGGTTGTCGATCGCCACGCCCAGGGTGCGGCTCCAGGCCGGGTTCATCAGGCGGTTCCAGAACACCGGTACGCTGTCGAGCGGCGGGCCGCTCCAGTCCAGGTCCGCCGCCAGCGGCAGGTACAGCACCTTGCCGCCTTGCGCCAGGCGCGCTTCGGCGGCGGTCCAGCTGCGCGTGATCAGCACGTCGGCAGGTTCTACTTTTCGTGCTGCGGCGGCCGCAGGGTACACCCAGATGCGCCAGTCGTTCTGGGCGACCACGTGTGGTCCGCCTGCGGTGTCGCCGTGCGGCGCTGCGAATCCCGTGCCATCGCTCGTGTTGCCCATGCCATTGCCCGCGCCGGCCAGCGTGGCAGCGGACGCGCTGCCGACCGCGCCAACCGGCGCACCTTCGATGGTTACCTCCAGCCGGTAAGTCTGCGGCGCCGCCAGCCCGCGCAGCGGCAGCGTGACCGTGCCCAGCGCGATGTTCTTGCCGATGTTAATCGTCTGGCGCGCGAAGTCGCCGCTGGCTGCTACGCGACCGGCAGCGTCGAGCAACTGCCAGCGCGGCTGCGCATTGACCAGCGGTGCGGCGCCGAAGTGCGCCACTTCCACCGGTGCGATCAAGCTGTCGGCAGTCGTGTACACGCGTTTGGCCAGGCGCGCGAGCGGCACCGTCGCGCCGTTAAAGCGGCGGAACTCGGGCGCCGTCACATAGCCCTTCGGTTCCCAGAAAGTATCGAGCAAGCCGACCAGTGCCGTGCCCTGGCCCAGGTAGTCGTGCAGGTCCAGCAACTGGTAGCCGCTCAAACCGGGCGTGCGCAGGTTCGCTTCGATTTCCTCTTTATAGGCTTGCAGCTGGAACTTGCCCGAGGCCCAGGCGAAATCCTTGTTGCGCGCGGCCATGCCGTGGCGCGCCAGCGAGTCGCGGAAGATCTCGTAGTTACCGGGCCGCAGATAGCCGGTAAATTTATCGATGATGTCGTAGTCGGGGTAGGCCACCCATTGCCCGGTTTCGTGCGAGACGACAGGGACGTTGATACCGTCGAGCGAAGCGCCGTAGTCGTGTCCGAACCAGCCACGTTCACCGCGCAGCGGCTTGGGGCCGATGCGCTGCATGGCCAGGTAGTCGGTGCCCTCGGCCAGCCCCGGCACCTGTTTCTCGGTGTGGCCGGTGCCGTTGGTGTACAGGCGCCGTGGGTCGGCCAGCCGGTAGTGGGCGATCCACCGGTCGAACGCTTGCTTCCACTTGCCTTTCGGTTCGTTGCTGGGGCTCAGCAGCAGGAACGACGGGTGGTTGCCGTAGGCGCGGATCATGCGCTCGGTTTCCTGGTACAGCATCGCTTCCATCGGTGTGCCGGGCGAGACGTCGTTCCACATGCCCGGTTCCGGTTGCAGGTACACGCCCAGTTCGTCGGCGGCCTGGAATGCCGCCTCGGGCGGGCAGAACGAGTGGAAGCGGATATGGTTGATGCCCCAGTCCTTGTTGATCTGCATGATCTTGCGCCAGTAGGCGACATCGGTCGGTGGGTAGCCGGTCAGTGGGAAGTCGCCGCCGTGGTGGGTGCCGCGCAGGAAAATCGTGCGGCCATTGAGCACGAAGTCCTTGCCGACGGCGACGATCTGCGCGAAGCCGAAGCGTACGTCCCTGGTGTCGGCTGCATTCGGTCCTTGCAGTTGCAGGCGGATGTCGTGCAGCACCGGGTGGAATTCGTCCCAGGTTGGCGCGTTGGCCGCGAACTTGACGGTGACCTCGGCGCTGCCGCCGGCGGCAGTCCAGCGTACCGGGTGGCGCACGCCGTTGGCGGTAATGCTGCCAATGCCGGGGCCCCCGCTGGCGTTGCCGAGTTTGATCTTCACCACCGCAGTGCGGTCTTGCACGTTCGGGTACACCTGGGCGTCGTCGATCCACACCGGCGACGTCGCCCGCAGTTCCAGCTTGCCGATGATGCCGTTCCAGCTCATGCCCAGCGAATCGGACACCGAGTGGGCGTCGGGCCGGTAGGCCATCAGCATGCGGTTGTCCACCCGGATCGAGACGCGGTGCCGGCCCGGCGCCAGCAGGCCCAGGTCGTAGTCGTGTTCGGCCACCAGGCTCAGGTTCTCGCCCACCTTGCGCTCATCGACCCACACGGTGGAACCCCAGCGCGGACGCTCCAGGCGCAGCACCACGCGCTGGCCGCGCCAGGATGTGGGGATAGCAACGTCGCGCTGGTACCAGGCTGCCCCAAGATAGTGCTTGGGCGGCTGCGACAGGAACGGCACTTTCACCTTGCCGGGCGTGGTGTGGGTCTGGTAGTCCTGGCGCTGGTCCCACTGTTTGTCGTACAGCGACAGCACCCACGGCGTACTGGTGTCGATGTCGTCGCCGTAGCCTTGCGCTTGCAGGATGCCGGGCAGGGCGATCTTGTCCTGCAAGTCCTGTTTGAACCATTGCTGTTGTATGCCCTGGTCGGCACGGTCGAGCGCAAAGCGCCAGGTACCGGCCAGGTCGAGCGCCTGGTCGGCCGGTCGCGCCGGCGCGGCTCCGGCGCAGCCGATGGCAGACAAGAGGAGGAGGGCGATGGCGAGGACACGTTGCATGATGGGGCCTTGGCGACGGCAATGGCTGGGAAGCGCAGATTATCGGCGATCGCTTGGAGCTTGCGGGCGTGCCAGCGCTCAAAACGCTGCGCGTTTGGCGGTGCCGGGGCCGCTTACGTTAGAATGTGCTGCGCCCATTTTTCATGCGACTTTCCATGCCATCACGCCGTCTTGCCCTTTTAGCTATCTCTTTTTCCATCGCCGCCATCAGCGGCTGTAAAACCACCCCGGTGATCGACACCCCGGCGCCGGTCACACCGATCGCGGCGCCCGAACCCAAGAAGATCAGGATCGGCCTGGCCCTGGGCGGCGGCGCCGCGCGCGGCTTCGCCCATATCGGCGTGATCAAGGCGCTCGAAGCGCAAGGCATTTATCCGGACGTGGTGGTCGGCACCAGCGCCGGCAGCGTGGTCGGCGCCCTGTACGCGGCCGGCAATACCGGCTTCCAGCTGCAAAAGCTGGCGTTCGACATGGACGAAGCGGCGATCTCCGACTGGGCCATGCCGCTGTTCGGCAAGAGCACCGGCGTATTGAAAGGCGAGGCGCTGCAGGCGTACGTCAACAAGGCGGTAAACAACCAGCCGATGGAAAAACTGAAAATCCCGTTCGGCGCAGTGGCGACCGAATTGAAAAACGGCCAGCCGATCCTGTTCCAGCGCGGGAATACCGGCATGGCGGTGCGGGCGTCGTCGTCGGTGCCGGGCGTGTTCCAGCCGGTGACCATCAACGGCAAGTCCTATGTCGATGGCGGCCTGGTGGCGCCGGTGCCGGTCAAGTTCGCGCGCGACATGGGCGCCGACTTCGTCATTGCCGTCAACATCTCCACCCAGGCCGACGTGCAGGCCACCGTCAGCTCGGTCGATGTGATCATGCAGACGTTTTCGATCATGGGCCAGCGCATCAACCAGTACGAATTGAAGGATGCCGACATCGTCATCACGCCGAGCCTGGGCAAGATGGCCGGCAACGATTTCAATAGCCGCAACCAGGCCATCCTGGCCGGCGAACAGGCTGCCGCGCTGGTGATGGCGCAGATCAAGCAAAAGCTCGAAGCCAAGCGCCGGCCTTGAAAAAACGATTCAACCAGAGGAGTCTTATGCAAACCAAACCGTTCCTGTCGCTTGCCGACGTCAAGAAAATCGCTGCCGCTGCCGAGGCGGAAGCCGTGGCCAACAACTGGGCCGTGGTGATTGCCATCGTCGATGACGGCGGCCACTTGCTGTGGTTGCAGCGCAATGACGGCGCCAACGCGCTGGCGTCGCACATCGCGCCATCGAAAGCACGCGTGGCCGCGCTGGGCCGGCGCGAGTCGAAAGTGTACGAGGACATCATCAACGGCGGCCGCACCGCGTTCCTGACGGCGCCGTCGCCGTACGCCGACGGCATGCTCGAAGGCGGCGTGCCGATCGTCGTTGACGGTCACGTGATCGGTGCGGTGGGAGTTTCGGGCGTGAAATCGACCGAGGACGCGCAGATTGCCAAGGCGGGGATTGCGGCGGTGGTGTAGTTCTAAAACCTGGATCCCCGCCTGCGCGGGGATGACGGATTTTAAGCCAGCCACTGCAAAGCCGTCATCCTCGCGCACGCGGGGATCCATAGAACGCCAGATTGGTATCGGCGCCCAAGCCTATCCTGCAGCAAACCCAACTCCGATCCCGCCTTGTCAAAGCCCCGGTAACTGGTTATAATTCAAAGGTTTAGCCAATCACACCCTACCGTAGCGACTACCACTCACTCCATCATCAATTGACCTTCTTTCCGCGGTTTTACTTCGCGGGCACAACGACGGTCGTCTGACGTGGCGCAGCTACGGTAACTTTATCAGGAGTTGCCCTTGCCGCCATTTTTTTCTGGCTCCACCGTTCCAGCCATACTGGCCCTCGCTGATGGAACCATCTTCAAAGGTTTTTCGATCGGCGCTGCCGGTCATACGACCGGGGAAGTCGTCTTCAATACGTCCATGACCGGTTACCAGGAGATCCTCACCGATCCTTCCTACAGCCGCCAGATCGTCACCCTCACTTACCCGCACATCGGCAACTACGGCATCAACCCCGAAGACGTCGAATCGTCCAAGGTGCACGCGGCCGGCCTGATCATCCGTGACCTGCCGCTGCTGGCCTCGAACTTCCGCTCCACCCAGTCGCTGGCCGATTACCTGAAGGCCGAGAACATCGTCGCCATCGCCGGTATCGACACCCGCAAACTGACCCGCATCCTGCGCGAAAAAGGCGCCCAGTCCGGCGCCATCCTGGTCGGCACCCAAGGCAACGAGCCATCGACGTCGCAAGCGCTGGACCTCGCCCGTTCGTTCCCTGGCCTGTCGGGCATGGACCTGGCCAAGGTGGTGTCGGTGACCAAGGCGTACGAGACCGTGGAAACCGAATGGACCCTCGGTGAAGGCTACGGCAAGCTGGCTGCCGCCGACCAGAAATTCCACGTGGTCGCCTACGACTTCGGCGTCAAGCGCAACATCCTGCGCATGCTCACCGCGCGCGGCTGCAAGGTCACCGTGGTGCCGGCGCAAACCTCCGCTGCCGACGTCCTGGCCCTCAATCCTGATGGCGTGTTCCTGTCGAACGGCCCCGGCGACCCGCAGCCATGCGATTACGCGATTGCTGCAGCCCGTGAATTCATGGCCAAGAAGATCCCGCTGTTCGGCATCTGCCTCGGTCACCAGATCATGGGCCTCGCTTCCGGCGCGACCACCCTGAAAATGAAATTCGGCCACCACGGCGCCAACCACCCGGTGCAGGACTTGGACAGCAAGCAAGTGCTGATCACGTCGCAGAACCACGGCTTCGCGGTTGACCCCGACACCCTGCCGGCCAACTGCCGCGTGACCCACGTGTCGCTGTTCGACGGTTCGCTGCAGGGCTTTGTCCGCACCGATACTCCGGCGTTCTGCTTCCAGGGCCACCCTGAAGCATCGCCCGGCCCGACTGACGTCGCTTACCTGTTTGACCGCTTCATCGGCCTGATGGAAGCTACGGAGAAGAAATAATATGCCTAAACGTTCTGACATTAAAAGTATCCTGATTATTGGCGCTGGTCCGATCATTATCGGCCAGGCCTGCGAGTTCGATTATTCCGGCGCCCAGGCCTGCAAGGCCCTGCGCGAAGAAGGCTACAAAGTCATCCTGGTCAACAGCAATCCTGCGACCATCATGACCGACCCGGAGATGGCCGATGTCACGTACATCGAGCCGATCACCTGGCAAGTCGTCGAAAAAATCATCGCCAAGGAGCGCCCGGACGCGATCCTGCCGACCATGGGCGGCCAGACCGCACTGAACTGTGCACTGGACCTGCATCGCCACGGCATCCTCGACAAGTACAAGGTCGAGCTGATCGGCGCGACGCCGGAAGCCATCGACAAGGCCGAAGACCGCTCCAAGTTCAAGGACGCGATGACCAAGATCGGCCTGGGTTCGGCCCGTTCCGGCGTGGCGCACTCGCTCGACGAAGCGTGGGCAGTGCAGCGCGACGTCGGTTTCCCGACCATCATCCGTCCATCGTTCACCATGGGCGGCAGCGGCGGCGGTATCGCGTACAACGAAGAAGAATTTGAAGCGATCTGCAAGCGCGGCCTGGAAGCCTCGCCAACCAACGAGCTGCTGATCGAAGAGTCGCTGCTGGGCTGGAAAGAGTACGAGATGGAAGTGGTGCGCGACAAGGCGGACAACTGCATCATCATCTGCTCGATCGAAAACCTCGATCCGATGGGCGTGCACACCGGTGACTCGATCACCGTGGCGCCAGCGCAAACGCTGACCGACAAGGAATACCAGATCATGCGCAACGCCTCCCTGGCGGTGTTGCGTGAAATCGGTGTGGACACCGGCGGCTCCAACGTGCAGTTCTCGATCAACCCGGCCGACGGCCGCATGATCGTCATCGAAATGAATCCGCGCGTATCGCGTTCGTCGGCGCTGGCCTCGAAAGCGACCGGCTTCCCGATCGCAAAAGTCGCGGCCAAGCTGGCTGTCGGTTTCACCCTGGACGAACTGCGCAACGAGATCACCGGCGGCGCCACGCCAGCGTCGTTCGAGCCGTCGATCGACTACGTGGTCACCAAGATCCCGCGCTTCACGTTCGAGAAATTCCCGACTGCCGATCATCACCTGACCACGCAAATGAAATCGGTCGGTGAAGTGATGGCGATCGGCCGCACCTTCCAGGAATCGTTCCAGAAAGCCCTGCGCGGCCTGGAAGTGGGTGTCGATGGCCTGAACGAAAAAACCAAGGACCGCGAGAAGATCGAAGAGGAACTGGGCGAGCCAGGTCCCGAGCGTATCTGGTACGTGGGCGATGCGTTTGCCCAGGGCTTCACGCTGGAAGAAGTGCACGCGCTGACCAAGATCGATCCGTGGTTCCTGGTCCAGATCAAGGAGATCGTGGACATCGAACTGTGGCTCGATACGCAAAAGCTGGACCTGCTCGACAAGCCGACGCTGTACAAGCTCAAGCAAAAAGGCTTCTCGGACCGCCGCCTGGCCTTCCTGCTGCAAACCGATGCGAAAGCGGTGCGCACCCGTCGCCACGAACTGGCGATCCGTCCCGTGTACAAGCGCGTGGACACCTGCGCGGCCGAATTTGCCACCAATACCGCGTACATGTACTCCACGTACGACGAAGAGTGCGAATCGGCGCCGACCGACAAGAAAAAGATCATGGTGCTGGGCGGTGGCCCGAACCGTATCGGCCAGGGTATCGAGTTCGACTACTGCTGCGTGCACGCGGCGCTGGCGATGCGCGAAGACGGCTACGAGACCATCATGGTCAACTGCAACCCTGAAACCGTCTCGACCGACTACGACACGTCCGACCGCCTGTACTTCGAGTCGCTGACCCTGGAAGACGTGCTGGAAATCGTGGAACTGGAAAAGCCGGTGGGCGTGATCGTCCAGTACGGCGGCCAGACCCCGTTGAAGCTGGCGCTGGACCTCGAAGCGAACGGCGTGCCGATCGTCGGCACCTCGCCGGACATGATCGACGCCGCCGAAGACCGCGAGCGTTTCCAGCAGCTGCTCCATAAACTCAATCTGCGCCAGCCGCCTAACCGTACCGCCCGTACCGAAGCCGACGCCTTGGCGCTGGCCCAGGAAATCGGTTATCCGCTGGTGGTGCGTCCTTCGTACGTGCTGGGCGGCCGCGCCATGGAAATCGTCCACGAGCAGCGCGACCTCGAGCGCTACATGCGCGAAGCGGTCAAGGTCTCGCACGATTCGCCGGTGCTGCTCGACCGCTTCCTGAACGACGCCATCGAGTGCGACGTCGACTGCATCAGCGACGGCGAAACCACCTTCATCGGCGGCGTGATGGAGCACATCGAGCAAGCCGGCGTGCACTCGGGCGACTCGGCCTGCTCGCTGCCGCCGTACTCGTTGGCGCAGGAGACCATCGAGGAACTGAAACGCCAGACCGCGCTGATGGCCAAGGGTCTCAACGTGGTCGGCTTGATGAACGTGCAGTTCGCGATCCAGAAGCAGGATGTGGACGGCGTGCAGCAGGACGTCGTGTACGTGCTGGAAGTGAACCCGCGTGCATCGCGCACGGTGCCGTTCGTCTCCAAGGCCACCGGCCTGCAACTGGCCAAGATCGCCGCCCGTTGCATGGTCGGCCAGACCCTGGCTGCGCAAGGCGTCACAGAAGAAGTAGTGCCGCCGTATTACAGCGTCAAGGAAGCCGTGTTCCCGTTCGTCAAATTCCCGGGCGTCGATACCATCCTCGGCCCCGAGATGAAATCGACCGGTGAAGTGATGGGCGTCGGTAAAACCTTCGGCGAAGCTTTTGTGAAGTCGCAGCTGGGCGCCGGCGTCAAGCTGCCAAGCTCGGGCAAGGTGTTCCTGTCGGTGAAATCGTCGGACAAGCCGCGCGCCGTCAAAGTGGCGCGCGACCTGGTCGACGCCGGCTTCTCGCTGGTGGCCACCAAGGGTACCGCTGCCGTGATCTCCACGGCCGGCATCCCGGTCACCGCGGTGAACAAGGTTGCCGAAGGCCGTCCGCACATCGTCGACATGATCAAGAACCACGAGATCGTGCTGGTGATTAACACGGTGGAAGAAAAACGCAGCGCCATCAACGACTCGCGCGCGATCCGCACGTCGTCGCTGGCCGCGCGCGTGACCACGTACACGACCATCGCCGGCGCCGAAGCGGCAGTGGAAGGCATCCGTCATCTCGACGAATTGCAAGTGTACGATTTACAAGGACTGCATAAGGCTTTACACTAAACCTTAGCCGTACCCAATTAACCACAGAGCTCACGCAGAAGTTGGCGTGGCCTCTGTGGTTTTCCATTGTAAAAACAGAGTAAACAGATATGACTTCAGTTCCACTTACCAAGTTCGGCGCAGAGCTCCTCAAAGAAGAGCTGCACCAGTTGAAGACCAAAGAACGCCGTATCGTGATCGACGCGATTGCCGAAGCGCGCTCGCACGGCGACCTGTCCGAAAACGCCGAGTACGATGCCGCCAAGGAGCGCCAGGCGTTTGTGGAAGGCCGTATCGCCGAACTCGAAGGCAAGCTCAGCGCTGCCCAGATCATCGACCCGACCACGCTCGACGCCGAAGGCCGCGTGGTGTTTGCGTCCACCGTCGATCTGGAAGACCTCGAGTCCGGCGCCAGGGTCACGTACCAGATCGTCGGCCTCGACGAAGCCGACCTGAAACTGAGCAAAGTATCGGTGACCTCGCCGATCGCCCGCGCGCTGATCGGCAAGTCCGCCGGCGACGTGGTGGAAGTGCAGGCCCCGTCGGGTCCGCGCGAATACGAAATCCTGGAAGTGCGTTACATCTGATGCTGCTAGCCCGTACCCGTTTGCTCGTGGCCACGCTGTGGGCCGGCAGCCTGTGGGGCATCGGCTATATCGCCGCGCCCACCCTGTTTGCCACGCTCACCGACCGCGTGCTGGCCGGCACCATTGCCGGCAGCCTGTTCAATACCCAGGCCTGGGTGTCGATCGCTTGCGGCGTAGCCATGCTGCTGCTGTTGTGGGCGACCAGGCCGGGCACCGAGGGCATCTTTGCCGGTCCGGCCGTCAACATGGCGGCCAAGGGACGGCGCACGGTGATGATCATCGTGGTGGTGATGCTGGCGTGTACGCTGGTGTCGCATTTCGGCCTGCAGCCGATGATGGCTGCGCTGCGCGCCGGTGCTGGTCCGGGTGGGGTGATGGAGTCGGCTGCCAGGAACGAATTCGGCATCCTGCACGGCATTTCCAGCGTGATCTTCCTGGTGCAAAGCTTGCTGGCTGCGTGGCTGGTGGTGCGGCAGTAAAGATCTAAACAGCAACTTGCCTACGTTAGCCGTCGATCCGTCATCCTCGCGCATGCGGGGATCCATAGAAAGCCAGAACAGTGTTGCGGTCTCAATGAGCTGAGACTCGAATCACAGGCTCTATGGATACCCGCCTGCGCGGGTATGACGGCTCAAACGGTGACGGTCAAAGCTGAAATTACTTCGAACCCAAAGCGCTTTTCTTGCTGGACTTCTGTTGCGGCTTGGCGCGTTTGATATTGCCGCCCTGGGTCACACGCTCATTCCCTTTAAGCAATACCTTGGTCACCGATGGGCGCTTGGTGCCGCTCGGGCTGGGCTTGACGATGGTCACTTCGCGCAGGCCCTTGCCGGACGTGGAGCGTTCCTTGGTGGTTTCCACTTTCGGACGGTAGAGCACGAACAGCTTGCCGATGTGTTGCACCGGCGCCGCTTCGAGTTCCTGGCAGATGGTGTCGTACATGGCAACGCGTGCTTCACGGTCGTCGCCGAACACGCGGACCTTGATCAGGCCGTGCGAATCGAGGCCCAGGGAAATTTCCTTGAGGACGTTGGGAGTCAGTCCCGCTTCGCCGATCAGGACGATGGGCTTGAGCGCGTGGGCTTCTGCGCGCAGGGCACTGCGCTCAACGGGGGTAAGTTTAATCATAATTAATTTCTGGTAGTTCTCTTAAAGGCAGTATTCTACGCGAATGGCAAAGAACAAATTAAACAAAAACTGGATTCACGACCACATTAATGATCCGTACGTGAAATTGGCCCAGAAGGAGGGCTATCGCGCCCGTGCGGCTTTCAAGCTGAAAGAGATCGACGAGGAAGAAAAACTGATCAAGCCGGGACAGGTCATCGTCGACCTCGGCTGCACCCCCGGCAGCTGGGCGCAGTACATGCGCCGCAAGCTCGCCGGCAAGGATGGCGGCGGCGTCAACGGCACCCTGATCGGCCTCGACATCCTGCCGATGGCGCCGGTGGCTGACTTCCACTTCATCCAGGGCGATTTCCGCGAACCGGAAGTGTTGCAAAAAATGGAGGAAGTGCTGCAAGGCCAGAAAGTGGACCTGGTGCTCTCCGACATGGCGCCCAACCTGTCGGGCATCGCCGACAGCGACGCTGCGCGCATGGAGCACCTGATCGACCTGGCCATCGAATTTTCGCAGGCCCACATGAAACCTTCGGGCGCCTTGCTGGTCAAATGTTTTAAAGACATGGGTTTTAACGACATCGTGCTGAAATTCCGCAAGGAATTCAAAACCGTGACACAGAAAAAACCCAAGGCCAGCCGCGACAAATCATCCGAAATTTTCCTGCTCGGACGTGGCCTGAAAAACCCGACCGACAGCATGGCGTCCGCAGTACCGTACGAACTCGACGATTTCGCGCCGATTCGCCCTGAAGTTGACTGATTTACCCTTGATATTCGTGCTGCAGGCCGCATATTGGCCAAGGTGAGGCATTTTTATCTTGATCGAGCGCTAATTTTGATCAAATAATGTGTGCTTGCGCCGGGTTCGCGCCCGGCAGAGGAGTGGGCTTCTGGCACCGCCTGCTTATTGCGAGTAAAATCGGGTTTCTAGCTATAGGTTAAGAGATGCGCCCTGCATCCAAGGAGTTTTCGTGAATAACATGTTTTCCAAGTCAGCCATTTGGGTAGTCGTCGTACTGCTCCTGCTCATGCTGTACAAGCAGTTCGATAGCCATGGCGTTGCAGCTGGCGCCCGACCTATTCCATACTCCGAACTGCTCGACGCAGTAAAAGCCAAGAACATCAAGGAAGTCGTCATTGAGGGCACCAGCATCACCGCCGTCAAGAGCGACGACACCAAGGTGCGCACCACCGCTTCCATCCTCGACCGCGGCCTGATCGGCGACCTGCGCGACAACGGCGTCAAGTTCGACATCCGTCCGCCGGAAGAGCCAGGTTTCCTGCAGCAAATCTTCGTCTCGTGGTTCCCGATGCTGCTGTTGATCGGCGTGTGGATTTTCTTCATGCGTCAAATGCAGGGCGGCGGCAAGGGCGGCGCGTTCTCCTTCGGCAAATCGAAGGCGCGCATGCTGGACGACAGCAATAACTCGGTGACCTTTGCCGACGTTGCCGGTTGCGACGAAGCCAAGGAAGAAGTGAGCGAAATCGTCGATTTCCTGCGCGATCCAAGCAAATTCCAGAAACTGGGCGGCCGTATTCCACGCGGCGTGCTGATGGTCGGTCCTCCGGGCACCGGTAAAACCCTGCTGGCCCGTGCGATTGCCGGCGAAGCCAAGGTGCCGTTCTTCTCGATCTCTGGTTCGGACTTCGTTGAAATGTTTGTCGGCGTGGGTGCATCGCGTGTCCGCGACATGTTCGAGAACGCCAAGAAGCACTCGCCGTGCATCATCTTCATCGACGAGATCGACGCAGTCGGCCGTCACCGTGGCGCCGGCATGGGCGGCGGTAACGACGAACGCGAACAGACCCTCAACCAGTTGCTGGTGGAGATGGACGGTTTCGAAGCGCAATCGGGCGTGATCGTGATTGCCGCCACCAACCGTGCCGACGTGCTCGACAAGGCGCTGCTGCGTCCGGGTCGTTTCGACCGTCAGGTGTCGGTCGGTTTGCCGGACATCCGTGGTCGCGAACAGATCCTCAACGTCCACATGCGTAAAGTGCCTATCGGCACCGACGTCAAGGCTGACATCCTGGCCCGTGGCACCCCTGGCTTCTCGGGCGCCGACCTGGCCAACCTGGTCAACGAGGCTGCGCTGTTTGCTGCCCGCCGCGCCAAGCGCCTGGTCGATATGGCCGACTTCGAAGATGCGAAAGACAAGATCTTCATGGGTCCTGAGCGCAAGTCGATGGTGATCCGCGAGGAAGAGCGTCGCAATACCGCCTACCACGAGTCCGGTCACGCTGTTGTAGCCAAGCTGCTGCCGAAGGCCGATCCGGTCCACAAAGTGACCATCATGCCGCGCGGCTGGGCCCTGGGCCTGACCTGGCAGCTGCCGGAACACGACCGCATCTCGGGCTACAAGGACAAGATGCTGGAAGAAATTTCCATCCTGTTCGGCGGCCGTATCGCGGAAGAGATCTTCGTCGGCCAGATGTCCACCGGCGCCTCGAACGACTTCCAGCGCGCCACCAAGCTGGCCCGCTCGATGGTGACCAAGTTCGGTATGTCCGATTCGCTGGGCGTGATGGTGTACGAGGACGAGCAGAACGACGGCTTCATGGGTGGCAGCAACAAGACCATCTCGGAAGCCACCCAGCAAAAGGTCGATGCGGAAATCCGCAACATCCTCGACCAGCAATACGCGCTGGCGCGTCAACTGCTGGAAGACAACCGCGAAAAAGTCGAAGTCATGACCAAGGCGCTGCTCGACTGGGAAACCATCGATGCAGACCAGATCAACGACATCATGGCCGGTCTCGAGCCGCGTCCGCCTAAACCAGGCGTGACCATCCGCAAGCATCCACCGAGCGATGGCGGCTCCGGCGTCTCGCCGACCGTGACCGCACCAGCGTAAGCCTGCGGCAGGCATAGAGCACCCAAGGGTGAGGAGCGATCCTCGCCCTTTTTCTTTACTGCGTTTATTTTTTTGCACATGCGATCCACATTCCAGTTTGGCCGTTTCAATTACCCGCTGCAGGGCGCAGCGCGGCGCCCGCGCGTGATGGGCATCCTCAACGTCACCCCCGATTCCTTTTCCGACGGCGGCAATTACCAGGCGCTCGAGTTTGCGCTGGGCCATGCCGAGGCCATGATCGAAGAGGGCGTCGATATCATCGACATCGGTGGCGAATCCACCCGGCCCGGCTCGCCGCCGGTATCGCTGGAAGATGAGTTGCAGCGCGTGATGCCGGTGGTGTACGCGCTGCGCGACCTCGGACCCGCCATCTCGGTCGATACCTACAAGCCGCAGGTGATGCGCGAAGCGATTATTGCCGGCGTCGATATGATTAACGATATAAACGGTTTCCGTGAACCGGGCGCCATCGATGCGGTGCGCGACAGCGACTGCGCGCTGTGTATCATGCACATGCAGTCCGATCCGCAACACATGCAGCTCGCACCGAGCTACGGCGACGTGGTGGCCGAAGTGATCGCCTTCCTGCGCGAACGAATCGACGCCTTGCTCGGCGCCGGGATTGATCCGCGTCGATTATGCATCGATCCGGGTTTTGGCTTCGGCAAGACGGTGGAGCATAATTACGCCTTGCTCAAGGCGACTGGCCGCCTGATCGACGAGACTGGCATGCCGCTGCTGGCGGGCCTGTCGCGCAAATCGATGATCGGCGCGGTCACCGGCAAGCCGGTGGAGCGGCGCGCGGCTGGCAGCGTGGGCGGCGCCCTGGCGGCGGTGGCGCAAGGCGCCATCATCGTGCGCGTGCACGACGTGGCCGACACGGTGGACGCGCTCAGGGTATGGCAAGCGGCACAATAAAAGACATAAGACATAAGAAATAACAGACAAAGAAAGAGCACAGACATGGCACGACAATATTTCGGCACCGATGGTATCCGTGGCCTGGTGGGCGTCTCGCCCATCACGCCTGACTTCGTCATGCGTCTCGGCTACGCGGCCGGCAAGGTGCTCGCTGGTAAAGCCAGCGGCACCGTCAGCAAGCGTCCTACCGTACTGATCGGCAAGGACACGCGCATCTCCGGCTACATGCTCGAAGCCGCGCTGCAGGCGGGCCTGGCAGCGGCCGGCGTGGACGTGATGCTGGCCGGCCCGATGCCGACGCCGGCGATTGCCTACCTGACGCGCGCGCTGCGCCTGTCGGCCGGCGTGGTGATCTCGGCGTCGCACAATCCGTTCCAGGACAACGGCATCAAGTTCTTCTCCGACCAGGGAACCAAGCTGCCCGACGCGGTCGAACTGGAAATCGAAGCGGCGCTCGCGCATCCGATGGACTGCGTGGCGCCGGAAAAACTGGGCCGCGCCAAGCGCCTGGACGACGCCCAGGGCCGCTACATCGAATTTTGCAAGAGCACCTTCCCTAACGAGCTCGACCTTCGCGGCCTGAAGGTGGTGGTCGATTGCGCCCACGGCGCCGCCTACAACATCGCCCCGCACGTTTTCCATGAACTGGGCGCGGAAGTGATCGCCATCGGCAACAAGCCGGACGGCTTCAACATCAACAAGGCCCACGGCGCCACCGCGCCCGAAGCGATGGCTGCCGCCGTGCGCGCCCACGGCGCCGATCTCGGCATCGCCCTCGACGGCGACGCCGACCGCCTGATCATGTGCGACGCCAACGGCCGCCTCTACAACGGCGACGAGCTGCTGTACCTGATGGTGATCGACCGCCTGGCCACCGGCCCGGTGGCCGGCGCCGTCGGCACCCTGATGACCAATATGGCGGTGGAAGTGGCGATCAAGCAAAAGGGCGTGGGTTTTGCGCGCGCCAAGGTGGGCGACCGCTACGTGCTGGAAGTGATGCAGGAGAAGGGCTGGCTGCTGGGCGGCGAAGGCTCGGGCCACCTGCTGTGCATCGACAAGCACACCACCGGTGACGGCATCATCTCGGCGCTGCAAGTGCTGTCCGCGCTCAAGCGCGCCGGCCGCTCGCTGGAAGAGGCGACCGCCGAGCTGGTGCTGTTCCCGCAAACCCTGATCAACGTACGCGTCACGCCCGGCTTCGACTGGACCGCGAACGCCGCCATGGTGGCCGAAAAAGAACAGGTCGAGCGCGAACTGGGCGACACCGGGCGCGTGCTGATCCGCGCCTCCGGCACCGAGCCGCTGATCCGCGTGATGGTGGAAGCGCGCAACGCCGACCACGCCAGGTCGATGGCCCAGCGCATCGCCGACAAGATCGACGTCAAGCTGGCCGCCTGATTAGTTCGATTTTGCAAGATACTTCGGGGCGTCCATTGACGCCGACGCCCCGGAGGATTAGAATGCTGTCTTCGGAGTGTAGCGCAGCCCGGTAGCGCACCTGGTTTGGGACCAGGGGGTCCAAGGTTCGAATCCTTGTACTCCGACCAAAAACACTAAACGGGTTGTCCTAGACAACCCGTTTTTCATTTCTGCGGCGAATTCTCGCTGTACAAAAACTGCCCATAGCTCAGTTGGATAGAGCATCAGCCTTCTAAGCTGAGGGTCGCAGGTTCGATTCCTGCTGGGCAGGCCAACCTTATCAAAGTACCCGCAAGAGCCCGCGCATCGACTGTCGCCTGGGTTCACACAGTCTCGCGCTCACGTGAATCGCACGGCGACTCCCACACGCCCAGACAAGCGGTCAGCGCCGTTGCAGATGGCTGCGGTGTTACGGCCGGCGCTGCGCCGTCGCTACGGCCTCAAGACATTCAAGGCGTGACTGGCCGAGGCTTCTGGTGCTGCGCCAGGCGCTTCTCTTGTGCAGCGGTATCGGTTACAGGCACAGTAAAAGTGGCCCAGCACTTGGTGGGCGCCGCACAAAGCATTTGCACGATGGCGTCGCGGTGCTCCCAACGCGCAGTGCGGCCATCGTCGCTCACGGGCGCGCCGAAGCGGGCCGAGATCGACTGGAATATCGTTTCGCGCTCGGTACCTTCGGCCAGCACTTTGATGCGCGTGACGGTCAGGTCCTTTTTTACCGCCATCTCGTACCAGCCGCGCGCTGCCCAGAGCGGGCGGGAATCGGGATCCGGCAAGTGAACACTGCCCCAGCGCCCGCCGCTCTCATCGCTGCGCGGACTGGCCCGCCAGCAAATCTGCCCAGCCTTCTCGTTGTTGAGCGGGCAGATGGCAGGTGCAGCCGCCAGCTTGCCATTGAAAGGAATGCCCAGCACTTGCGTAGGCGCAGCGACGGCAGCGAGGGGCAGGGCTGTCATGACGAGCGCTAAAAAAGTTTTCATGGCGAGGATTCTGAATGTAGTTGCCTTGTAGTCGACCGATTTGGCCGACTACATTGCATTTTACGGACATTCAGCGTCGCCTAAACCTGGTACACAAGCGAAAAGCGGGCTCTTACCATTGGATTGCTTTCATGGTTGACCACCGTCGCGCAAGCGTGCGGTCGACTATTGCGGCGTCAACATCTGCTTGGCATACCGCAGTCCCACGCCGTAACCACCGCCATTTTTCTCCACCACCGCGCGCGCTGCATCGTAGGTGTCGTGGCGGGTCCAGTCGCGTTGCAGTTCCAGCAGCACTTGCAGCCAGCTGGTCGGTTGCGCGCCCTTGGCGGTCATGCGTTGCAGCGCCAGGTTGTGGCCCACTTCGGTGAGGCCACCGCAGGCGTCGCCGGCGACGTAGCATTCGTAGCCCGCTTCGATGGCGCTGAGCACGGCAAAGCTGATGCACGCCTCGGTCAGCATGCCGGAGAAGATCAGTTTCTTGCGGCCGGTGGCGACGATGGCCGCTTGCACCGCCGGGTCTTCCCAGGCGTTCATGTTGCGGCGTTCCAGTACCGGGTGGTCGGGAATCAGGGCGTGCAAGTCGGGCAGCAGGGGGCCGCTGTAGACCTTGCTGGCCGAGGTGCTGGCAACGATCGGCAGCGAGAACGCCAGCGCCGCTTCGAGCAGGGCCACGGAATTGTTGAGCAGGGTCTGGCGGTCCATCGATTGCACGGCAAATTGCAGGCCGGCTTGCTGGTCGAGCAGGACCAGTGCGCAGTTGTCGGGAGTGAGTAAGTCTTGCATGGTGTGCTTTCGCAGGAGGGGGGAGAGCTTCCGATTGTAGGCATGTCCTCCCGCCAGCATAACCCGCGATGTGGGAGGACGCCGTTCCCTCCTTGGTATCATTTCAGATTGGCAGAAGGCGTGCGGCGCTGTATGCTGCGGCGGCTGACAACCATCACGAAAGACCACTCATGAAACTGCTGTCCACCGCCATCCTCGGTTTGACCCTCACGCTCGCCTTGACCGCCTGCAACAAAGAGAAAACTCCACCTGCCGCCGACACCCCGGCCGCCGCCTCGACGCCAGTTGCCGCGCCGACCGCTGAAGTGCCAACTTCGGCACCCGCCGCCGCCCCGGTCGCCGCCACCGAACTGCAAAAGATCGACACCGTCGTCGGCACCGGCAAGGAAGCCGTGGCCGGCGCCACCGCCGTGGTCCACTATACCGGCTGGCTGTTCGTGCCTGCCGCCCCGGACCGCCACGGCGACAAGTTCGACTCGTCGGTCGGCCGCGAACCGTTCAGCTTCCCGCTCGGTGGCGGCCAGGTCATCAAGGGCTGGGACGAAGGCGTACAAGGCATGAAAGTGGGCGGCAAGCGGACCCTGATCGTACCGGCCAGCTATGGCTACGGCGAGCGCGGCGTGGGTCCGATTCCACCGAACTCCAACCTGATCTTCGACGTCGAACTGCTCGACGTGAAGTAATGCAGAACTAGCCAGTCGAGTCTTGCGCCGACATCCAGATGGACTGAGCGTTCCTCCGCGATGAGGTCAAATGTTCGCGGGAGATTTCAAGTCTCCTGCGTGCGTGCATATCCTGGTCGAGCTTGATTTAAGCTTCGGTGGAATCGCTGGCGGTGAATCGGCGGGGCAGGCCGGTCATCAGGCCTCGCTGACTTAGGTCGGGTTTTGGCAGGTAATGCCGCGTATTCCGGCGACCATTGATCGCATACCGGAGCAAGATAGAGAGATACTCAATCTTCTTTCAGTGCTGCATCCATGACTACTACACGACAATTAAGCATTACCCTCCCTTTGGAGTTGGCGGATGCGGTCCAGGCCAAAGTGGCAACCGGCGAATATGGCACGGAAAGCGAAGTGATCCATAGCGCGCTTTCCGTCTACAAAAAGAATGCCTTTATTGCATTCGCGGTTGATGATGCGAACTTCGAGTATTGGTATTGAGCACACCCAGCTGCTGCAAGGCCCGCAACCGCACCGGCTCCGGGTTTTGCCGCCGCACCGGCAACCGCGCCGGCAGCGTCATGCCGTGGTGGCCAGCAGGCGCTGTGCTTGCGCCGTGCGTGCAGCCTTGCGGGCCGGCGCCGCAGCCATTGCCGCGCCCGGTTCGGTCTTGAACACGCCCACCGCCTGGTTCAATTGCACTGCCTGCTCTTGCAGGATATCGACCGTGCCCACCGCTTCTTCCACCAGCGCGGCATTCTGCTGCGTCACCTGGTCCATCTGGGTGATGGCGCGGTTGACTTCCTCGATGCCCACGCGCTGCTCTTCGCTGGCGCTGGCGATCGATTCGACCATGTCGGACACGCGCTTGACACTGTTGACGATGTCTTGCATGGTGCTGCCCGCGTGTTCGGCCAGCTCGGTGCCGGTGTGGATGCGTTCGACCGACTCGTCGATCAGGGTCTTGACTTCGCGCGCGGCGGTGGAGCTGCGCTGGGCCAGGTTGCGCACCTCGGTGGCGACCACGGCAAAGCCGCGACCCTGTTCGCCGGCCCGGGCCGCTTCCACGGCCGCGTTCAGGGCCAGGATATTGGTCTGGAAGGCGATGCCGTCGATGACGCTGATGATCTCTTCGATCTTGCGCGACGACGCGTCGATGGCGTTCATGGTCTGCACCACCTGGCCGACGATCTCGCCGCCCTGGCTGGCCACGCCGGAGGCTTCGCGCGCCAGCTTGCTGGCGTTGCGGGCGCTGTCGGAATTCTGCTTGACGGTGGCTGTCAGCTCTTCCATTGCCGACGCGGTTTCTTCCAGCGAGCTGGCCTGGTCCTCGGTGCGGCTCGACAAGTCCTGGTTGCCTGCCGAAATCTGGCTGCTGATGCTCGATACTGCCTGGGCTGCGTCATGCACCTCGGTGACGGTGGCGCGCAGGTTGCCGCTCATCTTGACCAGCACCGCCATGATGCTGTCGCGGTCGCCATCGCGCAGCGTGACTTGGTGGTACAGCTCGCCACGGTCGACGGCATTCGCCAGCGCTTTCACCTGTACCGGCTCGGCGCCCAGCGCGCGCAGCAGGTAGTGCGAGACGCGCCACGCCACCACCGCGCCAACTACCAGCGCGATCGCCACGGCCAGCAGGGCCAGCGACTGGAAGTTGTGGGCGCCGTGGCGCGCCAGGGCCGATTCGGCCTCGGTCATTTTTTCTTCCTGGTCGATAAAGCCGTTGATGCTGGCCAGCCACTCGATGAAGGCCGGCTTGGCCTGGCGCAGCATCATATCGCGCGCGCCGTCGACGTCGCCGGCGCGGCGTGCTTCGATAATCTTTTTCACCAGCGGCATGGTGCGTGCTTCGTTCTGCTTGATCTTGTCGAGCCACGCGCGCTCTTCTGGCATCACCTTGGCTTTCGCCTGCGACATCAGGGCGTCCATCGGCCGTGCCGACTGCTGGTAATCGCCATCGAGCTTGTCGATCAGGGCGACCACGCCGGCCACGTCTGCATCGGCCACCAGGGTGACGTCGCGCAGGGCGATGGCGCGGTCGTGCACGCTGCCACGGAAGTTGATTGCATAGCGCTGCTTGACGTTATTGACCTCGCTGATGTGCTGCAGACTGCTGTCGATGGCGTTGACCTTGACGACGCCCAGGGCGGTCAAGGCCAGCATCATGGCCAGGACGATGCCGAAGCCGATGCGCAGGCGGGCCGCGACGCCGAGGCCGGTGTGATTGTTTTCCATGGTATTCCTTGAGTGGCAGCGACGATAGTTGCGCTGATGCCGCTATCATATTGCCTAAAGCCAACCCTGTTAAGTTTACAGATTAAATAAACGTAATAGAGATTTCCTATTGGCAATAATTTGTTGTTCTCGTGGAGGGGCGATTTACTGCAGGTAGCGGGCGATGGCAAATACCGCCGCCGTGAGGGCGATGGCGGTGCCGATAAACCACTTGAGCAGGGTATTTTCCATTTTAACAATCTTGGTTTCCAGCTTTGCGATGTCCTCCTTGGTTGCATAATTAGACTTGATCACCGCCACGTCGGCCTCCACCACACTCAACCTGTCATTGATTTGATCGAACTCGGTTTTATCGGTGAGCATGGCGAACCTCCGGGTGGCTGAACTTGTTGGACTGCCCCTCGTGGACCAAGTTCACTCGGCCCGCCTGCACACATCCCTAGCGCGTGCCCGGCATCACCTGCACTTCGATGCCCGAAAACATGGACGGTGCGTGGTACACGCGCTGGGTCGCCTTCTTGAAATCCTCGGGCTTGGCCTTGGGAATATCGACAAACGTCTGCGGGTTCAAATCCACCAGCGGGAACCACGAGCTCTGGATCTGCACCATGATGCGGTGGCCACGGCGGAACGTGTGGTTGACGTCGGCCATGGTGAAATTGACCGGCTCGACCTTGCCAGGGGTGAACGGTTCCGGCTTCTCGAAGCTGTTGCGGAACTTGCCGCGCAGCGGATCGCCGCGCACCAGTTGCTGGTAGCCGGCCATCGGAATGGCTGGCTTGGCAACGTCGCTGCGTGGACTATCGGGCTTGTCGGCCGATGGATAATCGTCGGGATAGACGTCGATCAGTTTCACCACCCAGTCGGCATCGGTGCCGGTGGTGGAGACGAACAGGCGCGGTTTTACCGGGCCGCTCAGGGTCACGTCTTCTTCCAGCGGCTCGCTGCGGTAGGTCAGCACGTCGGTCCGGCTCGCGGCAAAGCGCTGGTCGCCCACCATGTATTCCTTGGGCACGCCGATGGCCGGATAGCCGGTGTACGGCACTGGCTTGCGTGGATCGGCCACGTACTCGTCGTAACCGTCGCCCCCGCCGGCGGCCGGCTGCTGCCATGCCAGCGTGCCGTTGGCGCCCAGGTACAGGGTGCGCGCCTGGGCTTGCTTGGGTGGCCACGCCGGGTACTCGCGCCAGACGTTGCTGCCGGTCTCGAAGGCGTGCACTTCGGCCAGTTTCGAGCTGGACACGCCTTTCAGATGCTGTTCGAAGAACGGGAACTCGATGTTTTTACGGAAATATTCGCCGGTCTTGGCGCCGAACTGCACGCTGCCCAGGCTCTGGCCGTCGTAGCGGCGCCAGCCGCCGTGCGACCATGGTCCCATCACCAGCCCGCTGTATATCCCTGGATTGTTGCGCTTGATGGCATGGTAGGTGGTAAGCGGCCCCTGCAGGTCTTCGGCGTCGTACCAGCCGCCCACGGTCAGCACGGCGGCCTTGATGTTTTTCAGGTGCGGCGCGATGGCGCGGGTTTTCCAGAAGTCGTTATAAGTCGAATTGGCGATCGTCGGCATCAGCAAGGCGCGCTGGGCGGCGGTCATGGTGTCGGTGATATTCGACAGCGTCAGGTGCGACAGGAAGAACTGGTAGCCGTCGGGCGTGCCGTAGTCGAAGTTGGTCCAGCTCTTGGGCAGCGGCGTTGGATTCTGCGCTTCGACAAACGCCGCGTAAAAGTCGAAATTGGCCGCCAGCATGAAGGCGCCGCCATGGTAGGAGTCGTCGTTCATGAACAGGTCGGTCACCGGCGCCTGCGGCGAGGCGGCCTTGATGGCCGGGTGCGAGTCGATGATGCTGGCCGAGGTGTAAAAGCCGGGGTACGAAATGCCGAGGATGCCGACCTTGCCATTGTTGTTGGGGACGTTTTTCAGCAGCCACTCGACGGTGTCGTGCATGTCTTCGCTCTCGTTGCCTTCGCCCTTGGCGCGGCGCGGATTGACGTGCGGCGTCATTTCCTGCCATTTGCCTTCCGACATATAACGGCCGCGTACATCCTGCTGGACGAAGATATAGCCGCTGCGCTGGAACTCCGGCGACGGCCCCAGCCGCGTCGGATAGAAATCGACGCCGTAATGGAGTTCATCGTCGGCATGCACGCCGGCGCTGTATGGCGTGCGTTCCATCAGGAACGGGTAGCGCTGGCTGGCGTCCTTGGGCACGTACACGGCCGTAAACAGGCGGGTACCGTCGCGCATCGGGATGCGGTATTCATACTTGGTGTATTGCTCGCGCACGCTGGTAGCGGTGGAGGCGGCCGGCCCATCGGCGGCGTGGGCCGGTATCAAGGCAAAGCCCAGCATCAAGGAAAGGGCGAGGGAATGGAGGCGGTGGGTCATGGTCTTCCTGTGGTCTGATCAGCAAACTTGCCTAGTGTAAGGGCAGTGGATAACTTTCGCTGCGTTAATTTTGCGCACAGCAAAATTTCCATTTAAAAACAAATACTTGGTCGGCGGTCGGCTGGCTTGTTAACAGGCTTATCCACAGAATCTGTTAACAACAGCGGTTTTGTGTAAATGTGTCTATCGAGACAACTAGTTTGCAATATTGATCATTGTGTTAGTTAGCGAACAGTTGACTCCGCTACAACTCTATATTGTCCAGCTACCGGTGCTGCGTCACCGGATTTGCAACTAACAATCTCTCTCTACGGAATGACTATGAAACTTAAAAATATCCTGATCGCATCGATGATCATGGGCGCCAGCGCAATGACCTCGTCGGCCTTCGCCGCGAACATTGGGGATACCGAGCAGGCTGTTCTGGTCAGCAACAACGCCGGTGGTTTCCAGACCGTGGTCGGTAACACCTTTACCGCCGGTCAGACTTCCGACGTGTTCAACGACCGTTTCACCTTCACCCTGAACGGCAACTACAACGCTGCCGGCACCCTGAGCTCGACCTTCCTGAGCACCAACCCGATCCAGGATCTGGTAATCAACGGCTTCAGCCTGGTGAAATACGATCCAGTCACCCAGGCCGTCATCTCGACCTACGCCGGCACCAACGTGCTCGGTTCGGGCGCGGGCACCGAAGACTACTGGAAATTCAGCGCCAACGGTTTGAGCGCCGGCAGCTACTACCTGTCGGTCAACGGCCTGGTACAAGGCGCTGGCGGCGGTTCGTATTCGTCGAACGTCAACCTGGCCATGGCGCCAGTGCCAGAAGCCGAAACCTACGCGATGATGATCGCCGGCCTGGGCCTGCTGGGCGTGGTCGCACGTCGCCGCAAGGCTGCCAAGCAAGCGTAAGCTGAGCTGGGTTTGAGTTGCTGCGGGGCGGGCGCGCAAGTGCCCGCCCCGCAGTCGTATACGTACAAATACGTACGAATACGTACGATACGTACGAATACGCACGCCTGGCGGCCTGTGCCAGAATACGCCGTGGCGCCGCCCGGCGCCGTCACTCCCGGAGCATCATGGACGACCGCTATTTTTACCAGCCCGCGCAAGGCCATGGCCTGCCGCACGACCCCTTCAATGCCATTGTCGGACCGCGCCCCATCGGCTGGATCGCCTCGCAATCGGCTGCCGGCGTGCGCAACCTGGCGCCGTACAGTTTTTTCAACGCCTTCAATTACACCCCGCCGCTGATCGGCTTTGCCAGCATCGGCCGCAAGGACACGCTGCGCAATATCGAGGAAACCGGAGAGTTTGTCTGGAACCTGGCCACGCGCCCGCTGGCCGAGTCCATGAACGCCAGCTGCGCACCGGCGCCGCCAGAGGTGGACGAGTTTGCCCTGGCCGGCCTGGCCACGGCGCCGTCGCGCATCGTCGGCGTGCCGCGCGTGGCGGCCAGCCCGGTCGCCTTCGAATGCAAGTGCAGCCAGATCATCCGCCTGCAGGGCGCAGCCGGCGACGTCACCGATACCTGGCTGGTGATGGGGGAGGTGGTGGGAGTACACATCGCGCACGAACTGCTGCGCGATGGCATTTACGACACGGCCGGCTCGCAAACCATCTTGCGCGCCGGCGGTCCGGCCGATTACTTCGAGATCACGGCCGCCAACCTGTTCCAGATGCGGCGGCCGGACTACCCATGAATCAGTAGGTGTAGAACATCTGCTGGATCGCCTTGGTGTCGCTGGTCCTGGTCAGCGCCAGCATCAGCAGGATGCGCGCCTTTTGCGCACTCAGCGTGTCGGCCGCCACGAAATCGAGTTCGTCGTCGTTGGCTTCGCCGTTGCGCGCCAGGATGCCCTGGCCTACGCGGCTGGCGCGCACGATCACCACGCCCTGCTTGCGCGCGGCCACCAGCGCGGTTTTGACGGTCGCTGCCAGGCTGCCGTCACCGACGCCGGCGTGGATGATGCCCTTGGCGCCCGCCGCCACCAGCGCATTGAGCGCCACCGGACCGACGTTGGCGTAACCATAGACGATATCGACCTGTGGCAATGATGCCAGGCGGCTGACATCGAACTCGGTGTCAGCGGTGTGCTTGCGGGTGGAGGCGCGGTAAAAATACGGCTTGCTGCCCTGGATGTAGCCGAGCAGGCCCAGTTCCGGCGTCTTGAAGCTGTCCGGCGTGGAGGTGTTGGTCTTGCTGACATCGCGCGCGCTGTGGATCTGGTCGTTCAGCGCCACCAGCACGCCTTTGCCGACTGCTTCCTTGCTGGCGGCCAGCAGCACCGCGTTGTACAGGTTGATCGGGCCGTCGGCCGACAGCGCCGTACCGGGCCGCATTGCGCCCACCACCACCACCGGCTTCTTGCTCTTGACCGTCAGGTCGAGGAAATAGGCGGTTTCTTCCAGCGTGTCGGTGCCATGGGTGATGACGATGCCATCGACGTCCGGCTGCGCCAGCAGCGTATTGACGCGCTTGGCCAGCGTGAGCCAGTGTTCGTTGGTCATGTTTTCGCTGGCGATCTGGAACACCTGCTCGCCCTTCACCTGCGCCACCTTCGACAGTTCCGGCACGGCCTTGATCAGGGTATCGACACCGACCGTGGCAGCGGTGTAACCGACCGTGGTGGTGGAACTGGCGCCGCTGCCGGCGATGGTGCCGCCGGTGGCCAGGATGGTCACGTGGGCCAGCTTTTCCGCCGCCCCCGCATAACTGCCCAGCAATATGGTGCAGGCCAGCAGGGTTTGGACGGTACGTACCAGACGGTCGGGAAGGTTGTGTGACATGCGGTCGGTCTCCGATTGTTGTAATGTAAAGCTGACCAGTTTAACAAAATCGCAGGCTGTCAACAATGCGGGAGGCTGGCGCGTTACAGGTCAACTGGGAGAGTACCAAGGGCCGGGCAGGTCGATTAAAATCGGTCCCAGGGTACACAAGATGAGAAAACACATGACTTTTTCACACACCTTGCGCTGGCGTGGCGCCGGGCTGCTGGCGATGGCCGCCATGCTGGCCATGGTTGGCTGCGGCGAAACGCGTGCGCAAAAAAAGCAGCGCGAAGCGAGCGTCATCATTTCCATGGGCGAGAAATACGTCAGGGAGAAAATCCGCGAGCCGGCGTCGGCGCAGTTTCGCAACCAGTTCATCGGCAAGGGCGGCGCGCCGTGCGGCGAGGTCAATGCCAAGGATGCGTTCGGCGCCTACCTGGGCTACCAGCGCTACATCTCCGTGGCGCGCGAGCTGACCATGCTGGCGCAGGATATGCCGCACGATGAATTCGAGGAATCGTGGCGCGAGATGTGTAAATAGCCGCGCCATTAGATTACAGGCGCCAGATTGCAGTCGCCAGATTACAGGTCGGCAAACCGCCGGCTGTAACGCGTGGCGCGCCGCACGTCCGGGTGCCGCCCGACCGGATGCGCCAGCGCTTCCTTCGCGCGGTCGTAGCCGTATTGCCACTGGTCGCGCGCGTGCTGCACGAAGATGTCGTACGTGGGCGGCATCGCCAGCTCGATGCGGTTGCGGCTCCAGTGCAGCTTTTGCTGCAACTGCTGGCGCGCCAGCGCCTTCGAGATATCGGACGAATCGATGCGCAGATCGGCCAGGAATGTATTGGCGTAGCGCAGCCGTGCATTGCCGTTCAAGCCCAGCACCGAGCGCCAGGCCGGGATCGAAAACACCTGGTCGAACGCCTCCTTGAATTCCATCACCACTTCGGTGCCCAGCTGGCGCGCGATTTCGACCGGGAACAGGTCGAGCACCCCGCCGATGTATTCGGCGCCCTGGTACTGGCGGCAGCGGAAGTAGATCATGTCGGCGATCGAGATACGCGCGGCCTCGGTGATCGGTACGCCGCTGTCGATCAGCAGCTCTGGCGCCACCGCGTGCTCGCCCCAGCGTGGGTCGGCCAGCGGCGAGGTCATGCCGTGCAGGGCGGCAGCGGCGCGCTCGCCGCAAAACACGGTTTCGGCAAACAGCTTGCGCTGGCCGCGCGGCCGTCCCACCTCGTTGGCATCGAACAGCAGCTTGCCGCCGATGATCGCCACGTCCACTTCCGGCGTGCCGGTGGCGGCAGGGAAGGGCAGCTGCGACGGGATGTCGAACAGGAAGTCGCCGAACAGGTCCGGGATCACCGGCGCCCGTGCCGACGACAGCGTGCGCCGCGCCGCCCGCGCCAGCGTGGCCAGCAGCGCTGCGTGGCGGGTGGACTTGAGGCCGCACCAGAAATCGTACATGGCGCGCGACGACAGCCACTCGCGCTGTGCCTGCGGTTCCGGCAAATTGTGGATGATGGCGGCGGCAATCGCGCCGCCGCAGCTGGCCACGATCACGTCGGGCGCCTTGCCCGCCTCGCGCAGCGCCGCATACATGCCGATGTAGATGCCGAAGCGGAAACCGCCGCCGCCCATGATCATGCAGCGCTGGTACGGTCGATCATTGTGGACTGGAGAAATAGGTGCTGTGGTCATGGGCGAAACCATACCACAGCACGGCTAGCGGAACTGGTGCTCCACCATCACCCGCACGGCAGCGCGGGTCTCGGTAAAGGTGTCGCGCGCGCGGGTGCCGGTGTCCTGGTACTGCTGCCATTCGCGCGCCTGCTGGTGCAGCAGGTTCGATCCCGCCACCCGCAGCTGGGTTTTGGCATCGAACTTCCATAGCGCGTACAGGTCCAGCTGGCGGCCGGGCGAGCTACCTGTGCGTAGCTGCGCCGACTGCCGCGTAGTGAAGCCGCCCTTGTAGGTAAAATCGCCGCCGACGGTCCAGGCGGTGCCGGGCAGCTTGTAGTCCGCGCCCAGGTTGGCGGTGACCGGCACCTGTTCTTCCAGCGTATTGTCGGGCCCTGCCACGCGTTCCACCCGCGACCAGTTGCGCGCCAGGTTGGCGCGCAGGTCCAGCGCCGGCGCTGCCTGGCCCAGCAGGCGGCGCAGCGGCAACTTCGCTTCCAGCTCGATGCCGTGCACGCTGGCATTGCCGTTGTTGAACGGCGTCGTCACCCACACCCCGGCCTGCTGGAACAACAGCGTTTGCGTCACATCGCGGATGCGCCGCCAGTAGACGCTGACGCTGGCGATGGCACCGTCGCCCAGGTAGTGTTCGTAAGCGGCGTCCAGTCCCCAGGCCAGTTCCGGGCGCAGTTGCGGGTTGCCCTGTTCGTCGGGATTGGTGGGGCTGTTGTTATTGTCGATGGTGTACCGGCGCGGCACCAGCTTGACCAGCGCCGGCGCCTTGTAGGTGCGCGCCAGCGCCAGGCGCAGCACGTCCTTGTTCGGCAGCGCGTAGCGCGCCTGCAGCGACGGGCTCCACACGGCCGACGTGACGTCCAGCGCGTCGGGCGCATTGGCAGCGAGCGCGCGGCTGGCCGTTTGCAGGCGTTCGTGGCGCAGCCCCGCGTACAGCGAAAACTGTTTCGATATTTCCCACTCGTCCTGCGCGAACAGCGCCAGGCGCTTGACCACCGCGCTGTAGTCGGCGTTGGTGGCGTCCGTCTGTACGCCGGTGGCATTGAAAATGGTTTCGCTGCGGTCTTCGTCGCGGCGCGACCGGCTGGCGTCCCAGCCAAAGGCCAGTGCGTGACCGGCGCCAACCGGGTGGCGCCAGGTGCCGGTAAAGGTGACGCCGGTTTCGGTGGGGCCGGCATCGACGTGGCGGTGGATGGCGGGCGCGCCGCTGGCGGTCATGCCGTAAAAGTCGTAGCCGGTGCTGCGGCGGTTGCTGTTGGCGCCCAGCCTGGTTTCGAGCTTGTCGCCGTTGGCGAGATTGCGGTTCCATTGCAGGTCGCTGCGCAGCATGGAGATGCGGGCGTGGTAGTCCGACACAAAACGCGGGAATTCGCTGGGCTCGCCCACCAGCGTTTGCTCGTCGGCGCGGTTGCGCACATCGAAGTGGCGCAGGTTGGCAAAGCCCTGCCAGGTCAGCGTATCGCCGCCACCCAGCGCCCAGCTCACGCGCGGTGTCAGGGTCAGGGTGTCGTTGCGGGTGGACTTCGGTTGCGGGGTGTGGCGCCGCAGCGTGAGCGCGCCGGCAGCGTCGGTCAGCGTCTCGTCGTCGGCAATCGCCTCCTCGGTGCGCTGGCGCGACAGCGTGGCGGCCACGCTGTACGACAGGCGCTCCACCTGGTCCGACAATTGCGCGGTCAGCGTGGGCGACGTGGTGCCGCCGCGGCGGGTGACGCTGGCGGCCAGCGACCGCTGGCCGCGCGTGGCCGCTTTTTTCAGGATGATGTTGATGCTGCCGGCGACCGCCTGGTTGATCGAGGCAGCGGTGGCGCTGCGCAGGATCTCCACCCGCTCGATCATCTCCGGCGCCACCGTGTCGAGTGAAAAACCGGTCGGCACCGGTTCGCCGTTGAGCATGATCTGGGTATAGCCCTTGCCCAGGCCGCGCATGCTGATCTCGCCGCCCTGGCCGGGCACGCCGGAGATGCTGATGCCGGGCAGGCGCTTGAGGGCGTCGGCCAGGGTCTGGTCGCCCTGGCGCACCAGCTCGTCGTGGGTGACGATGATGGCGGTGGTGGTTTCGCGCTGGCGCAGGTCGGCGCGGGCGCTTTTGACTTCTACCTGTTGCACCGGCTGCGCTGGCTGCGGTGCTTCGGTGGCGGATACGGATGGCGCGGCCAGCAGCATGCTGGCTGCAAGAATCGGGAGTGACATGGTGGTTCCTGTGAGGTGAACACGAAGCCGGCGGATGATCAAAACGCGGGCGACAGTGGGCCGGTCCGCCACCGGTCAGGGTGGCGGATTGTGGTGGATATCAGATCGGGTTAGTAGCCCAGCTGCTGGCGCCGCACGCTGAGCGCGTGCCTGGTGGCGTATCGGTCGAGGCCGCGGTCGAGGCCAGTGAGCATGGTGGCCGGATCGATGGCCACGCCGTTCTGGCGCAGCTGGAAGTGCAGGTGCGGGCCGGTGGTAAAGCCGGTCAGGCCGACCGTGCCGATCACCTGGCCCGCCACCACGTGCGAGCCCGGTTGCACCGCCGTGGTATCCAGGTGGGCGTAGAGGGCCTCGGTGGAGCCGGTGGCGCTGCTGCTGTCGGCGCTGGTGATGACGACGGTAGTGCCATAGCGGCCATTGTTCTCGTCCAGCTTGCCGGCGGCGAGGACAATGCCGGCAGCGGCGGCGCGTACCGGCGTGCCGACCGGCGCGGGCAGGTCCAGGCCCACGCTGGGGCGCGGCGAAACATTGCGCATCACGCCGAAAAAGCCCGAGACGCGCATCTTGTCCAGCGGGTATTGCCAGGCGATCGGGATTGCCGGTGCTTCGGTACGCTGGCTGGCCGGGTTCGACGGGTTCGACGGGTTCGAAGTGTTGGACAGCGTTGGCGCTGTGGCCGACGTCGGGGATGGCGTGGCCGGTGCGGCCGTTGCTGCCACCGGCACGGTCGCTGTCGCCAGTGCCGGTTGCAACACCGCGCCCGCTGCCAGCACGCCGATCAACACGGTCGCCACAGTCAGGGCGCCTGCCACGGGCAGCGCTGGCGGCCGCGCCTGGCGCAGTTGTTCGATGCGCTCGCCGGCCGACGCGGCATCGGCGGCGCCGAAGGCGAGGGCGGTCGCTGGCGGCGCCATCAGCTGCACGCGCCACTGGGCCAGCAGGGCGCAGGCGTACTGCTTGCGCTGCTGCGCCGGGCGGCCGGCCAGCACGCGGCGGTCGCACGCCAGTTCCACCGCCCAGGCCAGGCGCGCGCCGAACCAGCGCGGCGCCGGATTGAACCACAACAGCGTCTGCACCAGTGCCGACAGGCCCAGCCACAACGGGTCGCGCGCGCGCCGGTGCTGCAACTCGTGGGCGATGATCAGCTGCTGTTCGTGCACCGGGAAGTCACGCAGGTGGCGCGGCAGCAGCAGTACCGGCCGCCACGCACCCAGCAGCATCGGCGAGACTGCCGCAGCGGTTTCCAGTACCGTCACGTGGTGGCGGGCGATCTCGTACAGCTGGCGCGCATCGAAGCCGCCGTGGGCGCCCAGCGCCGGCCGCGACAGGCGCTGCGCTCCGGCCAGCAGGCCGCGCCACAGCAGCCAGGCGCGCGCCAGCCGCAGCACGGCATACGCCAGGCCGGCCAGGTAAATGACGGCCCACAGCAGCGGCGCCCATGCCAGCAGCGATGCTGCGGTGCCGGTGGCCGAGATGGTATCGACGCTGGCGGTCGCCGGCACTGTGACATCGACGCCGCCGGTTGCCGTCGCTGCGGCACCGGCAGCACCGGTCGTGGCGATAGCGGGAATGCGGTCGACGTTGATGCCTGCTTCAGCCCCAGCGACAACGGCGGCGCCTGCGGTCGCAACGGGCGCCGCTGGCATGGTCTCGGCACGGCCGGCTGCTGAAAGCGATGGCGATGGCGATGGCAGCGCCAACGGCAGCGGCGAAGGCACCGCAATCGTCAGCGTCGGCGCCACCGTCATGCGGTCGAGCGCCGGCAGCAGTGGCAGCAGCAAGGGCAGCAGCGCCACGCCAGCCACCACCGCCTGGGCCGCCAGCCATACCGGGCGCTGGCCGCGCAGCGCCGGCCAGGCGCGCGCCGCCAGGTGCAGCAGCCCGTGTACCAGCAGCCCGGCCAGCACGCAGCCCAGGCAGGCCAGCAGCCATTGCCACAGCAGCAGCGTGGGCATCGCCATGGTCGCTGCGGTCATGGCTGCTCCGCTTCGTCGTCGGGCCAGTCGTTGAGCATTTGTTCGAGCCGGGACAGCTCCTGGCTGTCCACCAACTTGCTGCCGGTGAACATCGCCACCGGCAGCGGCGCGTCCAGTTCCATCACGCGGCGGCCGAAGTCGTGGGCGAACGCGGCCAGCGTGCCCACCTTGTCGAGCCGGGGGCTGTACACGTTGACGCCATGCATGACTTGCACCGCGATCATCTCCTTGTCGAGCATGCGGTCGAGTGTTTTGCGCGTGGAGGAGAACGACCACGCCAGTTCGTCGGCGGCGGCGTCGTGGATTTCGCGGGCGCTCAGCGGCTGCTGCTTCCACAGCGCCTTGAGCAGGGTCAGTTCGCTGACCGAGGGAATGGGATTGGACATGGCGGTTCCTGTTTGCGACGAATAGGGTTATTGTGCGACAGATGTCGCGCTGCCGTCAACCCGCTAATTGTTAATGCCACCGTCAAGCATCAATTGCCGCATTTTGTAACATTGCTTTGAATAAATTCTTTCTGTGATACCATTAAGTTTTTGCTAAGTAGTTGCGTGGGTGATCACGTTCAGCCGGTTGCGGCAATGCGCTATACAATGGTCCGCTTTACTTGCATCGGAAGCCCCATGTATCGGAAGTCCTATGTATTACGGTGAGCGCTTCAACAGTATTACCCACACGGTGGGCGCGGCCCTGGCAGCGGCGGGCGGCATTTTTCTGATCGTGCTGGCGGCGCGCAGCGGCGACCCCTGGAAAGTAGTCAGCTTCAGCATCTTTGCCGCCACCCTGTTCGGGCTGTACCTGGTCTCCACGCTGTATCACAGCCTGCGCGGGCGGGCCAAGGACGTGTTGCGGAAGATGGATTATTGCGCCATCTACCTGCTCATTGCCGGCACCTATACGCCGTTCACGCTGGTGAGCCTGCGCGGGATCGCCTGGGGCTGGTCGCTGTTCGGCGTGGTGTGGGGGCTGGCGCTGGTGGGCATCGTGCAGGAACTGTTATACGCCAAGGGCAAGCGCATCCTGTCGCTGGTGATTTACGTGGCCATGGGCTGGGTGGGAGTGATCGGCGCCAGTCCGCTGGTCGACGCGCTGGGCTGGGATGGTTTCCTGTGGATCGCCGGTGGCGGTCTGGTTTATACGGTGGGCATCGCTTTTTTCGTGACCGACCATAAATGGCGCTATGGCCATGGCGTGTGGCACCTGTTTGTGCTGGGCGGGAGCGCCTGTCACTTCGCTGCCGTGCTGCTGTACGTGGCGTGAAACACCAATCAAGTAGAGTAGGACCAAGTGGACATTAATTCGGACGATCTGAAAACCTTCATCACCGTGATCGACAGCGGCACCCTCAGCGCCGCCTCGGTGCACCTGGGCCAGACCACGTCGGGCGTGAGCCGCGCGTTGTCGCGGCTCGAAGACAAGCTGGCCACGTCGCTGCTTACCCGCACCACGCGGCGCATGGAATTGACCGAAGAGGGCCAGTTGTTCCTCGAACGCGCGCGCGCCATCCTGGGCGCCATGGAAGAAGCCGAAGAAACCATCCGCATCCGTCGCCAGCAGCCGGCCGGCCGCCTGTGCGTGGACGCGGCGTCGCCGTTCATGCTCCATTGCGTGGTGCCGCACGTGGCGGAGTTTCGCGCCCTGTACCCGGAGATCCGCCTCGAATTGAGCAGCAACGACCAGATCACCGACCTGATCGAACACCGCACCGACATCGCCATCCGTATCGGCACGCTGGTCGACTCCACGCTGCACGCGCGCGCGTTGTCGGCCAGCCCGCTGTACGTGCTGGCCAGTCCTGGTTACCTGGCGCGGCACGGCACGCCGCGCACGCCGGAAGACCTGGCCGGGCATGCGCTGCTGGGCTTTGCCCAGTACGAGCAGGGCAACAACTGGCCGCTGCAGCACGCCACCGGCAACAGCCTGGCCATCACGCCGTCGCTGTCCGCCTCCAGCGGCGAGACCTTGCGCCAGCTGGCGCTGGCCGGGCAGGGCATCGTCTGCCTGGCCGACTTCATGACCCGCGCCGACCTCGCCGACGGCCGCCTGGTCAAGGTGCTGGAAGACAGCTACACCGGTTATCGCCAGCAGATCCACGCGGTGTATTACCGCAACACGCAGCTGGCGCGCAGGATCGGTTGCTTCCTCGATTTCTTGCAGCAAAAGTTGTAACGATCATCGAGTGTGAGGCCGCGTACAGAGTGCGCTGCCGGGCCACGCTATAGTGGCTGCGCGTGCCTGGAGCGCATTCTTGCAAGTGTCGCTCGGCAGCAGGTAAGCCGGTAGCCTCAAGTACCGGCACCAGAATTTGGTATGGGCCTCGTTAAACCTACGGTTTTGCGAGGCCCCCGACGCTTTACTTCATTTACCTGGAGATGGTTATGTCGCAGACTATGCATCCTTCAAAGCATCTAGTGCGAGCGTGGCTGGAGCGCCGTGCGCGTGAGCTGAAGCCGCCGCCGACGCCCGAGGAGATCCGGCGACAGCTGGGCTGGGGCTTGATGTTGTTCGAGCCTGCGCTGAGTCCCGTCAAGGTCGGTAACGGTCGCCGCCGCTAATTTTTACCGCAGTCTTCATTAAACCCACCCGCTTCGGCGTCGTGGGTTTTTTTGCGTCTGCGCCGTTCACCGGGGAATTTACGTCATTCGCCGAATAGCGGTTTGCCGGCTGGCGTTTCCCCGCTATTGTGATGGTCATGTCACAAGGGGGAGCAAGCATGAACGTGGAAACTGTATATAAATGGCGCCAGCAACTGGTCTGGGGCGTGGGCCTGATCGTGGTCGGCGTGGTCGTGCTGCTCGAGCGCGCGCACATGATCGACCTCGACCTGCGTGTGAGCGAGCTGTGGCGCTACTGGCCCTGGCTGCTGGTGATCAGTGGCATCACCCAGGTGATCCCGCCCACCACGCCCGCTTACCTGCTCAGCGGCCTGTGGAGTTTCTTTTTTGCCGGCTGGTGGTATGTATCGTTCAACCGTATCTGGGGCTGGGGCTTCGGCGACACCTGGCCGGCGCTGATCGTCGCCTGTGGCGTCGGCCTGCTGCTGCGCCCTTTGCTTGACAATATCTTCGCCAACCACCAGGAGCAAAAATGAGCCGCCGCACCGGAACCAGAACCAACCCCAATCCCAAGGCGCAGATGGTGCTGGGCGTCATGGTCGTGGTCATCGGCCTGCTGTTTCTGGTCGATAACCTGGGCTGGATCCATCTCGATTTCCGCCGCCTGCTGGTGCCGACCGTGCTGCTGCTGGCCGGGGTGCTCAAGCTCACCCATGCCCGGTCCAATTCCGGCAACGTGATCGGCGTGGTGCTGGTCTGCGTGGGCAGTATCGGCATCCTGCGCGGGATTGGCTTCCTCGATTTCGACTGGCGCGATATCTGGCCGGTGCTGCTGATCATCGCCGGCATCGGCATCGTCTACAAGGCCAGCATCGCCAGCAACGGCGGCAGCAGCAGCGGCGACTGGTCGGGCAGCGACAGGTCCGGCGGCTCCTGGTCCGGCAGCGATGGGTCACCTAGCGATGGGTCCGGTAGCGATGAGGCCGGTAGTAATGGGTCCCGTAGCGACGGTCGCAAGGCGTCGTTCCAGGCGCCTGGCAACGAGCCGTTCAAGGCCCCGCGTGGCGGCGAGGGCGACGAGGTGATCAACTTCGTCTCGGTGGTGGGCTCGTCCAACCGGCGTGTGACCTCGCAGAATTTTCGCGGCGGTGAAGTGACCGCCATCCTCGGCGGCGCCGATCTCGACCTGCGCCAGGCCTCGATCCAGGGCGAGGCCGTGCTCAACGTGTTCTCGCTGGCGGGCGGCATCACCATCAAGGTGCCGGTGGACTGGACGGTGGTAATGGAGGGCACCGCGATCATCGGCGGCTTCGAAGAAAAAACCGCGCCGCCGTCTGCCGGCGGCAAGCGCCTGGTCTTGCGCGGCTATTCCATCCTCGGCGGCCTCGAAGTGCGCAACTGAGCAGGTGCGCCCGGTCATGATCGAAGCGTTCTCGCAGCGTCGCGGCGCCACCATCTACATGCTGGTGTGGCTGTTCTTCGGCCTGGCGCTCGGTGGGGTGATCGCGTTGGCCAGCGATACGCCGCTGGCCAACGCCATGCTGTTCGCGTTGCCGATGACCGTGGTCTATGCGCTGGTCGCCGGCTATTCCGCCTATTACCTGTGCCGCGCCTATCCGCTCGGTGCGCGCCCGGCCGGCGCCATCGCGGCGGTGCTGACGGTGGCGGCCGTGGTCTCGAGCGTGCTGTGGCTGTTGATCGGGCACTTGTGGAATACGCTGACCGCGCTGCCGGATGTGCCGTGGGCCGGCCTCGTGATCACGCCGCAGTTGTCGGCGCTGATCTTGGGCCTGGGCATACTGCTGTACGGCTGCGCGGCAGCGGTACACTACGTGGTAATCGAATTCGTGCGCGCCCGCAGCGCCGAGCGGCGCGAGCTCGAATCGATGCTGATGGCGCAGGAGGCCGAGCTGCGCATGCTGCGCACCCAGATCGATCCGCACTTTTTGTTCAATAGCCTCAATTCGATCAGCGCGCTCACTTCCAGCGACGCTGGCGCGGCGCGCCGCATGACGCTGGAGCTGGCCAGCTTTTTTCGCCAGAGCCTGGGAATGGAAGCGCACAAGATGGTGACGCTGGGCCAGGAGCTGGTGCTGATCCGGCACTTCCTCGCCATCGAGCAGGTGCGCTTCGGCGACCGCCTGCGGGTGGAGTGCGCGGTGGACGACGCGGCCGGCGCTTGCCTGGTGCCGCCCATGCTGATCCAGCCGCTGGTGGAGAACGCCGTCAAGCACGGCATTTGCAACCTGCCCGAGGGCGGCGTGATCCGCATTGCGGCGCGCCGCGCCGGCTCACTGCTGCACATCCGGGTGGATAATCCGGTCGATGAGGACATGGGCGGGAACCTGGATGGCAGCAGCAGTAGCGGTAGCAGCACCGGTATCAGCACCGGCATCGGCCTGGCCAATGTGCGCCAGCGCCTGGCCGGCGCCTACAAGCACGAGGCCAGTATCCGCTGGGGTCGCCAGGACAACAACTTCAACGTGGACATCGCCATGCCGGCGCACACCACAGAGGACAGGGAATAGCCGATGCGGGTGCTGATCGTCGACGATGAAATGCTGGCGCGCGCGGTGGTGCGCGAATACCTGGGCGCACATGCCGATATCGACATCGTGGGTGAATGCGCCAACGGCTTCGAGGCCGTCAAGGCCATCACCGAGCTGGCGCCCGACCTGGTGCTGCTCGACATCCAGATGCCCAGGCTCGACGGTTTCGAGGTGGCCGAACTGGCGGGCAACCAGACCCGCTACATCTTCGCCACCGCGTTCGACCAGTACGCCATCAAGGCCTTCGAATTCCACGCGCTCGACTACCTGTTGAAACCATTCAGCCAGCAGCGGCTGGACCAGGCGCTGGTCCACGCGCGCGCCAACATTGCGACCGGCCCCGGCGATGCCGCCGTCGCCCGCCTGGTGCGCGATGCCGCCAGCCGCAAGCTGCCGCTGGACCGGGTGCTGATCCGCGACGGCGCCAAGGTCCACGTGGTGGCCTGCGACAGGATCGACTACATCGAAGCCGAGGACGACTACGTGCGCATCCACGCCGACGGCAAGGCTCACCTGAAAAGCCAGCGCCTGGCGGACCTGGAAGAACAGCTCGACGGCGCCCGTTTCCTGCGCATCCACCGCTCGTGCATCGTCAACATCGGCCGCATCGACCGCATCGAGCAAGCCACCCGCGACAGCCATGTCGCCATCCTCAAGGACGGCAGCCGGCTGCCGGTCAGCCGCAGCGGGTATCAAAAGGTGCGTGCGGCGCTGCTGTAGGTAGCGCCCGGTGCTACCCGCCAAGCTGCGCGCGTCTGTTGAGTTGGGAAAAGTACAATTTAGATTGGCATCAATTGTTCCAATCAACTCTCCAGGCAGACCATGACAGCAGTTTCCCCGCCGCTTTCCGTTGCTGTGCGTGGTTTTTCGCCAGGGCGGCGGCCAGCGACTGCAACCGGAGTTGCCGTGGTGGTGGCGCTGCACCTGGCGCTGCTGTGGCTGGCCACGCGGCCGGTGCCGGCGCCGGTGTCCGATGATAGCCGGGTGTGGATACAGCTGCTGCCGCTGCCGCCAGCGCCGACCGCTGCCACGTTGCCGGTGTTGTCGGCGAACCCGGCGAACCCGGCGAAGCCGGCGCCAGCGCGGGCGCCGCGTCCGGTGTCTCCGCAGCCTTCGCTGCCAACCGAGACGCTGCCGTCGGCAGCTTCGGCTGGCGATCTGCCAGCATCGGTTCCTGACACTGCCACTGCCACTGCGCCGGCCACCGGCCCCGCAGCCGCTGCGCCTGCCGCGCCACCGGGGCAGGCACCCTACGTCGATCCGCTGGCAGTGCAGCCAGCGCCAGCCGTGCTGCCGGCCGACCTGAGGGAGCAGATGCTCAAGGCCGTCGGCGCCATCGACCGTGAGCTGCGCGCCGGTGAGCGCAAATTCGTGACCGCCCCGCCCGATACGGCGCAGGCGCGCCTCGAGCGCGGCTTTACCGAAGCCCGTGCGGCGGTCAAGCCGAAATGGTTCGAGGCGGCGCAGATAGAACTGTTCAGCGCCCCCAACGATCCCAAGCGTATCTACCGCATCGTCACCGCGTTCGGCGAGTACTGTCTCTACTATCCGGACAAGGCCAGTATTTCCGCCAATGCCAGTGCCGGGTCAGGCCATGCCAGCTTCGGCCAGCCCCGGATGTCGTCGTGCCCAAGACGGTTCTGACGCGGCGCACCCGCCCTACAGCTGAAAGCGCGCCACCGTGCCGCGCAGTTGCTGCGCCAGTTCGGCCAGCGATTGGGCGCCAGCCGATGCCTCTTCCACCAGCGCCGCGTTTTGCTGGGTAACCTGGTCCATCTCGGTAATCGCCGTATTGATCTGCTCGATTCCGGCCGATTGCTCCCGCGAGGCGCTGACGATCTCGCCCATGATGTCGCGCACCCGTTCCACCGAGCCGACAATGGCGGTCATGGTGTCGCCAGCCTCGTGCACGGCCTGCTCACCGACGCCGATATGGCCGACCGAATTCATGATCAGGGTGCGGATTTCCTGTGCCGACAGCGCGCTGCGCTGGGCCAGGTTGCGCACTTCGGTGGCCACCACGGCAAAGCCGCGCCCCTGTTCGCCGGCGCGCGCCGCTTCCACGGCGGCGTTCAGCGCCAGGATATTGGTCTGGAAGGCGATGCCTTCGATGGTGGTGATGATGTCGGTCATCTGCGACGAGCCCTGGGCGATCTGCCGCATGGTGTCGACCACACGGTCCACCACGGCCAGGCCGGTCCCGGCCACGGTGGCGGCGCTGTCGGCCACGGCGCGCCCTTGCACCGCGTTGTCGCTGTTGTTGCGGATGGTCGAAGTCATTTCCTCCATGCTCGACGCGGTTTCCTCGAGCGACGACGCCTGTTCCTCGGTGCGTTGCGACAGGTCGTGATTGCCATCGGCGATTTCGGCGGCGGCCGAGGCAATCAGGTTGGCCGATCCCTTGATTTCCACCACCATCCGGTTCAACTGCGCGCGCATGGCCTCCAGCGACGCCATCAGGCTGTCGTCGCCGCCGTGCTGGCTGACCACCGGCATGGCCAGGTTGCCGGCGGCGATCTGGCGCGCCACCAGCTGCGCTTCGGTCGGGTCGCCGCCGAGCTGTGCCAGGATGCTGCGGATGATGGCGAATGCTACCGCCACGCTGGCAGCCAGCGCCACCAGTGCCAGCACCAGGATGGTGTTGCGGGCGGCGTCGTTGCTGACGTCTGCGGCAGCGCCGGCTTCCTCGTTGATGCGGGTTTCGACGTCCATCAGCGCGGCTGCTCCCGCGATCCATGCGCGCTGCGAGGGGCGCAGCTCATGCATGATGAGACGCGACGCTTCCTCGACCTGGTTGTCCAGGCCCAGCTGGATCAGGCGCTGGAAGTGGGGCAGGACGGCAGCCTCGAGGCTTTTCATGTTGGCGAACAGCTGCTTTTCTTCGGCGTTGGTGGCCTGCTCGCTGCCGAGCAGCTCACTGAGGGCCGCATAACTCTTCTGGTATTGGCGCTCCTGTTTCCGGATGCGTTCCACTTCGATGCCCATCTCGCGCGGATCGGTGAACATGGCGACGTTGCGCGCGGCGATGGAGCGGTCCAGGATCGATGCGCGCAGGTCCCCAGCCAGTTTCATCTTCGGATTGTTGTAGTCGAGGATCTGGTCGATATTCCGGTTCAGCTGGTGCATGCCATACAGGCCGGCGGCCGCTACCATGGCCAGCAACACGGTCACCAGGGCGAAACCGGCCACCAGGCGCTGCTTTAAACTAAATTTCATTATTAACCTTTATTAACTATACTATACGTATAGTACATCAGTTCTATTTTGAAAGTCTTGTTGCTTTAGAGGTCATGGTTATGCCGGTTTCTACGGATTGACGGGAGAGGTAAAATACGTCCTGTCGATGTCGCCGAAAGTTAGAGATGATTCCCACGCCATGCCCCCGCAGCAGCAGCCGCACTGCGCTGCTCGATGCCGCCCTGCAAATGATTACCGAGAGCAGCGTCAACGGTATGACGCTCGAAGGCGTGGCGGCCCGGGCGGGCGTCACCAAGGGCGGTTTGATTTACCATTTCAAGACCAAGGAAGCGCTGCTGCATGCCGTGGTGGACCGCTTGACCGACCAGGTGGACGAGTATTGCGCCGACGATCAGCAGACCGATCCGGCGCTGGCGCTGGAGAATTTCCTGATGGCGCGCATCGATTACGCGTTCGCCATCGGCGCCCAGCAAAAGGCCTTGATGGCCAATCTGCTGGCGGCCGCCACCACCTTTCCGTCGCTGCTGGCGCCGGTCAAGCGCATGTATGAGCGCGGCTCGGGCGACCTGGCGCAGGTGGCCGGCAGCGCCGGCCTGGCCCTGTCGATCTGGGCCGCGCTCGACGGCATGGTCATGCTGGAAATGCTCAACATCCGCCAGTTCAGCGAAACCGAACGCACCCAGATGCGCGAAGCGATGACGTCGATGGTGCGCCGGCAGTTTGCCGAGGCAGCTGCTAAATAAGGCGCGGTATCACGCCGGTATGGTCGGCATCGTCGGCATCACCGGTACTGCCGCCGTATCGATACGCCACCACGACGGCATCAGCGCCTGGATCTCGGGGCGGCCGAAGCGGTCGTCGATCAGGAATACGGTGCCCTGGTCGGATTGGGTGCGGATCACGCGGCCCGCTGCCTGCACCACTTTCTGCATGCCGGGATAGGTGTAAGTGTAATCGTAGCCGGCGCCGAAGATGGCGTCCATGCGCAGGCGGATCTGTTCGTTGACGGGATTGATTTGCGGCAGGCCCAGTGTGGCGACAAAGGCGCCGATCAGGCGCGCGCCGGGCAAGTCCACGCCTTCGCCGAACGAGCCGCCGAGCACCGCAAAACCGATGCCGCGGCTCTCGAGCGTGAAGCGCGCCAGGAACTGGGCGCGCTCGGCCTCGTCCATGCGGCGCGACTGGCGCCAGGTGGGCACGTCGGGGTGCAGTTCTGCAAACTTGTCCGCAGCCTTGGTCATGTAGTCGAAACTGCTGAAGAAGGCCAGGTAGTTACCCGGCTGGCGCAGGTACTGCTCGCCGATGAGCGCGGCGATCGGCTGCAGCGACCGCTGGCGGTGCTGGTAGCGGGTGGAAATATGCGACGCCACCTGCACCGACAACTGCTCGGCCACGAACGGCGACTCGACGTCCACCCAGGCGGTGGATTCGGGCATGCCCAGCATGTCGCCGAAATAATTCCAGGGGCTGAGCGTGGCCGAGAACAGCGCCGTGGTATGGGTGCTGTCGAAGCGCGGTTTTAAAAACGGCGCCGGCACGATATTGCGGATGCACACCAGCGAATCGGCGTGGCTGGCGCGCGCGCCCTCGGTCTTTTCGATGTCGAACAGCGCATGGTCGCCGAACGACTCGCCCAGTCGGCCGAACAGCAGCGCGCCGAAATAGAATTCCTGCAGTTCGGGATCGTGGTGGGTGGGATGCTCGGCCATGTAGTCGGAAATGGCAGCCGCCGTGGTTTGCAGCGCGATCATGAATTTTTCGGGCAGGGTGGCGTACGACTTGTAATCGACGTCCTGCTCTTTTTCGAGCTGGTTCCACAGCTTGTGCACGCGGTCGAGCGGTTTTTTCAGTTCCGGCGGCGCGGTCTTGCGCAGCAGGCGCAAGCTGGCGTGTTCCAGTTCGGCCGAGTACATCTTGCGCGCGCGCGAGACCATGTTGTGGGCCTCGTCCACCAGCACGCTGACCTTCCAGTCGTTGAGCACCGTCAGGCTGTGCAGCATCGCGCTCAGGTCGAAATAATAGTTGTAGTCGCCGATCACCACGTCGCACCAGCGCGCCAGCTCGGTGCCCAGGTAGTACGGACAGACGTCGTGCGCCAGCGCGACTGCGCGCAGGGTTTCGCGGTCGAGCGACAAAAACGCCGAGCCGTCGGCCGGCGGCCTGGTGATATCGAGCGCCGACTGGCGCGCGGCCGGCAGGCGGTCGTAAAATCCCTTGGCCAGCGGGCACGAATCGCCGTGGCAGGCCTTGTCCGGGTTGATGCAGGCGGTGGATTTCGACGCCAGTTCCAGCGTGCGCAGCGGCAGTAGCGGGGCGCCGTGGCGGATCACGTCCACCGCGTCGAGCGCCATTTGCCGGCCCGAGGTTTTGGCGGCCAGGAAGAACACCTTGTCCACGCCGTGCGCGCACGCGCCTTTCAACATCGGGAACAGGCTGCCCACGGTCTTGCCGATGCCGGTGGGCGCCTGCGCCAGCAGGCACACGCGCCGGTTGCTGGCCTTGTACATGGCTTCGGCCAGCTGGCGCTGGCCGGGGCGGAACTCTGGATGCGGGAACTGCATCGCCTTCAATTGCTCGTCGCGCGCGGCGCGGTGCGCCAACTCCTGCCGGGCCCAGTCGAGGAACCGGCCGCACTGCTGCTGGAAGTATTCCTGCAAGTCGAGCGCGCTGACCTCTTCCTGCAGGCGGGTTTCCTTCTGGCTGGCGATGTCGAAATACACGAGGGCGAGCTTGATGGTGTCGAGCCCGCGATTGCTGCAAAACAGGTAGCCGTAGATTTTCACTTGCGCCCAGTGCAGCTGGCGCTGGTTGGCGGCCATCCTGGTCAGGTCGCCGCGATAGGTCTTGACCTCTTCCAGGCGGTTGGTGCGCGGGTCGTAGCCGTCGGCGCGACCGCGCACGTGCAAGGGGCCGAAGTCGCCCGACAGCGCAATCTCGGTCTCGTAGCCATCGGCGCGGCGCGAGGCGACTACCGCGTGGCCGGCCATGCCTTCCTGCGCCGTGGGCGAGGGCGTGAAGCGCAGGTCGAGGTCGCCCTCCTTGGCGGTGAACTCGCACAGCGCGCGCACGGCGATGGTGTAGGTGCCGGCAGTTTCCACGTCAGGCCGCCCACTGCAAATAGCACACGGCCACCGGCATTTCGTGCGTGGCGCAGTAATCGATCCAGCGCAGCTGGTTGTCCTGCAGGCGGTCGCCCGGCCCTTTCACTTCGATCATGGTGTAGCGCCGCTCGGCGGGCCAGAACTGGATCAGGTCGGGAAAGCCGGTGCGGTTGGCCTTGATGTCTTGCAGAATGCGCTCGAAAGCGCGGCGCAGGTGCACCGGCGGGATGCACTCGAGCGCCAGGTCCAGCAAATCGTCGCTGAGCGCCTGCCAGTGCAGGAACGGCGACTGGATGCCGCGCTTGGCGCCGTGGTTGGCGCGGATGGTGGCGCGGTAGTCGCCGCTGTCGAGCTGGGCGAAGCAGGCGGCAAACTGGGCGGCGCGGCGGCGCTGGAAGTCGGCGCTGTGCAAGTCGGCCGGAGCGCGGTGGTACGGGTGGAAAAAAGCGCCCGGCACCGGGCAGAACACGGCTTCCCAGCACAGCAGCCCGAACAGCGAATTGATCAGCGAATTTTCCACGTAGTACACCGGTGCGTCTTCGCGCGCCAGGTGGTCGCGCACGACGAATTCCACGTAATGGTGCTCGGTGGGCAGCGGCAGGCTGAGGTCGATGCGCAGCGGCCTGGCCGGTGGCACCGGCGGCGGCTTGGCGTGACCGAGCTTGCGGGCCAGCCGTGGCGCCATGCGCAGCAGTTGCTGGCGTTCGGCTTCGGTTTCGGGCGCAGCCATGGCCTGCTGCAGCAGGTCGAAGGCGGCGCGCGGCTGCTCGTCTTTTTCCAGCACGCGGATGGCGCGGGCGCGCGCGCCAGGATACGGACACGCTGCGTACACGGCGTGCGCGGCCGGCCAGTCGCGCAGCTTTTCCAGGTGCTGGCCGATGGCAAAGGTGAGCTTGTGACGGCGGCTGAGCAGCCATTCGTTATCGTCCGCGCAGGCGGGCAGGTCGGCGATGATGGCGGCCGGGTCTTCACCAAGCTCGAAGCGTTCGCGGCAGCGGTGCAGGGCCAGGAAGTCGTCGATGTCGCGGCGCGTGCGAAAGCCGCGCGCTGCCGGTGGAAAGTCCACTTTCTCGTACTGGAAAATGCCGAGGTCCGACAGCACGAACTCGGTCCAGTCCTGGTGAAAATTGCCGAAGAAAATCAGGCGCAGGCGGTCGCACAGGTCTTGCACCAGGTTGCGGTAGGCGTGGTCGCCGGAATCGTTCCACCACTGCGAATACGGTTGCGGCGTTGCAAACTGTTCGCGCAGCGCCGCCAGCTGGTCGGCCTTGCGCAGGTGGCGCACGTTGGCGCCGAGCTGGAATATCTTGCCGATCTCGGGCTTTTGCAGCAGCTCGAACAATTGGTCGAGGTCGAGCTGGGGATCGTGTTCGATCAGGCCCAGCGCGGCCAGGGGCAGGGCGGCCGCGTGGGTGTCGCCGATTTCGGCGTAGATCAGTTTACTAGCGCGAAAGACCGTACCCTTGCGCATGACCATGCGCACCAAGAGCGCGCGCGAACACTGCGGCAGGGTGGGAAAGTGGTACAGGAAATCGCGTTCGTCGGCCGTGAGCAGGTCGTCGTAGCGTTCGCCTATCCACGTCAGTACCCGGTGAAAATTCTCCAGGTAGTAGAAAGGATTGTCGAGCGGATTGGCGAAAACATTGTTCATTGCGGGCACGGCAGGGAAAGGCGATGGCTGTATTTATGTACAGTGTATCGCTTTCCGAGGTGGATGCCCAGAGAAATTCTTGCGGCAGGTCCTGGTCAACCAGGATCCGCGACGTCCTCTCCGTCATTCCCGCGAAAGCGGGAATCCATGGAACATTTGCTTCGTCTCAGCATCGAAGACAGGAAACACGGGTCACAGGTGCTATGGATCCCCGCGTCCGCGAGGATGACGGAGCCGCAGGCTGCTATTTAGGTTCCGCAGCCTTGGCCGCTTCGGCCGCCTTCTGCTCGACCAGCGCATTGGCCTTGGCAATCTGCTCTTCCACCGACTGCACCGCCTGCTTGGTGGCCTTGGTCACCTGCTCGTAGCCGCTGAAGGCATTGTCGATCGCCGATTTGACGATCTGCACGGCGTTTTCCGAACCGGGACGGACGTTCTTGGTGACGTCGTAGATCAGCGCGCTGAGGTTGGTCTTGGCTTCGGCCATGTGGGCGTCGGCGGCGCGCGTAAACTCTTCGCGGATGTCGGCGATGATGGCGCCCAGTTGCTGGTTGTAGGCGGTGGCACCTGCCACACCTGGCTGCACCTTGGCGGCGGCCAGGCTCATCGCTGCCTTGGGATCGGCAGCCTGGCTCATTTCCTTGCCGGCGGCCAGGCCGTCGGCCATATGCGACTTGGCGGTGGCCATATTCAGGGCGACGACTTGCTCCACGCCTTGCACCGCGCGCGCGGTCAGGGTGTTGAAGGTTTCCAGTTGAAATTCAAACAGGGCTTTGGTGGCGTTGGCAAACTGCTCGGGATTGGTGAACATACGGTCTCCTCATGTGAATGATGGGCTGATGCTCCGGGGTGGTCCCCATGTTGTTATTTATTTGATGACGATGGCCAGTTTTTCGCAGCGGCTGTCGCGGAACGGACCACGGAACTTTTTCCAGCCCGGCCCCAGTTGCGTGGGCGAGCAAGTGAGCACCTTGGCATCGACGATGCTTTGCCATTGCCAGTAGTGCGCCGGTCCAGCCTGAAGTTGCCCACTGAACATAGTAAACGACAATAATGTTATGACACGAAGAAAGTGTTTAGACATGGCGCAAGAGTACAGCAAATCGCTGCGCCCTCAAAGTGGTGCGCTTTTTGGCAGACGCAGGGTGAACCGCGTGCCCAGGCCCACCTTGCTGGCCACGTCGATATGGCCGCCCAGCACGCCGGTGACGATGTTGTGGGTGACGTACAGGCCCAGCCCCGAACCACCGGCGCCCATGCGGGTGGTGAAGAACGGATCGTAGATGCGCGGCAGGTTGCCGCCGGCGATGCCGATGCCGTCGTCGATGACGTCGATCACAACCTCCTCACCGCTGTCGTGGGCGGCCACGCGCAGGGTGCCGGTCCTGCCGTCTTTGCCGCTGCCGAATCCGTGCACCACGGCGTTGTCGATCAGCTGCCGCAGCGCCTGCAGCAGCGGGGCGGGGTAGCTGTCGAGCTCGAGTGATTGGTCGAGCTCCTGTTCCAGGGTGACGCCTTGCCGGCGCAGGTCGGCTTCCAGCGCGTGCAATAGCTCGCCCACCTGTTCGCCCAGCCGGAAACGGCTGCGCTGCGACTGCGCACCATCGACCGCGATGCGGCGGAAGCTGGCTACCAGCGCCGCCGCCCGGTTCAGGTTGCGCAGCACCACCTGGTCGGCGCTGGCGGCCTGGTCGAGATAGGTTTCCAGCACCGAACGGCGCAGTCCGCCTTCCAGCTCGCGCCGCAATTCGGCCGTGCGTTCGCTCATGGTGCTGGCCATCACCAGGCTGTTGCCGATCGGCGTATTCAGTTCGTGCGCCACGCCAGCCACCAGCGCGCCCAGCGCCGCCAGCTTGTCTCGGCGCACCAGCTCGTCCTGGGTCAGGCTGAGGTTTTCCAGCGCCGCCGTCAGTTCCTCGTTGACTTGCTCGGCCTGGTCTTTAGATCGCAGTAGCTCCAAGGTGCGCGCCGCAACCAGCTCTTCCAGGTGCTCGCGGTGGCGCAGCAATTCTTCCTCGCGCCGGGTACGCGTGATGGCAATGCCGGCCAGGTGCGCGGCGGCGCCGATCAGGTCCAGTTCCTCGGCATCGGGCGCGCGCACGGTGCGGTAGTACATGGCGAACGAGCCGATCACGGTGCTGCTGTCCTGCATGATGGGGATCGACCAGCAGGCGCGCAGGCCGTAGCGTGAGGCCACGGCGCGGTAGGGCGCCCACAGCGGGTCATTGTCGATATCGGCCACGATCACGGTGGCGCGGCGGTGCATGGCCGTGCCGCACGAGCCGGCTGCGGGGCCGATGGGCAGGCCGACCAGCGCGTCGAGATAGGCGCTTGGCATGCTGGGGCCGCTTGCCGCCGCCACCGTGCGCCCGTCCGGCCCCAGCAGCATCACGGTGCAGAGCACGTCCGGCGACTGCGACTCGATCAGCTGCATCTGCCGTTCCAGCGTCTCGCCCTGCGGGGCCGAGCGGGCGATCATTTCCAGCAGCTTGTTCTTGCCGTTGCGTAGCGCTGCCGCGCGGTTGCGCGCAGTCACATCGACCACCCGCACGTGCATCAGCCGGTGCTCGCCGGAATTGAGCGGCACCATGCGCAGCTCGCAATCGATCAGGCGGCCGGTGCTGTGGCGCATGGTCAGCGCCACCATTTGCGTGGCGCCTGCCATCACGGCGTCCACCTGTTCGGCGAACACCTCGGTCGACGCACGGCCATCGGGCTGCAGCGGCGGGCACAGAGACGGCAGGCGGGTCTGCACCAGTTCCGCTTCGGTCAGGCCGAAATGCTGGCGCGCGCGGCGGTTGACGTCGAGCAGCAAGTTGCTGCCGCGCTGCATCAACAAGATGGTGTCGGGCGAGCCCGCCAGCATGGTGTGGTAATTGACTTCCAGCGTGGCCATGGTGGGCAGCGCGCGCGTGGCCGGCGCCGGCAGCATCACGTTCAGGCGCACCAGGATTTTGTCGGCCAGGTGGTCGGACTCCATCGACAGCGGCAGGTAGTCGGTGGCGCCGATGTGGAACGCGCGCGCGTGCTCTTCGGCATTAGGCGCGGTAGAGAGCAGGTACAGCGGCACGCCTGGTCCGCACAGCTGGCGCACCATCTGGCACAGCTCCAGGCTGGCGCTGCCTGCCAGCGCCACATCGACGATGGCCAGCGCCACGTCGCCGCTCCGCGCGGCCGCCAGTGCCTCATCGCCGCGGCTGACGGCATGCACCCGGTAGCCATGGCGCGCCAGCGTCTGCGCCAGGCTGGCGTGGTCGTACGCCGAGCTGGTGGCAAGCAGTATCGTGTGCGGCGTGCCGAGGGAAGAGGGGGGCGTCGGCATCAGGTTCTCACGCCGCCTCGGTGGCGGCCGCCCGCTGGGCTGCTTCGATCCGGGGGTAATTGGTCTCGATCCAGTTCACCAGTATTTCCAGCCGCGTGGCCGCCTCGCGGCCCAGCTTGGTCAAGCTATATTCGACGTGCGGCGGCACCGCCTGCTGCGCCACGCGTAACACCAGGCCGTCGTCGGCCAGGGCGTCGAGCGTCTGCGCCAGCATCTTCTCGCTCACGCCGCCGATCGCCCGCCGTAACTCGCTGAAGCGGTGGGTGCGCTCGAGCAGCACGATCAATACCAGCGTGCCCCAGCGGCTGGTGATATGGCCGAGCACGGCGCGTGACGGGCACTCGGCCACCAGCACGCGCGCTTGCAAATGTGTTTGCAACTGGCTTTCGCGCAGGGCCGCGCGCAGCGATTTTTGGTCGGTCATGGTCTGTCCAAAGCAAGAGGTGTACTTACCAAATTGTACGTACTTACAAAAAGTAAGTACAGCGTTTAGTATGAGGCCATGTCGCGTCCCTTAAGACAAACCTAACCGTGCGGCTTTACGCTGGCACATACTGTAACCAAGAAAAAAAGGAAACAACATGATCGTCATTACTGGTGCTACCGGCCAACTGGGCCGCCTCGTGATTACCCACCTGCTGAAAACCACGCCGTCCGGGCAGATCGTGGCCGTTGTGCGCGATCCGGCCAAGGCTGCCGACCTGCAGGCACTGGGCGTGCACGTGCGCCAGGCCGACTACAACGATCCGGCGTCACTCGATACCGCCTTTGCGGGCGCCGACAAGGTCTTGCTGATTTCGTCCAATGACATCGGCAACCGCGTTGCCCAGCACCAGAATGTGATCGACGCCGCCGTGCGCGCCAGCGCCGCGCTGCTGGCCTATACCAGCGTGCTGCACGCCGACACCAGCCTGCTGGGCCTGGCTGGCGAACACCGCGAAACGGAAGAGGCGATCCGCGCCTCGGGCCTGACCTACACCTTGCTGCGCAACGGCTGGTACCTGGAAAATTACACGGCCGGTCTCAAGGGCGCCCTCGAACACGGCGCGCTGAGCGGCGCTGCCTCGGACGGCAAGGTCGCGGCCGCAGCACGCGACGACTACGCGCAAGCTGCCGCCGTGGTGCTGGCCAGCGGCCAGCCTGTGGCGCAGGTCTATGAGCTGGCGGGGGATACCGCATTCACGCTGAGTGAACTGGCCGCAGAGACGGGCAAGCAGGCCGGCCGCGACCTGCCGTACCACAACCTGGGCCAGCACGAGTACCGCGAACTGCTGGTGACCGTCGGCCTGCCGCCGATCATTGCCGACATGCTGGCCAACTCGGACTTCGCCGCCTCCAAGGGTGCGCTGTTCGACGACAGCGGCACCCTGGGCAAACTGATCGGTCGTCCGACGCAGTCGCTGGCCGATGCGGTAAAAGCGGCGCTGTAATGAAAAAAGCCGCAAACCTTTAAAGGAATGCGGCTTTTTTGCGGAATTTTGTGGTGCCCACGGAGGGACTCGAACCCCCACACCTTGCGGCACATGGACCTGAACCATGCGCGTCTACCAATTCCGCCACGTGGGCACTGGTGCTGCTATTTACTGCTTTGCTTCTCTCTATCGCCTGTTCTGCAACAGAGGACCGAATCTTAAAGTAGCCTCGCCACTGCGTCAAGGGCATGGGCATGCTTTTGTGAAATTACTTTTGTTAAACTAATTATTGGCTCGTTCTGGAATGAAAAAAGCCGCAGACTCGATGAAAAGTCTGCGGCTTTTTTGCGGAATTTTGTGGTGCCCACGGAGGGACTCGAACCCCCACACCTTGCGGCACATGGACCTGAACCATGCGCGTCTACCAATTCCGCCACGTGGGCACTGTTACTGCTTTGCTGCTCTCTGCTGCGTGTTCTGCATCAGAGGCCAGAACTATACGGGACACTGCGCGCGCCGTCAAGTATGCGCCCGAAGTTTTTGTGAACGTGGGAAGATGCTGGCTTCACTGTCACCATGGATCATGATGAAGCTTTTATATTCCCGCGCGCCGCGCGTGTTGCTGGGCGCGCTGCTGCTGCAGCTCGCCGTCGTTGTTAACCACGCTGCCGCCGCCGAGCAGTGTGCCGCCGCAGTGGTGGCGTCAGTCAAGGCCACGGTGGAGGTCGGCGAAGCCGGTCAGCCCGATGGTCAGGATGGCGTCAGGATCGGCGACCTGGTGTCTGCCACCTGCAAGGTGTGGCCGCACGACCGCAAGGTGCTGCTGGCGGCCATGGTCTTTGAAACTGAAGTCGAGGACGGCAAGCACCTGGTGGTGGCCACCGTGGATGCCGCCACCAACCGCGTGCTGGCCAGGTACGGCAACAGCGTGGGCGAGGATGCCGCCACCGCCTTCGGCCCCAACAGCATCGTCATCGACAGCGCGCCTTACCAGTTGGCGCCAGCGGTGCGCGCGTTCGGCATCCGCTTTACCAGCAGCGCGCGCGGCGCCAGTTGCCCTGACGGAATCTGGAGAGATGAGCTGACCCTGTTCGTCCCGCGCGGTCAGTTCTTGTTGCCGGTGTTGCAGGGGGTGGCGATGTCGCGATCCGAGGCGCGGGAAGGGTGCTTCGGCGGTTCGTCGCCTACGCTGATCTATGACGAAGCCAAGCTGGCGATCGCCATCGACAAGGCGGTCAGCCATGGCTACGCGGATTTGCTGGTGAATGCGCGCATCGTGCGCAGCGAGCCGGGCAAGGATATCGTCGGCAAGGCGAGCACCGAGCGCGCGGTGCTGCGCTTCGATGGGCAGCAGTACCGGCCGATTAAACAAAAGCCCTGGTGGCTGTTGCTGCACTCGTTGGAAGAGTAAGCGGTGCGGCAATGAAAAAAGCCGCAGACCCGGTTAAAAGTCTGCGGCTTCTTTGCGGAATTTTGTGGTGCCCACGGAGGGACTCGAACCCCCACACCTTGCGGCACATGGACCTGAACCATGCGCGTCTACCAATTCCGCCACGTGGGCACTGGTGCTGCTAATACTAAAAAGGGTGGTCTCGTGCCAGATGAACTTGCGTTCCATACTGCACATCAACCCGGTCTAGCATTTCCTGCTATCTTACGTTTTTCAACGTTGTCGCTGCAAGAGGGCTAGATTATAGAGTAATCTTGCGTGATGTCAAACATCATTTTTGCGTCATGTCAGAAAAAACCGCCAAACTGCTTGCGAATTAGGCTATCCAGGCGTTTCCAAGTACACTACGGCTGTCGTCGCGGCATATATATGCACCGCGACGACTTTGCCAGGCCGGAAACACCGAGAACACTGTCAATCACAACACCATAGAAATAACTTTTGAGCCAAATTACACACACCATTCCAAGCCGTGAGGAAATTCTCGGCATCTTCCGCAGCGCCCAACGGTCGCTTGACCTGCTCGCGGTAGCGAAGTCGCTCGACGTTTCGACCGACGCCCAGGCCGTGCTCTCGCGCCGCCTGAATGCCATGCAGCGCGACGGCCAGATCGTCGTCGACGAGGCCGGCAATTTCACCCTCGCTGAAGATACCGGCTTCATCGCCGGCAAGGTCAGCAGCCACCGCGACGGTTTCGGCTTCGTGATCCCGGATGAGCCGGGCGAAGACCTGTTCCTGCCAGAAAAAGAAATGCAGAAAGTGCTGCATGGCGACCGCGTGATGGCCAAGGTGATCGGTGTCGATCGTCGTGGCCGCAAGGAGGGCACGATTGTCGAAGTCGTCAGCCGCGCCAATACCCACATCATCGGCCGCCTGCTCAATGAAAACGGCGTCTGGGTGGTCGCACCCGAAGACCAGCGCATCGGCCAGGACGTCCTGGTCGAAGGTTCGGTCGGCAAAGCCAAGGCCGGACAGGTCGTCAGTGTTGAGCTGACCGAGCAGCCGATGCGCTTCAAGCAGCCGGTGGGCAAGATCGTTGAAATCCTCGGTTCGCTCGACGACCCGGGCATGGAGATCGAAATCGCCGTGCGCAAGTTCAACGTGCCGCACGTGTTTTCGCCAGCCGCGCTCAAGCAGGCCAACAAGCTGCCCGACCACGTGCGCGAAGGCGACCTGGGCGAGCGCGTCGATTTGCGCGATGTGCCGCTGGTGACCATCGACGGCGAAGACGCGCGCGACTTCGACGATGCGGTCTATTGCGAACCGGTAAAAATCGGCCGCAGCAACGGCTTCCGCCTGATCGTCGCTATTGCCGACGTCAGCCACTACGTCAAACCGAACGACGCCCTCGATACCGACGCGCTCGAACGCAGCACGTCGGTGTACTTCCCGCGCCGCGTGATCCCGATGTTGCCGGAAAAACTGTCCAACGGCCTGTGCTCGCTGAACCCGGCCGTCGATCGCCTGACGCTGGTGTGCGACGCCGTTGTCACCGCCAAGGGCGAGATCAAGGCCTACCAGTTCTACCCGGCCGTGATCCATTCGGCCGCGCGCCTGACCTACACCGAAGTGGCCGACATCCTCGGCGACAAGAAGGGGCCGCAAGCGAAGCGCCGTCCGGGCCTGGTGCCGCACCTGGAAAACCTGTACGACGTGTTCCAGGCCTTGTTGAAAGCGCGCAGCGAACGCGGCGCGATCGACTTCGAGACCACCGAAACCTATATCGTCAGCAATCCATCGACCGGCAAGATCGAAAAGATCATCCCGCGCACCCGCAACGATGCGCACCGCCTGATCGAGGAATGCATGTTGACCGCCAACGTCTGCGCGGCCGATCTCTTGATCCGCAACAAGCACCCGGGCACGTACCGTATCCACGCCAGCCCGACCGCTGAAAAGCTCAAGCAGGTGCGTACCTTCCTCAAGCAGGTGAACCTGACCCTGGAAGGCGGCGACAAGCCGTCCGCCGGCGACTACGCGTCGCTGATGCGCCAGATCAAGGAGCGCCCGGACGCATCGCTGCTGCAAACCATGCTGCTGCGCTCGATGCAGCAGGCGGTGTACAGCCCCGACAATATCGGCCACTTCGGCCTGGCGTACGAGGCGTATGCCCACTTTACCAGCCCGATCCGCCGCTATCCGGACTTGCTGACGCACCGCGCCATCAAGGCGATTTTGGCCGGTAAAAAATACGAGCCGAAGATCCCTGAGTCGAGCGTACTGAACACCAACGTCTCTAACGCCACGCGCAAGCAGCAGGCCAAGGACAAGGCCGAAGGCAAAGAGAAAAAAGCCGCCGACCTGACGATCTGGGATGCGCTCGGCGTGCACTGCTCGGCCAACGAGCGCCGTGCCGACGAAGCGTCGCGCGATGTCGAAGCCTGGCTCAAGTGCTACTTCATGCAGGATAAACTGGGCGAAGAATTCACCGGCATCATCACCGGCGTGGCCACGTTCGGCATCTTCGTCCAGCTCGACCAGTTGTTCGTCGAAGGCATGGTGCACGTGACCGACCTCGGTTCCGACTACTTCCAGTACGACGACGCCCGCCATGAGCTCAAGGGCGAGCGCACCGGCAAGCGCTTCCAGCTGACCGACCGCGTGACCGTGCAAGTGGTGCGGGTGGACCTGGAAATGCGCAAGATCGACCTGCGCCTGTCCGGTCCCGACGCGCCGCCGCCGAAGCCTGAAGGCAGCGGCAACAATGGCAATAATGGCGGCAAGGATCGCAACAAGACCAACATCAAGCCGGGTCCGACCACGTCGCAGCGCCACGAGGTGAAAGCCACGGCAGCGGACAATAATGGTGGCAACAACGGTGGCAACAACGGTGGTAGCAAACCCAAGTCCCGTTCCCGTGGTGGCCGCAGCAAGAACAATGCCGCGGCGCCTGCCCCGGCAGCACCCCAGGCAGCAAAACCTGCCGCAAAAAGTAAGAAGAAGCGATAAGTAAATGAAGAACAAAATGATTTTCGGGTTCCACGCGGTGACCTCGCGCTTGCGTCACGAGGCCTCGTCGGTGGAAGAGATTTTTATCGACGCCACGCGCGACGACCGCCGCATGAAGGACCTGGTCGCCAACGCCAAGGCAGCCGGCGTGCGCATCATGCCGGTCGATTCGGCCCGCCTCGACAAGATCGTCGGCACCCGCCGCCACCAGGGCGTGATCGCCTTTGCGTCGCAGCTGGCGCTGGCGCGCAACCTCGATGAACTGCTCGACGCCATCGACGGCCCGCCGCTGTTGCTGGTGTTGGACGGCATCACCGATCCGCACAACCTGGGCGCCTGCCTGCGCGTGGCCGACGGTGTCGGCGCGCACGCGGTGATCGTGCCGAAAGACCGCGCCGTGGGCCTGAACGCCACCGCCGCCAAGGTCGCCAGCGGCGCTGCCGAAACCGTGCCTTACATCACGGTGACCAACCTGGCGCGCACGCTGCGCGAACTGAAAGAGCGCGACATCTGGCTGATTGGCACGTCCGACGACGGCGAAAAAGGCTTGTACGAAGCCGACTTCACCGGCCCGACCGCGCTGGTGATGGGTTCGGAAGGCGAGGGCATGCGCCGCCTCACGCGCGAAACCTGCGACGTGCTGGTGAGCATTCCAATGTTCGGCTCGGTCGAGAGTCTGAACGTGTCGGTGGCGTCGGGCGTGTGCCTGTACGAAGCGCGCCGTCAGCGTATCGCCAAGGAAGCGTAACCGCAAAACCAATGGGGGCGGACCCCGTACGGGCGCTGTTTACCCCTGAGACCCATGGGGTCGGACCCCGTACGGGCGCTGTTTACCCCTGAGACCCATGGGGTCGGACCCCGTACGGGGTCCGACCCCGCTGTGCCGGGGGTTCCTCCGGCGCATCCCCTCCAGATACGCTACCATACGCGTTTCCGTTGTCACTCGAACACCCATGTTCCACCACCTGCGCCAAGACATCAACAGCATCATCGAACGCGACCCTGCTGCGCGCAACGCCTGGGAAGTGCTCACCTGTTATCCGGGCCTGCAGGCCATCGTCATGCACCGCTGGGCGTCGTGGTGCTGGTGGCATGGCGCCAAGTGGCTCGGCCGCTTCATCTCCTATTGCGCGCGCATTATCACCGGCATCGAAATCCACCCCGGCGCCACCATCGGCCGCCGCGTGTTCATCGACCACGGCTTCGGCGTGGTGATCGGCGAGACCGCCGAAATCGGCGACGACTGCACCATCTACCAGGGCGTCACCCTGGGCGGCACGTCGCTGCACACCGGCGCCAAGCGCCACCCGACCCTGGGACGCGGCGTGATCATCGGCGCCGGCGCCAAGGTGCTCGGCGGTTTTACTGTCGGCGACTACGCCAAGGTGGGTTCGAACGCGGTGCTGCTCAAACCCGTGCCGCCGGGCGCCACGGCGGTCGGCAACCCGGCCCACATCGTGCAGAAGGATCTGCTCAATGCCGCCGCCAATCCGTTTGCTGCCTACGGCGTCACACCCAACGGCGACGATCCGCTGTCGAAAGCGCTGCGCAGCCTGATCGAAAACGCCGTGAAGCAGGAAGCGCGCATCGAGCGCCTGGTGGCTACCATGTGCGCAGCCGGGCTCGAGTGTCAGGGCGTGCCTGAATGTGATAAATTAAATTCCGATCAATTGAACAAGCTCGTCGAATAACACGAATAACCACAAGAAGGAACGCTGCAGATGGAAACTACGCCCGAAGGCCTCGAGATACTGGACCCGTTCGAGTTGCGCGTGCTGGCCGTGCTGGCCGAGAAGGAAGCGCTCACGCCCGACAACTATCCGCTGTCGCTCAACGCGCTGGTGAACGGCTGCAACCAGCTGTCGAGCCGCGACCCGGTGATGTCGATCTCGGAAGACACGGTGGCCGAGGTGCTGCAGCGGCTGATGCAGAACAAGTACGTCAACGGCATCACCCAGGCCGGCGCGCGCGTGACCAAGTACGAGCACCGCCTGCGCATCAAGTTTTCGCTCGAGCAGGACAAGCTGGCGGTGCTGACCATGCTGATGCTGCGCGGTCTGCAAACGGCCGGCGAAATCCGCACCCGCAGCGGCCGCCTGCACGACTTCAAGTCGGTGGCCGAGGTGGAACATGCGCTGCAATTCTTGATCGACAAGTATCCGCCGCTGGTGTCGAAACTGCCGCTGGCGCCCGGCACCAAGGAGCCGCGCTACGGCCACCTGCTGGCCGGCGAAGAAGCGCTGGCACGCGAGGAAACTGCGGCCAGCCTCGGTGGGTCTGTCGGTGGTGCGGGGCAGGGAACAAAAATCGGCGCGCTGGAGCAGGAAGTCCAGCAACTGCGCCGCCAGGTCGAGGACCTGACCGCGCAGTTCGCAGAGTTCCGCCAGCAGTTCGAATAACGACAAACGCCGCAAGCGCCGCAAGCGCCTGATCCAGCCTTCAGAGCAAGGCGCAGCGACGAAGGCAGTACGAAAGTACGGCGAGGAGTTGCAACGCCGCGCTGGAGGCTGGGTCAGGCGCTAGCCTTCTTCGCGGCGGCGGCGCATGCGTATCGCCACCGCGATCATCGCAATTCCGGCCGCGACACCGATCCACAGCCCCACGTTACCCAGCGTCGACCACGAATACATGAAGGCGGAAGCCGCTGTCGGCAGTCCATGCTCTTCCGACAGCACCAATGTGCGACCGTCAAACCATACCCACGAACCCGGCACCACGCCCAGCAATACCCGGTTGGTGATATTGCTGATGAACCAGCCGACGTTCAGGTCGAAGCCCAGCATCTTCTGTCCCCACACCATCAGCAGCGCAGCGCCCAGCGGCAGGCCTACGGCCCACACGAACACTTTCGAACGCACCATGCTCGAGATCATCAACAGCCAGCCCACCGTCGGCAGCGCCCACAGCACATACACCGGCAACAGGCCCAGCACGCGCAGCGGCGCCAGGTACAACTCGGGCGTGGCCAGCAGGTCGCCGAACAGCACCGTGCCATGCAGCGACAGCTTGATGACCACCGCCAACAGCAGGACCAGCGACAGCGCCAGGGCGATGCCCACCACGATCAGCGGTGCCACCACCAGGGCAGTGAAGGCCTTGGACAGCACCGTGGTCCGGTCCGATACCGGCAGCGACTTCCAGAACAGGATGCTGCGGTCGCGGCGTTCGTCGTTGAGCGCCCCCAGGCAATAGAAAAACACCAGGAAGCCGAGCACCATGTACACCGGCACGGCGGCGACGATATAGCCTTGCGCCAGCGTGTCCACCAGGCTGGCGCGAGCCTGGCCGTGGATGCTGACGGTGAGGCTCTGGGCGGCGGCCGCCTCGCCGGAAAACTGTACCTGCTTGCCGAGGAAAATCGCCAGCAGCGCCAGCGCCGCGATCATTCCCGCGACCACCACCGGCGTCCACACCAGCATGCCCTTGTGTTCCCACAGTTCGCGCTTGACCAGCCATTTCATGGTTTTCATTGTGGTTGTCCTTTCATGGTGGCGACAAACAGGTCGGCCACGCTGGGGGTGCGCACCTCGCCGAAGGTGGCTAACTGGGTACGGTCGGCGCGATCGAACAGCATCACCGACTTGCCGAACACGGTGCGCTGCGAGATCGGTCCCAGCGCGCTGGCCACGGCCACGAACTGCGGCTCGACCATCACCTCGGTAAAGCGTTCGCCCACTTCGTCCATGCTGGCGGCGAGCGCAATGCGGCCGTTCTCGATGAACATCAGGTCCGACAGGATGTGCTCGACTTCCTCGATCTGGTGGGTGGTGATGACGATGGTCTTCTGGTCGTCGAAATAGTCTTCCAGCAGGTTCTGGTAAAACTGTTTGCGGTACAGGATGTCCAGGCCCAGCGTGGGCTCGTCGAGCACCAGCAGCTTGGCGTCGATGGCCATTACCAGCGCCAGGTGCAGTTGCACCACCATGCCCTTGGACATGGCGTTGACTTTCATGTTCGGCGTGAGCTTGGTGCTGGCGATGTACTGCTCGGCGCGGGCGCGGTCGAAGCGCGGGTGCACGCCGGCCACGAAGTCGATTGCATCCTTTACTTTGAGCCATTTGGGCAGGATGGCGACGTCGGCAATGAAGCAAACGTCGTTCATCAGCAGTTCGCGCTCGGTGCGCGGGTCGCGGCCCAGCACTGACAGCGCGCCTTCGAACGGTGTCAAGCCGAGGATGGCCTTGAGCGTGGTGGTCTTGCCCGAGCCGTTGGGACCGACCAGGCCGACGATGCGGCCGGCGCCGATGGTAAAGCTGGCGTTGTCGAGCGCGACCTGTTTGCCGTAGTGCTTGGTCAGGCCGGTGGCAGTGATCACGGGCGAGTTGTTCAGTTCGGCATTCATGGCTGCGCTCCTGCTGGTGTGGTCGTGGCGGCGCCGAGCAGGGCAGCGGTGTCCAGCCCCAGGCGGCGGATGCGTTCGAGCATGGCCGGCCATTCCTCGCGCATGAAGCGCTCGCGTTCGCTCGCCAGCAATTTGTCGTGTGCGCCTTCGGTTACATACATGCCTAATCCCCTGCGTTTTTCCACCAGCGCCTCGTCCACCAGTTCCTGGTAGGCCCGCGACACCGTGATTGGGTTGAGTTGATAATCGGCCGCCACCTGGCGCACCGAGGGCAGGGCATCGCCTGCCTTGAGCAAGCCGTCGAGCATCATGCCGACCACCTTGTCCTTCAACTGCCGATAAATCGGCGCGTTGTCATTCCAGCCTGTCGTTGACATACATGGAGTCCTCTATTGATGTGGTGTTGTAGTGAACTATAACACTAAAAATCAAGAAGGCAACGGTGCTGTGGTCGTCGTTGGTTTCACGCCGTTTCGCGTTGGAGTTGCAAGGCGTTCGGCAGCGCCGCGCCCGACGCCGTGTTATCGAAGATGCACCAGGCCGCGCGCCCGGCAAGGTATGCCGCCACGTCGCGCAGGTACTCGTCGGCGTACGACGAGTAATACATGCGCGGGCTGCCGTGCAGGCGGACGTACACCATCTCGGTCGTGGGCACGAACGGCCCTGCTGTGCCCGCCGGCGGATCGGCGATCACGCGCGTGATGGCGTGGGATTGCAGCAGCGCCGTGGCGTCGTCGTCGAACCAGCTGCCGTGGCGGGCTTCGCAGGCGAGGGCACAAGAGAAATGCTGGCGCAGGCCGGTGAAGAAGGCGCTGGCCACCGCGGCATCAAACCGCAGGCTGGGGGGCAGTTGCACCAGGATGCAGCCGAGCTTGTCGCCGAGCGTGTTGGCCTGGCCGGCAAATGCAGCGAGCAACGTCTCGATATCGACCAGGCGCTGGTCATGGCTGATGCTGCGCGGCAGTTTGACGGCAAAGCGGAAAGCGGCCGGCACGCTGGCCGCCCAGCGCGCGTAGGTGGCGGGCTGGTGCGGCTTGTAAAACGACGAATTGATTTCTACCGCGTTGAGCACGCGCGCATAACGCTCGAGATGGCTGCCGTCGCCGGGAAACGAAGACGCCACGTCGCGGCCGATACTCCAGCCGGCGCAGCCGATGCGGATGGTGGTGTTCATCGGGGGATTGTAGGGCGCCGCGCAAAATCGCGTCGCCCGCATTCTAGCGTGATGGGCTACGTATAATCAATTACGTAAAAATACGTAGATCGAATAATTATTGATTTGCATAATGATTATTCACATTGCCGAGAATAAAAATCATTTTAATTTCCGATGGATAATTTGAATATATTTCTCAGAAATTTTAATTTCTGGAAATAAAAATATTAAAGCAAATTAACTTGAAAAACTTTTGTGCACTGCAAAAGTCCATGCTATATTTATTACCAAGCTCAACGCCAGACAAGTCCTCCACCCATGCCAGGCGATCCTTCGGCAAGGCAGAGCAGGACGCGGCACGCGGAATAACCGCATCGCCAGCATAAAAAACTTTGTTTTCATCTTCGTTATTGTTTTATCCCAGCTCATCCGGGAGGACGTCCTGCGCCTTGATGTAAAGCGCTGGTCGCCATTCACACTTTTACATGGACGCCCATCATGAAGAATCTTAAATATGATATTCCGGCCGCCCTCGTGGTCTTTCTCGTGGCTTTGCCACTGTGTCTCGGTATTGCGCTCGCTTCCGGCGCACCGCTAATGTCGGGGATTATCTCCGGCATTATCGGCGGCATCGTGGTGGGGGCGCTCAGCGGCTCGCAGACCAGCGTCAGCGGCCCGGCTGCCGGCCTGGCGGCGGTGGTGCTGGCGTCGGTGACCAAGCTCGGCGGCTTCGAGATCCTGCTGGTGGCGATCCTCATCGCCGGCGCTTTGCAAGTGGTCATGGGGCTGTGCCGCGCCGGCTTCATTGCCAATTACGTGCCGTCGAGCGTGATCAAGGGACTGCTGGCGGCGATCGGCATCCTGCTGATCCTGACCCAGATTCCGCACGCGTTCGGCTACGATCCGAAGAACGCCGACAATTTCTCCTTCTTCCAGGGCAATGGCGAGAACCTGGTCTCGATGCTGGGCCGGGCCGTCGAATTCATCACGCCGGGTGCGCTGGTCATCTCGGCATTGTCGATATTGATGCTGGTCTACTGGGGCAAGACGCCGCTGGGCAAGTTCAAGATGCTGCCGGCGCCGCTGTTCGTGGTGGCGTTCGCCATCGGCCTGAACGCTTTCTTTGCCGCGTTCGCGCCGTCGCTGGCAGTGACCGCCACCCACCTGGTGGACCTGCCGCAGCTCGACGCCAGCAATCCCGGCGCCTTCCTGCTGCTGCCCGACCTGCGCCACCTGGCCAACCTCGACGTCTGGATGGTGGGCATCACGATTGCCATCGTGGCGTCGCTGGAAACCCTGCTCAACGTGGAAGCGGTGGACAAGGTCGATCCCCTCAAGCGTGAAACCCCGGCCAACCGCGAATTGCTGGCGCAAGGCGTGGGCAATATGCTGGCCGGCCTGTGTGGCGGCTTGCCGGTGACGTCGGTCATCGTGCGCAGCACCGTGAACGTCCAGTCGGGCAACCGGACCAAGGCCTCGGCCGTGCTGCACGGCATGTTCCTGCTCGGCGGTGTACTGTTGCTGAGCCCCGTGCTGAACATGATTCCGCTGGCAGCGCTGGCGGCGATCCTGATCACCACCGGCTACAAGCTGGCCAACGTGGCGGTGTTCCGCGAGATGTACCGCAAGGGCGGCACGCAATTCATGCCGTTCGTCATTACTGTGGTGGCGATCGTCGCAACCGACCTGCTGACCGGCGTGGTGATCGGCCTGGCCGCCGGCCTGTTCTATCTGCTGCGCAGCAACTTCCGCAACCCGTACTCGCTGCAGCAATACAAGCTGCACATCGGCGACGTGATCAAGATGGAGCTGCCCAACCAGGTCTCCTTCCTGAACAAGGCCACCATCAAGGAAGCGCTGTGGAATATCCCGGACGGCTCGCAAGTGGTGATCAATGCCTCCGCCACCGACTATATCGACCACGATGCGATGGAAGTGATCGAAGACTACCGCACCGTGGCGGCCGAGCGCGACGTGCAACTGAGCGTGGTGGGCCTGCGCGAAGTGTATCGCCAGGATGCGCCCGACCAGTTCGTGCCGGTGCTCGACCACGCGACGCAGAAAAAGCTGGCGCCCGAAGCCGTGCTGCAAGTGCTCAAGGAAGGTAACCAGCGCTTCCGCGAGGGACGCCGCTTCGAGAACGATTATGTGCACCAGGCCAGCGCCACGGCCGGCGGCCAGCATCCGATGGCGGTGGTAGTCAATTGCATCGACTCGCGCACGTCGCCGGAAATCATTTTTGATGCCGGCCTGGGCGACCTGCTGACCATTCGCATTGCCGGCAACGTGATCAGCCGCGAAATCATCGGCAGCCTGGAAATTGCCGCCAAGCTCGGCGCCAAGCTGATCGTGGTGAAAGGCCACTCGTCGTGCGGCGCGATCGGCCTGGCCATGCAGCAGGAAGGCTCGCACAGCATCGGCGCCATTACCGGCAAGATCCAGTGGGCGATCCACCAGTGCGGCGACCACGCCCACCTGGGCGACAAGCAGCTGCGCGACCGCGTGGCGCGCCACAACGTGGAAAACTCCCTGGCCGAAATCATCGACGGCAGCGAGTTCCTGCGCGCAGCCATCCGCCGCGGCGAGATCGGGCTGGTGGGCGCCTTCCACGACATCGCCTCGCGCAACGTCGAGTTCGGCGAGCTGGTCGTGCCCGATACCTTCGATCCGCAGCGTCCGCTCCATATCGCCGCCTAGTCAAGTCCGACAGGCTGCCGGGACAGCGCGCTGCAGCTCGGTCATAATGGCGCCATCCCCATCGATGGAACCACCTCATGACCAAGCTGAAACGCTATTTTTCACTGTCCCTGTCGCTGCTGCTGATTGCCGGCGTGCTGTCGGCCTGCTCCGCCCTGATCGGCCCGCGCGACATCGAGGTCCGGCAGGAAAAGCTGCAGCAGAACCTCGATCGCAAGTTTCCCATGCACCACCGGGTGCTGGGCATCTTCGACGTCGAGCTGAGCCACCCGCAACTGGCCATCCTGGCCGAGAACAACCGGGTGGCGCTGACCTTCGACCTGAACGTCACGCCGCTGCTGGCGCGCCAGTCGTGGCGTGGCAACATGGCCATCTCCGGCCGCCTCCAGGTCGACCCGGTGCGCAACACCATCTACATCGCCGACACCCACGTCGACCAGTTTGCGCTCGACAATATGGACGCGGGCAAGCAGGCCCAGTTGGCCAGCGTGGCCAACCTGCTCAGCGACACGTTGGTCAAGAATGTGGCCGTGCATACGTTCAAACCGGAAGACTTGCGCTACGCCGGCGTGCAGTTCGAGCTGACCGCCATCGATACCCGCCCCGGTGCGTTGCTGGCGCGCTTGCGGCCAGCCGAACCAGGCCGTGCAGGCAGGTAAATCCGGCCGCGCGCCCGGTCTTAGGGATCGGGCGCTTGTGATGGCGCGTTGAAGCTTCTACAATCGCTTCCTTGAAGATACTGTAGAGGCAGCAATGGAAATTTTTGGCATCGGCATCCACATCCTGGTGGCGATCTTTTTTGCCGTGCACGCGGTGCGCAACGGCCAGCCGATTTACTGGCTGCTGATCCTGTTCATGTTCCCGCTGATCGGCAGCGTGGTGTATTTCATCGCCATCTACCTGCCCAGCTCGCGCATCAACCAAGGCGCGCGCAAGGTGGCCTCGGTGGCGGTCAAGACGCTGGACCCGGGCCGCGAACTGCGCGAGGCGCGCGAAGCGTACGAGTACACGCCCACCGCGCAAAACCAGATGCGCCTGGCCAGCGCGCTGCTCGAAGGCGGCAACGCGGCCGAGGCGGCAACCACCTACGAAGCCTGCCTGCAAGGCCCGTTTTCGGGCGACCTGGAAATCCGCTTCGGCGCGGCGCGCGCCACGTTCGCTGCTGGCCGCGCCGACGATGCCGTCAGCCACTTGCAAACCATTCGCGCCGCCAACGATGGTTTCCGCGCCGAGCAGGTATCGCTGTTGCTGGCGCAGGCGTGGGCAGCTGCCGGACGCCAGGACGAGGCCCGTGCCGAGTTCGAACATGCGTTGAGTCGCTACAGCGGTTTTACCACCCAGGCCGAATACGCGATCTGGGCGGCGGGCGCAGGCGACACCGACAAGGCCCGCGCGCTGGACGTGGAATTGCGCCGCACCATCGAGCGCTGGACGCCGCAGACGCGCGACCTCAACCAGCCGCTGATCAAGCGCCTGAATGCGGCGATGGCGGGATTGCGGTAAGCCTCAAACCCGCACGGCAAAGCTGGGGACGGACCCGGTACGGGGTCCGTCCCCACTCGCCGCAGCAAGCGTATTGTTACAGTGATGGAGGGGTAACAGCCCCATCGAGGCCATGGCGCGTGATCACGCCCGCGCCGTCGATGGCAATCCAGCCACCGCGCGGCGGCGTCGCTGCCGGCTCCCAGTCGGGCAGCACGTAGCGGCGCGTGTCGCCGACCAGGTGCAGGGCAGGGCGGTGGGTGTGGCCGTGGATCATGACGCGGGTATCGGTCTGCGCAAACAGGTCGGCAATCGCCTGCGGCGTCACATCCATGATCTCGTAGGCTTTGGTGCCCTGGTCCTTGCGGCTGTTTTCGCGCATGCCGGCGATGATCGCCTTGCGCTGCGCCAGCGGCATCGCCAGGAACTGCTGCTGCCAGGCTGGTTGCCGCACCATGGCGCGGAACTCCATGTACTTGACGTCTTCGGTGCACTGGGCGTCGCCGTGCACCAGCACCAGGCGCTGGCCGCCGATCTCGGTGATATACACTTCCGGCAGCAGGGTTGCGCCAGCGGCGGCGGCAAAGTCTGCGCCCACCAGGAAATCACGGTTGCCGGCGATCCAGTAGATGGCCGTGCCCGCATCGCTCACGCGGCGCAGCGCGGCAATGATGTGTTGGTTGAAGGGATCGCTGATGTCGTCGTCGCCGGCCCAGTATTCGAACAGGTCGCCGAGCAGGTACAACTGGGGCGCATGCCGCGCATGGCGTTCCAGGAAATCGTGGAACGCTGCCGTGATGGCGGGCTGCGCGGCCTGCAAGTGCAGGTCGGAGATGAACAGCGCGCTTGCGTCGGACGCGCGCGCGCCGGTCAGGGTATTGCTCATCAAGAATTACGCAGCCAATTCGATGCTTTCGATGATCACGTCTTCCGCTGGCACGTCGGCAAACATGCCGCTGCGGGTGGTTTTGACTTTGCGGATTTCGTCCACGATCTCGGTGCCTTCGACAACTTTACCGAACACGGCGTAGCCCCAGCCGTCCTGGCCCGGGTAGTCGAGGAAGGTGTTGTTCTTGATGTTGATGAAGAATTGCGCCGATGCCGAGTGCGGCGCCGAGGTACGGGCCATGGCCAGCGTGTATGGCTCGTTTTTCAGGCCGTTCTTGGCTTCGTTTTCAACGGTGGCGTCAGCTGGCTTTTGCTTCATGCCTGGCTCGAAACCGCCGCCCTGGATCATGAAACCGTCGATCACGCGGTGGAAGATGGTGTTGCTGTAGTGGCCGGCGTTCATGTACGACAGGAAGTTTTCCACCGATTTAGGCGCCAGTTGATCGTTCAGCTCGGCAACCATTTTGCCCTTGTTGGTGGTGATGATGACTTTGGTCATGATGTTCCTTGATGAGGTTAAACAATGAGGTTTAAAAATGCGGTTTAAAAAGCGGCTGGCCGCTATTCTACATTTTTGGGCTGAATCGGGGTTTTCAAAATGGTTGCAGACTTGACGATGATGGGCGTGACCGGGATATTCTGGAACATGCCCTTGTCGTCCACCAGCACGCCCTTGATCTTGTCCACTGTCTCGCGGCCGTCGATCACCTTGCCGAACACCGTGTAGCCCACGCCGTCGCGGCCGGGGAAATTCAGGGCCTGGTTATCGGCGACGTTGATGAAAAACTGCGAATTGGCCGAGTTGGGATCGTCCATGCGCGCCATGGCGATCGTGTAGGCGTCGTTGGACAGGCCGTTTTGCGATTCGCTCGGGACATTCTTGCGGGTTGGCTTGCTCTTGAGCTTTTCGTCGTAGCCGCCGCCCTGGATCATGAAGCCGTCGATCACGCGGTGGAAGATGGTGCCCTTGTAATAGCCGGACTTGACGTAGGCGAGGAAGTTATCGACCGATTTCGGTGCTTTTTCGCGGTCCAGTTCCACCACGATGTCGCCCATGGTGGTCTTGATTTGCACTTGCGGCTGCGCGGCTGGCTCGGCCGCAGCTGCGTTGGCGGACAGGGCGACAGCGCCGGACAGGGCCAGGCCGGCGAGCAGGGCGCTGACACGGCCGAACAATGAAGGCTGGGTTTGATGCATGTGGACTTCCTTTAGTGGACTATGCGGTTTTTATCAATGCTATACTTCTCCAAAACCATGCCATTCTACCTGCTGGCAGGTGGAAACAATAACACTACCGAGGCCCGGCAGTGGTCCATCACAACGCGCACCCCAATGCGCAAGGCAAAGCGAAACCAGGCGCGCCCTTACGGAGCAGCGCCCGGCTTTTGTATTGCCGCTAGTGAGTGGGCCAGCACGTGGCATCACGACAAGAATACGCAAGAGTCCGATGAGCAATTTAAAGATTTACAACACGCTGGCGCGTGACAAGCAGGCATTCGTTCCCATCGAGACTGGCAAAGTCCGCATGTATGTGTGCGGCATGACCATTTATGACTACTGCCACATCGGCCACGCGCGCATGATGATGGCGTTCGACGTGATGTACCGCTGGCTGCTGGCCACCGGCTACGAGGTCACGTACGCCCGCAACATCACCGACATCGACGATAAAATCATCCGCCGCGCGGTGGAAAACGGCGAGACGATCTCGCAGCTGACCACGCGTTTTACCCGCTACATGGACGAAGACACGGGCGCGCTCGGCATCCTGCCGCCCACGCTGGTGCCGCGCGCCACCGAATACGTGCCGCAAATGCTGGCGCTGATCGAAACGCTCGAACAGAAAGACCTGGCATACCAGGGCACCGATGGCGACGTCAATTACGCGGTGCGCAACTTCCCCAACTATGGCCGCCTGTCCGGCAAGTCGCTCGACGACCTGCGCGCCGGCGAGCGCGTGGACGTCAACACCGGCAAGCGCGATCCGCTCGACTTCGTGCTGTGGAAGGCCTCGAAAGAGTCCGAGCCGGAAGAAGTCAAATGGGATTCCAAGTGGGGCAAGGGCCGTCCGGGCTGGCACATCGAGTGCTCGGCCATGTGCTCGGCGCTGCTGGGCGAACATTTCGACATCCACGGCGGCGGCGCCGACCTGCAGTTCCCGCACCACGAAAACGAGATCGCCCAGTCCGAAGGCGCGTTCGGCCAGACCATGGTCAATTACTGGGTGCACAACGGGTTCGTGCGCGTCGATAACGAAAAGATGTCCAAGTCGCTGGGCAACTTCTTCACCATACGCGAAGTACTGAAAAAATTCGATGCCGAAGTGATCCGCTTCTTCATCATGCGTGCCCATTACCGCAGTCCGTTGAACTACTCGGATGCCCACCTGGACGACGCCCGCGTGGCGCTCACGCGCCTGTACACCGCGCTCGACGGCGTGGACGGCGATGGCGCCGACCTCGACTGGACCGAAGCCCACGCCGTGCGCTTTGCGCAGGCCATGGACGACGACTTCAATACGCCGGTGGCAATCGCCGTGCTGTTCGACCTGGCGACCGAGATCAACAAGAGCAAGTCGCCAGCGCTGGTGCGCCAACTGAAAGGCCTGGCCGACGTCATCGGCTTGCTCGGCCGCAGCGCCCAGCAATTCCTGCAGGCGGCAGTCGGCGAAACCGACACCACCGGCGACGCTGCCATTGCCGCCCAGATCGCGCAACGCGCTGCAGCCAAGAAGGCGCGCAACTTCGCCGAATCCGACAAGATCCGCGCCGACCTGCTCGCAGCCGGCATCATCCTCGAGGACAAACCCGACGGCACGACCAACTGGCGCCGCGCATAATGGTCACTGCCAAGGACAACGGGGCCGCTGTGCCCGATTCGGCCGGTCCGCTATCGGCCGTGCCGCCGTACTGGGAACAGGCCAAGATCGAGCTGATGAAGCGCGATCGCATCATGAAAAAGCTGATCCCGCAATTCGGCGACCTGCACCTGGTGGGTCACGACGACCCGTTTACCACGCTGGCGCGCTCGATCGTCGGCCAGCAGGTCACGCCCAAGGTGGCCGACGCCGCCTGGCGCAAGCTGCTGCTGGCGTGCCCCAAGTGCACGCCCGCGCAGGTGATCAAGGCCGGCGCCGAACAACTGTCCGCCTGCGGCCTGTCCAAGCGCAAGACCGAGTACATCCTCGACCTGGCCGACCATTTCAAGAACAAGCGCGTCCATAGCGCCCTGTGGGGCCAGATGGAAGACGAGGCTGTGATTGCCGAGCTGGTGCAAATTCGTGGTATCGGCCGCTGGACAGCGGAGATGTTTTTGATATTTAATTTGCTGCGTCCCAATGTTTTGCCGCTCGACGACCCCGGTTTGATCCAGGGCATCAGCCAGAATTATTTCTCAGGTGAACCTGTTTCCCGCAGCGATGCGCGCGAAGTGTCGGCCAACTGGGAACCCTGGCGCACGGTGGCAACATGGTACTTATGGCGTAGTCTGGACCCGGTTCCTGTAGAATAAGCACTCTAGGGAACCTCGACAAACCTACTGCGCGGTCCGCTATCGCCGCTGCGTTGCTCAGCGTACCTCCGTACGCTTGCGCTACTCGCGACGATAACGGACCGCTCGCTACGGTTTTTCGGGGTCCCCTTTTATCGCTGTGCGAGGCCGTTTTTGCTCGCCATAATCGGCTCCCGCGAGGGGCGCAGCCAAGAATAATCCCGGAGGTACAATGACCAAAACGACTTTCCTCAATTTTGAGCAACCGATTGCCGAGCTCGATGGCAAAATCGAAGAGCTGCGCTTCGTCCAGGACGATTCGGCCGTCGACATCTCGGAGGAGATCGACCGGCTGGCCAAGAAGAGCCAGCAACTGACCAAAGACATCTACGCCAAGCTCACGCCATGGCAGGTTGCGCAAATCGCGCGCCACCCGCAGCGTCCATACACGATGGACTACGTGAACGAAATCTTCACCGACTTCCACGAACTGCACGGCGACCGCACCTACGCGGACGACCAGTCCATCGTCGGCGGCCTGGCCCGCTTCAACGGCCAGGCCTGCATGGTGATCGGCCACCAGAAGGGTCGCGACACCAAGGAGCGCGCCATGCGCAACTTCGGCATGCCGAAGCCGGAAGGCTACCGCAAGGCCATGCGCCTGATGAAGCTGGCCGAGAAATTCGGCATTCCCGTGTTTACCTTCGTTGACACCCCGGGCGCATTCCCCGGCATCGACGCCGAAGAGCGCGGCCAGTCCGAAGCCATCGGCCACAACCTGTACGTGATGGCCGAACTGAAAGTGCCGCTGATCGCCACCATCATCGGCGAAGGCGGCTCCGGCGGCGCGCTGGCGATTGCCGTGGGCGACTCGGTGCTGATGCTGCAATACTCGACCTACTCGGTGATCTCGCCCGAAGGTTGCGCGTCGATCCTGTGGAAAACCTCGGAGCGTGCAGCCGACGCCGCCGAAGCGCTGGGCCTGACCGCGCACCGCCTGAAAGCCATCGGCCTGATCGACAAGATCATCAACGAACCGCTGGGCGGCGCCCACCGCGATCCGAAAGCCATGGCCACCATGCTCAAGCGCGCACTGGCCGACTCGCTGCGCCAGTTCCAGGGCGTCAAAACCAAGGACCTGATCGAAGCCCGCCACCAGAAGCTGCTGGGCTACGGCAAGTTCAAGGAAACCACGCCGCAGGAATAAAACCCGCCACCCCGCACACCACGGCGGGGGGGCGGACCCCGCGCACGGCGGGGTCGGACCCCGTACGGGGTCCGACCCCACGGGTCTCAGGGGTAAAAGGCGCCCGTACGGGGTCCGACCCCATGGGTCCACGGGTCTCAGGGGTAAAAGGCGCCCGTACGGGGTCCGACCCCATGTTCAGGGTACACAGCAATCGACCATCGGGGGCACGCAAACGCGTCGCCCCCGGTTCGCATTTGGAACCACACAATGAAGCAACAACTCCCCACGCTTGTCAGCACCTTCGCCCAGGCGGTCAGCGCCGCCCGCGCGCAGGTCGGCGACAGCCCGCGCCTGGCGATCGCCCTCAGCGGCGGCCTCGATTCTTCTGCACTGCTGCACCTGGCCCACGCCTACGCCGCCGAGCACGGCCTGCAACTGCACGCCTTCCACATCCACCACGGCCTCAGCCCCAACGCCGACACCTGGCTTACCCACTGCGAACAAGCCTGCGTGGCCCTCGGCGTGCCATTCCAGGCGCGCCACGTCGAGCTGCAACGCAAGGACAAGACCGGCACCGAGGAAGCCGCCCGCAAGGCCCGCTACGCCGCGCTGGGCGCGCTGTGCCGCGAACACGGCGTCGAACTGTTGCTCACCGCCCACCACCAGGACGACCAGGCCGAGACCGTGCTGCTGCAATTGCTGCGCGGCTCCGGCCCGGCCGGCCTGTCGGGCATGGACGCGGCCAACACGGCCGCCAGCCTGCTGGCCAACGAGCAACTGGTGATGGCCCGTCCATTGCTCACCGCGTCACGCAGGCAGCTGGACCAATACGTGACCGGGCACGGCATCACCCACATCCACGACGAATCGAACGATGACCCGCGCTTCGCCCGCAACGCGCTGCGCCGCACCATCATGCCGGCCCTGGCCGACGCCTTCCCCGGCTTCCAGGAGCGCCTGGCGCGCAGCGCGTCGCACGCCCAGGCCGCCCAGCGCCTGCTGACCGAGCTGGCGCAGCAGGACCTGGCCCTGTGTCTCGATGGCGACTGCCTCGACATGACCAGGCTGCGCACGCTGAGCCTGGACCGCATCCACAATTTGCTGCGCCACTGGTTCGGCACCCGTGGCCTGCGCATGCCGAGCGCGGCCTGGCTGTCGGAAACCGTCACCCAGCTGCTCGAGGCGCGCGACGACGCCCAGGTGCTGGTCACGCACCCGGACTGCCACGTGCGCCGCTACCGCGACCGCCTGCACCTCACGCCCAAGCTGGCCGACCTGGAAGGCACGCGCGAAGACCAGTTCGATCAGACCCCGGGCACGCCGTTCCGCTGGAGTGGCGAAGCGCAGCTGGCGTTTCCGGCCTATGGTGGCGTATTGCACTTCGATGCGATCGAGGCTGTTCACGCCGAGGCAGGCGAGGGCGCTGTTGTCAGCGCTGCTCCCGAAGCCGCGCCTGCTGGCGGCGAGGCCGATGCGCCGCCTACCGGCATCGACGCCGACTGGCTGCGCAGCCTGCCGCTCCTGATCGAATTCCGTCGCGGCGGCGAACGCCTGAAACGCGCCGACAACCGGCCGACCCGCCCCTTGAAATACCACTTCCAGGAACTCAACATCCCGGCCTGGGAACGCGGCCGTTTGCCGGTGGTTCACGCCGGCAAGGACCTGATTTTTGCCGCCGGCATCGGTATGGATTGCAAGCATTTGGGCGCAGGGGTAGGACGAATCCGGCTGCGTTGGCAGGCACAGTAGGAATTCGACACATTTGCCGAATTTTGTATGTGCATATGCCTATACGGTATGAGAATATGAGCTTTGTGACTTGTTATTTTGCACTGCCGCATGTAGAGTTTAGGGTTCCATTTACCTTTAATGAGCGGAAAACTCTCTGTTATGGCTTTAATCGTGCACAAATATGGCGGTACGTCGATGGGTTCGACGGACCGTATCAAGAACGTCGCGCGGCGCGTTGCCAAGTGGCATGACGCCGGTCACCGCATCGTCGTGGTGCCATCGGCAATGTCGGGCGAGACCAACCGCCTGATCGCCCTGGCCAAGGAAATTCAATACCAGCCCGATCCACGCGAACTGGACATGATCGCCTCCACCGGCGAACAGGTCTCGGTCGGCCTGCTGGCCATGGCGCTGCTGGCGATCGGCAAGAAAGCCGTGTCCTACGCCGGCTGGCAAGTCGCGATTAAAACCGATTCCGCCTACACCAAGGCCCGTATCCAGTCGATCGACAACGACAAGGTCAACCGCGACCTCGACGACGGCAAGATCGTCATCATCACCGGTTTCCAGGGCGTTGACGACCTCGGCAACATCGCCACGCTCGGCCGTGGTGGTTCAGACACTTCGGCCGTGGCAATCGCCGCCGCCATGAAGGCCGACGAATGCCTGATCTTCACCGACGTCGACGGCGTCTACACGACCGACCCGCGCGTGGTCTCCGAAGCGCGCCGCCTCAAGGCGATCACGTTCGAAGAAATGCTGGAACTGGCGTCGCTGGGCTCGAAAGTGCTGCAGACCCGCTCGGTGGAATTCGCCGGCAACTACCGCGTACCGACGCGCGTGCTGTCGTCGCTGACCGACCCGATGCTCGACATCGAAGAAGAAGCCAACTCTGGCACCCTGATTTCGTTTGAGGAAGACAAACACATGGAACAAGCAGTCATCTCCGGCATCGCTTTCAACCGCGACGAAGCCAAAATCACCGTGCTGGGCGTACCGGACCGTCCGGGCGTGGCGTACCACATCCTCGGACCGGTGGCTGACGCCAACATCGAAGTGGACATGATCATACAGAACCAGTCGGTCGAAGGTAAAACCGACTTCACGTTCACCGTCTCGCGCAACGACTACCAGCGCGCCATCGACGTGCTCAACGGAACCCGCGAAGAATTGGGTGCCGCCAGCGTGACCGGCGACGCCAAGGTGTCGAAAATCTCCGTGGTAGGCGTAGGCATGCGTTCGCACGTGGGCGTGGCCTCGCAGATGTTCCGCACGCTGTCGGAAGAGGGCATCAATATCATGATGATCTCGACGTCGGAAATCAAAATCTCGGTGCTGATCGACGAGAAATACATGGAACTGGCCGTGCGCGCGCTGCATAAAGCGTTCGAACTGGAAAAAGCATAATTTTTTAAAAAAAACCGTTGTGTTGCCTTGACCGAAACGGTCCTGGTCTATACTATGACGGTCGTCTGCTGCAGCGTAGTTTGGTGAAGCAGACATAGTTGAGTGATCGACTAGGAGACGTGGCCGAGTGGCCGAAGGCACATCCCTGCTAAGGATGCATACGGCTTATACCTGTATCGTGGGTTCGAATCCCACCGTCTCCGCCAGTTAAACGTTCGCTGATTTTCAGCAGCGTCCTAAAACCCCCACCGCTCATAGTGAAGCCTGGGGGTTTTTTGTTATCCGGCGTCCGCTAGCGTTCACAGCTGTACGCTAAAAGCCGGTGGTTTTGTGGGTATGGATGCGGGTATGACTTCTACCCCGCGCCGGCTCCTAGCCGCAAAACTTTCTACATTACATCCCCTTCCTGCAAATCAATTTTGATACGGGGAGGCAGTATGCCTAAGCTAGTCATTCCACTTACCGATCTCAAGCTGAAGACCACCAAAGCTGGTGCGAAGCTGATCAAATTGTCCGATGGCGATGGACTCTATCTCGAGGTGTTACCGAACGGGTCCAAGACCTGGCGCTTTCGCTTCCGCCAGGTCAACGGCAAAGAGAACTTGCTGACCTTCGGCCCATATCCCGACGTCAGCCTGGTTGAGGCGCGCACCAAGCGCGCGCAGGCGCGTCAGTTGCTGCGTGATGGCATCGACCCTGCCAGAGAGCGTGATGCGCAGCGTGTGGCCGCGGCTGACCAGCGTGCGCACACCTTCGAGCGAGTCGCCCGGGACTGGCATGCCAATAAAATGAAATCTTGGTCTCCGCAGTATGCGGAGAACGTCCTGCATCGCTTGGAGCAGGATATTTTCCCGGACATCGGCCCCGAGCCGATCATGGGGCTACCTCATCGACGCATTATCGCGGTCCTGCGCAAGATCGAGACCCGTGGCGCGGTAGAAATTGCCAAGCGCCAGAGAGCCGTCTGCCGTCAAATCTTCAGTTACGCGATTCAATCAGGAATGGCTGACCGTACCGGGCCAAGACCAAAGGCATTACCCATACCGATTTGCTGGGTAGTCCAACTATTCAGACGAAAATGGATGGACAGGGACTTGAGATGCGCACTCGGTACGAGCCGTACGGTCAAGTCGCCACTGGTGGGGTGCCGGCGATGGGCTACACTGGGCACAGGAATGATACGGATACAGGGCTGGTGTATATGCAACAGCGGTATTATGATCCGGTGGCGGGGAGATTCTTGAGCATTGATCCGGTGACCACCGATGCAGACACCGGTGACAGTTTCAACCGGTATGCCTACGCCAATAATAATCCGTTCAAGTACGTCGATCCAGATGGGCGCCAGGCGTTAAAAGTCCTTGTTGAGATTGTCAAAGCGCTAGTTAAAACTGAAGCTAAGAAGGGTGCGAAAGCGGGAGCAAAAGAAGCTGCAAAGGATGGGGCGAAAGTTGCTGCCGAAGGGGCGAAACGTGGTCCGAAAACAGATCCTACAGCACCGCACAATGCAAAAATCCGTGAGGTCGGAGATAAGGTGGAAGCTGAAGGGGGAGAAGTCCTTGCCGGCGGAGGACGGGCAAAAGAGATATTGATAGATACACCTGGTGGTGTGAAAAGTGGCCGTCGCCCCGACGTTATCTACCGCGACGCTGACGGCGTGGAACGGGGTACAAACGTCGGCAGGGCAAAAGCGGATGGTTCTCCTATCAAGCGCGAGGCGGAAGCACTAAAGGACTTGAACGGTCCCGGCAAACTGCCAACAGACTTCGTTCCATATAATTAGGAGGGCACAAATGCGATCACTTGGTATCCAGTTCCATGCGTTGGCTCAGGAGCTAGCCGCAGTCATTCTTGCGGCGACTGCGAAGACGGACATTCATATAATCTTGCATGGCGGGGTGCCGTTTTTCGCGCGCGAGATATCACCAACTTCTTTGGAAGATGAGATGGTAAGAGCGGCGTCCGAAACGACCTCTCTGAGCGTGTACTTATTTTTCAAACGCCCGGATCTTGATGCAACGACTCGTCTGAAATTTTATGACTTGAATCCTGGTGGAATCGTCATTGATATTGGTAGGCTCACCGCTCAAGGGCTGAAGCAGTCCGCGATATCGACAAAGACCGAGGACCCGCTGATGTACGAGTTTGCGAAAGCACTTGCAAATTGTTTACGGAAAATTAGTCATGCCGGCGTTACGGCAATAAATATTGACACGGGCGTAAGTCATCTCAATAAGAGTTCGCGGTATACGGATGGCGCAAAAAAACTGGAACAGGATGGTGTTCCAATGCTGCCATTTGCCGGGGGCGTGAAGTTACTTCTCGGCGATGTGCGCTCAAACGATTTGAAAATTCCGTAAAGGTTAGCACGGGCCGGCGGGCCGGGGTCAGATCCGCCATTCGCACACGAACTGATCACTGCCCTTTCTTCTTGAAACAGAAAAGCCACTCCCTCCGGCGCCCCGGATGCGAGTGGCTTGTTCTTTTTAGCTGCCAGGCGGCAGCCCCGGCCCAGCTGCTGTAAGCGTCCAGGCGTCCCATCTATGAATTCCTAATCGGCACCACCAAACTGTAACCTCGATCAACGCTAAAGCATTCCAAGGCTGGGGCATCGATGTGAATCAGCTGCTCTGGATGCGCGCTCAGAGCACCGGCGACGCGCTGTGGACTGCGGAACAAATTTTTACACGCAAGTTTTCTAAATAAGGGCTGAAAGTCCAAGTTATAATTAATGGACAAAAAAGAGGAACCAATTGTCAGAATTGCGCCGAAAGATACTTATCCCAGCGTTTACGTTGACCGAGATCTGTTCAGCTGCCGCCCCTATGGCAATTGAGAGGACGATTAAAGAGGCAGAGGGCCAAAAGACTTTCGCCTATCACGTGAGAAAAGTTGTTGACCCTTTCGACGGCAAGGAATCAAGCTACAACCTATTACCTGTCATTCTGGACAAGAATTCTGTACCTTGGGCAGCGCACCGGGCGTACCACGTTTTCAGTGCGCCGTAAGCTGGTGGACGTGGTTGCACCGAGGTTTGAAATTTGCGATGTACACGGCACATCTTGGAGGGCCCCGCAAATGACCGGCTGAACGGAAATTTCGCCGAGGCCACGCCACAAGCACCGAAGCTGCCGGCGTCGAATTCCGACAGCCAGTCCACCCGGCTCGAGACGATGCCCTTGTTGCGAAAATTCTGGTTGCCGTCGTCGAGGTTGTAGCCGGTGAAGTCGGCCGGGTCGGCGGCGTTGTAGCCGCCGGCCAGCAGGCGCGCACTGGCGTCCCTGAGCCGATAGGCGCCACTGTACTTGAAGGTGTTGTTCCAGCTGATTTTCAGTTCCGGATCGGACGTGGTGAACTCGTAGGCCTGGGCGGCCGGCAGGGCTGCGGTGATGGCGATGGCCAGTATGCTCCGGCGCAGGTTCGTGGTGGTGTGCATTGCTTTCTCCGTATTTTTAGTTATGGGTACTGCGGCGTAAATCGAATCAGATAAACGTGGATGCGAGCCCCCCATCGACTGCCAGGTTCACGCCGCTGATCCAGCGCGACTCGTCGCTGCACAGGAAGGCGATGACGGAAGCCACTTCGTCGGCATAGGCGGGGCGCTTCATGCGGTGGGCGTCGCGCTGCACGCGCTCCTCGCCCAGCATCGAGACGAAGTCACCGAGGATGGGGGTGAACACGGGGCCCGGCGCCACGCTGTTCATGCGTACCGAGTGGGCCAGGAACCAAGGCTGCGACTGCACGTAAGTCCAGACGATCAGCGCCTCCTTGAAGTACTGGTAGCAGGTCTCGTCGGGCACCGGGTGCTGGTCGAGCCACGCCTGGCCGGCGGCAAAGCCTTCGGTGGCGGCCAGCTGCTTGTGCAGGTCCAGCCGCAGCGGCCAGTCGGCGCCGAGGATGGATGCGACGTTGACGATCGAGCCGCCGGCCGGCATGCGCGGCAGCACGCTGCTGGTGAGATACCGCAGGCCCAGGTAATTGACGTGCGCCAGCAGCGCCGGGTTGGCGGTGCCGGGAACGCCGGCGATATTGCACAGGGCGTCCACCCGCTGCGGCAGCTGGGCGATGGCGGCGTCGATGCTGGCGGTGCTGCTCAGGTCCACGGCCACGAAGCCGTCGAGCGTCAGCCCCGGGTCGTTGCGGTCCATGCCGATCACGGTAGCGCCTTCGAAGCGCGCCAGGCGCGCCACTTCGGCGCCGATACCGGACGCCGCGCCGGTCACAACAATGGTCTTGTTACGTAGTTTCATACAGTCTCCTCAGAATGGATAACGGGGTGCTTCGGTCTTGATCGTGAGCCACTGGGTTTGCGTAAATTCCTCCCAGTCGATGGTGCCGCCGTGGCGCCCGCCGTTGCCCGACGTGCCGCCGCCACCGAACGGCGCATGGGCCTCGGCCAGCACGGTCTGGTCGTTGATGTGGACGTGGCCGGACGGCACGCGGTCGGCGATGTGCATGGCGCGGGCAATGTCTGGCGTGATGACGCCCAGGGCCAGGCAGCCGCTGGTGGCCGAGGCCAGCGCGATCGCTTCTTCGTCGGTATCGAACACCGTGATCGACGCCACCGGGCCGAACAGCTCTTCCTCGAAACAGCGCATGCCGGCGCGCGCGCCAGTGAGCACCGTGGGCCGATAGAACTGGCGCTCGTAGGTGCCGCCCGCCAGCAGGGTGGCGCCATCGGCCACGCTGTCCTGCACGATGCTGTGCAGGCGCGCGACCTGGCGCGCGCTGATCATCGGCCCCAGCGCGACGTCGCCGCCCATCGGGTCGCCGACGGGCAGGCGCCGGGCTTTCTCGACCAGGCGTTCGATCACGGCGTCGGCGATGCCGCGCTGGAGCAGCACGCGGCCGGCGCACATGCAGATCTGGCCCTGGTGCAGAAAGGTGGCCCAAGCAGCGTTGGAGGCGGCGATGTCGGGATCGGCGTCGTTGAGGATGATCAGCGCGTTCTTGCCGCCCAGTTCGAGCGACATTTTTTTCAGGTGGCGTCCGGCCAGTTCGCCCACGCTGTGGCCGGCGGCGGTCGATCCGGTAAACGCGATCATGCCGATGTCGGGATGGCTGCACAGCGCCTGGCCGGCGTCGGCGCCGCCCGGCAGCACGTGCAGCACGCCGGGCGGCAGGCCGGCCGCTTCGAAAATGCGGGCGATCAGCACGCCGCCGCTGACCGGGGTTTGCAGGTCGGGCTTGTGGACCACCGCGTTGCCGGTGGCCAGCGCCGGGGCGATCGAGCGGATCGACAGGATCAGCGGAAAATTGAACGGCGAGATTACGCCCACCACGCCATGCGGCACGCGCCGCGCGATGCTCATGGTGCCGCTGGCGGATGCCAGCAGCTGGCCTTTCGGTTGCGTGAGCATGGCTGCCGCTTCCTGCAGGTGAGCGGTCGCTTCGCGCAGTTCGAGGTCGGCCTTGGGGCGGATGGCGCCGGTCTCGCGCATGATCCAGGTGGCCAGTTCGTCGTGGTGCTGTGCGATCAGCGCAGCGGCGCGGCGGAAGATGGCGGCGCGCTCCTTGTAGTCCGACGTGGCCCACGCCTTTTGCGCGGCGCGCGCCTGCACGCCGGCGGCCAGCACGTCGGCTGCATTGGCCAGGCCGATGCGGCCCAGTTGCTCGCCGGTGGCCGGTTCGGCAAAGACGTGGGTGCCGCCGTGGGCGGAGATCCACTGGCCGTTGAAGATGCGGTCGCGCCAGAGGGCGGGGTCGAGCAGGGCGCTCACAGCGCCCGGGTGGTCGTTCATGGTGTCTCCTTGGTTGATGGGGGAAAGTCGGCCCGTTAGCACGTTCGTTGCATGAGGTCCGCTTGCCGCTCTTGTCATCACTATTACAAGTTGCGTGCCAGGGCTGGTCGTGGACTCCGCTAGTGCAGTGCACCATGTTGCTCTGGCCCGGACGACGCAGAATTTTGACGATGACGGCTGGCGCGCCGCAGCAAAAGTAGAACGCTGCACCGGCTTCATCAAATGATCAAACTGAAGAAATGCCGATGTATGATTTGGTAAAACAAGACGGGGGAGACATGAACAAGCGTGAACGCATCTCGCTGGCCGAGGTGTCCAGGACGACTGGCAAGGTATTGAACCGGGGCGACAGCGAACATCTGAACGAGGGCGCGCCGCCCACGTTGGAGGACATCACCCAGAGCCTGCATTTTTCGCCGGGCGATGGCCGCATCTGGCTCAACGGCCAGCGCATGCAGCTGCTGCACATGTCGTCACTCGGTTCGCTGCGGCGTGAACTGATCGAGAGCATCGGCGCCGAGCGCACCCGTGGCCTGCTCACGCGGGTGGGCTATTCGGCCGGCGCACGCGACGCCCAGCTGCTGCGCGAACGCTGGCCCGACGCCGATCCGGCCGCGCTGTTCTCGGCCGGCCCGCGCATGCACTCGCTCGAAGGCGCGGTGAAGGTGGAGGCGCTGCACTTCGAATTCGACGTCGAGCTGGGCACCTATCGCGGCGAATTTTTGTGGCATCACTCGGGCGAGGGCGAAGTGCACGCGGCCGATTTCGGCATCGGCACCGAGCCCGCGTGCTGGATGCAGACCGGGTATGCGATCGGTTACACCAGCTCGATGATCGGCAGATTGACGATCTACCGGGAAATCGAATGCTGCTCTATGGGCCACAAGCACTGCCGCCTGATCGGCAAGCCCGCCGACGAGTGGGATAACGTCGAAGAAGACCTGCGCTTCCTCAACGCCGAGGCCTTCGTCAGCACCACCGCCTATAGCGAACCACAGGCGCACAGGAAGGCCGCCATTCTCGAGGGCGACGACGAGCGGCCCTACGCCGACAAGGAAATGGTGGGCGTCTCGCCGGCCTTCAATGCCGCCTGCCACATGCTCAAGCGCGTGGCGCCCACCACGGCCACGGTGCTGTTTACCGGCGAGTCGGGCGTGGGCAAGGAGCTGTTCGCGTACATGTTGCACCAGATCGGTCGGCGCAAGGGCCGGCCGTTCGTCGCCGTCAACTGCGCGGCGATCCCCGAGACCTTGATCGAGTCGGAACTATTCGGCGTGGAGCGCGGCGCCTTTACCGGCGCCACCGTCTCGCGGCCCGGGCGCTTCGAGCGCGCCAGCGGCGGCACGCTGTTCCTCGACGAGATTGCGACACTGAGCCTGGTGGCGCAGGGCAAGCTGCTGCGGGCGTTACAGGAAGGGGAGATCGAGCGCGTGGGAGGCGTGCGCAGCACCAAGGTCGATGTGCGGCTGGTGGCGGCCACCAATGTCGATCTGCGCGAGGAGATACGGCAGGGGCGCTTTCGCGAAGACCTGTTCTTCCGCCTGAACGTGTTTCCGATCCACCTGCCGCCGCTGCGCGATCGCCGCGACGACATCCCGCTGCTGATGGGTTACTTCATGCGCCACTACGGCCAGAAGCACCAGCGCCGCCTGACAGGATTCACCGCGCGCGCGGTCGATGCGCTGCTCAACTACCATTTCCCGGGCAATATCCGCGAACTGCAAAACCTGGTCGAGCGCGGCGTCATCTACGCCAACGAGGACGGCCCGATCGACTTGCCGCACCTGTTTACCAGCGGCGAAGAAGCGCAGGCGTCGTACTTTTCGCTGGCGCAGACCGGGCGCCTGACCAGTACCACCAACGCCGGCAGCGCTGCCACAGCCACGCTGACGCCGGACGCCGCCGGCAAGGAGCTGCTCGACGTGCTGCCGGCGATGCTGGGCCCAGCAAAAAACTGGTCGCTCGACACGCTCGAGAGCACGCTGATCCTGGCCGCCGTCAAGCGCGCCGACGGCAACCTGTCGGCAGCGGCACGCATGCTGGGTTTGACACGGCCGCAGTTGTCGTACCGGATGAAGAAGCTTACACCCGAGTGAGTAACTAAATTTAATACCGAATTTAGTATGTCGATGCTATGATCTGGTCATCGCCCTGAGGAGGACCATATGAATTTTTCGAACATTCAACCAATCAGCTACTTAAAGACCAACACCAGTGACGTGGTCAAGCAAGTGCTCGAGACCCAGGACCCCGTCGCCATCACGGTCAACGGCAGAGTTCAGGCAGTTGTGCAAGACCCTGTCACTTTTCAGAAGACTCAAGACCAGATTGCCATGCTTCGCATTCTCGCTCTTGGCAGAAAGCAGATCGAAGAAGGTAAAGTCATGGATCATGATGATGTTGTTGCGCTTTTTGAGGCTGAAGACAAGGAAAGCTAAATCCACCAATGAAAATCATCTGGACGCATAATGCGCTGAACGATTTGCAAAACATTCGGGAACATCTCAAGGTGAACGAATCACCGGCCTTCGTCAGGAAGGTCACAGAAGAGATACTCAATGAAGTCAAGTCGCCCCGGGAGTGGCATAACAAGGGTACTTTTGTGCCTGAGCTGGAAGACTTGCACTTGACCACACACCGTCAACTCCTGGCCGGCCAGAACCGCATCATCATCGAACGTGGTCACGATGTTGTACATATTCATATGATTGCTCATACCAGTCGTGACCTTGAAGCGCTGATCCGCCGTCGCCTGCTTAGCTCTTGAGACACCTTGTGGACCGGCTGCAGTGACTAAAACTCTTCCCACTCGTTAGCGGCAGATTTTTTCGCCACCTTCTTCTCCTCGCCCGCCAAGGGTTTCGCTGGCAGCGCGATGGCGTTCTTGCCAGTCGCCTCGCGTGGCGCCGCCGGCCTGGCCGGTGCACGTGCAGGTCGAGGCATGCTCACGCTCGCACTACCATCGCTGGTCAGCCGGAACACCGCCACCGCCTGCGCCAGCGTTGCGGCCTGCTCCTGCATCGACTCCGACGCGGCAGCCGATTGCTCCACCAGCGCCGCGTTCTGCTGGGTGACCGCATCCATCTGCATCACCGCCTGGTTGATCTGCTCGATGCCGGCGGTCTGCTCGGCGCTGGCCGACGAGATTTCGGCCATGATGTCGGTGACCCGCTGCACGCTGGAGACGATTTCGCGCATGGTCTGGCTGGCGGTGTTGACCAGCTCGCTGCCGCTGGCCACCTTGACGGTGGAGGCGTCGATCAGCTCCTTGATTTCGCGCGCAGCCGAGGCCGAGCGTTGCGCCAGGTTGCGTACTTCCGACGCCACGACCGCGAAGCCGCGCCCGTCCTCGCCGGCACGCGCTGCCTCCACCGCCGCATTGAGCGCCAGGATATTGGTCTGGAAGGCGATGCCGTCGATCACGCTGATGATGTCGGCAATCCTGGACGACGAGGCGTTGATTTCGTTCATGGTGCCGGTGACCTGGTCGATCACCTGGCCGCCGCGCGCCGCTACCTCCGAGGCGCTGCGGGCCAGCGCGTTGGCCTGGCGGGCGTTCTCGGCGTTCTGTTTCGTGGTCGAAGTGAGCTGTTCCATCGAAGATGCGGTCTCTTCCAGGGAACTGGCTTGCTGTTCCGTGCGCGACGACAGGTCCAGGCTGCCGGACGCCACCTCCAGCGCGGCCGTGGCGATGGTGTCGGTGCCGCTGCGCACCGTGCCCACCGTGGTGGCCAGGTTGTCGTTCATCGCCTTGAGGGCTTGCAGCAGCTGGCCCATTTCGTCGGTGGTATCACTGTGGATCTGGCTGGTCAGGTCGCCGCTGGCCACGGTCTGGGCAATGCCGAGCGCGCGGTTGGCCGGGCGCGTGATCGAGGCGGTGATCCAGTACGCAATGGCGGCAGCGAGCGCCAGGGCCAGCGCACCGAGTCCCCAGGACAACTGCTGGCTTTGCCTGAAGGTAGCGTCTGCGGCATCGGCGGTTTTGGTGCTGAGCTCCTTCTGGCGCGCTGCCAGGGCGTTGGTCGCTTGCTTGAGGTCGCCAAGGATGGGCCGTAATTCGCTGGCCAGGAATTTGCGCGCGTCGTCCGGACGGTTGCCCTCGACATCGCTGATGATGCGGTCCTGGCCCGGCCGGTAGCGGCCGATATGGCGCTTGATTTGCGCGAACAGTTCACGCGCCTGCGGGTCCCTGAGGCTCCCTTCGAGCAGCTCGAGCGCCTTGTTGTTCGACTGCCGCGTGCTCATGATGCGATCGACCTGCGCCTTGCGGTCGGCCGCATCATCGCTGAGCATCAGATTGCGCAGCGAGATCGCTATCTCGTTGATGCCCACCAGCAGCTGGGTGGTGGCCTCGATCTTCGGCATCCTGTCGTGGACAATCTCGTCGGTACCGCCATTGATGCGCGCCATCATCGCATTGCTCATGACGATCATCACCAGCAACAGCAGGCATACCACGCCAAAACCCAGCCCCAACCGCAGGCCGATCCGCATATTCGATAACGTCATAGGTGTCTCCTGATGAGTTTGTCTGTAGGTTTTCTCTTCGGAATATCGTCCTGCAAGTCGCGCGAAAAAGGGCGGCATCAGCGCAGGTCGATGTCGATTATGACGCCACTTGCAGTTGAAAAACCAGTAGTCACTGCATCGTGAGAACGGCAAACAACACCCGGCGCCTGGCGCCGCTGCTATAATCGGCCCACTTCAAGGACTCCCGCCGTGCGCCGACTATTCTGTCTCCTGCTCATGCTATCCCTGCCGCTACATGGCTTTGCCATGCAGTGGGGCACGCTGCTGAGCGGTGAACATACGTCGGTCGCGCACGAAATCGAGCACGACGAAGGCGTCCAGCACCACCACGATGCCGACGGCGTGGTCCACTACGACGACTCCGGCGAATCGACCAGGCACATGTTCGACCACTCGGTTACGCCGCAGCCGCAGCCGCTACTGAGCGCCTTGCCGCTGCTGCCGGGCGCACCCGAACAGCTGGTGAGCACGGTGCCGGCGCACGTGGAGTCCCATATCCCCGATCCGCTGCTCGAATCTCCGCTAAGACCTCCCACCATCGCCCTCGGCTGAGCCGCCGGGGGAGATTGCGCTCGTCTGTCCGTTATGCATAGGCGTTGACAGTCGCAATCGCCCCTCGGTGACGTTTTCACTCACCGAAGGAGTTTTCATGCGCACCTTGCGCCTGCCGGCATTGCTTGCCGGCGCCCTGATATGTTATGCCCTGCCATCGATGGCAGGCACTACCCTGCACGCCATCGTCGAGCAGGCCTGGCAACGGTCGGTTGCCGTCACCACGCTCGCTGCGCTCCAGGAGGAAGCGGCTGCCGCCCATGACGTCGCACAATCGTGGCTGGCCGGCGCGCCCGTGCTGGGCCTGTCCGACCGCTCCGACCGCTGGCTCGACAACCGTCGCCTGCGCGAAGCCGAGGTGTCGATCGCCGCGCCGGTGCTGCTGCCGGGCCAGGCGTCGGCGCGGCAGCAGCTTGCTGCCCGTGCCGGTGAGGATGTCGAGGCGCAGCGCCACCGCGCGCGGCTCGAGGTCGCCGGTCAGGTGCGGCTGCGCCTGTGGGAAGCGGCTGCCGCGCACGAAATGCTGGCCGAAAAAGAGGGCCACCTGCACCACCTCGAAGACCTGCACGAGGACGTACAGCGCCGCGTGAAAGCGGGTGACCTGGCGCGCAGCGATGGTCTCCTGACCGGGCAGGAAGTATTGGCCGCGCAAGCCGAAGTGGCGCAGGCGCGCACCCGCGCGCGCGATGCCTTGCATCGCTTCGAGCTGCTGACCGGCGTGCCGGAGCTGCCGGCACCGGAGCCGGAGCCGCTGCAGCCGGTGCCGCCGGATGCCATGTCCCAGCACGCCCACTTGCGCGCCGCCGAAACCGCCGAGCAGCGCGCCCGCGCCAACGTCGCGCTGGCCGGCGCCGGCGTGCAGGCGCCGCCCACGGTCACGCTGGCCATGCGCCGCGAGCGCGACAGCGTGACGCCGGAATCGACTCGCAGCATCGGCATCGCCGTCCACGTCCCGCTCGGCGGCAAGCTGCGTAACCGGCCGGCAGAAACGCTGGCCGCCACCCAGCTTGCCACCGCTTCGGCCGAGTTGCGCGAGGCGCAGGCAGCACTTGCACTGGACTTTACGGCAGCGCGCCAGCAACTGGTGGACGTGGAAGAAGCGCTGCAGGCGGCCACCGTCCGCGCCGGCCTGCTGCGCGAGCACACCGCCTTGTTCGAGCAAGCGTTCAAGCTCGGCGAGCGCAGCCTCGCCGAACTGTTGCGCTCGCAAACCTTGCGCCACGAAGCCGAAGTCGCGGTGCGCCAGCAGCGCGTGGCGCTCGGCCTGGCGCATGCCCGATTGAACCAGGCACAAGGAATCCTGCCATGAAAAGACTCATCTCCATCTTGCTGCTGGCGCTGGCCGCCGGCGCCTGCACTGTCACGTTGGCGTCCCCCGGCGCCCACGGTCCCAACGGCGAACACCTCGACGGCGCGGCGGCCGCGAGTACCGGCGGCACGGCGCCGCGCGTGGAAACCTTCAGCGAACTGTTCGAACTGGTCGGTACGCTGTCGGGCAGCGAACTGTCGGTCATGATCGACCGCTACGAGACCAACGCGCCGGTCTTGGACGGCAAGCTCGACGTCGAGGTAGAAGGTATCAAGGCGCAGGCGCGCTTCCATGCCGACATCGGCGACTACGCCTTCGACGATCCCAGGCTGCTCGCGGCGTTGTCCAGGCCGGGCAAGCACGCGTTGCTGTTCACCTTGGTCGCCGACGGCGAGAGCGACTTGCTCGATGGCACGCTGGAAGTAACGGCGCAGGTGTCGCATGACCATGCGCCGGTCAGCCGCTGGTGGTGGCTGCTGTCGCTACCGCTGGCCATCGCCGCCGTCGCACTGGTCCGCTGGCGTTCGCGCCGCGCCCACGGTCAATTGCCACGCCAGGAACAACCAACATGAAAAACATCTACCCGGCAGCGCTGCTGTCCACGTTCGTCAGCATCGCCGCCATCGCCTCGCCCGGCGCCCACGGCCCCAATGGCGAACACCTCGACGCCCAAACGTCGCCAACCGGCAGCGGCCTGGCGCGCCTGCCCGACGGCAGCGTCAACGTACCCAAGCTGGCGCAGCGCCGCATGGAGATCCGCACCATCAAGGCCGTGGAAGCCGAGCATCCGCTGACGGTCGAACTCAATGGCCGCATCGCCATCGACCCCAACGCGGGAGGGCGCGTGCAGGCGCCGTTCGCCGGCCAGATCGAACCGGCGCTGCAAGGCTTGCCGGTTGCCGGCCAGCGCGTGCGCAAGGGGCAAGTACTGGCGCGGCTGCGGCCTGTCGCCAGCGGCGCGGACCGCGCCAGCCAGGAGGCCGCGCTGGCCGACCTGCAGGCGATGCGCGCGCTGGCCGAACGCAGGCTGGCGCGTCTCACCAGCCTCGAAGGCACGGTGCCGGCAAAAGACATCGACGCCGCCCGCATGGAACTGGCCAGTCTCACCGGCCGCGAAAGGGCGATCGGCGCCGCAGTGCGCGGCAGCGTGGCCATTGTGGCGTCGGCCGATGGCGTGATCGCCTCGCACAATGTGCTGGCCGGCCAGATCGTCGAGCCGCGCGACGTGCTGTTCGAGATCGTCGATCCGGGCCAGGTGATGGTCGAAGCATGGGCCACCGACGTCACGCTGGCCGGGCGCATCGCCAGCGCCACCTTGCCGGCAGCGCCCGATGCGCAGTTGACGGTGCTGGGCGGCGCGCGCAGCCTGCGCGATGGCGCCGTGCCGATCAGCTTCCGGGCGCAGGGCAAGGATTTGCCGCTGGCCGTCGGCCAGCCGGTCACGGTGCTGGTGCGCCAGCGCAGCGTGGTCAAGGGCATTGCGCTGCCGGCTGCCGCGCTGGCGCGCAATCCCGCCAACCAGACGGTGGTGTGGATCAAGTCCGGCGCCATGCGCTTCATCGCCCAGCCGGTGCAGGTGCAGGCGCTCGACGCGCGCACGGTCATCGTCACCCGGGGCCTGAGTGCCGAGAACCGGGTGGTGGTTTCCGGCAGTTCCCTGATCAACCAGATCCGGTAGGGCGCCATGTTCAATGCAATCGTACGATTCAGCTTGCACAACCGGCTGCCGGTGCTGGTGGCGGCGGCGCTGTTGATGGTCTATGGCGCGTGGACCGCGTCGCGCACCCCGGTCGATGTGTTCCCCGACCTGAACAAGCCGGTGGTCACCGTGCTCACCGAGGCCGGCGGCATGGCGCCGGAGGAAGTCGAGCAGATCGTCTCGTTTCCGATCGAGACCACCCTGAACGGCATGCCGGGCGTAACAAGGGTGAGGTCGGTATCGGGCATCGGCCTGTCCATCGTGTATGCCGAATTCGACTGGGGCACCGATGTCTATCGCAACCGCCAGCTGGTGGCCGAGCGGCTGGCGCTGGTCAAGCAGCAGTTGCCCGGCAAGCTGGCGCCAGTCATGGGGCCGGTGTCGTCGATCATGGGCGAGATCATGCTGATCGCGCTGCCGATCGACGTGCACCGGACGGACCCGATGAAGGCCAGGGAATATGCCGACTTCGTGCTGCGGCCACGGTTGCTGTCGATACCCGGGGTGTCGCAGGTGATCCCGATCGGCGGCGAGGTGCGCCAGTTGCGGGTGGAACCCGATACCGCGCGCATGGCGCAGTTTGGCATTTCGCTGGCGCAGGTGAGCAACGCCTTGCAGGGCTTTGCCGGCAACACCAGCGGCGGCTTCATCGATCTGAACAACCGCGAATACCTGATCCGCAACCTTGGCCGCACCGACCGCCTGCAAGACCTGAGCGGCCTGGCGGTGGACTACCGCAACGGCGCCCCCGTGCTGCTCGAGCAAGTGGCTGCGGTGCGCTACGCGCCGGCATTCAAACGCGGCGATGCTGGCCTCGATGGCAAGCCGGCCGTCATCGTCAGCGTGCAAAAGCAGCCCACCGGCGACACCGTGCGCCTCACCGCCGACATCGAAACTGCGCTGGGCGAACTGAAACAGGGCTTGCCGGCCTGGCCGCCCCGGTGGTGCTGTTTCGCCAGGCCGACTTCATCGAAGCGTCGATCGGCAACGTGGTCGATGCCCTGCGCGACGGCGCCATCCTGGTGGCGGTGGTGCTGTTCGCCTTCCTGCTCAGCGCCCGCACCACCGTCATCTCGCTGGTGGCCATTCCGCTTTCTCTCGGCGTGACCGCGCTGGTGTTGCACTGGCTCGGACAATCGATCAACGTGATGACTTTGGGCGGCCTGGCGATCGCCATCGGGGAGTTGGTCGATGATGCGGTGGTCGATGTGGAGAACATCCAGCGCAGGCTGAAACAGCGCCTCGAGCAAAATACGCCACAGGTGTCGGTACTCGAGACGATCTGGCGCGCATCGGTCGAGGTGCGCTCCGGGATCGTGTACGCCACCGTGATCGTGGTGCTGGTGTTCGTGCCGCTGTTTGCACTGCCGGGCATCGAGGGACGGCTGTTCGCGCCGCTGGGCATCGCCTACATCGCCTCGATTTTGGCGTCGATGCTGGTCTCGATGACGGTCACGCCGGTGCTGGGGATGGTTTTGCTGCCGAAGATGAAGCGCCTGCAGCACGGCGACAGCCCGCTGGTGGCGCGCCTGAAAGCGTGGGATGCCAGGCTGCTCGACTGGTCGTTCGGCCACCTGCGCGCCATCGTCGCTGGCGCCGTGATCCTGGTGGTGGCCGCCGCAGCCACGGTGCCGTTCTTGCCGCGCGCGTTCCTGCCGCCGTTCAACGAAGGTTCGCTGGTGATGGGCATGACGCTGGCGCCCGGTACCTCGCTGGCCGAAGCCAACCGCATGGGCGCACTGGCCGAAACCCTGATCGGGCAAGTGCCGGAGGTGGTCAAGGTAGGCCGGCGCACCGGCCGCGCCGAACTCGACGAACATGCCGAAGGCGTGCACTCGTCGGAACTCGACGTCGATTTGCAACCGTCGGCGCGCAGCCGCGAGCAGGTGATGGCGGCCATCCGCAGCCAGCTGGCGGAGATACCCGCGTCGGTGGCGATCGGCCAGCCGATCTCGCACCGGCTCGACCACCTGCTCTCGGGCGTGCGCGCGCAGATCGCCGTCAAGATTGTCGGTGACGACATCGACACCTTGCGCGGCCTGGCCGACACCCTGCGCGCGCAGCTGGCCGGGGTGCCGGGCCTGGTCGACCTGTCGGTAGAACGCCAGGTGCTGATCCCGCAGATCAAGGTGCGCGTCGATTATCGCAAGGCGGCGCAAGTGGGACTGGCGACGGGCCAGGTGCTGGCCGCCATCGAAGCCATGTCCGAGGGCACGCGGGTGACGCAGATCATCGACGGCGCGCGCCGCTTCGACCTGGTGGTGCGGCTGGGCGACCAGCATCGTGGGCCGCAGGACCTGGGCCGCCTGATGCTCGACAGCCCGGCCGGGCGCATACCGTTATCGAGCATCGCCACGGTGGAGGAGGGCGACGGCCCCAACCAGATCGGCCGCGAGAACGGCCGCCGCCGCATCGTGGTGTATGCCAACACCGACGGTTCGGCCATGTCGCGCATCATCGGCGACGTGCGCCGGGGTGTGGCCAAGACTGCGCTGCCCGAGGGTTACTTCATCAGCATCGAAGGCCAGTTCCAGGCGCAGGAACAGGCGCAGCACCTGATCACCGGCCTGTCGCTGGCGTCGCTGGCGCTGGTGTTCCTGGTGCTGTACACGCGCTACCGCTCGGCGGTGCTGGCGCTGGTCATCATGGGCAATATCCCGTTTGCGCTGGTGGGCAGCGTGGTGGCGATGTGGATCGCCGGCGTGTCGTTGTCGGTGGCCTCGATGGTGGGGTTCATCACCCTGGCCGGTATCGCCACCCGCAACGGCATCCTGAAGATCAGCCACTACGTCAACCTGTGCAAGTTCGAGGGCGCCGCCTTCGGCTGGCCGATGATCGTGCGCGGCTCGCTCGAACGCCTCACGCCGGTGCTGATGACGGCGCTGGTGGCGGCGTTCGCGCTGGTGCCGCTGCTGCTGGCAGCGGACGCGCCGGGCAAGGAAATCCTGCACCCGGTAGCGGTGGTGATTTTCGGCGGCTTGATCAGCTCCACCCTGCTCGACACCTTGCTCACGCCGCTGATTTTCTGGCGGGTGGGACGCCGGCCCCTGGAGCGCCTGCTGGCGCGGGACGGCGACGATACGTATTGACTTTGCACGCGGGCCAACGTGGCGGCGGCCCTGTCAGCCGCCACAGCATCATCGAATGGAGTAAAACATGAAAAAACTCATCACCGCACTGACCCTGGCGCTTGCGCTGGCCGCATCCCACACCGCGCTGGCGCACGAGAGCCCGGCCAGGCACGGTGGCATCGTCAAGAGCGCCGGCGACCTGTCGTTTGAATTGGTGAACAAGGACGGCAAGACCGCCATCTACGTGGACGACCATGGCAAGGGCCTGGCCATGGCCGGTGGCAGCGGCACGCTTACCGTGCTGAAAGGAGCCGAGAAAACGGTGGCAACGTTGTCCGCCGGCGGCGCCAACACGCTGGTCGCAAAAGATGGCATCAGGCTCGAAGCAGGCGCCAAGGTGGTCGCATCCATCGTGTTGCCGGACAAGACTACCGTGAGTGTGCGTTTCGCGGTCAAGTAAACGCTGCCCGTTGTCATGACCAACGGGCGTCGGCAATCCACCGCAGCGCTCCCAGCGACGGCATGAACAGGTACTCGCCGCCGCGCAGACGATTGAACGTGGTTACGCCATCGACACGGCGGCGCACCGGCTGCTGCGGGATGGTGAATGTGCCGGGCGTCTCGTGCAGGCCCACCACCGGATCGCGCTCGGTGCCCAGGTCGATGAAGTTGCCGCGGTTGATCCATTCCTGCTGCAGGAATTCGATGGTGTCGTAGGCGCGCGCGCTGATGAAGATGAAATAGATGCCGCGCTCGCCAGTGTCGTCCTGCGCGGTCAGCTCGCGATGCCACTTCGGCCCATACGTGGACGAGCGCCGGATGATGCGGTGGATGTTCACATCGGTGAGGATGGAGAGCTGGCTGTCGCGCGGATTCAGGCGGCGCATGTGGGCAGCGTGCGGGCACACCAGCCCGCGCGGGTCGCGCGAAAAGTCGAAACCGTTATTGCGCTGCGCGTCGGCGCCCAGCTCGGGATCATCGCGCTCGGGCGCCAGCGGCAGCGGCGCACCGCTGCGCCAGCGTCCCACCAGCTTGGCGGCCAGCAGTTCTTCGTCTGACTCGGACTGCGCCTGGCTGCGCACGAAATCGTTGAAGGCGCCCACCTGGCTCTCGTACTTGCGCAGCACCACGAACGAGCCGTTGCGGCCCAGTTCCGGCGGTTCTGGCATGGCGACCGGTTTGCCGGTTTCGCTGTTCTCGCCCAGGATGAATTCCCCGGCCGCGATCGCCCGCTCCTGGCCCGGCAGCGGCTCCACGCCGCTGCCGGCGACGAAGGGCTGCGAGATCGAATCGCGAAAGCCGAACGGATTTTTCGCGTCGGCGTCCGCGCCGAACGCGTGCCGGCCAACGAGGGTCACGCCGCTCGACTGGTCCAGCTCTTTCATTGCCTGGTCCAGCGCCACCGCCAGCGCGGCGTCGTCGCGCGCGTAGATCGTCAGGGCGATGTGGCAGGCGCCGGGTGCAAAGGCCTCGTCCCAATGCTCGGCCGCGTTGCTGCCGAAGTCGCGCAGCTGCTCCGCACGCAGCGCCATGCCTTGCTGGAACGGCAGTGGAAAGGTGTCGAGCGACGCTTGCGGCACGCCCAGCGCCTTCAGTCCCTGGAAGCTGATGGCCAGGCCCATCCAGGCATCGCGGTCATCGGTCCAGCCGGCCGCGGACGGCACGTGGTCGGCCATGCGGCGCAGCAGGTCGCGGCCACCGGCCGCGTCGTCGATATGCAGCATCGCGTGCACGCCCACGTACGGCTCCGGGCGCGAGCGCAGGATCAGGGCCTGGATGTCGTCGAGGGCCAGGGTGGTTTTTTCGCCTGTCAGACGCGTCTTGAGGTTGGTGAGTATGCTCATCAGTAATCGACTCCTTCCGGCTGGCCGATGGCAGCCCCCAGCGCCTCGAGCGCGCGGCGCGTGGCCTCGTCCTGCGGCGGGTTGGCGGCCATCTGGTCGAGAAAGGCGGTCAGGGCGCGGTCCATGCGCTGGAAGCGGCGCGTATCGACCACCGTCACCTGCGGGTTGGCCACGAACCATCCGGCAGCATCGATCTGGTGCCCGGCGATGAAGTCCTTCACTTGCGGGCTGTCGATGCCGGGCCAGCCTTCGATGTTGGCGAACAGGAGGTCCATCAGCTCGGGAATCTTGGTGGCGAAGTCGTTGATGTAGCTGTCCCAGTCGCCGTCGTAAGTGGTGGCGAACAGGATGCGGGTGTCGTTGTCGAAGAAGACGAAGCGCATGTCGTGCAGGGTGGAGACGCGCTGGGCGCCGTCCATATTGCCGTTGGTGAGATCGAAGATGCGGCGCAGGCGCTCGGCGCCGCCCGGCTTGAGGGGGGCAATGGCGGTGAGCTCCGAGACATTGCCCGACTGCTTGCCGGCGCGGCCGGCCGAATTGGCCGTGCCCTTCAGGTCGGGGTTGTGCTTGCGCACCATGGCTTCCAGCGCGATCTTGGCCAGGTGCGGCGCGTCGTGCGCAACCGCGTCGATGCGGCGGCGGATCGCCTCGAGTTTTGTCTCATCCTGCAGCCGTGGGTCGCCGGTGTTGGCATTTGGGGTAGTGTCGGTCATGTGTTGCTCCTGTAGTCGGTTAATCGGGGATGTCGGACGCCTGGGCCGGTTCCACGCGCGGGCGCGCGTTCATGGCATGGCGGAACGCGGTGGAGCGCTCGTACGCCACCCGGCGCACGCGCATGATGGCGCCGAGCGGCTGGTGCGCGGCCACGCCGTTCCAGGGATTGAACGACAGGCAGTCGTCGCCATACACCTGGCGCGCCGGATGCGCGGTGGACTGCGGCGCGAAGCGCAAGGTGGCCACCGGCTGGTGCGGCGACAGTTCCTCTGGCCACGCGATGGCCGCGTCTTCGACCGGCATGCGCGCAAGGTCCGCGCACAGCTGCACCGACAGCGTGTACTCGGCCCCTTGCGTTGCGAAGTATTCGCTGATTGCTTCGCGCATGCCCGCGTAGCCGATGTCGTCGATGTTCTTGCCGTGCAGCGCGCGCACCTCGTTCGATGCTGGCGCAATCGACAGCTTGGCGATATGGTCGCCGTAGCGCAGCGCCGCTTGCGTGTGGTAGGTCTCGCCCAGCGGATGGTGGTTGTCGCGCGCCAGCCCGTCGAGGGTGGCGCCGGGCGTGCCGCCCAGGCTTTCCAGCACTTGCTTGGCGCCGTGCGCAGTGCCGGCCACCAGGCGCTGGAAGGTGTCCGGCGCCTGGGCATTGGCTTCCAAAAGGCTCAGCATGCGCTGGTACTTGGGCAGCGTGCCGAAAGCGAGAGCAGGGAAGTTCACCATCAGGAAATCCTGGTTATGGCCGGTGATGTCGGGCACCAGGCGCTCGCCTTCGACGCCGATGATCTTGAAGGCGAAGCCGCGCGCAGCGGGAATTTCGTCGGAGTGGATGTCGCTGGGCGCAGACGACAGCCGCGCCACGATGGCATAGGTGCGCGGAGCGGCGAACACGCCCTGGCGCAAGGCGGGTGGCAGGTTGTCGTGAACGATCAACTCGCCCTTGAGCAGGCCGTTGGACTTGGCGTGGGCGTCGCGGATGGCGTGGCGGTGACGTTCAAAGGCGCAGCGCGACGAGGCGGCCATCTGCTCGACGATGCTGGCGATCAGTTGTTGCTCGTCGGGGTCAGGGACTTCGACGTCGGGAGTGTAGGGCAGGGGTGTCACGGTAACCTCCGCATGTTGAATGAAAGCGAGATAAAAAGAACGGTAGTGCTTTTTTATTTTACAAAAATACCATTATTTTGCCGGGATGCGCGACACGGTTGACCCGGTTGCGCGATGCGCAGTCAAGGTGTGGCATTTGACTTATCGCAAGTGGTGACTATCTAGAACGAAACCAGGTCCCCGCATACGTCGCGGACCGGCTGTTTAACGGCGACGCCACAAAAAGGGTATAGGCCTGTCAGCGTTTTTCCGTCGGCTTGAAATACTCGCAGATAAAGTTCACGAACGCGCTCACCTTGGTGCTCACCAGCCGCCGCGATGCATGCAGTACCCAGACCTCGATCGGCGGCCGGGTGGAGGCGCCCCATTGCACCAGGCGGCCCGCCGCGACATCGGCGGCCACGATCGCCACCGGCACCAGCGCGGCGCCCGCGCCTGCGACCACGGCATCGCGGATCGAGAGCGGAGAGGACAGCCGCAGCACCGCCTGCGGACGATAATGGCGGGTGGCGCCGTTTGCCGCGTCGACGACGATCCAGGTCTCGCCGTCCTCCATCCCGGTGCGCATCACGGCCGGGAAAGGCTGGTGATCGTCGGCCGGGCGCGGCAAGCCTGGCGGTGCGACCAGGACCAGCGGATTGGTGAGAAAGCAGCGGCCAACCAGGTCGTCGTCGGGGCGCGGGTTGGCGCGGATGACGACATCGATCGCGCCGTCGCGCAGGTCGACAAAGCCGTCGTCGGTGGTCACTTCGAGCAGCACGTCAGGGTAGGCCGCCACGAACGCCGCTGCCAGCGGACCCAATGACATATTGACAAACAGCAGCGGTGCACTGATGCGCAAGCGTCCGCTCGGGTGTTTCAGCCCGGCCTTGATCGCCTGCACGGTATCGGCAATGGCACCGAACGGTTCCTCGGTGCGCGCATACAGTGCGGCGCCTTCTTCGGTCAACTGCAGCGGCCGCACGCCGCGCTCGATCAGGCGCACGCCGAGGCTTTCTTCGAGTTCGCGCACGCGGCGCGACAGGGTAGCCTTGGACATGGCGCTGGCGCGGCTGGCGGCGCCGAATCCACCGTGTTTGGCGACCAGGTTGAAATCGGTGATTGCGGCAAGGTCCATCGTCGTTCCAGTTTTGAGACACGGTGTTCCGATCTTAGCAGCTGTGCAGGCGCCGGCCCTTGCCTTACGATTGCGCCAGGCGCCGATGCGTGCATCGGCATGGCACACCACAGGAGAAAAACCATGGAACACACTGGCAACACGATACTGGTCACGGGCGGCGGCTCGGGCATCGGGCAGGCACTGGCGCACCGCTGGCACGACGCCGGCAACCACGTCATCGTGACCGGACGCCGGCAGCAGGCGCTCGACGAGGCCGTCGCCGGCCGCGCTCGCATGTCCGCCTACGTCCTCGACGTGACGGACGACGCCGGAGTCGAAGCGTTCGTGCGCCAAGTGTGCGCCGAGCATCCGCGACTGAACATCCTGGTCAACAACGCCGGCGTGTACAGCGCGGAAAAGGTGACGGCGCGCCGCGACATCGCTGACGCGCAGCAGATGCTGGCCACCAACGTACTCGGACCGATCCGCATGACCAATGCGCTGATCGAGCACCTGAGCGCGCAACCTGGCGCGGCGATCATCAACGTCTCGTCCGGCCTGGCCTTCGTGCCCTATCCGGCCGCGCCCACCTACGGCGCCACCAAGGCGGCGATCCACTCGTACACGGCGGCGCTGCGGCCCCTGCTGGCCGGCAAGGTGGAAGTGATCGAGATCGTGCCGCCGCAAGTGCAGACCGAGCTCACGCCCGGCCAGTCGCAGGACCCCAACAGCATGCCGCTCGATGCATTTGCCGACGAAGTGATGGCGCTGCTGCAGGCGTCACCGACGCCCGCCGAAGTGTGCGTGGAGCGGGTGCGCTATTTCCGCGAGGCGGAAGCGAAGGGCCAGTTCGATGAGGCGCTGCAGATGTTGGTGCAGTACAGCTAATCTCCCCAGTCTGCTCCTATGGCTGCAGGATGTCGTGCTGTCAGGCCCCGCCCAGCACCGGCAACGGCGTCACCGTCACCTGCACGTCGAGTTCCTGGCGGCCGCCGCCGAGCACGATGCCGCGCATCGGGGTGACGTCGCTGAAGTCGCGTCCCCAGCCCAGGGTGATGTGCTCGTGCTGCACCAGGCAGCGATTGGTCGGGTCGAAATCGACCCAGCCCAGCGACGGGCAATACACCGAGACCCACGCGTGCGAGGCGTCGGCGCCGACCAGGCGCGGCTTGCCCTCGGGCGGGTGGGTGAGGATGTAGCCGCTGATGTAGCGCGCCGGCAGGCCGATGCTGCGCAGGCAGCCGATCATCAGCTGGGCAAAATCCTGGCATACGCCGCGCCGGCCACGGAGCACCTGTTCGAGCGGCGTGGAAATCTCGGTGGCCTTGCTGTCGAATTCAAAGTCTTCAAAAATGCGCCGGGTCAGGTCGAGCGCCGCGTCGAGCTGGGGCCGGCCCGGCGTGAAGCTCAGGCGCGCGTACGCTTCCAGTTCCGGGAACCAGTGCACGTGCGGCGACGCATACAGGTAGCGGCACGCCTCCAGCGTGGCCGCGCTTTTTTCCTTGCCCATCATATCGCGCACGCTCTCCCACGGCAGCGTGGCGGTGATCCTCGCCAGGGTAGGGCGCGCGCGCAGCAGCACGGTCGATTCGGCGTGCACCAGCAGGCTGTCGTGCGGCACCGTGAGCGCCACGTGGCGCACGTTGTTGCCGAAGTAATCGACGCCGTCGCGGCCTTCTGATACCACCGGGTCGAGCCAGACCAGGTGCGACTCGGTGTGCTGCCAGGCGAACGGGCGCGGTGTCATGTGCAGGTACTGCTGCGACAGCGTGACCGTGCTTTGGTACTGGTAGCGGGTCTCGTGGACCACGCGGTAACGGGCGCAGGCCACTGCGCCGATCGGCCACTCGATCATAGGAACCTTCATGATGTGCGCTTCCGCTGCTGTCCATTGTCGGTATAGCTGAAGAACTGTACGCTCAGATGCTCGGACAGCGCCGCGCTGGCAAGCTGGATCCGGTTGAGCAGCGCGCCCAGCATGTCGTTGCCGTGGGCCAGGTCGGTGCATGGCGTGAGCGCACCGAGTTCGTCGCGCAGCGGCAGCAGCAGTTCGGCGCCGCAGTCGCCGTGGGTCTGCTTGATGCGGCGCAGCGTGCCGAGAATGCCGTCGATCTGGAACAGCACCGAGCGCGGGTTGCTCTCGTCGCACAGCAGCAGGTCCAGCACCGGCAGCCATTCGGGCTGGGCGCGGTAGCGGGCGCGGTAGGTGATGATGCTGTCGGACAGTTCGAGCAACCAGTCAAGGTTGCCGTTATGGTCCATCGCCAGCGCGCGTTGCAGCACTTCGCACTGGAACTGCAGCCGCTCCAGGCGGCGGCCGATCGACATGAAGCGCCAACCGAGGTCGCGCGTCATGCCGTCGAGCGCAAAGCCGGCCAGCATCATCAGGGAGGCGGCGGCGTCGTCGAGGATGGTCATCGCGGCCGACTGCGACGGCCGTTCGCCCGGATGCACGGCCGGCTGCACCATGCGGTTCAGGGCGCGCCAGTTATCGACCGAAAACCGTTCGTGCAGCTGGCCGGCCACGCGGTGCAACTGGCGCTGCTGGCGCGCCAGTCCGGGTACGTCGGGCGACACCACCGCCAGCAGCAGCGCCGATTCGATTTCGGCGTCGCTGAAGATGGTGGCTGGCGCCGCACTCGTTTGCGTCTGCGTCATGCCGCCTAAAGTTTGCGACTGCGTCTGCGCGGGAACTGGCGCCGGTTTTTTGGCCGCGTCGAGCAGCTGGAAATGGATGCACAGCGCTTCCACCGTGGCCCACTCGGCGCCGCGCTGGTCGAAGCGGACGTTGAACAGGAAGTGCAGCGCCACCCGCAGCAGGCGGCCGATATTGTCGCAGCGCTCGGCGTGGCGGCCGTACCAGAGCAGGTTTTCCGCCACCCGGCTCGACAGGTTGGTGTCTTCGCGCACCAGGTTGTCGCTGGTGATGCTGCGGTGCTGCGGCCGTTGCACGTCCACCCGCGTGCGCGCCTGCACCCAGGTGTCCTTGCTGGCGCCGCCCATGTGCATGGTCAGCACGCGCGCATCGTGGCCGGTGGCCACCCGCGTCAGGCCGCCCGGCATGACCACGTAGCCGTTCGGCGTGGCGCAGGCAAACACGCGCAGGCCCACGGCGCGCGCCTGCAGGCCGGAGGTAATGCCGCCTTTCCATACCGGCGCCTGCGACAGGCGCACCACTTCCTGGGCGATGAAATTGTTCGGGTCGGCGCGCAGGCCGGCGATAAACGCCTCGCGCGCGGTGCCATCGAGGTCCCGGCCGAACACCGCCGATTGCGGACGCTGGGCAAAACTGGGCTTGATCACCAGGCGGTCGAGCTTTTCGATCACCGCTTCCAGTGCGGCCGGCTCGCCGCACCACCAGGTCGCCACCGACGGCATTTTCAACGGCTCGCCCAGCAGGCGGCGCGACAGCGCCGGCAGGAAGCCGAGCAGGGCGCCCGATTCCAGCAGGCTGGAACCGAGGCTGTTGGCCACCACCACGTTGCCGCGCCGGGCCGCTTGCGTCAGGCCGGCCACGCCCAGCATCGAGCTGTCGAGTTCCAGCGGGTCGCACGCTTCGTCGTCCACCCGGCGCAGGATCACGTGCACCCGATGCAGCCCGGCCAGGGTTTTTAAATAGACCACACCGTCGCGCACCGTCAGGTCGCCGCCTTCCACCAGCGCCAGCCCGAGATAGCGCGCCAGGTAAGCCTGTTCGTAATAGCTGGCGGTGCGCGGACCGGCCGTGAGCAGCACGATCAGCGGCACGTCGCCTTCGCGCAGCGGCGCCGGCTTGTCGCCGCTGGCCGCGCACAGCCGGCCCCAGTGCACCAGGCTGTCGTGCATGGTGCGGAAGAATTGCGACAGCGGCTGCACCTTCAATTCGCGCAGCAGGTCGGGGAAGGTGGGGGAAATGATGGCGCGGTTTTCCAGCGCATAGCCGGCGCCCGACGGCGCCTGCGTGCGGTCGGCAACCACCCACCAGCGGCCATCGGCTGCGCGCGCCAGGTCCACCGCGTAAAAGTGCAGGGCGACGTCTTCGAGGTGGCCGATATCGTGGCAGGGGCGCAAAAAGCCCGCGTGGCCGTGGATCAGCGCCGGCGGCAGCAGCCCTTCGCGCAGCATCTGCTGCTCGCCATAGACGTCGCCGAGGATCTTGTTGAGCAAGGTGGCGCGCTGGATCACCGCCGCCTCGATCACGGCCCAGTCGTCGGGCGGCAGGATCAGCGGCAGCGCGTTCAGGTCCCACGGCCGCTGGCGGCCATCGCGGTCGGCCGGCACGTTGTAGGTGACGCCGTTTTCGCGCACCTGGCGCTGCACCATCTCGTTACGCTGACGCATCATGCCCGGCGCTTCGAGGCCCAGGTTGTCGAGCATGGCGCGCCAGTGCGCACGCGGCACCCTGGCCGCGTCCAGCATTTCATCGAAGCTGTCGGGCGCGGCCAGGTAATGGGCGAGAAGGGGAGATGGCATGGCGCGAGACTATGGAACGATTGCTGGAACGAAACAATAGGTCAATACGGCTGCCAACGCAAGTCCAGGGTCATCGGGAAGCTCGGATTGTGTGCCTCTTTCATCACAGTCATCGGGCCCGGTGTGTGACCGTGCGGCCAGAAGCGCGCAAACCGGCGCGCCTCCGCGGCGTTGGCGTTGACCGGCGAACCGGCCTCGCTGCGTCCGCCCGGATGCACCACGTGGTAGGTGCAGCCGCCAATCGCGCGCCCGCTCCAGGTATCGACCAGGTCGAACGTGAGCGGCGCCTGCACGCGGATGCTCGGGTGCAGCGCCGACCATGGGCTCCACGCGCGGAAACGTACGCCAGCCACGTATTCGCCGGGCACGCCGGTCGGATGCAGCGGCAGCATGCGACCGTTGCAGGCGACGATGTGGCGCCCGTCCGTGAGGCCGCGCACCAGCAGCTGCATGCGCTCCACCGACGAATCGACATAGCGCGCGGTGCCGCCGGCGGAGACTTCCTCGCCCAGCACATTCCATGGCTCGATGGCCTGGCGCAGTTCCATTTCCACGCCTTCATAGACCACGGTGCCGAAGCGCGGGAAGCGGAACTCGATGAACGGCTCGAACCAGTGTTCCTCGAACTCGTAGCCGGAGGCGCGCAGGTCGCGCGCGACGTCGCGGATATCCTGCGCCACGAAGTGCGGCAGCATCCAGCGGTCGTGCAGCGCCGTGCCCCAGTGGACCAGCTTGGCCTGGAACGGCTGGCGCCAGAAGCGCGCCACCAGCGCGCGCAGCAGCAACATTTGCAGCAAGCTCATACGCTCGTGCGGCGGCATTTCGAAGGCGCGGAATTCCACCAGGCCCAGGCGGCCGGTGGGGCCGTCCGGCGAATATAGCTTATCGATCGAAAATTCCGAGCGGTGCGTATTGCCGGTCAAATCGACCAGCATGTTGCGCAGCAGGCGGTCGACCATCCACGGCTTGTCGCCGTCGTGCATGGTCGGCAGCACCTGGTCCATCTGCTGGAAGGCAATCGCCAGCTCGTACAGGTTGTCGTCGCGTGCTTCATCGACGCGCGGCGCCTGGCTGGTCGGTCCGATGAAGGTGCCCGAGAACAGGTACGACAAGGCCGGGTGCACCTGCCAGTACGTAATCAGGCTTTTGAGCAGGTCGGGGCGGCGCAGCATCGGGCTGTCTTCGGCGGTGGCGCCGCCGAGCGTGGCGTGGTTGCCGCCGCCAGTGCCGGTGTGGCGGCCGTCGAGCATGAATTTTTCGGTGCCCAGGCGCGTTAAGCGCGCTTCCTGGTACAGCGTGGACATGTTATAGACCAGCTCATTCCAGCTCGCTGCCGGGTGGATGTTCACTTCGATTACGCCGGGATCGGGCGTCACGCTGAGCAGCTTGATGCGCGGGTCGCGCGGTGGCGCGTAGCCTTCGAGGCGCAGCTTGAGCTTCAATTTGGCGGCGGTATTTTCCACCGCCGACACCAGCGCCAGGTAGTCCTCGACGCGTTTGAGCGGCGGCATGAACACGTGCAGGCGGCCGCCGCGCACTTCCACGCACAGCGCGGTGTGGATCACGTCGCGGGCGGCGGGGTCTTGCGGCGTGCGCACCTTGGCTTGATCGGCTGATTTGCCGGCTGCCAGGCCCAGCACTGGGCGCTTGTCTTTTTTTGCGACCGGCAGTGCGCCGCGCGGCGAAAACGGATCGACGTCGAATTCCAGGTCGGCTTCTCGCTCTTCCGGCAGGACCCACGGCAGCGTGGCCAGCGGCAGGCGCAGGCCCATCGGCGAATCGCCTTCGAGCAGGTACAGGTGTTCGCGGCGCAGCGGCCAGGCCGAGGTGCGCCAGTTGGTGCCCAACATGACCGACGGATCGTAGTCGGCAGCCTTCAAAGGCAGCACGTAGCCGGCCACCTGGCCCAGGCCGCGCTCGAGCAGGCGCGCCAGGCGGCGCCGTTCTTCCGGCGACTTCAGGTCGGCCTGCAGAGGATCGATATTGCGCGGCAGCGCCTGTTCGCGCTGGGCTTGCAGCAGCACGTCTTCGTAGGCGGCAATCGGGCTGTTGGCGGGCAGACGCAAGTTCTTGGCCAGTTCGGCGATGAAGCTGGCCGCTTCGTCGCTGCCATAGCCATCGTTGACGTGATCGTCGGAGAACAGCGACGCGTCGTACCACATCGGCTGGCCATCGACGCGCCAGAAAATATTCAGGGCCCAGCGCGGCAGCGGCTCGCCCGGGTACCATTTGCCCTGGCCGTAGTGCAGCATGCCGCCCGGCGCGAAATGGTTTTTCAGGCGGTGCATCAGGTTGCCGGCCAATTCGCGCTTCTTGTCGCCGTGGGCCAGCGTGTTCCATTCGGCGCCGTCCATGTCGTCGATCGAGACAAAAGTCGGCTCGCCGCCCTGGGTCAGGCGCACGTCCTGGCGCTTGAGGTCAGCATCGACTTGCTGGCCCAGCTGGTCGATCTTGTGCCAGTCCGCTTCCGAATACGGTTTGGTCACGCGCGGGTCTTCGTGGATGCGGGTGACCGTCATCTCGTGGAAGAACGTCACCTCGGCCTGGTCGGTATAGCCGCTCACCGGCGCGGCCGACGACGGCATCGCCGTGCAGGCCAGCGGAATATGGCCTTCGCTGGCCAGCATGCCGGACGTGGGGTCGAGGCCGATCCAGCCGGCGCCGGGGATGTACACCTCGGTCCACGCGTGCAGGTCGGTAAAATCTTCGGCCGCGCCGCTGGGGCCGTCGAGCGCCTCCTGGTCGGCGCGCAGTTGAATCAAATAGCCGGAAACGAAACGCGCGGCCAGGCCCAGCTCGCGCAAGATCTGCACCAGCAACCAGCCGGTATCGCGGCACGAGCCGGAACGCTTTTCCAGCGTTTCTTCGGGCGCCTGCACGCCCGGCTCCATGCGCAGCAGGTAGGCGATATCGAGCTGCAGGCGCTGGTTGATGGCGACGAGGAAGTCGTTGGTGAGGATCGGTTCGGCCAGCAGGGCGGTGCGGGCCGACTCCACCCATTCTTTCACCAGCGGACCGGCCGCTTCGGTGCGCAGATAGGGGCTGAGTTCGGCAGTCAGCTGTTCGGGATACGCGAACGGGAATTTCTCGGCGTATTTCTCAACGAAGAAGTCGAACGGGTTAATCACCGTCATGTCGGCCACCAGGTCCACCGTGAAGTCGAGCACGTCGGTTTTTTCCTGGAACACGAAACGGCCGATGTAGTTGCCGTAAGGGTCTTGCTGCCAGTTGATGAAATGGTCTTCGGGCTGCACCGTCAGTGAGTACGACAGGATCGGCGTGCGCGCATGGGGAGCCGGGCGCAGGCGTACTTCGTGCGGCGACAGGTTGACCAGGCGGTCATAACGGTAACTGGTCTTGTGGTGCAGCGCGATACGGATAGCCATGCGGAATGCCTTTTCGATGTTGGGCGCGACCTTGAGTCATCGCGATGAGCTTGTTTAAGCATGATTCATACCTGATATCCCAGCGTAACACGCCGCGCACCGCAGGCACGTTTCTTGATGATAGTGTCGATGATAAGATGCGTTGTGGTCAATTTCCCAGCGCGGTGCGCCATTATGGTGCAGACCATCCCGAACTTGAAAGCGATTCCCCATGTGGCTGCGCACTGCCTGCACCCTCGGCTTCACCCTCGACGCTCCCACGCCGTTCATCTTGATGTTGCGGGCGCGCAGCGGCGCCCAGCAATGGGTGGCGCGCGAGTCCTATACGCTCACACCCAGTGTTCCTGTCGTGGAATTTACCGATATGTATGGCAACCTGTGCCAGCGCCTGGTGGCGCCCGCCGGTGAATTTTCCATCGAGACCACTGCCGACGTGATGACTGCCGACGAGATCGACGTGGCGCCCGGCGCGCCGTTCGACGCAGTGCAGGACTTGCCCGACGGCGTGCTGACCTTTCTGCTGTCGAGCCGCTATTGCGAGTCCGAGCAGTTCACCACCATGGCGGCGGAAATCGTCGCCGGCGTAGCGCCCGGCTACGACCAGGCGGCCGCACTCTGCGACTGGATCCGGCGCGAGGTGCGGTTCGATCCGGCCACCGTGTACGGCCAGATGACCGCCACCGAAGTCAACCTGCGCCGCGAAGGCGTGTGCCGCGACCTGGCGCACCTGGGTATCGCCCTGTGCCGCAGCCTGTGCATCCCGGCGCGGATGGTGGTGGGATATCTGCACGGTCTGGTGCCGATGGACCAGCATGCGTGGTTCGAAGCCTGGGTGGGCGGGCGCTGGTACACCTTCGATCCCACCCAGCCCAACGCGCGCGGCGGCCGCGTCACGCTCGCTTACGGACACGACGCCGCCGACGTGGCGATCTTCAACCAGTTTGGACCGGCGTCGCCGCCGGTGCTGATGCAGGTGGCGGTGGAGCTGCTGGCGCCGCCGGCTTAGTGTCGAGATTGCTTGCGGGCTCAGGCGTGGGCTTTTTTGCAGGCTTCGGCAAATTCTTGATGCCGGTCTTCTTGTACGAGGCCACCACCTTGTGCACGAAGGTCAGTTTTTCCAGCACCGGGGTGCTGAGCTTGAACGGGTACGAATCCGGCATGCCGATGCTGCGATTGAGGCTGTTGAGCACATAGGTCAGGGCGAACCAGTCGGAGATGGTGTCGTCGAACGTTTCTACCCGGGTGGTGGGCAGGGTCACGCCATCGAGTGACGGCTCGTCGGCCTTGGCGGGCTTGAGCGACAGGCCGCACGCGTGCGCGGTTTCCAGCGTGTCGATCATGTGCAGGTAGTGGGCCCAGGTTTCGGCCCAGTCTTCCCACGGGTGGGAACTGGCGTAGCTGCTGACGAAACGCTGTTCCCAGTCGGCCACCGGGCCGTCCTTGTAATGGCGCTGCAGCGCTTCGCTGTAATCGGCGCGTTCGTCGCCGAACAGGGTGCGGAAGCTGTCCTGCCACGCGGTATCGACCACCAGCCGGTCGAAATAATAATGGCCGCTCTCGTGGCGGAAATGGCCGAGCAGCGTGCGGTAGCGCTCGTGCATCTGCTCGCGCGTGCGTTCGCGCTCAGCCGGATCGGCTTCGGCGATGTTGAGCGTAATCAGGCCGTCGTCGTGGCCGGTCATCACGCATTCGTCGGGCGTGTCGCCGTCTTCGAGGAACTGGAATGCCAGGCCGGCTTCCGGGTCATCTTCTTTCGAGTTGGGCGTGAGGTTCAGCGCCGACAGCGAAAACAGCAGGCGGCGCTTGGCGGTTTCCAGGCGCGACCAGAGAATGTGGTTCTTTTCCGACGACAGCGTCGGGATCACCACCGTCAGCTGGCAAGACTCGCACAGTTCATGCTCGTCCTTGGCCGGGATCATCCAGTTGCACACATTGTGTTCCACGTAGTTACCGCATTGCTTGTACAGCTTGCCGGCATCCTTTTTGTTCAGGCTGCGCCACAGGCCGTTATCGGCCGGTTCGTAGGCATTGATGGTGCGCATTGCAGGCTGGAAGCCGAGCATGCTGTCGCAGTTCGAGCAGTGGGTATTTTCAAAAAACACTTGCTGGGAGCACTTGTCACAGTGGAACGTTTTCATTTGGCACCGGTTGTCAGAAGTTGTGGAAGTGGAGATGTTGTAGTTTCACAATCTAACAGTAAATTCAGGTTTGCAACGCTCGTGTAAGACTATGCCTCGCAATCGTGCGGGGGGGTAGCGCACGCATTTATTGGCTGCATTATTGATTGCATTTATAAGTGTAATTATGCAATCATGAATGATGAAAAATTTCACCGTTCCGTCCGACGTGGCCACGCTCGATCACGCTGGCCTGCACTACCAGGTAGTCGATCTGCCGGCCTTGCTGGGCGACGACCTGCACCGCTTGCCGGTGGTGCTGCGCCTGCTGCTGGAAAACCTGGTGCGCAATACCGCAGGTAGCGAGCGTGACGCCGGCGTGGCGGCGATAAAGCGATGGCTCGCTACCGGCACCAGCGAAGCGGAAATCGCCTTCCAGCCGGGCCGCGTGCTGATGCACGACACCACCAGCACGCCGGCGCTGGTCGATATCGCCGCCATGCGCGACGCCCTGGCCGAAGCGGGTCATGATCCGGCGCTGCTCAATCCGGGATTACCGGTGGACGTGTCGGTGGACCATTCGCTGGCAGTGGAGTTTTTTGCGCGCCGCGACGCAGCCGAGCGCAACCTGGCGCTGGAAATGCACCGCAACCAGGAGCGCTACCGCTTCCTGCGCTGGGCCGCGCAGGTGATGCGCGGCGTGCGCATCCACCCGCCAGGCACCGGCATCATGCACACGCTGAACCTCGAACAGCTGGCCACCGTGGCGCACGCGGAAGAGCGCAACGGCGTGCTGTGGGCCGTGCCCGACACCCTGGTCGGCACCGACAGCCATACGCCGATGATCAACGGCATTGGCGTGCTGGGGTGGGGCGTGGGCGGACTGGAAGCGCAGACCGTGATGTTCGGCATGCCCACCATGCTGCGCGTGCCCGACGTGATCGGGGTGCGCCTCACTGGCTGCCTGCCTGCCGGCGTCACCGCCACCGACCTCGCGCTGACGGTCACGCAGCGCCTGCGCGCGGTTGGCGTCTCCGGAGAGTTCGTCGAATTTTACGGCACGGGCGTGGCCACGCTCAGGGCCGGCGAACGCGCGGTGGTGGCCAATATGGCGCCTGAATACGGCGCCACGAGCGGCTACTTTCCCATCGACGAGCGCACGCTGGCCTACCTGTGCGAGACCGGCCGGACGCCGGCAGCGGCAGCGCTGGTGGAGGCCTATGCAAAAAGGGTGGGCCTGTGGTATCAGCCGCACGCCGCGCCGCGTTACACGCGCACCATCGACATCGCGCTGGACGCGATTGGCATGCACGTGGCCGGCCCGCGCCGCCCGCAGGACCTGTTGCCATACTCCTGCACCGCCGCCGCACTGGCGGCACTCGATTTCACGCCGACCCGCGCGCATGCCGAGATGCCGCGCCACCCGGTCGCGATTGCCGCCATCACCAGCTGCACCAACACGTCCGATCCGGCGCTGCTGATCGCCGCCGGCCTGCTGGCGCGCAAGGCGCGCGCCTTCGGCTTGACGGTGCCGGCGTGGACCAAGACTTCGCTCGGTCCCGGTTCGCCGGCTGCCGGCGCCTACCTGGCGCGCGCGGGCCTGCTCGATGACCTGGCGGCCGTGGGCTTCGATATCGTCGGTTTCGGCTGCACCACCTGCATCGGCAATTCCGGCCCGCTGACGGAACCGGTCCGCCAGGCGCTTGCGGCTGGCGAGATCCACCCGGTCGCCGTGCTGTCGGGGAACCGCAATTTCCCAGGGCGCGTGCATCCGGACCTGGACCTGGGTTTCTTGATGTCGCCGCCGCTGGTAATCGCCTTTGCGCTGGCCGGCAACGCCGAGATGGACTTGAGCTGCGACCCGGTCGGCTACGGCTCCGCCGCCACGCCGGTCTATTTGCGCGAGCTGTGGCCCACCCCCGGCGAGGTGGCGCAGGCGCTGCAGGCGGGCACGCAGCCCGGCGACTATCCGCGCGCGTTTGCGCTGGCATCGCGCAATCCGCTGTGGCACGCGCTGGAGGTACCCGCCAGCGCGCGCTTCCCGTGGGACCCGGCGTCCACTGCGCTGCGCCGCCCGCCATTTGCCTCGCTGGACGAGGGCAGCCAGCTGGGACACAACAGTGCCTATCCGCTGCTGGTGCTGGGCGACGACATCACCACCGACCACATCTCGCCGGCCAGCGCGATTCCGGCCGACAGCTTCGTCGCCGATTTCCTGGTCGCGCGCGGCGACGACCGCCACGACCTCAATGTGTTCGCTTCGCGCCGGGGTAACTGGGAAGTGATGCTGCGCGCCGCCTTCTACAGCAAGACCTTGCGCAACCTGCTGGCGCCCGGCCTGCCGGTGGCCCATACGTTGCACATACCGACCGGCGCGGTCGCGCCGATCTTCGAGGTGGCGCAGCGTTATCGTGATGCCGGGCAGCCGGTCGTGCTGGTGGCGGGGGAGCGCTATGGCACCGGCTCGTCGCGCGACTGGGCCGCCAAGGGCCAGCGCCTGCTGGGTATCCGCTGCGTGCTGGCGGCAAGCTTCGAGCGCATCCACCGTTCCAACCTGGTCGGCATGGGCATCCTGCCGCTGCGCCTGCCCGCCGGCGTCAATCCGGCCACCCTGGCGCTGGCCCCGGGCGACCGCATCGAGATCGATGCGCGGCCCGAGCTGATCGCGCCGCGTGGCCCGGTTACCGTGCGCATCGTGCGCGCGGACGGCGCGTTGGAGCAGATGACCTGCACCGCCGCCGTCGAAACCGCGCTGGAAACCACGCTGCTGCGCCACGGCGGTGTGATACCGTTCATCCTTCAACAGACCATCGCGGCGCAGCAGGGCAGGCAACTCTGATAGCCTTGCTGTTAGCCGATAACTGGACCGCACGATGAAAAGCACCGACAACACGATAGCGCGCCAGATCGTGGCGCTGATCCAGGCGCAGGGCTGGCCGGCCGGCACCCATTTGCCGGCGCAGATGCTGGCTGACCGCCTGCGCGTGTCGCGCCAGCCGGTGGGCGAGGCGCTGGCGCTGCTGCACGAAAAAGGACTGCTCACGCGCGAGCGCCACCGGGGCTTTTTCACTGCCAGGCCGCTGGCCGAGCCGCTGGCCGACATCGTGCGCGGCCTGGGCCTGGAGGAGACCGACGTGGTCACCAGCGTGTACTTCCGCATCGCCGACGACCTGCTGCGCGGCGAACTGCCGCTGGCGTTTTCGGAGCAGCTGATCAAGACCCGCTACGGCCTGACCTCGGCGCAGTTGAACGCAGTACTGGGCCGCATCGCCGGCGAGGGCTGGGCCGAGCGCAAGCCCGGCTACGGCTGGGAATTTTCGAGCATGCTGACCACGCCGGACAGCCTGCTGCAATCGTACCGCCTGCGCCTGGCGCTGGAACCGGCCGCGTTGCTCGAACCGGCGTACCACCTGGCGCCGGCAGTGATTGCCCAGTGCCGCGCGGTCGAGCAGCAGTTGCTGGCTGGCGGCATTGCGACTGCCAGCGCCGACCAGTTGCACGATCGCGGCGTGCGCTACCACGAGAGCCTGGTCGAGGCGTCCGGCAACCGCTTCTTCATCGACACCATCCGCCGCGTCAACCGGGTGCGGCGCCTGCTGTCCTACCGTTCGATGCAGAGCCGCGCGCGGTATGCCGAACATTGCAAACAACACCTGCACGTGCTCGACCTGCTCGAGCGCGAACGCAACGACGACGCCGCCGAATTTTTGCGCCAGCATCTGCAGCACACCATCGCAGCCCTTTCAAGCATCGACCACATACTGCAACCGCCAACCTGACCTTCACTCGACGAGGCTTACCATGACCGACACCGGCACCATCGCCATCAACCCCGCCATCCGCGCCGCCTTTGCGCCCACCGGCACCCTGCGCGCCTCCATCAACCTCGGTAACCCCATCCTGGCCAACCCCGGCGACGGCGTCACGCCTGGCGGCGTGTCGGTGGACCTGGCGCGCGAGCTGGCCGCGCTGCTGGAACTGCCTCTGGAACTTGTGGTGTTCGATACCGCCGGCAAATCGGTGGCGGCGGTCGAAAGCGGACAAGCCGACGTGGGCTTCTTCGCCATCGACCCGGTGCGCGGCGCCGACATCGCCTTTACCGCGCCGTACGTGCTGATCGAAGGCTGCTACCTGGTGAAGGACGATTCACCGCTCACGCATAATGAGCAGGTGGACGACCCGGCGCTGCGCGTGGTGGTGGGCAAGGGCAGCGCCTACGACCTGTATCTCACGCGCGAGCTGCAACACGCCACCATCGTGCGCGCGCCGTCGTCGCCGGCGGTGGTGGACGTGTTCCTGGCGGAGCAGGCCGACGTTGCCGCCGGCGTGCGCCAGCAACTACAACTCGACGCCGACCGGCTGGGCGGCCTGCGCCTGCTCGGTGAGCGCTTCATGGTGATCCAGCAGGCGATGGGTATCGCCAAGGCGCGCGGGGACGAAGCGGCGCAGGTGCTACACGCTTTCGTCGAAGCGGCCAAGGCGCGCGGCCTGGTCGATGCCGCGCTGGCGCGCCATGGCGTTCAAGGCGCTTCGGTGGCGCCGCCCGCCTGAGCAAGGGCAGGGCAGGGGCTGCGACAAAATGTCCTGCTGCAGCCTGCCGCGCTGCATGACCACTGCGGTAAAATAGGCAGATGTACAAGTCCCCACAACGCCGACGTTACCTCGCATGGCTGCTCTGCGCCGCCATGCTGGTGACAGCGTTGATGCCGACGTTGTCGCGCGCATTCGCGCCGGAACGGACCGCCGGCGCCGCGTGGCTGGAGATCTGCTCGGCCATGGGTACCCGTTACGTCAGGGCGCCCGATAGCCCGGACCCTTCCGACAAGCGAAGCGGCAGCATGAACGACTGCCCGTATTGCCGCGTCCACTTCGACGTGCCGGTGCTGCCGCCGTCACCGCCACTGGCGCCGCAGTTTGCTATCCTCTCCGAACGGCCTGCGCTGTTCTACCATGCACCGACACCGCTGTATTCGTGGGTGATCGCGAACCCGCGTGGTCCTCCCGCTGTCTGATATCGAGCACGTTTAGTTCCAGCCTGCCGCCGGTCGTGACCCGCTGCGCCAGCTGGCCACGGTCCGCCCATGGCGGCCGGGATATTCATACATGCCCCCAATTCATGCACACCCATTTGACCCTCGTTTTAACTTCCCTGCGCACGGCCGCCGTATGCGCGCTGGCGTTGCCGCTACTGGCCAACGCCCAGGATACCGACGCCACCCTGCCCACGGTCGTGGTCACCGGCCGTGACGACAGCGGCGGCCTGCACAGCAGCGCCGGCACCGGCTCCAACCTCGACCTCTCGCGCTTCGAGACGCCGGCCAGCGTGGACGCCATCACCGGCCAGCAGCTCGAGCAGCGCGGCGACCGCAGCCTGGTCGATGCCATCACCCGCGCGCCCGGCGTGAGCGCCATGCCACATCCGGGCAATGGCGGCTCGTCGGTGGCTGCGCGCGGTTTTACCGACACCCTGTCGGTCATGCGTTTGTACGATGGCATGCGCCAGTACGGCGGCGTGGGACTGACCTTTCCGTTCGATACCTGGGCCATCGAGCGCATCGAAGTGCTGCGCGGACCGGCGTCGGTGATCTACGGCGACGGCGCCATCGGCGCGGTGATCAACGTGGTGCCGAAGCAGCCCACGCGCGGCGGCATCGAGACCGACGTGCAGGCGGGGCTGGGCACCGAGCACGGCCGCCGCTTCGCGGTAGGCAGCGGCGGCGCCATCGATGAGCGCTGGTCGTACCGTTTTGACGCCAGCACCGACCGGGCCGACGGCTGGGTGGACCGGGGCCGCTACAGCAACCGCGCCGTCTCGGGCGCAGTACGGCTCGAAATCTCGCCGCGCCTCAATGTGCGCCTGAGCGCGGCGCGGGGCCGGCAGCAGCCGATGAATTATTTCGGCACGCCGCTGGTGGACGGCAAGCCCGATCCGGCGCTGGCGTCCAAAAACTACAATGTCGCCGACAGCGTGATGCAGTACGACGATCGCTGGCTCGACCTGCTGCTCAACTGGACTCCGAACGACAGCACCACCGTGCGCAGCCGCTTCTACAATATCGACAGCAGGCGCCACTGGCGCGATGTCGAAGCGTACCGCTACAACGACGCCACCGGCCTGATCGACCGGTCCGACGCCACCGAGATTTATCACGACCAGTCGCAGACCGGCAACACCACCGACGCCGCCTTCAAGGGCCATCTGCTGGGCCTGGAAAACCGCTTCGCCATCGGCTTTGACGTCAATTCCAGCGCCTTCAAACACAGCAACAACACCTACGTCGGCGACGCCACCTCGGTCGATCCCTATCAACCTGATCCCGGCTGGTTCAGCAGCCCGGTCCCCACTACTCCGCGCTACGCCAGCAAGGCGCGCCAGTACGCGGTGTTCGCCGAAAACCGGCTGGCGGTCACCGGCCAGTGGTCGCTGTTGGCTGGCGTGCGCTACGACCATGCCAGCGTGCGCCGCACCGACCTGGTGGCCGATCGCCTCGCTTATGACAAAACCTTCAGCAACGTCGGCTGGCGGCTAGGTACCGTGTACCAGGTCACGCCGGCGCTGGCGCTGTACGGCCAGGTGGCCCGGGCGGCCGATCCGGTCAGCTCCCTGTTCTTCCTGTCGGCCGCCAACAGCGCGTTCAAGAACGCCACCGGCCGGCAAGTGGAGGTCGGCGTCAAGCAGGCCTTTGCCGGCAACGCCGCCGAGTGGACGCTGGCCGTGTACGACATCACCAAGAACAACCTGCTCACGCGCGACGCCACCAATCCAAGCCGCAGCCTGCAGGTGGGCGAGCGTACCTCGCGCGGCGTGGAAGCCACGGTGACAGCGGCGCTGGCGCCCGGTTGGCGCGTGGAGGCCAATGCGTCGCTGCTGCGCGCGCGCTTCGAGGACTTCAGCGAAGTGGCGGGCGGCCTGCTGGTGTCCCGCGCCGGCAACACGCCGCCAGACGTGCCGCGGCGCCTGGCCAACCTGTGGCTCCACCACGAGCTCGCCCCCGCCTGGACCGCCAGCGCGGGCCTGCGCTACGTGGGCGAACGCAACGCCGACAACGCCAACACGCTCAAGCTGCCGTCGTACGCGGTGACCGATGCCGCGCTGCGCTGGAAGGTCTCCAGCGCCACCAGTGTCACACTGCGGGTGGCCAATCTGTTCGACCGGCGCTACTTCACGACCGCCTACTACACGCCTACCCAGTGGTTCTATGGCCAGGACCGGCGCGCGGACCTGGTTGTCAACCACCGCTTTTAAGGGAGGCCGTCGATGCGCCGCATTGTGTACCTGGTCCACCGCTGGACCGGCATCGCCATGTGCGCCCTGGTGGCGCTGTGGTTCGTCAGCGGCGTGGTGATGCTGTTCGTCGGCTATCCCAAGCTCACGCCCGCCGAGCGCCTGGCCGCGCTGCCGCCGCTGGCGGTCGGCGTCACCACCGAGCCGGCGCAAGCGCTGGCGGCCAGCCGCGCTGCTGGCGCCAACGTCGCCGCGGTCAGCACCATCACGCTCACCGCGATCGGCGCCCGTCCGCATTACCAGTTGCTGGCGCAGGATGGCCGCACCACGCAGGTGGATGCCATCACCGGCGCCCTGGCGCACCAGCCCGATGCGCAGGCGGCGCTGGCGGCCGCACGCATGTTCCGGCCCGGGGTGGCGGCGCACTATACCGGCCTGGTAGAGGAAGATCGCTGGACCCACTCGCGCGGGCTCAATCCGCACCGGCCGCTGCACGTGGTGGAACTCGATGACGACGCCGCCACGCGCGTGTATGTGTCGTCGGCAACCGGGCAAGTGATGCTCGACGCGCCGCGCGCCGAGCGTTACTGGAACTTCGCCGGCGCCTGGCTGCACTGGCTGTACCTGCTGCGCCAGCAGAACACAGATCCGGTGTGGACCTGGATCCTGATCGGCCTGGCCGCCGTGGGCACGCTGTCGGCGGTGACCGGCATGGTCAATGGCGTGCAGCGCTGGCGCTTCCGGGGCCGCTATAAAAGCGGCGCACGCACACCGTACCGCGAATTGGCCATGCGCTGGCATCACTTGCTGGGCCTAGTGTTCGGCGTGGTGCTGTGCACATGGATCTTCAGCGGCCTGATGTCGATGAACCCCTTGGGCGTGTTCGATGCGCGCGGCGCCAAACCGGATGCGGGCGCCATGCAGGGCGGCTCGCCGGCCAGCGTGCGCTTGCCGCAGCCGGTGGCGCAGGTGCTGGCGTTACTGCACGCGCAGTCGTTCGCGCCGCGCGAGCTGGAATGGCGCGTGTTCGATGGCGCACCGTTCATCGTGGCGCGCGATGGCAGCAACGATACCCGCATCGTGCAGGCCGATGGCGAACGCTTGGTGGTGGCGCGGCAGTGGCCGCAGGCGCGCCTGGCAGCTGCCGCCCGCAAGCTGCTGGCGTACCCGGTGCAGTCGGTCGAGCTGTTGAGTGCGCCGGACGCCTATTACTACCGGCGCGGCGATGCCTCCATGTACGGCGGCAACGAGCGGCGCCTGCCGGCCTTGCGCGTGGTGTTCGACGACCCCGGCCGCACCTGGGTGTATCTCGACGCCGCCACCGGCCAGGTGGTGCTGAGCGTGGATAGTACCCAGCGCATCGGCCGCTGGCTGTTCAATTTTTTGCACAGCTGGGACTTGCCGGCCTTGCTGGCGCCGGGGCAGGGCTGGGTGCGCGTAGCGGTCCTGGTCGTGCTGAGCCTGGGAGGGCTGCTGCTGAGCGCCACGGCGATTGTCATCGCGGTGCGGCGAGTACGGCGCGTGGTGTTGGTCAGTCGGGCGGAAATTCCTTAAAAGTAACTTTTCCGCATGTTATCAGAGCATAATGTCACCAACAATAGCGGTCTGTGCTCCCGGGCCGCATTCAATGGATGACGCCCATGACAGTTTTGGTAATTGACGACGACCAGATCAACCTGGACCTTTTTTGCCTGATGCTCAGCATGCTCGACATGGCCACTCCGGTGCCGCTCAGGCATGCCCAGGCGGCCCTGGAATGGTGCACCTCAAATACGCCGGACCTGGTGGTGGTCGACTACCTGATGCCCGATATCGACGGCCTGGCTTTCCTGCGCCGCTTTCGCGCTTTGCCGGGCATGCGCGAGGTGCCGGTAGTGATGGTCACCGGCGCCACCGAAGTGGCGATCCGCCACGAAGCGCTGCGCTTGAGCGCCAACGATTTTCTGACCAACCGGTCAACGGCATCGAGTTCAATGTCAGGATCGGTAACCTGCTGGCGCTTCAGCACGCTCGCCAGCAACTGGCGCAGCGTGCCGAGACGCTCGACATCGCCGTGCGCAAGGCCACCGCCGACATCGTCGCCCGCGAGCACGAAGCGATCCACCGCCTGTCGCGCGCTGCCGAGTTCCGTGATGCCGACACCGGCTTTCACCTGTCGCGCATGGCGGCCTACTCGCGCCTGATCGCCGTCCAGCTGGGCTTGCCGGAAGCAGAGTGCGACCTCATCTGCGACGCCGCGCCGATGCACGATATCGGCAAGGTAGGCATTGCCGACGCCGTATTACTGAAGCCGGGCCCGCTCAACGACGAGGAGCGCGCCATCATGCAGCGCCACCCCCAGATCGGCGCCGACATCCTGGCAGGCAGCGAGTCGCCGTTGCTGCAGGCGGGCGCCGTGATCGCGATCAGCCACCACGAGCGCTACGACGGCGGCGGCTACCCGCATGGCCTTGCGGGCGAGGCCATTCCGTTGTACGGACGCATCATCGCCGTGGCTGACGTTTTCGATGCCCTGACCAACGCCCGCCCCTACAAGCCGGCCTGGCCGCTCGAGCGCGCCATCGACTTTCTGCAGGCGCAAAAGGGAACGCATTTCGATCCCGCTTGCGTCGATGCGCTGCTGGCTAACATGGATGCGGTGCTGGCGATCCAGCGGCGCTTCCAGCACGATCAAGCCTGACCCCGGACATCGCCCACCATGCCCGATTCAAGACGCTCTCGCACCCTTATCGTCGCCACCGGCGCTGCGCTCTTGTTGACCATAGCGGCCACCCTTGGCGTAGCGCTATACGGCGCCCGGAACAGCGAAATCGAGGCCTGGCGCGAGCAGCTTGATGGCACGGCCTTGCTGCTGGCGGAGCAAACCGCGCACGAGATGAGCGCCGCCGACCTGGTACTCGACAGCATGCTCGAGCGCATACGCCTGATCGGTGTACGCGATGGCGCCGATTTGCGCCGCAGTTTGGGCGGCCGGGAAGAGTTCGAGCGACTGTTGGAGCGCAACCGGGTGCTGCCACAGATCGACGTTGCCAGCATCGTCGCGGCGGACGGCCAGGTCATCAACTTCTCGCGCAGTTTTCCGGCACCGCCGATCAACCTGGCCGAACGCGACTACTTCCAGGCCCACCACGCCCGCGCGGACCTGGGCCTGTACATCAGCGCGCCGGTGCGCAACAAGGGCAACGGCGCCTGGACGTTCTATCTCTCGCGCCGCATCTCGGCGCCCGATGGCAGCTTTATCGGCGTGGTGCTGGTGGGGATATCGAGCCGGCAGATCAGCAGCTTTTACAGCAAGATCAAGCTGGACGGGCAGGGCACGGTCACCCTGTTCCGGCGCGACCGTACGGTGCTGGCGCGCTGGCCGGCAGAGGACGCCGTGCTCGGTACCATCGCCAGCGACGTGCGCAGCTACGAAGACATCGAACGCCAGTTGCGCCTCGCCGGCACGGCGGTGGATGACAAGGTGCAATCGGCGCCAGGCGTCGCCCGCACCAGGACGCTGGCTGCCAAACGGGTGATTCCGAATTATCCGCTGATGATCAAGGTCGCCATCCCGGAGCAGGTCTTCCTCGAGCAATGGCGCTATTTTGCCGGGCAACTGGGGCTGGTGGGTGCCGTGTGCGGCCTGGCGGTGCTGGCCGCCTGCGTGACGGTCTGGCGCGCCATGCACAAGCGCGACCTGGCCCTGCGCGAGCAGCGCACGCTCAAGGTGGCCGCCGACCAGGCCAACGCGGCCAAATCGGTCTTCCTGGCCATGATGAGCCACGAAATCCGCACGCCGCTCACCGCGATCATCGGCTTTGCCGAACAGCTGGCGCAGCAAGGGCCTACGCCAGCCGGTGAGCTGGGCGGCATCATCGCCCGCAACGGCCAGCACCTGCTGCAACTGATGAACGACGTGCTCGATATGTCCAAGGTGGAGTCGGGCAAACTGGTGCTCGAACGATTGCCGTTTGCGCCGGCGGAAGTGCTCGACACCGTGTCGGCGCTGATGCGCGGGTCGGCGCGGCAGCGCGCCATCGCCTATACCGCTGAACTGCGCGCCACCGTGCCGCCGCAGGTGATGGGCGACCCCACGCGCTGGCGGCAAATCCTGCTCAACCTGGTCTCGAACGCCATCAAGTTCACCGAGGAGGGCGGGATCGAGGTGGCGCTCTGGTACGACCAGCAGCACGAGCTGCTGTATTGCAGCGTGCGCGACACCGGCATCGGCATGGATGCGCAGCAGGTGGCCGCGCTGTTCACACCGTTCAACCAGGCCGACAGCAGCGTGGCCCGGCGCTTTGGCGGCACCGGCCTGGGGCTGTACCTGGTGCACCAGCTGGCGGGTGCCATGGGCGGCGGCGTGACGGTCGAGAGCACTCCGGGCGTGGGCACCATCATGACGGTCTCGATCCAGGCGCCCGGGGCCATGATTGCCGAGCCGGCGCCGTCTGCATCGCTCGACTGCGCACCGCCGCAACTGGCCGGCCGGGTGCTGGTGGTGGAAGACGGCGCCGACAACCGCATGCTGGTGCGCGCGCTGCTCGAGAGCATGGGCGTGGAGGTGCTGTGCGCCGACAACGGCGAGCAGGGCGTGGCGCGTGCGCTGGCCACGTTGCCCGACCTGGTACTGATGGATATCCACATGCCGGTGATGGACGGCGTGACCGCCACCGCGCGCTTGCGCCAGGCTGGCTTCCAGCGGCCGGTGGTGGCGCTCACTGCCGACGTGATGGCGGCGGACCGGGCGCGCTACCTGGCCGCGGGCTTCGACGACTGCCTGGCCAAGCCCATCGACCGCGCCGCCTTCAGTCGCGTGGTGGCGCAGCATTTGCCCAAGCCGGCGCTGGCCGGACATTTTTCGAACCTGCCGGGGTTTGCGGCGCTGGTACGGACTTTTCGGAACGGCATCGCCGAACGGGTGTCAAAAATCGCTGCCGCACTGGCGCACGATGACCTGGCAGCGGCCATCCACGAGGCCCATTCGATCAAGGGGTCGGCAGCCACGTTCGGCTGCCCCGAAACCGGGGAGCGCGCGCAAGTGCTGGAAGCGGCCTGCCGCAGTGGCGACCGGGCAGGTGCTGCCGCGGCGCTGGCCGCGCTCGAGCAGGCCAGCATACGCGAGGCTGCCGGCCCCTGACGGTCAGGGCCGGGTGGCGCTGTCGTCGGTGTCGCCGGCGGCTGTCGCCAGGGGGAAGGTGCGCCGCGGCGGCAGTTGTATCATCGCCAGCGCCGTGTACAACGGTGGACTGAGCACGCGCGAGACGGTGCTGGCGATCACCGCGCACGCCATCAGGCTCAGTACCATGCCGTGGCCATCGACCATTTCCATCACGATGATGAAGGCGGTGAGCGGCGCCTGCGTGGCGGCGGCCAGGAAACCCACCATGCCCAGCGCGATCACGGCCGGCGCGTACGGGTAGTTGGTCAGCCAGGCGACGTCGTGGCCCAGCGCGGCGCCGATCGACAGCGACGGCGCGAAGATCCCGGCCGGCACGCCCGACCAGGCAGTGAGCCAGGTGGCGATGAACTTGAACAGCGCAAAGCCGCCCGGCACGTGGCCGTTGCTGTCGAGCAGGGCGCGGGTGGCCTCGTTGCCGCTGCCGTACGTGGCGCCGCCGGTCACCGCGCCGATTACGGCCACTGCCAGGCCGCAGCCGACGGCAAAGCGCACCGGGTAGCGCTGGCGCCAGCGGCTGGGCGCATCGGGCGAGGTGCCGCGCAGGGACGCGAGCAGCAGCCGGGCGAACAGGCCGCCGGCCAGGCCGGTCACGAGCGTCACCAGCAGGCCCGGTCCCACCAGCGCCAGGCCGATCGGGCCCGGATGAATCACGCCGAAGTGGGTGCCGTTGCCGTACACCGAGACCGCGATCAGGCCGGCCAGCACGATGCCGGAGACGATCAGGCCGCTGTTGCGCTGCTCGGGAGTGCGCGAAAGTTCTTCGATGGCGAACATCACGCCGGCCAGCGGCGTGTTGAACGCTGCCGCGATCCCGGCAGCGCCGCCGGCCACCAGCAGCGAATGGGCGCTGACGCCGCTGCCGCGCGGCAGCCAGCGGCGCGCGGTCAGCATCACGCCGGCGGCGATCTGCACCGACGGTCCTTCGCGGCCCAGCGACAGGCCGCCCAGCAGGCCGGCCGAAGTCAGGCCGATCTTGGCCAGGCTCAGTCGCAGCGACACCAGCAGCGGCCGGCGGCCGCCCGACAGCGCCGGGTCGAGCGCGGCCATCACCTGTGGAATGCCGGAGCCGCCGGCGCCGCGCGCAAAGCGTCGCGTGGTCCAGACGATGGCGCCGCACAGCAGCGGCGTCCAGAGCAGCGGCAACCACCAGCCCACGCTGGCGATGCCCTTGAACAGCCCCAGCGCCTGTTCTGCCAGCCAGGTAAAGCCGACCACCACCAGGCCGGCGACGGCCGCCGCGCCCACCACCACGGTGCGGGTGATCCATACCTCCGGCGACGCGAACTCGCGGCGAAAGGCGGTGCGCATGTCGTGCGGGTTTTTGTCTGGCGGGTGCATGGGAAAGGAGGTTCGGGAAAGAAGCCTGTCATTATATTCCTATGCAGGAAACTGTACCGTACGTCAGCCAAAGTGCGGTTCTGTTATCATGATCATGGGTGTACACACATATCGTGTGGCAGGGAATGCGTCAGGTCGGGCCGCCGCGCGGCACGTTATCGTCTATAGCGCCTATGAACATCATCCCCAAGCCCATTTCCAATACCTTCAATCGTTTCGTCGAGTCGGAAAAAGCCGGCGGCATCCTGCTGATCGTCTGCACCATCGTCTCACTGCTGCTGGCCAACTCGCCGGTGGCTGCGCCGTATCTGCAATTCTGGCACCTGCCGCTGGCCGGCCTGTCGGTCGAGCTGTGGATCAACGACGCCCTGATGGCGATCTTTTTCCTGCTGATCGGCCTGGAACTGCAGCGCGAAATCCAGAGCGGCGAGCTATCGACGATCCGCAGCGCGCTGCTGCCGATGGTGGCTGCTGTCGGCGGCATCGCCGTGCCCGCGCTGATCCACTTTGCCCTCAACGGCGGCACGCCCAGCCAGGCCGGTATGGGTATCCCGATGGCCACCGACATCGCTTTTGCGCTGGCGGTGCTGATGCTGCTCGGCAGCGCAGTGCCCACCTCGTTGAAGGTCTTCCTCACCGCGCTGGCGGTGATGGACGACCTGGGCGCCATCATCGTCATCGCCGTGTTCTACACGTCCGCGCTAGCGCCGTGGTACCTGCTCGGAGCGCTGCTGGTGTTTGCCGCGCTGTTCGTTATGAACCGGGTGCTGCGCGTGCGCGCGCTGTCGCCATACCTGGTCGGCGGCGCCGTGATGTGGTTCTTCATGCTCAAGTCCGGCGTGCACGCCACCATCGCCGGTGTGCTGCTGGCGTTCGCCATTCCCTATTCGACCAAGGACGAGGACCAGGAGTCGCCGTCGCACCGGCTCGAGCACTTCCTGCACACGCCGGTGGCGTTTATCATCCTGCCGATTTTCGCGCTGGCCAATACCGGCATCGTCATCGGCGCCGGCTGGATGCAGGAACTCGCTTCCCATAACAGCCTGGGCATCCTGGCCGGGCTGGTGCTGGGCAAGCCGCTGGGCATCGCGATCGCCTGCCTGCTGGCAGTGACCGTGGGCCTGTGCACACTGCCGTCGGACCTGAAATGGCGCCACGTGATTGGCGCCGGCATGCTGGGCGGGATCGGCTTTACCATGTCGATTTTTATTACCAACCTGGCCTTCGCCACCGACCCGGCGCTGATCAACGCCTCCAAGATGGCGATTTTGCTGGCATCCCTGGCCGCCGGCGTGGCGGGCTTCATCTGGCTCAAGCTGTTTGGCAAGCCGGCCAACGCGCAATGACGGGCGGCTGGTTCGACACCCTGCGCCAGCTGAACCTGGCGTGGTTCTCGCTCATGAATGCGGAGGCCGGCCTCGATGGCTGGCAACTGGCCGGCGCGCTGTTCGCGGCAGAGCGGGTGATCCTGCTGGCGCCTGCGGCGCTGGTGGTGCTGTGGCTGTCCGGCCGGCGCGGTGCGCGCCACGCGGCCGTGGAGGCTGCGCTGGCGGTGCTGTGCGGCTTGAGCATCAGCGGCGCTATCGGGGCACTGTGGTTCCATGGCCGACCGTTCGCAGTCGGCATCGGCGAGTGCTTCCTTGACCATGCGCCCACCAGTTCCTTCCCCAGCAACCACGGCACCATCATGCTGGTGTCGGCCCTGATGCTGGCCACCAGCGCGGCGCCGCTGGCCCGGCGCTGGGGACTGGTGCTGTTGCCGCTGGCGGTGCTGGTGGCGTGGTCGCGGGTGTTCGTGGGCGTGCACTGGCCGCTGGACATGCTGGGCGCTGCAGTGCTGGCGCTGGCGCTGGTAGCCGTGTTCCGGTTGCACCGCCTCGGCGCAATGAGTGCGGTCGTTACCGGATGGGGCGTGGCGGCCTACCGCCGTTTGCTCGCGCCGCTGATTGATCGGGGATGGTTGAGACCGTAGTTTGGTTTTTTGGTGGATAATACAAATGTTGCCATTTGCGCCAGCGGATTCCACGCGACGCCAACGACACCTATCCAGCGTAGCGCCGGATATTGATTCTAACAATTGCGGTCGCGGACTTGTGCCGACGGCCCGCATTTCTAACGAGACTGCCAACGACATGAATATTTCCATCAGACCCGCAACGACGATCCTGCTCTCCACCCTGGTCGGCCTGTCCGCCTGCAGCCAGATGCCAGCCGGCGACAAGGCTGCTTCAGTCTCCGCCTCGCGCGCATCGTTCGGCACCTTGTCGAACGGCGCCAAGGTCGAAGCGGTCACCCTGAAAAACGCCGCCGGCATGTCGGCCACGCTGATTTCATACGGCGCCACCGTGCAGAGCCTGCGCTTCCCCGACAAGCAGGGCAACGCCGCCGACCTGGTGGTCGGCTACGACAACCTGGCCGGCTACGAAACCACCCCCGGCTTTACCAACGTGACCGTGGGCCGCTACGCCAACCGCATTGCCAAGGGCACCTTCGCACTCGATGGCAAAGCGTATCCGCTGTCGCAGAGCGAACCGCCGAACACCCTGCACGGTGGGACCATCGGCTGGGACAAGCGCAACTGGGTCGTCAAATCGGTGGACCAGACTGCCGACAAGGCGTCGGTTACCTTTACCCTCACTTCGCCGGACGGCGACCAGGGCTTCCCCGGCACCGTGATGGCCGACGTCACCTACGAGCTCAATAACAACAACGACCTGACCATCCGCTACGGCGCCACCACCGACAAGCCCACGGTCGTCAACCTGACGTACCATAGCATGATCAACCTGTCGGGCATTCCGGCTTCGCGCCTGGCCACCGACGCCGATCTGACCATCGAATCGGACGCCATCCTGCCGGTCGATAAAACCCTGATCCCGACCGGCACCCCGCTGCCGGTAGCCGGCACGCCGTTCGATTTCCGCAAGCCGGCCAACGTGACCGAGCGCGCCCGTGCCGAGCATCCGCAGCTGGCGCTGGCCAACGGCGGCATCGACCACAACTACATTCTGCGCGGCGGCAAAACCGCCACGCCAAAACCGGCCGTCACGCTGGAAGACCGCCATTCCGGCCGCGGCCTGAAAATCGCCACGACCGAACCGGGCATGCAGGTCTACACCGGCAACTTCCTCAAGGGTGAAATCGTGGGCAAGGGCGGCCAGCGCCTGACCAAGTACCAGTCGATCAGCTTCGAGGCGCAGGGTTACCCTGATGCGCCTAACCAGCCGGCATTCCCGTCCACGCGCCTCGATCCGGGCCAGAACTATGCCCAGACCACGGTGTTCCACTTCTACCTGCTGAAGTAAGCCACGCTGTAAGCCATTACTGCGGCGCCACGTAGTTCGATTCAGTGGCCGGCGGCGCCGCAGGTGATAACAGCTTGCCGGTGTCGGTGTCGTAGCGGAAGGTCTCCACGATCTGCCCGGTCGCCACGCGCAGGATGCCGCCCTCCAGGTCGTCGGTGACGTCGATGCTCACCGGCGCCTGCCGTGCGCACGCGACGGCGGCGCCGGTCTCGAATCCTTTGCCGGCCTGCGCCGGCTTGATCAGGCAAGGCGCCGCCCCGACCGCCACTCTGCCCAGCTCCAGCCACCCCTCGGGCGTGATGCGGTGCCGGTAGATCGGCCGTCCCCGCACATCCATGGTCGTAAACGTTTCGCCACGGCGGTAGGTGCGTGCCGGACCATTGATACTTTTTACCCCCACCACGTTGTGCGTGAGCAGGCCTTGCCCGTCAATGTAATAGTGACCGATCTGGGTGCCGGCGTTGAGCGGCCAGCGCAGGTGCATATGCATGTGCGGCGGGGCGTCGGTGTGGCCGTGCGGGTAGTTGGTGTCGAAGCCCATCACCTGGATCGCGCCCAGCTTTTCCTGCGCCACGAACTCGCCCAGGCCCGTGCGTCGTATTACTTCGCGCTGGGCGAACTGCAGGTTGTCGGCCGCGCGTCGTTGCCGGGCGGGGAAGGCGCCCTGCGCATAGGCGCCGGCGCGGCGCGCGACGTCGGCATGTTCGAAGCGCAGCACCATGCCAGGTTCGACGATGTGGGTGGCAAATTCCCCTGCCGTGACGGCGTCGCTGGCGACTGGCGGCATTGCCACCGTGACGATATCGCCGTCAGCCGAAAATGGCAGGTCGCCGCTTTCGAGCACCACGCGCTTGACGGCGCCGGGAGCGGCGCGGAAGCGCAGCGCCAACGTGCGCCGCGCAGGCAGCGCCAGGGCCACCAGGGTTTCGCGGCGGTTGTCGCGGGCCAGGGCAGGGTCGTTCAGCACCGTGCAGGCCGCGCAGCTGTCGGCCAGCAGCGCAACCGGCGCCATGTTGTCGTCATCCGGTTGCTTGACGAATTTGAGCACTACCGTGACGCGGTCCGATGGAATAGTGGGATCGGCTTGCGCGTCATCGGCCCACGCCGGCGCCGTGCCAGCGATCAGCGCGCCGGCCAGCAGTGCGGTCGGCAGCTGCCACACGAGGGGCAGGCGCAAGGGGGCTAACCGGCGCGCCATCACAGGTCCGCCTCGTAGGTCAAACCGACAAACACCGTGCGGCCCACCGGGAAGTAGTTATTGAGCAGTTCGCGGTTGGCGCCCTGGCGCACCACGAACGGTGCGCGGGTCAGATTCTGGCCCTGCACCACCGCGCGCAGCGAGCGGCTGAACTGGTAGCTGGCCTGCACATCGACCTGGTTGCGCGCCATCGCCACCAGGTCGCGTTCGCTGGTGTCCTGGTCCACCGATTCCAGCGCCTTGCCAATGCGGTTGTACGACAGCCGCACGTCGAGCGGGCCGGCCGCATACGACAACGTGGCGTTGGCGATGAAGTCCGGCTGGTGGATCAATCCGGACGAGCGGCGCGTGGCGGGGCCGCCGTTGGCGATACTGGCGCCGCTCATCGGCTGGTTGAAGAAGCCCTTGAGCCAGGTGATGTTGGTGGAAAAACCCAGCCCGCGCAGCTCGCGCGGCAGAAACATAAAACGGTCGGCGACGTACTGCAGTTCGATGCCGCGCAGGCCGGCCTTGGCGGAGTTGAGCGGCTGCGCGATGGTCACCTGCGAGTAGGTGCGGCCCTGGTAATCGGTGGCGGGGCCGACGGCGCTGGTGGTAAAAATCTCGTTGCGGATGTCCTTGTAAAACGCCGCCGCAGAAACGACGCCGCCGCGCGGCAGATACCATTCGTAGGCCACATCGTAGTTCCACGCTTCGCGCGGCGCCAGCGCCGGGTTGCCCTGGTTGACGGTCAGGCTGCCATCGGTGCCGACCGCGAAGGTCCGGCGCGCGGCGTACTGGGCAAAGTCCGGGCGGCCAATGGTCTTGCTGACGCCGCCCTTGAGGCGCATGTCGGCGCTTAGCTGGTACGTGACCAGTACCGATGGCAGCAGGAAGCGGTAGTCGCCGTTGCGGCTTGATGGCGTGTAGGCAGTGCTGCCGGCTGCGGTAGGCGCCTGGTAGCCGTCCACTTTCACATCGGTGCGGTCTTCGCGCACGCCGGCCAGCAGCATCCAGCGCTCGCTTTGATAGATGCCTTGCGCGTAGGCCGCTTTCACTTTTTCGGTGTCGCGGTAGTCGTCGCCGAAATTGTTGGCCAGCTGGTTGGTGGCGATGAACGACGATGCGTAGGTATTGGTCAGCTGCGCCGCGCGCTGGCGGTCGGGCAGCAGGTAGCCGGCCTGCGGGGTTTCGTAGGTGGGGAAGCTCGACGGAATCAATACATTGGCCAGCGAGCCGATGGCTTGCTGGGCTGCAGCGTCGCGGGGCACCAGTTCCTGGTAGCGCACGTCCCAGGCCTGCCTGGTCTTCGTGAGGTTGACGCCCAGGTTGAAGCCGAAGCCGCGATCGCCGGGTTTGAAATTGTGCTTGTAGTCGGCGCGCACGAAATCGACGTTGTTATCGAGGTCGCGGTTGATGTCGCGCCAGTACAGGCCCTTGTAGCTGGCCGGGTTGGTGGCGGTCTGCGGATTGTCGAAGGCCAGGCGCGGCGCGCCGCCGGCCAAGGTGTACGAATACGCCAGCGCCGGGAGATACTGGGCGGTGGTGGTGCCGGCCCTGGGGTTGGTGGTGTACTTGATCATCTGGCGGTACTCGCGGTAGGTCGCCTTCGATGATGACGCGGTCACGCCGATGTCGGCATCGGCGCCCGCCTCGAACAGTCCATCCACCGTAAACAGGTTGGTGCGGCGCTTGACCGGCTGGTAGGTGAACCCCTGCTGGACGTCGCCCAGTGCGAAGCGCCCGCCGGTGGCGGTGAGCCCTACTGGCGCACCGGGGCTGGTCAGGGTTTCGTAGCGGGTTTCGGTGTCCTTGTCGGCATAGTGGCCCGCAAAAGCCGAGACGTGGCTGCGTGCGCCGAACCGGTATTCGAGCTTGGTATTGAGGCTGGCGCGTTCGCGCAGGTTGTCGAACGCGTAGTCCTGGTTGCGTACCGGCGCCTGCTGGCCGGTGGCAGACAGGTTGCCAAACGGCGTGCGGGCGCCGCTGGCGGTGTAATACGTCCAGCCGGCGCCGGCGGTGTCGCCGGGCAGTTCCGAAAAGGCGCTCGAGGGCAGTCGTTGCAGTTCGCCCGAGACCACGATGCCGAACTGGCGGCGGTCGCCGAAGATGGCGGCGCCGGTGGCGTCGGCGCGGCCCGAGTTCTTTTTGCCGGACAGGAATTTTCCGGCGCTGGAATTGCGTCCGGCAAAGGCGTTGGCGACAAAAAAACGGTCCTGATCGCGCGCAAACGCACTGCGGCTCACCAGGTTGACCTGGCCGCCCAGTGCATGCGGATCGTATTCGGCGGTGACGGTCTTGATGGCCTGGATTTGCGATACCAGTCCCGCCGGCAGCATCTCCAGCCGCGCGCCCCGGTACGTCTGGTCGGCCGAGGCGATCGGCACGCCATCGACGGTGACCAGGTTGTAGCGGCTGTCCAGGCCGCGGATGGTGGCGCGCTGGTAGATGTCGCGGTTCTTGGTGGCGTCGCCGCCGCCTACCACCGACAGGCCCGGAATGCGGCGCGCCGCTTCCACGATATTGAAGTCGGGCAGTTGGCCGATGTCGTCCTGGCTGACCGCGTCCACGATCTGGCGCGTAGCCTTCTTGGTCTGCACGGTGGCGTGTTCGGCGGCGCGCAGGCCGCTGACGACCACTTTCTGCACTTCGGTTCCCGGTTCAGGTTCCGGCTCCGGTTGTTGTGCACGGGCGGGCAGGGTCATCAGGACCGCCGCCGCCAGCGGCAGCAATGGGAGGGAAGTAAGACTGTTTTTGATACGCATATGACTGCTCCAGGGAGGCTGATTCGATAAGGTCCGGTTACTGTTCCGGTCGGTGAGGATCGGAGAAAATGGTAGCAACGATGAACCGGCCCCGAAGGCCTTTAACAGTCAGGTTTAACGGTGAAAAGGCACGGCTATTTGATGCGCACGCCGATGACCTGGACGTCGGTGGTGCCGGACGCGCGCAGCGCGCATTGCAGCAGGATCTCGAACGGCCGCACGCTGCCGTCGGGCCGTACGGCCCCGGCCAAAACAGCGCGCAAGCGCTCGCGGTTGAGCAGGAAATCCATGGCCGCCTCGGTGCCGACCGACGAGGTGCCGCCGATCATCAGTACGTGGCCATTGCCGCTCAGGTTGGGGGTGTAGGCCAGCACTGCAAAGCCGTGTTTTTCGCGCTCGGCGCCGGAAAATTCGTACAGCGCGCGCTCGCCGCTGGTCGGGGTGTCGTTGCGCACCAGGATTTTGTCGTTGGGGATGTCGAGGTCGATGTGGTAGTTCAGGCGGTCGCGAAACAGCGATACCCACGGGTTGGCGTCGGCGGTGCCCACCAGTACCGCGTTGGACTGCTTGAGTTCATTGAGTTGCAGGTCGCGCGCGTAGCGCACCCGCAGGCCGTGCGGCGCGTTCGCTGCCAGCTTGCCCAGCTCCACCGCCAGCGTCACCGAGATCACGCCCGTGTAGCGGCGCCAATGGAAAGGTGGCGGCGCCGGGCCATGGGCGTTGTTTGCAGCGGCGTCGAAGCGCTTGGCGATGTAATCGTCGAGCGACACCTGGCGGCCGATGGCTTTCTGGTGCATCACCAGTTCCGAGTCGGCGGGGACGAACAGCGTTTCGTGGCCGGCAGACAGCAGCGAGCTCCAGAAGGCGTCCACCGGGTCGGCAGGTTTTTCGGGCGCGGCGAGCGCGCCGACGATCACGGCCAGCAGCAGGGCGGCAAAGGCGCCGAACAGGGTGCGGTATCGATGGGCGGTGATCAGGTTGCGCCAGCGTTTGGGGGCGGCCGCCAGCACCGGCGGTGCTGTGGCTGACGTATCGGCAGGATCGAGCACGAAGGGCGCCGGCGCGGGCGTAACGGTATTGGCGACAAACACCGGGCTGTAAGAGCCGCGCGGAATGGCGATGCGTACCGGGTCGCTCAAACCTTCGCTCTCGTAATATTTTGCCAGGCGCTTTCTCAGCATCGCCGCCGTGGTGCGCACGATGGTGTCCTCGGCCGGTATGTAGTTGTCGGGCCGGCCGAAGACGTGGATGCCGATGTGCTGCTCGGTCAGCCGCACGCCTTTTTGCGTGAGCACCGCCTCGCACACGTAAGCCAGAAACGCCGACAGCCGTTCGCTACGGGCGAATTCGGCGCTTGCCAGTACTTTTTCCAATGCCACGCGTTCGGCCGGCGGCGCTTCCGGTTCCAGGTCCATCGGGACAGGATAGCAAACCGGTATGACCGGCACGTGACAGGCGTGCCGTCAGCGCACCGCGCATGCTGGCGTGCGCCGCGCCAGCGCGGTGGCGATACCTAAAAATGCTGACGAAGTGGTGGGCATCGAGCGCGTAGCGACTGCGCACCGGCGACTGGCGAACGAGGTCAAGCGGGACCTGCGGCAGCAGGCCGAATTGTTGAAAATTAAACCTGCTGCTGCGCCTGGTGGCGTTCGTGCACCTGGCGTAGTCGTTCGCGGCTGTTACTGAGGTGCGTGCGCATCGCCGCGCGCGCCGTTTCCGGCTCGCCGCGCGCAATCGCGTGATAGATGTCTTCGTGCTCGTTGGCCATGCGCGCCAGGTAGCGTACCGGGTCGTCCTCGGTCAGACGCACCGGGTCGATGCGCGCGCGCGGTATCAGGTTCGTGCCCAGGTGGTCGAGGATGTCGTGGAAGTAGCGGTTGCCCGAGAATTGGGCGACCAGCATGTGAAAGCGGATGTCGGCTGCCACCGTTTCCTGTCCCGCGCGGGCGGTGGCAATAAAAGTATCGAGCGCCGCGCGCAGTTCGGCCAGTTGCTCCGGCGTGCGTCGGCTGCTGGCCAGGCCGGCCGCCTCGGTCTCGATGCTGATGCGCAGTTCGAGTATGGCCAGCAGGTCGTGCACCGTGACCACGGTCGCCGGATCGAGGCCGAGCACCACGCCAGTACGCGGCGGCGCGCACACGAAGGTGCCGATGCCGTGCCGGGTTTCCACCAGCCCCGCTGCCTGCAGGTGCGAAATCGCCTCGCGGACCACGGTACGGCTTACGCCCAGCAATTCCATGAACGCCGATTCGGTCGGTAGCTTGTCGCCGACCTTGAGCGTGCCTTGCCGGGTTTGTTCGTTCACGTATGCGACCACGCCTTGCGCGAGGTTGCGGTGTTTTTTGGCGGGCGGCGGGGTGATGGCAGAGTTCATGGCTGAGGATCGTGAAAGAGTGAAGCTGGGGCGCAGGATAACATTTATCGATCCGCTTGCAGCGACTCGAACGCCACCACCTGCGCCCCCACGGCCTGGGCAAACGCCTGGTCGTGGCTCGACACGAATACCACCGCATTGGCGCTCTTTTCACGCAGCAGGTCGACCAGTACCGCGTGCGCATCGACATCGAGCCCGTTCGACGGCTCGTCGAGCAGCAGTACCGACGGATCGCCGATCCACGCTGCCGCCAGCATCAGCTTCTTTTGCGTGCCCAGCGACATATCGCCGCAGCGCGTGGCCAGGTGGCCGTCCAGGCCGAAGCGCTCGACCACCGCATGCACCTGCGGCGTGAGCTGGCAACGCTTGGCGTGGGCGACAAACGCCAGTAGCTCACTGCCGGTGATGAACGGGTAGATCGGACATTCGTCGGGCGCGTACGCCAGCCGCAATTTGGCCTCGACCGGTTGCTCATGCAGCGCATGGTTGTCGATCCAGACTGCGCCGCTGTCCGGCGGCGTCACGCCGGCCAGCACCCGCAGCAGCGTCGATTTGCCGATGCCGTTGGGGCCGCGCAGCATGTAGGCGCCCGGTGCGCAGGCCAGGTTGATCGAGCGCAGTATCTGCCGCGATCCATACGATTTACATACTTGTTCAACACGCAGCATGGCAGTCCTCAAGTCAGGCAGGCAAAGGTGGCGGCAGTCCACAGGCCGGTAACGACGGTGCCGATCACCACGGCGTGGCGGTCGGTATGCAGGTGCGGGAGCGATAATGCCGCCAGCAGCACGAGATACGACGCCACCGACGCCGCGCCGTGCCAAGGCGTGGTTGCGCCCATGTGCCAGGCAGCGATGGACAGGGCGGCCAGCAGCGGCAGGCAGCACGCGCCCACCACCGCCAGGTCGAACGGCCGCCACCAGCGCGGCGCCAGCGGCAGTGCGCCGAAATAGTCCACGCTGGCCACGTGCGTGAGGTGCAGGAAGCGCAGCATACCGCTCATGATCAGGACCACCACGCCTTGCGCAATCACGATCGTCGGGAAACTGCGGGCATCGCCCTCGAAGACGCGCGCCAGGCTCCAGGCGCCGGCCGTAATCAACAGCGCAGTCAGCGCCTTGCCGGTCAATTCATTGCGGCGCGCGCGCCAGAGCATTGCCAGCGACAGGCGCCACGGTCCGAAGCGGGTGACTGCGCCGTTGCCGGCATGGCTGATACGCGGCAGCGTAAAGCGCCTGCGCACGGCCGGATCGGGAGCAGGGGAGCCGCGCCACGCCGCTACCACTGCGCAGGCGCCCACCAGCAGCTCGACGGCTATCGCCGCCCGCGTGCCGAAACAGGCGGCCAGCAGCACGCACGCCGCCGCCAGCGCCAGGGTTTGCACGCTGGCCAGCCGCTGCTCCAGCACGGCCAGCTGTACTACGAGGGCCAGCACGATCACGTCGCCGAGCAGCAGCGTGTGCGCTAGCGGGCGCTGGTGGGCGATGGTCACCTCCATGGCGCCTATCGCCAGCAGCAGCAAGGGGCCGTTCGCCAGCACCAGCACCAGCACATCGACGTGGCGCAACTGGCGCGCGGTGTATGGGAGCGACTTGAGGAAGCCCATGAACGGCCCACCCTCGATCTGCGCGCGTTGCATGCCGGCCCAGAGGCCCGCGAACGCCAGCAGCGCGCCCAGGTGCACGCTGCGCTGGACCACGTCGTGGTGCGGCGCCAGCAGCGAAAGCAGGGGATAGGCCAGCGTGGCGATATTGCTGAGCAGCGAACTGCCCAGGGCAGCGCTCAAGCCGAAGAACAGCACGGCCGCCTGCCAGCGCCGCAGCAGCAGGCGCGCCGTGGTGACCGTGTACCAGCGCAGGCGGTGGGTAAGCAACGAGTTGGCGAAGATGGTGCGCTCCAGGTGATGGCGATGTCGCGCCGTCAGTTCAAGTTTGTTCCGGCGCAGCTGCCAACGGCAGGGCAGCAGCGAGCGTGGCACGCTCGCCGACCGCGCGCAGTTCCGGTCGCACCGGCAAATCGGCCGGCAGCTTGACATCCCACGCCAGGCCGGCGCACTGCATGCCGCGCAGCACCCACCATCCCGGATCCCATTCGCCTTCGGCAAGGCCAAGGCGGGCCGACCCCGGGTAAGCGTGGTGATTGTTGTGCCAGCACTCGCCCATTGTCAAGAGCGACGTGAGCTGGATGTTACGGCCCTGCACCGCGGCGCCTGTCACTTCGTAACGCATGCCGCCGTGGTTGTGGGCGAAGTAGCCGATCAGCCAGTGCCCGATCACGCCGGCCGTCACCCGCGCGCACACGCCCCAGAACACGAAGCCCCAGCCGCCCCACCAGTACAGCAGCAGTGCCGGCGGCAGCTGTTGCAGCATCCAGGTGCGCTCGAGGAAGCGGTAGAAGCGATCGCCGGCCACGCGCGCTTCGAGCTCGATGTGCGGGGGCGATGCCAGGTGCAGGTCGCAGTGCAACTGCCACCAGGCGTCAGTCCACAGGCCGCGGCCATGGCGCAGGTAGTCGTGGCACACGGGCAGGCGCTGGGCGTAGTCGCGCAGTTCGTGCTGGCGCAGCAGGCCGAGGGGACCGGCCAGGCCCACCTGCACGCCGAGATACACCAGCAGGTATTCGAGCCACTTCGGACACTGGTAGCTGTTGTGTATCAGCTTGCGGTGGCTGCCGAGCGAGTGCCCGAACAGCAGCACCACGCCCGTGGCGACGATGAAGACGACAAACGCGGCCACGCTGAAATACACGGTGCCGCCGATGATCGCGGCGCCGGCCATTCCGATCAGCCACAGCGATTTGACGGGCGCGTAACGCACTTCGCCATCGATCACGCACGCGTCGTCCGCGCAGCGCACCCGGTGTTGCAGCAGACTTGCCGCCCGTTCGGTCATGGTCATCCCCTGGTGAGTGTTCTACTGCTGGTCAGTTACCGGATTTTTTCAGTGCGCGCGACTCGCGCTTGAGCGGCCCGGCGACTGGGCACACTTCGAACGCATAGCCGGTAAGGGTGTTGACCAGGCGGTCGCGATTGAGCTGGTAGTAGACGAACTGGCCCTCGCGCTCGCGCGTGACCAGGCCGGCGTTTTCCAGGATGGACAGGTGGCGCGAGATGGCTGGCGCGCTCATGGAAAAGCGCTGCGCCAGGTCGGACGTGGACAGCCGCGCCTCCGACAGGTAGGCGAGGATTTGCCGGCGCGGGCTGGACGCCAGCGCTTCAAAAACAAGATCGAGGGCCATGAAAGGATTAACCTATTAACGAATTTGTTAATAGGTTAATCGTTGTTTTGAGCGATGTCAACGAAGTTATGCCGTTACCGGATTTCCAGTGCCGCGATCTTCGCCCCAGCGAGTTGAAAATCAAAACCCAGCACCACCGGGCTGCCGGGGAAATTACCCGACACTTCACCCTTGATCACGCAACCGCGCGCCGTCAGCGTGCAATCGAGCGGTGCGATGGTGGCGGCATACTTGGCACCGGTCGCGCGCTTCCAGGCGCGGATGGCGTCGTGGCCCTGGTGGCGTTCGTGCTCGTCGCGTACCTCGCCGTCTTCGCCAAAGCACGCTGCGACACCGTCGGCGTCATGGGCATTGTCCGCATTGAAATAATCCGCCACCACGGCTGGCAGTTCGATCATCATGTTGTTCTCCTGTGTGAGTTGTGCGAGTGATCATGGTATGCGGAAGGATTCGGGCACGATACGCGGTTTGCGGTATAAACTGTCAACTTAAAGTTAATAGTCAAACGCATGAAACCGTATTCGATGGAAGCGATCCGCATCTTCCTGGCCGTGGCCGAGGCGCGCAGCTTCACGGCTGCCGCGATCCGCCTGGGCGTCACGCCCGCCGCCGCCAGCAAGGCCGTCAAGCTGCTCGAGGCGCAGCATGGCGTGATGGTTTTTGTCCGCAATACGCGGCGGGTGGCGCTCACCGAAGCCGGCAGCGCCCTGTATGCCAGCCTGCTGGCGGCCACCGCCCAGATCGACGACGCCTTCCTGGCGCTCACGCGCTACCGCGACCGGCCTGCGGGCACCTTGCGGCTCACGGTGCCGCGCGCATTGGGCGCGTTGGTCCTGAAAGAACTGGCGCCGCGCTTTCGGCACGCCTATCCCGACGTGGCGCTCGATATCTCGCTCGACGATGGCGAAGTGGATCTGCTGGAACAGGGTTTCGATGCCGGCATCCGGCTCGGGCACCAGGTCGCGCAGGACATGGTGGCGGTGAGGCTGACCGAAGATCTGCACTGGTCGGTGGTCGCTGCGCCGGCGTACCTGGCTCGCGCCGGCCGCCCGAACATTCCCGAAGACCTGGTACGCCATGCCACCGTGCGCTATCGCTTTCACTGCTCGAAGGCGCTGGCGCCGTGGGGTTTCGTGCGCGATGGCGACCGCTTCCAGGTGGAGACCGGCCAGCAGCTGGTCGTCAACGACACCGGCCTGATCGCCGATTTTGCGCGCTCCGGGCTGGGACTGGCCTATTTGCCCGACATCGAAATCGCCGACGACCTGGCGGCGCGGCGACTCGAGCGCGTGCTGCAGCCGTTCGTGTCGCGCACTCCGGGGTTGTTCCTGTACTTTGCCGCCAAAACCCAGAGCCAGCCCAAGCTGCGCGCCTTCATCGACATGGCGACAGCCGGCGCTATTCCTTAGTGCCGCGGCCGGGCGAGCGCTATTTCGCCAGTCGCCGGTCGAATGAAAATGGCCGCAATGCCGTCAGTTGCACCTGCGGGTAGTCCGGGTGCAGCGGATTGATGACGAAGTTGGCTTCTTCCGGCACGATCACGGACGGAATTTTCATGGCCAGGGTGTCGCCGCGCCGTAGCCATTCGCCGCCGAACGATTGCGCGGCAGTGGACAGGGGCAGCGCATCCCACCCGTCTGGCAACACATTGTCGCCGGGCTCGTACACCGCGCTGTCATCGGGCAGGTCCACGGCCACCAGCAGCAGGGGCGGGCAGGGCGTTGTACCCAGGTGCACCAGCTTTTCAAGCGAGGTGATGGCGATGGTGCCGCCGCAATACAGCGCCGGCAAGCCGATCGGATTCCAGCGCCCGCCATACAAGGCCGCGCCGGCGCAATGCCGGTCGAGCGCGTATTTGCGGTGAGCAATGCGCCAGAGTCTCATAACGCACCGCCGGTGGCGATGGCGTTGAGCACCTGGCGTACCGCGATGGCGCCGGGCTCGGTATCGAGATAGTCCATCGGCGCGGTATCGTGGAAGGTCAGGTTGGGCGTGCGCAGCCAGGCTTTGGCGGCCTCCTCGTCGTCGAACACTTCCTGCGCCAAGCTCATCAGGTCCGCCAGCCGCCACATCCGCTCCGAAGCGGCTGCATCCATCAACGCACCTCGCTTGACCAGGGTGTGGGCGGTGGTTTCCGGCAGGCGTGCAATGCTGCGGATGCGCTGGGCCGGAACATCGAAATAAATGCCGGCGTCCTTGATCATGCCAGCTGGAAAACCTATGCGGATCGCGTCAACCGCATCGCTGCCGCCCGACAGGCGCATCAGTTCGGCGAAACTGGCCGGCTTGGCCTGGCTGGCCGGATCAGGGGGCGCGGTGCGTGGGGAGCGGGGAGCGCCAGTTCCGGTCCGGGCTTTGTCTGTCATGATAACCTCCGTATGGAAGTTTAGGTTATACCTTCTGGAGGTGGTTTGCAAATCTCGTTGCTTGATGCTTGCTCATACGCAAACCACGCAGCCGCGCCGATTTGACCGATAATGCTGTCACTCTCATTTTTAGCACCAGAATTGGAAGCCTCCCATGGAAATCAAGGTCAACTTTCTCGACAAGCTGCGGCTCGAAGCCAAGTTCGATGATTTTACGGTCATCGCTGACCAGCCCATCCGATACAAAGGCGACGGCTCGGCCCCCGGCCCGTTCGACTATTTTTTGGCGTCGTCAGCCCTGTGCGCAGCGTATTTCGTCAAGTTGTATTGCAACACGCGCAATATCCCGACCGAGAATATCCGCCTCTCGCAAAACAATATCGTCGATCCTGAAAATCGATATAAACAGATCTTCAAGATCCAGGTCGAGCTGCCAGCCGACATCTCCGACAAGGACCGCCAGGGCATCCTGCGCTCGATCGACCGCTGCACGGTCAAAAAAGTGGTGCAGGAAGGCCCCGACTTCGTGATCGAAGAAGTGGCCAACCTCGACGCCGATGCGCAGGCCCTGCTCACCCTCAATCCCGGCGCCGCCGTGCGCACCTTCATTCCCGGCAAGGACCTGCCGCTCGAGCAGACCATTGCCAACATGTCGGGCGTGCTGGCCAACCTCGGCATCAAGATCGAAATCGCCTCGTGGCGCAACATCGTGCCCAACGTGTGGTCGCTGCATATCCGCGACGCCCATTCGCCGATGTGCTTCACCAACGGCAAGGGCGCCACCAAGGAAAGCGCGCTGGCCTCGGCCCTGGGCGAGTACATCGAACGCCTGAACAACAACCATTTCTATGCCGGCAGCTACTGGGGCGAGGACATCGCCAACGCCGACTTTGTCCACTACCCGAACGAGCGCTGGTTCAAGCCGGCCCGCCGCGACAAGCTGCCGGCCGAGATCCTCGACGACTACACGCGCGATATCTACGACGCCGACGGCGAACTGCGCGGCTCGCACCTGATCGACACCAACTCCGGCAACACGGAGCGCGGCATCTGCGCGCTGCCGTACACGCGGCTGTCCGATGGCGCGACCGTGTACTTCCCGAGCAACCTGGTGGAAAACCTCTACGTCAGCAACGGCATGAGCGCCGGTAACACGCTGGTCGAAGCGCAGGTGCAGTGCCTGTCCGAGATCTTCGAGCGCGCCGTCAAGCGCGAAATCATCGAGGGCGAAATGGCCTTGCCGGATGTGCCGCAGGACGTGCTGGCCAGGTATCCCGGCATCGTGGCCGGCATCAAGGGGCTGGAAGAGCAGGGCTTCCCGGTGTTGGTCAAGGATGCGTCCCTGGGGGGCGTGTACCCGGTCATGTGCGTGACGCTGATGAACCCGCGCACCGGCGGCGTGTTTGCCTCGTTCGGCGCCCATCCGAGCCTGGAAGTGGCGCTCGAGCGCAGCCTCACCGAATTGCTGCAAGGTCGCAGCTTCGAAGGCCTCAACGACCTGCCGCAACCGACGTTCGCCAGCGAAGCGGTGACGGAGCCGAACAATTTTGTCGAACACTTCATCGATTCGAGCGGTATCGTCTCGTGGCGCTTCTTCAGCGCCAGGGCCGATTACGATTTCGTCGATTGGGACTTCTCGGGCAAGGGCGAAAACTCCAACGCCGAGGAAGCGGCCACGCTGTTCGGCATCCTCAAGGACATGGGCAAGGAAGTTTATACCGCCGTGTACGACGACCTCGGTGCGGTCGCCTGCCGCATCCTGGTGCCCGGCTATTCGGAAGTCTACCCGGTAGAAGACCTGGTCTGGGATAACACCAACAAGGCGCTGCTGTTCCGCGCAGATGTGCTCAATCTGCACCGGCTGGACGATGACGCGCTCGAAGCGCTGCTCGAACGACTGGACGACAACGAGCTCGATGAATACGGCGATATCGCCACCCTGATCGGCATCGAGTTCGACGAGAACACCGAGTGGGGCCAGCTCACCACGCTGGAGCTGAAACTGCTGATCAACCTGGCGCTGACAAACTTCGACGAAGCCAAGGAACTGGTCGAGTCCTTCCTGCAGTACAACGACAACACGGTCGAGCGCCGCCTGTTCTACCAGGCGCTCAACGTGGTGCTGGAAGTGGAGCTCGACGACGACATGGCGCTGGCAGACTACGAAGTCAACTTCCGCCGCATGTTCGGCGACGCGCGCATGGACGCGGTGCTCGGCTCCGTGGCTGGCACGGTACGCTTCCATGGTCTCACGCCAACGAGCATGAAGCTCGAAGGCCTGGACCGCCACGCGCGCCTGATCGACAGCTACAAGAAGCTGCACGCAGCGCGCGCCAGGGCGGCTGCACGCTAGGCCACGCGGCCGGCGCTGGCCCGCCGGCTCAACTGGCGGCTCAACCGGCAACTCAACTAGCAACTCAACTAGCAACTCAACTGGCTTCCTTTTGTGGCCTAGCTCCCGCCCACCTGCCGGTTCACCCGGCGGTTCATGGCGACGATATCGGCATGAGTGGGGGCGGGCCCCAGTTCTGCAAACAGCGCCGGCAAGCGATCGCGTTTGGCGGCCGCTTCGCCCTTGACGGCGGCCGCCAGCGCTGCGCGCATGGTGTCCGCATTGTCGTCGCAGCAGTAGGCCGGGGTTGACGGCTGCTGGCGCCACGATTCTTCCAGGGATCCCGCATCGACCGCATCGAAACCGATATCGTCGACCAGCGTCATGGCCGTCTGTTTGGCTGCCTCGTCGTCGCCAGCCACCGCAATCGCCAGGCGGTCGGTCGCACCGGCCGGTCGACCCAGTTCGGCCAGGCTGTAGGCCAGGATGTTGTTGAAGCTTTTGATCACCGGGCGGCCGATCTGCCGCACCACCCAGATGCTTTCCGCCGTTCCCTCGTCGATCTCCGCGATGGGCTCATCGCGCATGCCGGGATAGTAATTGCTGGTGTCGATCACGGCGACCGTGGGCGCGACTGCGTCGAACAGGCCGGCGGGCAGGTCGCGCATGGCCGGCAGCGGTATAGCCAGGATCACCACTTCCACGTCTTGGACCACATCTTGCAGGCTCGCTGCGGTGGCCTTGGCCGCGTCGGCCAGTTCGCGCGCGCCCTCGACGCCACGGGTGTTGGCGACGCGGACGTCGTGGCCTGCCGCAACCAGTTTGCGGGCGAGCGTGCCGCCGATATTGCCGGTGCCGATAATTCCGATGCGCATAATTCCTCCTGTGGGATTCTTCAAGCAGCCAGTTTAGGCAGTCCATGAGATAATGGGAAGTACCGACTAAAAAGTAAGTAGCTAACCAAAATGAGCCAGCAAGAACGCGTATGGAACTGCAGCGATCCCGAAAAACGCCGCGAATGGGCGGCCAGCACCACCGAAACGCTGCGCGTGCTGGAAGGGAAATGGAAGATCATCATCCTATGCCAGCTGTTCGCAGCCAAGGCGCCGCTGCGGTTCTCGGACCTGGAACGGCTGATCGACGGCGTCAATCAAAAGATGCTGATCCAGCAGCTCAAGCAGCTGGAACAGGACGGCATCGTGCTGCGCACGGTGTTTGCGCAAGTGCCGCCCCGGGTGGAATACGCGCTCACCGACATCGGTTTTGCGCTGGGGCCGTCGATGCAGGCGCTGATCGAGTGGGCCGAGATGCGTCGCTCCCGGTCCACTCCCCGAACTATCGCCTGATCACGCGGCCTTTGCCGGCGGCGCGATCTTGAACCAGATCGCATACATCGCCGGCAGGAACACCAGCGTGAGCACGGTGCCGGCGATGGTGCCGCCGATCAGCGTGTAGGCCAGTGTTCCCCAGAATACCGAGTGGGTGAGCGGGATGAACGCCAGCACGGCGGCCAGCGCGGTGAGGATCACGGGCCGTGAGCGCTGCACCGTCGCTTCCACTACCGCGTGGAACGGATCGAGTCCCGCCTTCTGGTTGTCGTCGATCTGGCCGATCAGGATCAGCGTGTTGCGCATCAGGATGCCCGACAGCGCGATCAAGCCCACCAGCGCATTGATGCCGAACGGCTGCCCGAACGCGATCAAGGTCGGCACGACGCCCATCAGGCCCAAGGGACTGGTCAGGAACACCATCACCATCGCCGCGATCGAGCGTACCTGGAAGATGATGATCAACAGGGTGATCGCCAGCATGATCGGGAACAGCGGCAGCATCGCCTTGGTGGCCTTGCCCGATTCCTCGATCGATCCAGCTTCAACGATGTGGTAGCCGCTTGGCAGTTTGGCGATGATCGTTTGCAGCTGGGCAGTGAGGGCGCCCGAAACGTCGGGCGGCTGCAGGCCGTCGGCGATGTCACCACGGACGGTCATCGTCGGTACACGGTCGCGGCGGCGCACCAGCGGTTCCTCGAACCGCACGTCCACCGTGCCCACCTGCGAGAGCGGAATGCGCTGGCCGTCGGCGCCCGACAGCGTGAAGTCGGCGATGCGGGCCGGGTCCAGTCGGTTGCCGCCGGCGGAGCGCGCCATCACCTGCACGGTACGGATATCCTCGCGCACCGCGGTCAGCGGCACGCCGCTGAGCAAAAACTGCAGTTGCTGCGCCACCGAGGTGGACGTCAGGCCCACTGCCTGCAAACGGTCCTGCTGCAAGGTGAAGTGCAGCGAAGGCGTGCGCACGCCCCAGTCGTTGTTCACGGTGCGCATCATCGGGCTCGCTTGGAGCACATGCTGCACCTCGGCCGCAATGTCGCGCAGCTTGGCCGGATCGGGGCCGCTCACGCGGTAGGCCACCGGGTACGGCGAGTACGGACCGAACACCAGTTGCGTCACGCGTACCTGCGCTTCCGGCGCGAGGCCGCCGGCAATGACCGTGCGCAGCCGCGTTTTCAGCGCGTCACGTTCGTCCTGGCTGTCGGTGCGGATGACGATCTTGGCGAACGACGGATCGGGCATCTCCGGTCCCATCGCCAGGTAGAAGCGCGGCGCGCCCTGGCCGATGTAGGCGGTGACGATTTTCGCTTCCGGCTGTTGGGCCAGCCACGCTTCCACCTTGGCGGTGGCGGCGCTGGTCTGGCCGATTGCGGTACCGAACGGCATCTGCACTTCGACCAGCACTTCCGGCCGGTCGGACACGGGGAAGAACTGCTTCTTGACCACGGCCATGCCGCCGACGGACAGCGCGAACAGTCCCACCACGGCGCCGGCAACGACCCACTTGCGGGCGATCGCGCGGCCCAGCAGGTCGCGGAAACGCTGGTAGCGCGGCGTGTTGTACATCGCTTCGTGGCCGCCTTCGACCTTTTTCAACTGCGGCAGCATTTTTACGCCCAGGTAGGGAGTGAACACCACCGCCACCACCCACGACGCGATCAGCGCGATGCCGACGATCCAGAACATATTGCTGGTGTATTCGCCTGCGGACGAGCGCGCAAAACCGTTGGGCATGAAGCCCACTGCCGTGACCAGGGTGCCGGCCAGCATCGGCGCGGCCGTGTGGCTCCAGGCGTAGGCCGACGCGGCGATGCGGTCGTAGCCTTCCTCCATTTTGACCACCATCATCTCGATGGCGATGATGGCGTCGTCCACCAGCAGGCCTAGTCCCAGGATCAGCGAACCGAGCGTGATGCGATCGAAGTTCTTGCCGGTTGCTGCCATCACGATGAATACCACCGCCAGTGTCAGCGGCACGGCGGCGGCGACCACGATGCCCACGCGCCAGCCCATGCTGACGAAGCACACCACCATCACCACCAGCAGCGCCACGAAGAACTTGACCATGAATTCATCGACCGACGCCCCGATATTGACCGCCTGGTCGGTGACCTTGGTCAGGCCCATGCCCAGCGGCAGTTCGGCATTGATGGCGCCCACTTCCGTGTCCAGCGACTTGCCCAGGTCCAGGCCATTCCAGCCGTCGCGCATCACGACGCCCAGCAACAGCGCCGGTTCGCCGCCGTTGCGCAGGATGAAGCTCGACGGATCTTCGACGCCACGCTTGACGGTGGCGATGTCCGACAGCTTCAGGGTGCGGCCCTGCACCACGATCGGCGTGTCGCGGATTTTTTGCAGCTGGTCGAACGCACCGTCGAGGCGGATGAATACCTGCGGTCCCCTGGTATCGATCGAGCCGGCAGGCGTCAACACGTTCTGGTTGTTCAGTGCAGCGAACACCTGCTGCGGCGCCACGCCCAAGGTGGCCAGGCGCTCGTGCGAGAATTCGACGTCAATGCGTTCCGGCTGCTCGCCGATGATGTTGACTTTTTTGACGCCCGGTACATGCAGCAGCCGCTGGCGCAGGGTTTCGGCGTCGCGCACCAGCAGGCGCTGCGGCTCGCCCTTGGCCTTCAAGGCGAACAGCGCAAACGTCACGTCCGCGTATTCGTCGTTGACCATCGGGCCGATCACGCCCTGCGGCAGGTTACCCGCCTCGTCGCCCACCTTTTTACGGGCCTGGTAGAACTGCTCTTGCACCTCGGCGGGGGGCGTGCTGTCCTGCAGCGTCAGCGTGGTGAAGGCGAGGCCGGGGCGGGTGTAGGTTTCGCTGCGCTCGTACCAGCGCAGTTCCTGCAGGCGCTTTTCAAGCTTTTCAGCCACCTGGTCCTGCATTTCCTGCGCGGTGGCCCCGGGCCAGGCGGTGATCACGGTCATCACCTTGATCGTGAAGGCCGGGTCTTCGGCGCGTCCGAGCTTGAAGAACGAGACCACGCCGGCGACCGAGATCAGCAGGATCAGGAACAGGGTAATCGCGCGCTCGCGCACGGCCAGTGCGGAGAGGTTGAAGCGACCCGCACTCATTGTTTGGCTCCGGTGGTGGTCGCTGGTGAGGCTGCTGCCAGCCTTACCGCTTCTCCTTCGCGCAGCAGGTGTGCGCCCAGCGCCACGATACGCTCGCCCGATTTAAAAGGTCCGGTGACAAAGGCGACGTCCTCGCCCAGGCGCTGCACGGCCACCGGTCGCCAGGTCACCTTGGCCGGTTGCCCGTGGATCAGCCACAGGCCCGGTCCCTTGCCGGCATCGTGCAGGGCGCCCATCGGTACCGACCAGGCGCCAACGTTTGCTTGCGTGTCGGCGCCGGTTCCGGCTTTCGCACCGGATGCCGCATCGGGCAGCGCGATGGTCACGGTCGCACCCAGTGGCGCTGCAGCCAGCGGGCCTTCCAGCACATAGCGCGCCTCGTAGGTACGGGTGGCGCGATCGGCAGTGTCGGACAGCTGGCGCAGGCGCGTGGGAACGGCTTGCCCGCTTTGGCCGAACAGCGTGGCCAGCCCGGTCGATCCCAACTGCGGGCGCAGGGTTTCGGGCAATGCGATCACGGCTTCGCGGCTGCCGGCGCGCGCCAGGCGCAGCACCGGCTGGCCGGCAGCGACCACCTGGCCCGGTTCGGCCAGGGTGTCCATGACGATGCCGTCGGCATCGGCCACCAGTTCGGCGTAGCGGCTGGCGTTGCGCGCCACTTCGGCCTGGGCTTCGGCTGCCTTCAGCTGCGCGTTTGCGGCATCCGCTGCGGCGGCTACCTGGTCGTAGGCAGAGGCGGAAATGGCGCCGGTGCCGCGCAAGTCGCGGTAGCGGGCTTCGTCTTGCGCGGTTTGCCGGGCGCGCGCCCGCGCGGCAGCCACCGCTTCCAGCTGGGCGGTGGCAGCCAGTTTCAGGTCGATCGGATCGATACGCATCAGCACCTGGCCGCGCTTGACCTGCTGGCCGGTATCGACCAGCCGTTCGAGGACTTTGCCGGCCACCCGGAACCCCGGTTCGCTCTGGACGCGGGCGGCGACCGTGCCGGTGAAGGTCCGCGCGCCGAGTGCGGCTGCGCTGAGCGTGGTGGTGCGCACCAGCGGCGCTTCGGTACGAGGATCGGAAGGTGGCGATTTGCCGCAGCCGGCCAGCAGCAATGCCAAGGTAGGCAGGCAAACGGCGGACAGGGCAGCGGTGGCGGCAAGGCGGCGAGGCATAGAAATCCCGTGAGTGAACAAAACAGGATTTCATTTTGAGACTAGTGACTAATTATGTCAACGGTCACGTTCGATTTAGAATGATCATCTCGATAAGCTGCGCAGCACCAGGCTCGATAACTGGGCGGGGGCGTGGTCGACCGAGTCGAAGCTGTACTGCAGCAGCAGCGGGTTCAGGTAAGGCCGCAGCACCAGGTAGATCGCGCTGACGGTTTCGTCCAGCGGCGTCTTGCGTTCGAAGTCTTCGTTGTCGCGGCCCAGGCGCAGGATGTCCGTCAACACACCCTGGATGCGCAGCTCGTAGCGCTGCGCAGAATCCCAGCGTTCGGAGGCGGCGGAGGAGGCGATGTCGAACAGCTTGCGATCCTCGAAGAACAGCCGCATGCTGGACACCACGATGGTCTTGAACAGGCGGCGCAGCTTCTCCGGCGCGCCTTCCGCGCCATCGACAGCCGCGCGCACGTCGGTTTCGATTTCGAGCAGGCAGGTGGCGCAAATCTGTTCGCCGATGGCCTGCTTCGATTCGAAGAACTTGTAGATATAGGCCTTGGAAAAGCCGATTGCCTTGGCCAGGTCGGAGACGGTGGTCTTTTCGTAGCCGTACAGGCGGAAGTGGGCGGTGGCGGCGGTGACGATCCGGTCGCGCACATCGTGGTCGGCCGGGCCCCGGGTCGGGCCATTGTTGGTAGTTGCAGTAGTCATGGCCGACAGCTTAACCCCCATCGCCGATTTGCACAATAAGTGACTAAATAGTGATATAGTCACTATCGTCTTTTCTTCTCTAGTGGAATTCCATGATCCCGACCCGACCTTTGATTGCGCTGGCGGCAGCCTGTTTTGTGACAGGTTGCGCCACCGCTCCGGCCGTGGGGCCCGACTACGCGCGCCCCGATCTGCAACTGCCGCAGCACTACCTGGCCCAGTCCACCGCGCAGGCAGCCGACCTGTCCGAGTGGTGGCAGGATTTCCACGATCCGCAACTCGATCAGCTGATCACGCTGGCGCTGGCGCAGAACCTCGACCTGGCGCAGGCGTCGGCCCGCGTGGCGCAGGCGCGTGCCGGTCTTGGCGCCGCCCAGGCAGCGCTGCTGCCGTCTGCGAACGTGAACGCGCAGGCGGCACGCGCCTACCAGTCGGTGGAAACGCCGCTGGGCCAGGTGCTCAACTCGCAGCCGGGCTTCGACCGTTACGGCAGCGCCTACGAGGCCGGCATCGGCGCCGGCTGGGAAATCGACCTGTTTGGCGGGCTGCGGCGCGGGCGCGAAGCAGCGCTGGCCGAGTACCAGGCGTCCGCCGCCGGCGCGGCCGCCACCCGGCTGGCGGTGGCCGCGCAGACGGCCGACACGTATATCACCTTGCGCGGCCTGCAAGCGCGGCTCGAGGTCGCCCGCAAGCAGGTGCGCACGCAAGAGGGCTTGCAGGCCACCCTCAATCTGTTGCTGGGCAAGGGCCTGGTGCCGGAACTGCAAGTACGCCAGGTAGAGGGCGCGCTGGCACAGGTGCGCTCGTCGTTGCCGGTGCTGGAAGCGGCGCAGGATACCGCCATGAATGCGCTCGACGTCATGCTGGGCAGCGCGCCCGGTACGCAGCGTGCGCAACTGGTCGCAGCATCTGCCATCCCGGCCGCGCCGGTCATCACGGCCACCGGCACGCCCGGCGACCTGTTGCGCCGCCGCCCCGACCTGATCGTGGCCGAGCGCCGGCTGGCTGCATCGAATGCCCGCATCGGCGTGGCGATTGCCGAGTTCTATCCGAAGTTTTCATTAAGCGGCATGATCGGCAGCGCCACCGCCATCTCGGGAGGCAACCTGCTTACCAATGACGCCAGCCAGGCATCGGCCATGCTGGGCCTGCGCTGGCGCCTGTTCGACTTCGGCCGCATCAACGCCCAGATCGACCAGGCGCGCGGGCAGGAAGCGGAAGCGCTGGCAGCCTACCGCCAGTCGGCGCTGCGCGCCACGGCCGACGTGGAAAACGCGTTGACCGACATGAATCAGCGCAACCGCCAGGCCGCCACGCTGGAGCAGGGCGTGCAGGCGTGGCAGCAGGCGCGCCAGGCGTCGTTTGCCGCTTACCAGAAGGGCGTGGTGAGCCTGATCGAAGTGCTGCAGGCGGACGACAGGCTGCTGCAGGCGTCCGACCTGCGCGCGCAGGCGCAAACCGAGGCGGCGCGCGCGGCGGTAGCGGCGTTCAAGGCGCTCGGTGGCGGCTGGCAGCCGGCGCCGCAAACCGAGTCGGTGGCACAGCGTTAATCCCGGTTGGCCGGCGGCCGCGCATCGAAGATGTCGGGCCGGCTTGCCGCCAGGTCCACCAGCGTATCGACAGCGATGCGTACCTTGGGCTGCAGGTGCCAGGTCTTCTGCCACAGCACGTGGATCGGCATCGCCCCGCCGCCCATATCCGCCAGCACCTGCACCAGTGCGCCGGTGCGCAAGGCGTCGCCCGCGAGCCAGGTGGGAAACTGCGCCAGGCCGCTGCCGGCCAGCGTGGCCTGGAGCAGGGCGTCGCCGTCGGGCAGTTCGTGGCGCACCGGCACCTCGTGCGGGACGATGGCGCCGGCCGCATCCTTCAACAGCCAGGTGGATCTGACCGTGCGGCGCCAGCCTGCCAGGCAGTCGTGCGCCGCCAGGTCGGCGTGGCTGCGCGGCGTGCCCTTGCGCGCCAGGTAGTCTGGCGCAGCGCAGATCACCATGTGCTGGTCGCCCAGGCGGCGCGCGATGAGGTCGGGATGGTTGCCCAGGGTACCGATGCGCACCGCGAGATCGATGCCTTCGACAACCATGTCCACCGCCTGGTCGCGCAACGTGAACGACAGGTCGAGGCGGTCGTGGCGCGCCGCCAGTGCCAGCAGGGGTGGCACGACATGGCGCCGGCCGAACGTGGTGGGCAGCTCGATACGCAGCCGGCCTGCCGGTTCGCGGTGGCCGGTGGCCAGAAAAGATTCGGTCTGGTCCAGTTCCTCCAGCACGCGCCGGCAACTGAGCAGGTAGGCCTCGCCCTCGGTGGTGAGCGCGATGCGGCGCGTGGTCCGGTGCAGCAGTTGCACGCCCAGCCGGGCCTCCAGCCGCGAAATGCTTTTGCCCACCGCCGAACCGGTCACGCCCAGCTCTGCTGCGGCCGCGCTGAAGCTGCCCTTGTCGATCGCGAGCACGAATTCGCGCAGTCCTGCAAAACGGTCTTCCATTGATTGTGGAATATGAGGATGGAAAGACTGGAATCATAACTACTTACTGAAGCTGGTGGAAGCAATTAGACTGTTTCCTCGTTGAGCACCGCTGCGGTCCTCACGCTACAGGAGAACACGATGAAAGCATGGCTACTGAAGGATTTTGGTTTGAATAACCTGCAACAGGGCGAGGTCCCGACCCCGGTGCCACAGGCGGGCGAGCTGCTGGTGAAGGTGGGCGCGGTGTCGCTCAACTTTCGCGACAAGGCCATCATCGATGGCATTTACGAGCCGCACCTGGTGCCCAAGTCGCTCATTCCGGTGTCGGACGCGGTGGGCGTGGTGGTCGCGACAGGCGCCGGTGTTACCCGCTTTGCCATCGGCGACCGCGTCAACTCGCACCTGTATTCGCGCTGGATCGATGGCGAACCAGGCCCGGACGAGCCGGCGTACTGCTTCGGCATGCCGCTTCCGGGCGGGCTGGCCGAGTACATGATCATCCACCAAGACAGCGCGGTGCGCGCGCCAGCCGGCATGACCGACGAGGAAGCCTCGACCCTGCCGATCGCGGCGCTCACTGCCTGGTACGCGTTGATGGATGTCGGCCGCCTGCAACCGGGACAGACCGTGCTGGTGCAAGGCACCGGCGGCGTCTCGATCTTTGCCGCCCAAATCGCTGCAGCCCACGGCGCCCGTGTGATCGCCACGTCCAGCAGCGACGCCAACCTGGCCAAGGCCAGGGCGTTCGGCGTGAGTGATGGTGTCAACTACCGCACCCACCCGGACTGGGAGCGCGAGGTGCTGGCGCTAACCGGCGGCAAGGGCGTGGACGTCACCATCGACGTGGCAGGTGGCGCAGGGCTGAATCAATCGGTGCAGGCGACCAAGGCGGCCGGGATTATCGCCCAGGTGGGCTTTCTGACCGGGCAGACCACGCAGTTGCAACTGATGCCGGTGATCTTCCGCCAGACCACGATCCGCGGCATCGCGGTGGCGCCGCGCACCTCGTTCGACCGCATGAATCCCTTCCTCGACCAGCACGGCATCAGGCCGGTGATCGACAAGGTGTATGGCTTCGACGAAGCGGTGCAGGCTTTCGAGCACCTGGCGCGCGGACCGTTCGGCAAGGTTGTGATCAAGGTCGCACAGTAAAGGCAGTGTTTTGTTGCTCGGGAGACTCACGGTTCATGGAGTCTGCTGTTATATGTCTTATATAAGACTCATTGAGGTACAATAGCGGCCGGAGCAGGTGAAGTTGGCCTGGTTCCTTCCGCTACCCACCCTGAATGAGAGTTTTTCATGCTAGCTGCCTACCGCCAGCACGTCGCTGAACGTGCATCCCTCGGGATCCCTGCGTTGCCTTTGTCCGCCGATCAAACGTCGGACCTGGTCGAACTCCTGAAGCATCCGCCAGCCGGCGAAGAACAGTTCCTGGTTGACCTGATCACCAACCGCGTACCGGCCGGCGTCGATGATGCCGCCAAGGTCAAGTGTGCGTTCCTGGCCAGCGTGGCCAAGGGTGCGGAAACCTCGCCGCTGGTCTCGCGCGAGCTGGCCACCCGCCTGCTGGGCACCATGCTCGGCGGCTTCAACATCAAGCCGATGATCGACCTGCTCGACGATCCGGTCGTTGGCGCCATCGCTGCCGAAGGCCTGAAAAAGACCTTGCTGATGTTCGATTACTTCCACGACGTCAAGGAACTGGCCGACAAGGGCAGCGTCAGCGCGCAAGGCGTGCTGCAATCGTGGGCCGACGCCGAGTGGTTCACCTCGCGTCCTGAAGTGCCGCACAGCCTGACCATCACCGTTTTCAAGGTTACCGGCGAAACCAATACTGACGACCTGTCGCCGGCGCCCGACGCGACCACCCGTCCCGACATTCCGCTGCACGCGCTGGCGATGCTGAAGAACCCGCGTCCCGGCATCAACCCGGAAGAGCCGGGCAAGATCGGTCCGCTGAAACAGCTCGAAGCACTGAAAGCCAAGGGCCACCTGGTCGCCTACGTCGGTGACGTGGTCGGTACCGGTTCGTCGCGCAAGTCCGCCACCAACTCGGTGCTGTGGTTTACCGGCGAAGACATCCCGTTCATCCCGAACAAGCGTTTCGGCGGCGTGTGCCTGGGCACCAAGATCGCTCCGATCTTCTACAACACCATGGAAGACGCCGGCGCGCTGCCGATCGAGCTCGATGTGACGCAAATGGAAATGGGCGACGTGGTCGAACTGCGTCCGTACGAAGGCAAGGCGCTCAAGGATGGCAAGGTCATCTCCGAATTCACCGTCAAGTCGCAAGTGCTGTTCGACGAAGTGCGCGCCGGTGGCCGTATTCCATTGATCATCGGCCGTGGCCTGACCACCAAGGCGCGCGAAGCGCTGGGCCTGCCCGCATCGACGCTGTTCCGCCTGCCGCAAAACCCGGTCGATAGCGGCCGTGGCTACTCGCTGGCGCAAAAAATGGTCGGCCGCGCCTGCGGCATGCCGGAAGGCGAGGGTATTCGTCCTGGCACCTACTGCGAACCGAAGATGACTACCGTCGGCTCGCAAGACACCACCGGCCCGATGACCCGCGACGAGCTGAAAGACCTGGCCTGCCTGGGCTTCTCGGCCGACCTGGTGATGCAGTCGTTCTGCCACACCGCCGCCTACCCGAAAGTGGTGGACGTCAAGATGCACCGCGAACTGCCGACCTTTATCGAAAACCGCGGCGGCGTGGCCCTGCGTCCGGGCGACGGCGTGATCCACTCGTGGCTCAACCGCCTCCTGATGCCAGACACCGTCGGCACCGGCGGCGACTCGCACACCCGCTTCCCGATCGGCATCTCGTTCCCGGCAGGTTCCGGCCTGGTGGCGTTTGCCGCCGCCACTGGCGTGATGCCGCTCGATATGCCGGAATCGGTGCTGGTGCGCTTCAAGGGCACCATGCAGCCTGGCGTGACCCTGCGCGACCTGGTCAACGCGATCCCGCTGTACGCGATCCGCCAGGGCATGCTCACGGTGGACAAGAAGGGCAAGAAGAACATCTTCTCCGGCCGCATCCTGGAAATCGAAGGCCTGCCGCAGCTCAAAGTCGAACAGGCGTTCGAATTGTCCGACGCGTCGGCCGAGCGCTCCGCTGCCGGTTGCACGGTGCACCTCGATAAAGAGCCGATCATCGAGTACATGACCTCGAACATCACGCTGATGAAGTGGATGATCGCCAACGGCTACCTCGACCAGCGCACGCTGGAGCGGCGCATCAAGGCGATGCAGGCCTGGCTCGACAAGCCGGAACTGCTGGCGCCCGACGCCGACGCCGAATACGCCGCCGTCATCGAGATCGACCTGGCCGACATCCACGAGCCGATCGTGGCCTGCCCGAACGACCCGGACGATGTGAAAACCCTGTCGGAAGTCGCCGGCGCCAAGATCGACGACGTGTTCGTCGGTTCGTGCATGACCAATATCGGCCACTTCCGCGCGGCGTCGAAGGTCCTGGAAGGTAAATCGGACATCCCGGTGCGCCTGTGGATCGCGCCACCGACCAAGATGGACCAGCAGGTGCTGACGTCCGAAGGCCATTACGGCTCGCTGGGCCGCACCGGCGCGCGCATGGAAATGCCGGGTTGCTCGCTGTGCATGGGTAACCAGGCGCAGATCCGCAAGGGCGCCACCGTGATGTCGACGTCCACGCGTAACTTCCCGAACCGTCTCGGTATCGAAACCAATGTGTACCTGGGTTCGGCCGAACTGGCCTCGGTGTGTTCGCTGCTGGGCCGCATCCCGACCCGTGCAGAGTACATGGAGCACACCGGCGTGCTCGATGCCAATTCGGCCGACATCTACCGCTATATGAACTTCGACAAGATCGAAGAATTCAGCTCGGTGGCCGATACCGTGAACGTTTAAACACGGCTCACCCCGAGAACCCCAACGGGCTGTTGCAGCTCGCTGGGGTTTTTTTATGAGCGCTCTCAAAACAAAATTTAATAGGGTTTCGCTTAGCAAAATTTTGTTTTGCTGGGCTTGTGATTGCCCGGAGCTTACTCTCGGAAAGTTTGATTGATGTCAATTTCGCCCTGTTTTGGTGCGCCTAGAGTACTGCGTAACGTTGGACAGGCGGTTGTCCGCGCATTACCTGGCCACAGGTCTTCCAGCGTTGGCGCGAGCGTTCGCTTGCGTTTAATCTGCCTGGGAGAATTACCGTGCAACACTCATTGACCTTCCATCCCCGTTTTCAACCGCGCGCCATGGCCGTTGCTGTCACCACAGCGGCTTCCACTGCGCTCTGCGCCGTATTGTCGTCGGCGCCAGCCACGGCAGCGGCCGACTCCGCAACCAACTCCGCAACCAACTCCGCCATCACGCCGCCTGGCACCGTCTACAGCGTCATCAACCTGTGGCCCGAAAGCGGTGGCACCGCCTTGCTTAACGAACGCGGCCAGGCCGCCTTCAATTCCTTCAACTACTACGGCGCCACCAACGGCTTTTTCGACGGCGACCGCGTCCACCCTATCGGCACCCTCGGCGGCACCTACACCCTGGTGCGCGGCTTGAACAACCTCGGGGTGGTGGTGGGCAGTTCGGAAGACGCCGCGCCACGCAGCAACATCCTCGGCTTTACCTGGACTGCGGCCGGCGGCATGCGCGCGCTGCCGGGAACCTCGGTGGCCAGCGCGGAAGACATCAACGACCTGGAGTACATCGCCGGCCTGAATGCCGAAACCGGCATCTCTTCGCGCGCCGTGCGGTGGAATCCGGGCGGCGCCCTTGTACCGTTCGGGCCGCGTCCGTTTTCGCTGTCCATCGCCCATGCCATCAACCGGCAAAACATCGCCACCGGGTATGGCGACGCCGCTTCCGGGGCCATTACCGCCATGTTGTGGGATGCCAGCGGCAGGCGAACCGACCTGGGCACCTTGGGCGGCACCCGGGCGTTCGGACTGCATATCAACGAGCGGAGCGAAGTGGCCGGCCGCTCCGACACCGCCAGCAGTCCGAATGAGCAGGCTTTTTTCTGGAGCCGCCTGACCGGCATGGTGCCGATCGACGGTGGCGGTCCGGTGACCGATGTGACCAGCCTGAACGATCGCAGCGAGGCGGTCGGCTACGCGCTGCGCAACGACCAACGCCTGTTTGCCTACAAGTGGACGCCCACCGGCGGACTCGCACGATTGCCCGGTTATCCGCTTGCCGACAGCTTTGCCAGCGACATCAATAACGCCGGCGAGATCGTCGGCACGGTCCAGTGGCCGGGCGGCCAGGGCGCGACATTCTCGCGCGCCGTGCGCTGGGCGGGCCTCACCACCCCGATCGACTTGAACAGCCGCCTCTACCGGGCGCCGCCAGGACTGGTCGTGCAATATGGTCAGGCGATCAATGAAGCGGGCGTCATCCTGGCCAACTCGAATGCGGGCCTGGTCATGCTGCGTCCCGGCACGCGCGGCACCGACGCGCCGGTGCTCGGTCCGATCACCACCTTGCCGCGCACGGTGGAACTGGGCCAGGATCTCACGCTGACCGTCAACCTCATCGACAACTCGCCCACGCAAACCCACCAGGCCAGCGTGGTGTGGACCGATGGCTGCCCGTCACCTGCACCCATCGTACGCGAGGCCGGCGGCGTGGGGCAAGTCACACTGCGCCACCGCTTCTGCGCCGCCGGCTTCCAGGCGGTGCGCGTGCGCGTCACCGACTCGGCTGGCCGCTCGACCGAGCTGGTACAGGACGTGACGGTGGATGATCCGGCGCTGGCCTCGGTCAGCGGCGCCGGCACGCTGCGCCTCGGCACCGGCGCTGCCCCCGTCGGCCGGGTAAGCAGCGCGGCGCCATTGCGTTTTTCTCTGTGGGTGCCGCTGGGTGGCGATACCAACCGCGCGCCAGCGAAGGCGCTGGTGCTGAGCGGGCCGTTCCACTTCCGCGGCGAGCAGATCGGCGTCAGCCGTGCAGGACAGGTGGCCCACGTGAGCGGCACCGGGCGATTCAACGGCCGTGCCGGCTACCGCTTCACGCTCGAAGCGCATGATGGCGGCAGCCAAAGTGGCGCGCCGGATCGCCTGCATGTGCGCATCACCCATGTCGATGCGGTTACCGGCGCCGAGGTCGTCGATTACGACAACGCTGCCCCGGCCACCCTGGCTGCAGCTGCAGCTGCAGCGACGCTCGACCGCACTGTGGTGGATGATGGCGGCGTCACCCTGCGCGACTAGGCCGCCCCGCGCTGAAACCGCTAGTCGGTAGCGTTTGTGATCTGCCGAACATAAGGAAGGCGCCGGTTGCCTCATACTGTCGGCTTGGCAGCTCATCAACCCGACCATCGGCAGTATGTTCACATGACACAAGACCACGGTCAGCGCCCGGCGGCGGATGCCCGCTTCCTCGACAGCGGCAGCGAGATGGCGGCGCTGATCCGCGCCCACGACTGGGCGTCCACCTCGCTGGGACCGATATCATCCTGGCCGCAAAGCCTGCGCACGACCGTCAGCCTGTGCCTGGCCTCCAATTTCCCGATCAATATCGTCTGGGGGCCGGATCGGATCCAGATTTATAACGATGGCTACCGCGTGCTGTGCGGCGACCGCCATCCGGCCACGCTGGGCATGGATTACCGGGTGTGCTGGGAGTCGGCATGGGCGGCGCTGGCCGCGCCGTTCGACTGCGCGGTGCGCGGCGAGACCTCGTACCTGGAAAACCAGCGCATGTTCCTGTTCCGCAACGGCTACCTGGAAGAGACGTTTTTCACGTTTTCCCTCAGCCCGATTCGCGACGAGAGCGGCGAGATCGGCGGCCTGTTCCACCCGGTGACCGAAACCACGCTGACCATGCTCGGTGCGCGCCGCACCCGCGCCGTGCGCGACCTGACCGCACAACTGGCGCCATTGCAAACCGGCGAGCAGGTGTTTGCGCAAACCGCCGTCACGCTTAAGCAATTCGAGTTCGACCTGCCGTTCGTGCTGCTGTACGAGTTCGACGCGGAGACCGGCGATTACGTGCTGCGCCAGCGCAGCGGCATCGAAGCGTCGCCGCTGGTCGCGCCCGAGCGACTGCTGGCCGGCGCTTCCGCCACTGGCGATGCGGCCGGCGCGACGGCAGGCTTCTGGCCGCTGGCGCATTTGCTGCAATCTGCGGCCGAACCGCGCATACTGGAGCTGCCCGGCTTGCGCCAGGCGCTGGGCGATGCGCCATGCGGACCGTATCCCGATGCGCCCGACCTGGCAATGGCCATTCCCGTGATGCGCCCTGGCGCCACGCAACCGGTGGCGCTGCTGCTCACCGCCGCCAGCGCACGGCTGCCATTTTCTGCCGACTACCGCGGCTTTTACGAACTGCTGGGCGCCACCCTGGGCACGGCGCTGGCGCGCGTGGCCGCGCACGAGGAAGAGCGCAAGCGGCTGAAAATGCTGGCCGAGATCGACCACGCCAAGACCGTGTTCTTCTCCAACGTCAGCCACGAATTCCGCACGCCGCTCACGCTCATGCTCGGCCCCCTGGAAGACCTGCTGGCCATGCCCGATGTGACGGCGCCGCAGCAGGCGCTGCTGGCCACGGCCAATCGCAACGCCCGGCGACTATTAAAACTGGTCAACGCGCTGCTCGATTTCTCGCGCATGGAAATGGGCCGCACGTCGGCCACGTTCGAAGCCACCGACCTGGCCACCGACACCGCCGAACTGGCCAGCCACTTCGCGTCCGCCTGCGAACGCGCCGGCCTGTCGCTGGGCATCGATTGCCAGCCGTTGCCGGCGCCGGTCTGGATCGACCGCGGCATGTGGGAAAAGATCGTGTTCAACCTGCTGTCCAACGCGTTCAAATTCACGCTCGAAGGCGGCATCAGTGTGCGTCTGCGCGCGGTCGATGGCATGGCCGAACTGGTCGTGGCCGACACCGGCGTGGGCATTCCGAGGGCCGAGCTGGGGCGCGTGTTCGAGCGCTTCCACCGTATCGAGGGACAGCCCGGGCGCTCGGTGGAAGGCACCGGCATCGGGCTGGCGCTGGTGCACGAAATGGTGCTGCTGCACGACGGCGAGATCACCGCGGAGAGCGAGGCCGGGCGGGGCGCGTTGTTCCGGGTGCGGATTCCGATGGTGGCGCGCAGCGCGGCGCCTGTCACACACCGCCAGCCATCGGCGCGGCGGCACGTGCACGCGCCCGTGTACCTGAGCGAAGCTGCGCAGTGGATCGACAGCGGCGCCCACACCGGGCCGGGCGCACCGCAGCGGCAGCACGTCAGCGGCCACATCGTGCTGGCCGACGACAACAACGACATGCGCCGTTACGTGCAGAAAACCCTGACAGATGCCGGCTACCTGGTCACTGCCTGCGTCAACGGCGCCCAGGCGCTGGAGCGCTTGCGTAGCAGCGACTTGCCCGACCTGGTGGTAAGCGACGTCATGATGCCACTGGTGGACGGCTTTGCCTTGCTGTCCGAGGTGCGCTCCGAGTCGCGCATGCGCGAGCTGCCGTTCATTTTGCTCTCGGCGCGGGCCGGCGAGGAAGCGCGCATCGAGGGCCTGGCCGCCGGCGCCGACGACTACATCGTCAAGCCGTTCAGCGGCCGTGAACTGCTGGCGCGGGTGGAAGGCGCGATCAGCCTGGCGCGCCTGCGCCGCGAAGGCGGCGAGCGCGATAGCGAATTGCGCCTGCGGATCGAGGCCGACCGCAACAAGGACGAATTCCTGGCCATGCTGGCGCACGAGCTGCGCAATCCGCTGGCGCCGATCAGCGCCGCCGCCGAGTTGATGGGCCTGGGCCTGCTCGACGCCGACCGTCTGCAGCGCACCAGCGGCATCATCACGCGCCAGGTGCGCCACATGACGGCGCTGGTGGACGACCTGCTCGACGTCTCGCGCGTGACGCGCGGCCTGGTCGAGATCGAGCGCCAGCCGCTCGACCTGCAACTGGTGGTTGCCGCCGCCGTGGAACAAACCCGGCCCCTGATCACGGGACGCGGCCATGAACTGGCGCTGCACCTGCCGGCCGGGCCGGTACTGGTACTGGGCGACTACAAGCGCCTGGTGCAGGTGCTGGCCAACCTGCTCAACAACGCCGCCAAGTTTACGCCGTCCGGCGGCGCCATTGTGCTGGCGCTGGCGGTAAGCGAGGACCGCGTGCGCGTCTCGGTGCGCGACAACGGCATCGGCATCGCGGCCGAACTGACGGACCGCATCTTCGACTTGTTCGCCCAGGCCACGCGTACCCCGGACCGCTCGCAGGGCGGGCTGGGCCTGGGCCTGGCCCTGGCGCGAAAACTCACCGAACTGCATGGCGGCAGCATCGGTTTTGTCAGCGCCGGCGCCGGCGCTGGCACCGAGTTCACGGTAGAGCTGCCGGCGTACGGCGGCCTGGCGCAACTGGCGCGCGACAATGCACCGGCAGGCGCCGCAGGTGGCGACCAGCGCCTGCGCGTGCTGCTGGTTGACGATAACGTCGACGCCGCCAGCATGCTGGCCATGCTGCTCGAAGCGCAGGGCTACCTGGTGCAGGTGGAGCACGACGCCAGTGCCGCGCTGGCGCGCGCCGCCGCGTGGGCGCCCGCCGTGTGCATCCTCGACATCGGCTTGCCCGACATGGACGGCAACGCCCTGGCGCGCGAGCTGCGGCGCCGGCCGGAAGGGCGCGACGCCACCCTGATCGCGGTCACCGGTTACGGCGAAGAGCGCGACCGCGAGGCCGGTTTCGCCGCCGGCTTCGACGCCTACTTCGCCAAGCCGGTCGATACCGACCGGCTGCACGAGGTGCTCGAGCATGCGGCCAGAGTATTTATGGCACGCTGAACTCCGTGGCGATAAAATCGATAAAGGCGCGCACCTTGGCCGGCTGGTTCTGGCGGCTGAGGTAATACAGATACAGGTCGGCGTCGGGCAGGGTGTAGTCGGGCATGACCTGCTTCAAGCGTCCGCTGGCCAGGTACCTGGCGGCGTCCCACTCCGAGCGCTGGACGATGCCGTGGCCGGCCAGCGCCCACAGCATGACGATGTCGCCGTCGTTGCTGGAGACGGCGCCGCGCACCTTCACCAGTTCTTCCACTTTGCCTTTTTGCAGGCGCCAGGTGCCGTACACGTCGTCGTTCTGCCGGTGCAGGATGCAGCGATGGCGGTGCAGTTCGGCCGGCGTGCGCGGCTCGCCCCACTGTTTCAGGTAGCCGGGCGACGCGCATAAAAAGCGCCGGTTGGCCATCAGCTTGCGGGCCGTGAGGCGCGTATCGGGCAGCTCGCCGAAGCGGATCGCGAGGTCGTACGCTTCCTCCACCAGGCTGATGGGCCGGTCGGTCAGGTGCAGCTCCACTTCCACTTCCGGGTACGCATGGGCAAAGCGCGAGACGATGGGCGCGATGCGGGTGCGCCCGAAACCCGGCGTGGCGTTCACTCGCAGCAGGCCCTTGGGCGCGGCACGGCCGCTGGCCACCGATTCCTCCAGCTCGCGGATCTGGTGCAGGATGTGCGCGGCCTGCGCCAGGTATGACTCACCTTCGCTGGTGAGACTGATACGGCGCGTGGTGCGATTTACCAGGCGCACCCCCAGGCGCTGCTCCAGCACGGCGAGGCGCTTGGTGATGGCGGGCGGCGTGACGCCCAGTTCGCGCGCGGTGGCGCTCATGCTGCCCAGCTTGGCCAGCAGCACGAAGAAGGTCAGGTCGGGGGCCGCATCACTCTTCATTTGTCATTTTTTATTTAAAGTGAATAAAGGTTTCAAAACAGGTGAATTGTAGCAGTGTAGTTCAATAGTAGACTGGTTCCACTTTGACAGGAGAACCGCATGAAAATCGTTGAAATCCGCGAAAAAACCGTCCCGATCAGCTCGCCTATCCGCAATGCCTATATCGACTTCAGCAAGATGACCCTGAGCCTGGTGGCGGTGGTCACCGACGTCATCCGCGATGGCAAGCCGGTGATCGGCTACGGTTTCAATTCCAATGGCCGCTATGGCCAGGGCACCCTGATGCGCGAGCGTTTCATTCCGCGCATCCTCGAAGCCGATCCGGCCAGCCTGGTCGATGATGCCGGCACCAACCTCGATCCCCACAAAATCTGGAACTGCATGTTCACCAACGAAAAGCCGGGCGGCCACGGCGAGCGCTCGGTGGCGATCGGCACCATCGACATGGCGGTGTGGGACGCGGTGGCCAAGATCGAAGGCAAGCCGCTGTTCCAGCTGCTGGCCGACCGCTACGGCAACGGCCAGGCCGACCGCAAGATTTTCGTGTACGCCGCCGGCGGTTATTACTACCCGGGCCAGGATCATGGCAAGCTCAAGGACGAGATGCGCAGCTACATCGACCGGGGTTACACGGTGGTGAAGAAGAAAATCGGCGGCGCCGACCTCGACGAAGATTTGCGCCGTATCGACTCGGTGCTCAGCGTTTTACAGGATGGCCAGAAACTGGCGGTGGACGCCAACGGCCGCTTCGGCCTCGATACGGCGGTCGAGTATGCCAAGGCACTGTCGCAGTACGACCTGTTTTGGTACGAGGAGCCGGGCGACCCGCTCGACTTCGAGTTGCAGGCCACCTTGCGCAACTATTACAAGAATCCGATGGCCACCGGCGAAGACCTGTTCTCGATGCAGGATGCGCGCAACCTGGTCCGCTACGGCGGCATGCGCGCCGACCGCGACTGGCTGCAATTCGACTGCGCGCTCAGCTACGGCCTGGTGGAATACCTGCGCACGCTCGACATGCTGCGCGAGCACGGCTGGTCGCCCAAGCGCTGCATTCCTCACGGCGGCCACCAGATGTCGCTCAATATCGCGGCCGGCCTGGGGCTGGGCGGTAACGAATCGTATCCCGACCTGTTCCAGCCCTACGGCGGCTTCCCTGACGGCGTGACGGTCGACAACGGCCACATCATGCTGCCGGAACTGCCGGGCATCGGCTTCGAGGGCAAGGCAGACCTGTATCGCGAGATGGTGAAACTGGCTTAGCCTGGATCAAGCGAACGGTCGGACGCGGCGTGCGAGAGCGTTGTGATGGGGACTAGAATGATGATTCCTTTTGCAATGTTTTCAACCTTCTCGTGGAGCAATTATGGCTACCTCATTCGATCCGTTCTGGATGTTCAAGATGCCGCTGTCGGGCGACGTCATGCAGCGCTTCAATTCGCCATTTTTCTCACCGACGTTTAACTTCGCTGGCGACGCCGGGGTCGAAGACCGCGTGGTGTCGGAAGTGGCCAGTTACGGCAAGCAGATAGGCTGGCTCAACGACCTGGTGATCAAGCTGGCGGAAAAGCAGGAGGCCGATATCAATGTCCTCAACAAGGTGAAAAAAGCCAAGGCTGACATCGACGACATCAAGCAGGCGCAAACGACCACGGTGTTGCGCACGGCAGTCGATGCCCTCAAACAGCTCGAAACCAGCGAGCCCGACCTGTACAAGCAATTGATCAAGCGGCATGCTCAAGCAGCAGCCAGTGCCTCGTGATCAACCCTGTTAGCGCACCGCTTCAAGAAACAGCGTCAATGCGGCGGACGCGAAAATCTACAATGCGCTGAGCTGAAGTCTTGATTTTGTTAGCCCCGAACCGTCGTCCCCGCGCAGGCGGGGACCCAATTTGGCGGGCATTTCGACGAATTTCGCAGAACTTGAGCACCCACGCAAGCCGGTTGGTCGGTCAACCGGACGGGGTAATGGTCGAGGCCGGTGGTACCATATTGTCCTCTCCTGCCAAATACTCCCCCTAGCTGCCAGTTGCCATGTCATGGTCCCGGCGCTCGCTATCGAGAGCCGGCGGGCCGGTGGCGCCGATATCGGTGGCGAACGTGGCTGTGGCTATCCTCTGATCGGCGCTGCAAGGTGACATCCACGCTGCCGTCGCTGGGCCAGCAGCAGCTGATGCACGCGGTGTCGAAGGTCCGTCGCATGCAACCGCGCTAGCGGTCACTGCCCGATCTTGGCCTGTTGCAGAGCGCCGGATCTGGCCGCTGGCCGTCGCGTGCCTGTACCGCATGTCGATTGTGCTGGTCTCGTGCCGGCCGGGTGCCGTATGCGGCAGGGATTTCGCAAGTTCCAGGCGGAGCGGGTGCAGGCGGTAGAGGTCACCCGCGACAGCTTCCGGCCCCGGCGCGCAGCCATGTTGCGCACCTGGCTGGCCGAACTTCAGGCCGCAGCGCCGGAAGCGCCGCCTTCGTTTCAAAGGAAAAATATGTTGTCGAAAAATGTCAAAGGCTGGTGCGGATGCGCAGCGGCCGCTACTGTCCTGTTGTCCGGCGGTGTCGCCATGGCGGCCGACGAGGGCAAGTCGCCCCTCACCGTGGGCGGTGCGATCCGCTTCAATTATGTTTACAAGAGCTGGCAGGACGAATATCGCAACGGCTTCTTCGGCCTGGACACCGCCCGCCTCGACGTCAACTACGACGACGGCACCACCATCGGCTCGGCCCAGTACCGCTACAATAATTTCCCGAAAGGGCAGGGCGGCTATTGGCAGCATTTCCTCCACCACGGCTGGATCGGACGCCGCTTCGACGACAAGAGCGAGCTGCACATCGGCGTGGACAAGAACCTGTTCGGCCTGCAGCCGTACGCGTCGAACAATTTCTACGAATCGATCGCGTTCTATGCCGGCTTCGAGGACAAGTACGATCTCGGTGTGACCTACCTCAGCAAGCCCGGTCCGGTCGAATGGCAGGTGGGCTTTTACCCGCGCGACGGCGGCTCTTACGGCGGTGGCAGCAATACCGCGCCCTCGGCCAACCGCTACTCGTACAACATCGTGGCCGACGACGATGCGCAAGGCTTCGGCACCGGCCAGCGCGATACCGAGCGCAACACCCTGATCGGTCGCGTGGCGTTCAAGCTGGGCGATAAAGGCCAGCAGGAAGTGGGCTTTTCGGGGCTGACCGGTAATATCCGCAACGAAGCGCGCGCCAACGGCGCCGTCAACACCCGCCGCAACGCCTTTGCCGTGCACTTCAAGGGCAAGTCGGGACCGTTCGATGTGATGTTGCAGGCGATGCGCTACGACTACCGCACCAGCCACGAAGCCACCCAGACCTACGGCGGGCTGGACGCCAACAGTTTCGTCATGATCGGCGGCTTCGGCTACCCGTACCCGGTGGCGTCCAAGGGCGACATCTACATCGCCAACGCCAGCTACGACATCGGCGGCAAGGTCGGACCGTTCAGCGGCTTCAAGGTCTATAACGACTACAGCATGCTGCACAAGCGCGTTGGCAGCTACAAGGACTCGGCCCAGAACGTTACGGGCCTGAGCTTCTCGGCCGGTAAATGGTCGTTCTCCGCCGACTTCATGTTGGGCAAGCACCACCCGTACATCTCACCGGACTTTGGTGGCCTGGGTTCGACCTCGGCCGAGCATCCCGGGTATAGCCGCCGGATCAACTTGCAGGCGGGGTATTACTTTTAAGGAAGAGGGCGTTCAGTGCCGCCGCTTGACCCCCCGCTGTACCTTGCCACCCCGATATCCCGCCAGCCACGATCGCGCCCGGTTGGCGTCTGCCGCGTGCGAGTATTTGCCTTGCGAGTTCAGAAACACCATCACCGTCGGCCGGTTGTTGACCATGGTGTAGAGCACCATGCAGCGGCCCGCTTCCGAGATGTAGCCGGTCTTTTGCAGGCGGATGCGCCAGTTGCTGCTGGCGGTCAGGCGATTGGTGTTGTGGTACACGCTGGTGCCGCGCCCCTGGCGGATGCTGAACGCATGGTCGGTGGAATAGCGCCGGATCAGGGCGCTCTTTTCGGCAGCGATCACCAGTTTGGCCAGGTCGCTCGGGGTGGAGACGTTGGCGCTCGATAAGCCGGTGGGTTCCACGTAACGCGTGTTGCGCATCCCCAGCGTGCGGGCCTTGCGGTTCATCGCGGCCACAAAGGCGCGGGTGCCGCCCGGATAATTGCGGCCCAGCGCGGACGCGGCCCGGTTCTCCGAACTCATCAACGCCAGGTGCAGCATGGACGTGCGCGGCAGCGTGGTGCCCACTTGCAGTCGCGACGATGAATATTTCAATCGGTCGACGTCCGCGCTGGTGACGGTGATCTTCTGGGTCATGCTCTGGCCGGCGTCGAGCACCACCAGCGCCGTCATCAGCTTGGTAAGCGACGCAATTGGCAGGACCGTATCCGGGTTTTTCTGGTACAGCACGTCCTGCGTGGTCGGATCGAGGATCACCACCGCGCTCGAGCGCAGCGCCGCCAGGTGCGCCGCGTTCGGTGCTTGCGAGACCGCCACCGCTTTGGCCATCTTGCGCTTGCGCAGCGGCTTGACGGCCTTGACTGTCCTGGCCCTGGTCGCCTTGGCCTTCACTGCCTTGCTGGACTTGGTGACCTTGGCTTTGTGCCGGGTATCGGCGCCGTATGCGTCCACCGGCGCTTGCAAGCCTGCCAGGCCCACCACGCACATCAGGGAAAAAATCAACGGCTTCAGTAGTTTCATGCTTTTCATGCAGCGGGGCCCAGGCTGGAGTAACGACGTCCGGATGGTAGGCAAGCACACTTAGCAGTCACTTAGCAGACGTTCCATGCGCGATGCCGTTAAAATACCGGCCTGGTGCCGACATTCGGCGCGGAAATCGAAAGGACGTCATGCGGGTGCTGTTGGTGGAAGACGATGACATGATCGGCAACGCGATCCAGCAGGCGCTGCGCGAAGCCAGTTATGGCGTCGATTGGGTGGTCGATGGCGACGCTGCGCTCGACTCGCTGGCCTGCAATCCGTACCAGATGGTGCTGCTCGACCTGGGCCTGCCGCGGCGCGACGGCATGTCGGTGCTGCACACGCTGCGCGCAGCCGGCCGCGGCGTGCCGGTGCTGGTGCTCACCGCGCGCGACGCCACCGAAGACCGCGTGGCCGGCCTCGATGGCGGCGCCGACGACTACCTGGTCAAACCGTTCGCGCTGTCCGAACTGCTGGCGCGCATGCGCGCCGTCACCCGCCGCCAGGCCGCCGCCGTCGGCCCCAACCTGGGCAACGGCGTGATCACGCTCGACCCGGCCACCCACGAAGCCTGCCGCGACAGCCGCCAGGTGCGCCTGACCGGTCGCGAGTTCGCCTTGTTGCAGGCGCTGATGGTGCGCCCCGGCGCGATCCTCTCGCGCACTGAACTGGAAAACCGCATCTACGGCTGGAACGAGGAAGTGGAAAGCAACGCGGTCGAATTCCTGATCCACGCGCTGCGCAAAAAACTCGGCGCCGACGCCATCAAGAACGTGCGCGGCGTGGGCTGGATGGTGTCCAAGGCGCCATGAACACGTCGCTCCAGTACCGGCTCTCGGCCACCATCGCGCTGGCCGTGGTGCTCATGGCCGGCAGCGCCGCCGTGTTCACCCTGGTCGCCTCGTGGAACGACGCCCACATCGCCCAGGACAAGCAGCTGCGCCAGATCGCCCACCTGATCGGCCGCCTGCAAACCGGGCCGGTCACGCTGGCCGCCCGCCAGAAAATCAGCGGCATCACGCTCGACGAGCGCATCGTGGTGCGTTTCCTCAATCCCTCGCCGGGCGAACCGGAGGACTACGATGGCCTGCCGGTATTCTCCACGCCGCTGGTCGATGGCCTGCAAACGGTGGACATGGATGCCGATTCGTGGCGCGTGTTCGTGCGCACCGATAACAGCGGCGTGCGGCTGGCGGTGGCCCAGCAAACGCGCGTGCGCAACGCGGTGGCGGTCAACAACGCCTTGCGGGCCTTGATCCCGTTCGGTTTGCTGTCGGTACTGCTGCCGCTGCTGGTGCACTGGCTGATCCGCAAGCTGTTCGGCCCCCTGCGCGCGGTGGCCGACGAGGCGGGCCGGCGCTCCCACTACGACCTGCGCCAGCTCGACGCCGCCGGCCTGCCGGACGAAGTGCAGCCGCTGGTGGCCGAAATCAACCGCCTGCTCACGCGGGTGGACGCGGCGATGCAAACCCAGCGCCGCTTCGTGGCCGACGCTGCGCACGAACTGCGCTCGCCGCTCACCGCCATGTCGCTGCAGACCGAGCGCCTGGCCGCTGCCGACATGCCGGACGAAGCGCGGCGCCGCATGCAAACGCTGGCCGCCGGCCTGCAGCGCACGCGCGTGATGCTCGACCAGCTGCTGGCGCTGGCCCGCTCGCAGCAGGGTGCGCCCGACAGCACGGCGCCAGGCCCGGTATCGTTACAACAGGTGGTGCGCGCCGTGATCGAAGACCTGTATCCGCTGGCCGAGCAGCGCGGCATCGACCTCGGCGTGCTCAGCACCGATGACGCGCTGGTGGCGGCCGCGCCGCTGGACTTGCACATGCTGGTGAAGAACCTGGTCGATAACGCGCTGCGCTATACGCCACACGGGGGGCGGGTCGATGTATCGTTCTGCAGCCACGCGGGCGGAGTGGACTTGATTGTCGATGACAGCGGCCCCGGCATCCCCAAGCCCGAGCGCGAACGGGTATTCCACGCCTTTTATCGCATCTTGGGCAGCAGTGAGACCACCGGCTCCGGACTGGGGCTGGCGATCGTGAAGGCGGTGGCCGACAAGGCGGGCGCCACCGTCACGTTCGATACGGCGCCGTTGTCGTCCACGGGACTGCGGGTGGTGGTGGCGTTCCCGGGGCCTTTGTCGAGAATGGCGACCGACATCAGGCGTCTGCCATCGTCCCCGGCAGCTTGAACACGCTCACCGCCTCGGTCAGCGCCGCCGCCTGTTGCTGCAGCGCGTCGGCCGCCGCTGCCGCTTCTTCCACCAGCGCGGCGTTCTGCTGCGTGACGCCATCCATGTGACTGATGGCAGAGCTGATCTGGGCGATGCCCTCGGTCTGCTCCTGGCCCGCCACCGTGATCTCGGCGATCACCGAGGTGACCCGCTGCACGCTGGCCACCACGTCGCCCATGGTGGCCCCAGCCACGCTTGCCAGTTCGCTGCCGGAGGCGATGCGGCTTACCGAGTCGTTGATCAGCGCCTTGATTTCCTGCGCCGCCGTGGCCGAGCGCTGCGCCAGGTTGCGCACCTCGGTGGCCACTACCGCGAAGCCGCGTCCCTGTTCGCCGGCGCGCGCCGCTTCTACCGCCGCGTTCAGCGCCAGGATATTGGTCTGGAACGCGATGCCGTCGATGGTGCCGATGATGTCGACGATCTTGCTCGACGAGGCGCTGATCGCGGTCATGGTGGAGACCATCTGCGCCACCGCCTGGCCACCCTTGACGGCGATGGCCGAGGCGCTGTCGGCCAGTTCGCCGGCCTGGTTGGCGTTGTCGTTGTTCTGCTTGACCGTGCTGGTCAGCTCCACCATCGAGGCGGCGGTTTGTTCCAGCGCGCCGGCCTGCTGTTCGGTGCGCGAGGACAAGTCGAGATTGCCGCTGGCGATTTCGGTCGATGCTGCGTGGATCGCCACGGTGCCGTCGCGCACCCGGCCCACGATGCCCGACAGGTTGCCCTGCATCTGGCGCAGCGCCTGCAACAGGTCGCCGATTTCGTCGGTGGTGTCCGAGCGTACCTCGGTGCGCAAGTCGCCGGCGGCGACCGTCTGGGCCACCGCCACCGCCGCATACAGGGGCAGGGTGATGCTGCGGATTAGCCACAGCACCGTCACCGAACCAATGACCAGCACCAGTCCGAGCGCGAGGGCGATCGTCAGCGTGGCGCGCTGGTGCGCCGCTGCATTGTCAGCCTCGATCTGCTGCGCCAGGTCCTGCGCCTGCTGGCCGATGTAGGCGACGATGTCGTCGATCTTGCGGGTCGGTTCGCGGTCGGCGCCCTTGACCAGCGCATCGACCTTGTCGGCGGAGGTGGCCTGCGCCGGGTCGAATTGTTCGAGGGCCTTCAGGTAGCGGGCGGTCAGCCCTTCCTGGGTGCGCAGCGCGTCGTTCACCATGGGCGTGGCGATGGCCAGCTGGTCGAGCATGGTGGCCAGGCGCGCCAGGTCGGCGCGGGTGGCGTCGCCGCCCTTGATGAAGGCGGCGCGGTATTTGTCCAGCGTATCCTGGTCGTCGCCGCGCACCAGGATATTTTTCCATTCCTGGATCTGGATCTTGAATTCCACCTGGGCGCTGCGCGCGGTGTCGCTGGCCTGGCCCATGGCCCCCAGGCGCACCATGGCTGCACTGGCGCGGGTGTTGCCCGCGTCGAGCGCGCGCCAGCCGACGAAGCCAACGATCAGCAAAGCGAAGAAGAAAAGCGCCGCCAGCAGGCCGAGCCGGACACCAATTTTGAGATTGCCGAGTTTCACAGGTACACCCTTGGTCAACAGTGAAATGCGTTCCTGCCAGGCGAAGTCCGGATGCAGGGCCGACGGGCGGCCTGTCATTCCGCGCCGCACCGGGCTGGCCGGGGCGGCAGTCAAGAGATCTTGCGGGGAACGTGAATGGCGGCGGGGATGGGGCCGCGAAAGAAGCCGCAGTTGCGTCAGAGCGGCATTGAGTGATTCTATCTCATTTCCACATGGAAAGCCTATGCAGCTGTGTCCGTCACGCGACGCTTTATCCGGCAGGGCCGGCCAACAGCGGCAGCACGACCGTGAAGCGGGCGCCCGTGCCGGCGCCATCGCTGTGCGCCGTCACTTCACCGCCGTGCAGTTCGACCAGTCCTTTGACCAGCGACAGCCCGATGCCGAGCCCGCCTTGTGCGCGGTCGAGGCCGGGCGCCAGTTGCAGGAATTTTTCAAACACCAGTGCCAGCTGGTCGGGCGCAATGCCGATGCCGGTATCGCTGACCTCGATCGCTATCCTGCCGTCGCGGATGCCCGCCTGCAGCACGATGGAGGCGCCGGCCGGACTGTATTTTCTGGCGTTGTTGAGCAGGTTGGCGACGATCTGGGTCAGCCGCACCTGGTCGACGCTGGCCCACAGCGGCTGCGCCGGCAGGTTGGCGGCGGCGTGCTGTCCGGCCGCCTGCATGGCCGGCAGCGCCTCGTCGAAAGCATCGCGCAAGGTGGGCACGATGTCGGCCACCGCCATGGTCAGCGACACCTTGCCCTGGCCGATCTGCGCGACGTTGAGCAAGTCGTCCACCAGCCGGTTGATGCGGGCGATCTGCCGGCCCAGGATCTCGGCCGGACGGTCGCTGGCGTTGGTGGCCTGGGCGCGCAGCCTGAGGATCTCGCTGACGTTGAGCATCGAGGCCAGCGGGTTGCGCAGCTCGTGGGCCAGCGTGGCCAGGAATTCATCCTTGTAGCGGTGCTGGAGCGACAACGCCGCATTGGCGTCGCGCAGTTGCGCCTGCGCTTGCGCCAGCTCGGCGGTTGCAGCTTCGGCCCGCTCCCGCTCGGCGCGCAGTTCGCGCTCGTACAATTTCCGGTCGGTGGCGATCAGCAGGGCGATTTCGTCGTGGATGATGCCGTCGCGCTGGCGCCGGATGGCGCTGAGCATCATCGGGATGCGGCGCCGCTGCTGGTCGAGCAGGTCCAGTTGCACCTCCGACACCGATCCCTGCATTTGCAGCAGCGGTGTCCAGTGGGTTTGCAAAAATACCCGGGCGCCCATGGGCATCAGTTCGGAGAAGCGCTTTGATCCCACCAGTTCGGCCGGTTCGTAGCCCAGCCAGCGGCACACGGTCAGGTTGGCGCGCACGATGGTGCCGTCGTTGTCGGCAAACAGCAACCCGCACGGCGCGTCGTCCCAGACGTCTGGCGCCGCTGTCATTGTGCTGGTGCTGGTGCCGGGGCAGGGGCGTCGAGGAAGGTCTGCATGGCGGCGATACTGGCGTCGGGCGCGCTCAGGTGGGGGCAATGGCCGTGGTTGGCGATCACCACCAGCGTGCTGTCGCGCATGGCGCGGTGCATGTAGGCGCCCACTTCCATCGGTGCGATGAGGTCGTCGCTGCATTGCATGATCAGCGCCGGCGTGGTCGAACGGGCAAAATCGGCGCGGTGGTCCGATAAGAAAGTGACCCGTGCGAAATGCTTGGCAATCGCCGGATCGGTGCGGCAAAAGCTGTTGGTCAGTTCCTCGGCCAGGTGCGGTTGATCCGGCGCCCCCATGATGGCCGGCGCCATGGTGCTGGACCAGCCGAGATAGTTAGCCTGCATGGTGTCGAGCAGGTCGGCGATGTCGTCCTCGGAAAAGCCGCCGCGGTAATCGCCGTCGTCGATATAGCGCGGCGACGGGCCGACCAGGATCTGCGCCGCAAATTTTTCGGGCGCCAGGTTGGCAGCGAGTACGCCGATGGTGGCGCTGACCGAATGGCCCACGAAGATCACGGGACCGCTGGCATAGGCGTCGATCAGCTCGACCAGGTCGTCGGCGTAGCCTTGCAGCGAGCTGTATTTCTGGCGGTCGTACGCCGCCAGGTCGGAGCCGCCGCTGCCCACCAGGTCGAACAGGATAACGCGGTAGCGGCCGGCGAACTCGGGCGCCAGGTGGCGCCACATGCTCTGGTCGCAGCCGAAGCCATGGGCCATGATCATGGTGGGCAGGCCATCGCCGTCACCGATGACCCTGACGTTGTTCCTGGTGTTTAAGTTCATGTGGCGGCGCTGGACTGTTAAAATTATGTCCATTATATAGCGGGATGCAAGTAACGATCAGACTGCCTCGTAGCGGCGCGCCACTTCTTCCCAATTGATGATGTTGAAGAAGGCCGTGATGTAGTCGGGACGGCGGTTCTGGTAGTTCAGGTAGTACGCGTGTTCCCACACGTCCAGGCCCAGAATCGGCGTGCCGCCAGACAGGCCCACGAACGCACCCATCAGCGGGCTGTCCTGGTTGGCGCTATTTTCCACCAGCAGCTTGCCGTCCTGGCCCACCGTGAGCCAGGCCCAGCCGCTACCGAAGCGGGTTTGCGCCGCCTTGATGAACTGTTCCTTGAAACGCTCGTAGCCGCCCAGGTCGTTGTTGATGGCGTCGGCCAGCTTGCCGGTCGGTTCGCCGCCGCCCTTGGGGCTCAGCACGGTCCAAAACAGCGCGTGGTTGGCGTGACCGCCACCGTGGTTGCGCACGGCGGTCTGGGCGGCTTCGGGCAGGGCGCCGATGTCTTTGATCAGGTCTTCGACCGCCACCGCTTCGATGCCGGCGTCTTTCACCGCATTGTTGAGACTGGTGACATAGGTCTGGTGGTGCTTGGTGTGGTGGATTTCCATCGTGCGCGCATCGAAATGCGGTTCGAGGGCGTCGTACGCGTACGGTAAAGGCGGCAATTCATAGGCCATGGGATGCTCCTTTCAGGTCGTGGCGGTGTGCGGTTGCGACACCGGGTGGGATGCAATCTTTGCATTCCCACATCGACAATAACAGAATCGCCCGGGCCTTGCCGCCAACGGGAGCGCGGGTGGCGCATGGTAAGATCGGCGCGATTATTCACGTGGAGTTCGGCAATGGTATCCAACAGCGCGCCCGGTTTGCCGGCGTTTCTCGATGGCGGCGGCGAAATGGGCATGCTCACGCGCGACCATGAGTGGCATGATCACCCCTTGGGCCCGCCCGCCGGCTGGCCGTCGCTGCTCAAGTCCACCCTGCGCCTGATTCTTACGAGCAACCACCCGATGATGATCTGGTGGGGCGACGACCTGCACCAGTTCTACAACGATGCCTATCGCCGCACATTGGCCGACGACCGCCACCCGGCCGCGCTGGGCCAGCGCTGCCGCGACTGCTGGGCCGAGGTATGGCATGGCATCGAGCCTGAAATCGACTACGTCATGGCCGGCAAGGGCGCCACCTGGCACGAGAACGCGCTGGTATCGCTCACCCGCAACGGCAAGCGCGAAGAGATGTACTGGACCTATGGTTACAGCCCGATCCAGGACGAGGCGTGCGTGCGCGGCGTGCTGGTGGTGTGCGCCGACGTCACCGAGGACATGCGCACCAGCCAGCTGCTCAAGCAGTCGTACGTGACGGTGATCGAATCGATGGACGAAGGCCTGGCCGTGATCCGCATCATGCTCGATGACGCCGGCGTGCCGGTGGACTACCGCTTTCTCGAGGTGAACCCGTCGTTCGAGCGCCAGACCGGCCTGGTCGACGTGGTGGGAAAAACCGCGCGCCACCTGGTGCCCGACCTCGAGGATCGCTGGTTCCAGATCTACGGCAAGGTGGCCCTGACCGGCGAGCCGGTGCGCTTTCTGGAAGGGTCCGAGCCGATGAACCGCTGGTTTGAGGTGTATGCCACGCCGGTGGGGCCGAAGGAAGGCCTGCTGGTGGCGTTGATGTTCCGCGACGTGACCGACCGCACCCGCGCCGAACAGGCGCTGCGCACCGCCGACCGCCGCAAGGATGAATTCCTGGCCATGCTCGCGCACGAGCTGCGCAACCCGCTGGCGCCCATCTCGGCCGCCGCCGAAATGCTGCAACAGCCGGGCGCCGATGCGGCGCTGGTGCAGAGTGCCAGCGCCGTGATCGGGCGCCAGGTGCGCCACATCACGGGCCTGATCGACGACCTGCTCGATGTCTCGCGCGTCACGCGCGGCATGATCCCGCTCAACGCCAGCGCCATCGACGTGCGGCGCGTGGTGGCCGACGCCATCGAACAGGTACGCCCGCTGATCGACAGCCACGGCCATCGCCTCACCGTCAGCACGCCGCCCGCGCCCGCGCTGGTGATGGGCGACGCCAAGCGCCTGGTGCAGGTGCTGGCCAACCTGCTGAGCAACTCGGTCAAGTACACGCCCGGTGGCGGCGACATCATGCTGCGCCTGGACACCGGCGCCGACCAGGTCAAACTTGCCGTGATCGACAACGGCATCGGCATGACGGCCGACGTGCTGGCCCACGCGTTCGACCTGTTCGTGCAGGCCGAGCGCGAAACCGACCGCTCGCAGGGCGGCCTTGGCATCGGCCTGGCGCTGGTGAAAAGCCTGGTGGAACTGCATGGCGGCAGCGTCGTCGCGCAGAGTGCGGGACTGGGCCAGGGCAGCCGCTTCACCATCACGCTGCCGCAGATTGCTTGCGCACCGGCACCGGTGCCGGTGCCGGTCCCGCTGGCCGACGAGCATCCAGCGCTAGCCGCGCCGCTCGCTGCAACCGGCACCGCGCTGCGCGCCATGGTCGTGGACGACAACGAGGACGCCGCCGCCATGCTGGCCATGTTCCTGGAAATCCACGGCCACCAGGTACTGACCGAGGACGACCCGGCGCGCGTGGTGGAACGCGCGCTGGTGTTCCGGCCGCACGTGTGCCTGCTCGACATCGGTCTGCCCGGCATGGACGGCTACGAACTGGCGCGCCGCCTGCGCGCCACGCCCGGCCTCGATGGCGTGGTGCTGATCGCGGTGACCGGCTACGGCGACGAGCAGGCCAGACAGCAAGCCACCGCCGCCGGCTTCGATCATCACTTCGTCAAACCGGTCGATCCGGCCAGGCTGGTGGCGCTGGTGGGCACACTGGCCTGATCAGCGCGGGGCGTCGCCTCTCGCTAGCTGCCTCAGTGTTCCCAAGTACCCATCCAGCGATTGCCAAAAACACGGGCCCCGATTGTTATGCTCGACAGTGCCGACAAAGTTCCGACGTCGTGATCTTGTTAAGAAAAGACTCGCGAGAGGCGGGCCGTCAGGCAACGGCACCGCCCTGGTGAGAATAAGGCTTACTTGGTTTGCGTGCCGGAACCGGGCTTGAGCAAGGCATCCGCCCGAACCAGTTCCGCCTGCGACAGCTGCGGTTTCACTTCGGCCAGCGCCACGTCGGCTTCGGGGTAGCGCGCCTGTTTGGCCAGGCTGAACCAGACGTAGGCCATCGACAAATCCTTGGCGCCGCCTTCGCCGTTGCGGGTCATGATGGCCAGGTTGTACATGGCGTCGGGCTGGGCCTGCATGGCGGCGGCGTTGAACAGCTTGCGCGCGGTTTGCAGGTTTTGATCGACCACTTCACCCTTGTAGAAGTAGGTGCCCAGCGCGTTTTGCGCGGCCGGTACGCCCTTGATGGCGGCCTCCTTGTAATACACCAGCGCGCGCTTGGGATCGGGGGCCACGCTCTCGCCGAAGTCGTACATGCGGGCGGCCGCCAGTTGCGCACCCGGATGGCCTTCCTTGGCGCCGGCAGTGAAGTAGGCGCCGGCCAGCTTGAGGTCCTTCGGTACGTCGTTGCCCTCGTAATAGGCTTTGCCGAGCTGGAATAGCGCAGGGGCGTAGCCCGCTTCGCCCGCTTCCTTCAGGTACTTGACGCCCTTGTTGACATCCTTGGCGCCGGCAAAGCCGGACAGGTAGGCGCTGCCCAGCATGCCGGTGGCCGGGGTGTAGCCGGAGTCGGCCGCCACCTCGTAGAACTCGAGCGCCTTGCGCGGATCGCGCTTGACGCCGGAGCCCACCATGTACACCTTGGCCAGCGTCATGGCAGCTTCGGCGCGGATATTCATCAGCTGCGGATGCTTGGGATCGAAGCGCATGCGGTCCTTCGGCCCGAAGCGCTGGTTGACGGCCTTGTCGAGCCAGTAGAGCGCTTGCGAGATGTCGACTTTTTCGCCCTTGCCTTCGAGGTACATGCGGCCGAGCATCAGGGCCGAGAAATCGTTGCCCAGCTTGCTGTAGTTCTGCTTGAACTGCGACATCGCTTCCACGTAGTCGCCCTTGTCGTAGGCGTCCAGGGCCAGGTTGAGGGTCTTGTCCTTGCGCGCAATGCTGTTGCGGCCGGCGGCAAAGCGGCGGTCGGTATTCGAGCATTTGACCGACGGCTCCATCTGGTTGGAGAGCGCGCTGCTGGCGGTCGCATCGGCGCCAGGCATGGTGCTGTCAAATTCGCGGCCCATGGTATTCTTGCCGGCCGCATCGCCCAGCGGCGAGACGTCGCGGATGGTCTCCACTTCGCTGGACAGGCCGTGGAAGCTGGTGATGTAGTCGATGAAGAGATCGTCTTCATAAGGGTTGTAGCCGGACATATAGGCGCACGACGAGGCGAACTTGCGGCCCAGCACGCGGCTGTCGGCGGCGATGAACTCGGTCGGATCCTGCATCTTGCGCTTGCCGGCCACCACCACTTCCTGCCGGGTGGCGAGGTCTGGCGCCGGCGCTTGCTGGGCGCCTGCCGGTAAGCACAGCAATGCGGCGGGCAGCGCGATGACCAGGCCGAGGCCGAGGCCCAGCGACCGGAACCGACTGCCCGGCGTGCGGGTAGATTGCGACATAATATCTCCATAGTAATTGTTATCGGAAAAATAAATATATAGCTTTACCGCGCCGCTGTGCGAATCTTTCCGTGAAACAATCATCCCGGTGAGCGGGCACGCGATAAACACCGTTGTAAAAAATATCTTTTTATTGTTTCTGGGAAATCTATGCCGTATTCGGTTACAATCGGCGATCCCCGGAATATTCAGACCATGACCTTTTCTCCTCCCGTGCTGCGCAGCGAAAACGAGCGCCTGGCCGCCTTGCGCGAGCTGTGCCTGCTCGACACCCCGACCGATCCGGCGTTCGACGAGATGACTTTGCTGGCCACGCACGTTTTCGGCACCTCGATGGCGCTCATTTCGCTGGTGGACGACGGGCGCCAATGGTTCAAGTCGCGTATCGGCATGGCAGTGCGCGAAACGCCGCGCTCGCAGGCATTCTGCGCCTACGCGCTGCACAGCACCGAGCCGCTGATCGTGCTCGACACGCTGCAGGACATCCGCTTTGCCGACAATCCCCTGGTCACCGGGTCGCCGGGCCTGCGCTTTTACGCCGGCGCGCCGTTGATCACGAAGGAGGGCCTGTGCCTGGGGACGTTCTGCGTGCTCGACGCCGCGCCGCGCGCCGCTTTCGACGCCGTCCAGGTCACCCAGTTGCGCCATTTCGCGCGGCTGGCGATGATGCGGATCGAAACCCTGCGCAGCATCGGCTACGCCGATCCGCTCACGCAACTGCCCAACCGCACCCGCTTCCTGGAAGACGTGGCGCTGTGGATCAACGATGCGCCGGACGACGGCCGCCGCCTGTTCGCCGTGGCCATCGACGTTTGCGGCCACGGTTACCTGCAGCAGATGCAGTCGGCATTTGGCGCCGATTACGCCGATGGCTTCCTCATGGCGGCATCCCGGCGCGTGTCGCAAGCACTCGGCCCGGCGCCCGTGTACCGTATCGACAGCACCGTCATGGCGTGCGTGCTGGCCGCCCGGGACGAGGCGGCGCTCGAGGAGCAGTTGCGCGGTTTGCAGCGGCGTTTGTCGGTGCCGTGCGAGCACCAGGGCATTCCGCATGCGCCGGCAGTGGCGCTGGGCGCCGTGGCGCTGGCCACGCCGGACGCAGTGCCGACGGCCGATACTGCGCGCGTGCTGGGCGCGGCGCTGGCCCATGCCCGTGCCGCCCATCGTCCCTGGGCCATCTACCACCCGCAACTGGACGCGGCGCAGCAGCGGGCATTCCGCATCCTGGCCGCGATTCCCGGTGCGCTGACCGCCGACGACCAGTTGCAATTGCACTACCAGCCGCGCATCGACCTGGCCGATGGTGTGTGCACCGGGGTGGAAGCACTGCTGCGCTGGAACCACCCCGAGCTGGGGACGATCAGCCCCGGCGAATTCATTCCGCTGGCGGAAAAGACCGCGCTCATCGGCGACATCACGGCATGGGTGGTGCGCGCGGCGCTGGCGCAGGCGCAGGTCTGGCACGACGCCGGCCTGCGGCTCACCGTGTCGCTCAACGTCTCTGCGCTGGACCTGGCCACCGCCGGTTTTGCCGACCTGCTGGACCGCCTGCTGGGCCAAAGCCGGGTGGATCCCGGGCTGATCGAAATCGAGTTCACCGAAAGCGCCGTGGCCGACGATCCGCTGCCGGTCGGGGTACAGTTGCGGCGCCTGCGCGCGCTGGGACTGCAGATCGCCATCGACGATTTCGGCACGGGCCATAGCAACTTCAGCTACCTCAAGCAGATTCCTGCCACCATCCTCAAGCTCGACCAGTCGTTCGTGCGCACGCTGCCCACCGACATGCACGACGTGACGATCCTGTGCGCGATGATACGGCTCGGCCACGAGTTCGGCCACCGCGTGGTGGCGGAAGGTATCGAGACGGCGCAAGCATACGAACTGCTGGCCAGCTGGGGCTGCGACGAGGGCCAGGGCTACTGGATCGCCCGGCCCATGCCGGCCGCGCAGGTGGCCGACTGGCTGGCGCCGGCCGCTCAGCGGCTGCGCGCCAGCCGGTAGTCATGCCAGAGCGCGGCGCCGGCCATCAGCCCAAGCGCAGCCCCCGCCACGCACACGCCGCGCCAGCCGGCCAACTGCCAGGCCAGCGATCCCAGCGCCGAGCCGGTTGCCGCACCAGCGAAATAGCCGGTCATGTACACCGCGTTGATGCGCGAGCGCGCCTGCGGATCGAGCTGGTAAATCACGCCCTGGTTGCCGATATGGACGCCGGCGAGCGCGATGTCGATCAGCAGGGTACCCACCAAAATCCATGGCAGGCTGGCCAGGCCAAGGCGCAGCGCACCCCAGCTCACCAGCAACAGCAGCAGGCAAGCGGCCGACGTGGCCAGTCCCCAGCCCTTGTCGTTCAGGCGCCCGGCCACGCTGGCCATCATGGCGCCGGCCACGCCCAGCAGGCCGACCAGGCCGATCTGGCTGTCGCCGAGCGCAAAACCGGGCCCGGACAGCAGCAGCGTGGTGGACGACAGCAGCACGCTGACCGAGGCAAACGTCAGCGCCCCGACCAAGGTGCGGCTGCGCAGGCGCGGATGGCGCGCCGCCAGCGCCAGCAGCGACCGTAATACCTGGCCATAGCTCATCGAAACCGGGTTGCGCGAGGCGGGCAGCACGTACCACAGCGCCAGCGCCAGGGCCACCATCATGCACCCCGCCGCACGGTACACGGTGTGCCAGCCACCGAGGTCCGACAGCAGTCCGGCCGCGCTGCGCGCCAGCAGAATGCCGCTGAGCAGGCCGCTCATCACCAGCCCCACGGCGCGGCCGCTGCGCTGCGGCGCGGACAGGGTGGCCGCCATTGGCACCAGCGTTTGCGCAGCCACCGAGAACAGCCCGGTCAGCACGGTACCGATCACCAGCGTGGAAAAACTGGCGGCGTAGCCGCTGATGAACAGGCCGGCGGCGGCCAGCAGCATCAGGCCGCTGGCCAGGCTGCGGCGTTCGAGCTTGTCGCCAAGCGGCACGAACAGCAGCAGGCCCAGCGCGTACGCCAGTTGCGACACGGTGACCGTGAGCGCGGCAGTGGCGTCGGTGACGTTCAGCGCCACTGCGATCGAGTGCAGCAGCGGCTGGTTGAAATAGTTGCTGCCGGCGCAAAGGCCGGTGGCCACGGCCATCAGCAGCAGGACCGGCGTGGTGAGGGTGGCGGCAGGGGTGATGGTCTGGGAGGCGTGCATGCGGACATCTCGGTAAAAGCGATGGCTGTACTATAGAACCTCAACTTAACATGAGGTCAAGGGAGGGTTTGGCATTTAACTAATTTCCTGGGCTGTCGCCTGTTACCGGTACAGATCAATTGCGGGAGAACTCCATGCTGTCGTCACCGTTGTACCGGGCCGGCCAGGCTGCCGAAGCCAGAGGCGAGCCGCTCGCGGCGGGCGGCGACACCGCCAGGCGCCTGCAAGCGCAGGCGCTGGCGGCGCTGGCCAAGCTCAAGCAAAAGCAGGCCGACCAGGCGCGCGAACGCGCCGACGTGGTCCGCGCCTTGCGCACGGCTGCCGCGCAAGCGGCCAAGGCGGCCGCACGCGAACGCCTCGAGATGATCAAGAAGCGCATCAAGGAGCTGTTGCACCTGCTGGCGATGTTCGGCGGCAGCGGCGCCAGCGGCACGCTGCAGGAACTCAGGCAATTGTCCAGCCAACTGAGGGAAGCCGCCGCCGTGCTGCGCGCGGGCGACGGGGCGCCGGCGGCAGAAGAGGGCGGCGCGGCCGCTGCACCAGCGGCTGCTCCGTCAGCACCAGCGGCAGTGCCTGCATCGACCGGCGACGACCACGCCGAAGGCCGCGCCGCCTACGCCGACCAGCAACCGGCGGTCGAGGCAGAATCAGGCGACCCGCTGAAACACCACCACAATCCCCAGGACACCGAACGCGAGTCGGACGAACGCCTGATCGATGCCGTGCAAAAGCTGCTGCGCTCGGTAACGGCCATGGCCGAATCCGAGGCCAAGAAACAAGCCGCCTAAAGTTCAGGGCCAGTGCCTAAAGTTCAGGGTCAGTGCCGACATCTGGACACGAACTCGGCACTAACAAGCGACCGTAACATGCGCAATAAGTTCAAAAATGTCCGAATGTCGGCACTGACCCCGAAGGTTAGTTGAGGGCGGCTTCGGCGGTTTGTGCAGCGGCGAACAGGCGCGCTTCGGCGCCGGGGGCGCACAGCAGCGAGATGCTGGGGACCAGGCCGGTGGCCGGGTCGCGGTACTTCCAGGCTGGCACCGCGATTGCCGGCAGGTCCAGGTAGTTGCCCATGGTGTGGGCAGTGAACAGGCCGTTGACGCCCGGTTTCAACGACTGCCGGTTCATCTTGCCATGGTGCGGCGCCAGCAAGCCCAGGGTGGGCAGGACCACCACGCCGTCCGCGCCCAGCATGGCGTGGTAGCGGGCGCGCGCGCTGGCGTAGTCTGCGGCGATGCGCGTGACCGTGGACTGGCGGCGCGGTTTCATCAGCGGCGCGATCAGCATCCACGTCAGCAGGCCGTTGTCGATGGTGGGGCGGCGCAGCAGTTGCGCCGCCAGTTCGCGCCAGGGCGAGAAGGGCGCCGCTTCCTTTGTGGTCAGCAGCCGGATCCAGGTATCGTAGAAGTCGTCGAGGATGATTTTCGGGATTTGCAGGAACAGGTGGCGCACGTCCGAAAAATCCTGCGCTTCTTCGCGGTAGCCGCCAGCCACCAGGGCCGCTCTCGCCGCCGCCAAGGCCTGGCCGATGCAGGCATCCCGTATCGTCAGCGGAAAGCCGCCCGGCACCACCAGCCGGCCACCGGCCGCGCCGCCAGCGATGTCGCCACCGGCGGCAAGCGGCTGTCGCGCGATCACGTTGTACACCAGGCGGGCGTCGCGCACGCTGCGCGTGATCGGCCCCAGGCCCAGCCAGGTGCGGGTATTGCCGGTCACCTGTGGCCAGGTGCCGGCGCCATCGACCGCTGCCGAATGCGGCTTGAAGCCCACCACGCCGCAGAACGCGGCCGGGATCCGGATCGAGCCGAGGATGTCCGACCCCACGCCAAAGACCGAGCTGTTCGACCCCACCAGCGCGCCTTCGCCGCCGCTCGAACCGCCAGCCACCCGGTCTGGCGCCAGCGGGTTGTTGGTGCGCCCGTAGCGGGGATTGGTCGATTCGGCCGTCATCGCCAGTTCCGGCACATTGCTGCGGGCGATCACCACCGCGCCGGCAGCTTTCAAACGGCGCACGATCTCGGCATCGTGCGTGTGCGGTTCGGGCGCCATCCGCTGCGAGCCGGCCGTCACCTGCTGGCCGGCCAGACCAAAAGTCTCCTTCACGCTGCACGGCAGGCCAAACAGTGGCAGCGAATGGTCGCCTTCGCGATCGAGCCGCCGTGCCTCGGCCAGCGCCTGTTCGTGAAAGATGCTGGTGGCGGCGTTCAGGCGTGGCTGCTCGCGCGCCAGCGTTTGCAGGTGCTGGCCAACCAGCTGTTCGGCGGTGAGCGCGCCCTGGCGCAGTCGTTCCAGCAGGCTGACGGCGTCCGGTGCTCGGTACGATGGGGTCATGGTGTCTCTTGTAATTGTTGAAGTTGGACGGTGAACAGCGCGCCGCCACCGGGACGGTTGGCGGCCGTGATCCTGCCGCCGGCCGCGCGCATGATGGACTGCGACAGCGCCAGGCCCAGGCCCACCCCGGCTACTTCACTGGCACGTGCGCCCGTCCCGCGGAAGAAGCGGTCGAATACATAGGGCAGCTCGGCGTCGGCAATGCCTGGGCCCTGGTCGGCCACGGTGAGCAGTATCGTGCCTTCGCCCCGTGCCAGGCCGACCTCGATGCGCCCGCCCGGCGGCGAGAACTTCAGGGCGTTTTCCAGCAGGTTGCGCAGCACCAGTCCCAGCGCCGCCTGCTCCACCTGCACATCCCCGGGCAAGTCACTGGCATCAACGAGTTCGATGCCGCGCTCGCGCGCCGGCGCCGCCATGCGCGCGACGGTGTCGCGCACCAGGTCCGTCAAAGACACCGGCTGGCCGGGGCCGCGCTCCTGGCCGGCGTCGATTCGCGCCAGCATCAGGAGTTCTTCCACCAGCGTGGTCAGGCGCTCCACCTCGTCCAGGCACGAGCGCAGGGCCGCGACGTAGTCGCCGCTCTCGCGCGGACGGCGCAGCGTGATCTCGATCTCGGCGCGCAGGCGCGAGAGCGGCGAGCGCAGTTCGTGCGAGGCGTCGGCGGTAAAGCGGCGCTGGGTTTCGAACGCCCCTTCGATCCGCTCGAGCATGGCGTTCAGGGTGGTGACCAGGTGGCCGATTTCGTCGTCGCCGCCAGGGTGCGGCAGGCGTCGGTCCAGGTGGTTGTCCTCGATGCGGCCGGCCTGCTCGACGATGTTCTCGATCGCCACGAACAGCTTGCGCGACAGCCGCGCGCCGGCCCAGCCCAGCGCTGCCATCAGCGCCACCGCCATGGCGCCGAACAGCAGCGCCGCCGAGCGCAGCGTGCTGTTGGCGTCGTCGAGCGAGCCGGCCACCTGCACGGCGTACAGCTGGCCTTTGACGCGCGCCGGCACCGACACCATGCGCAGCGGTTCCTCGCTGGTGTCGGGCAGGGTTTCGAACACGGTGCGTCCCGCTGCCAGTTGCTCGAGCAGCTGCGACGACGCCGGCAAATCCTCGGTGCCCAGGTTGCTGCTGCGCGCCAGGATCCAGCCCTGCTTGTCGATGATCTGCACCAGCCGGTCGAGCCGCGTGAGCGAGGGCGGGGCGCTGCCTTGCGGCGCTTCGTGCACGCGTATCACCGTGCCATCGCTGTCGCTCAGCATCGCCGCCTCGGCTTCGGCCAGGGCCAGCAGGGCGGTATCGAGCTGGCGGTTGACCGACTGCGACAACACCCACCAGCCGGCGCCCGCCGTGGCGCCCACGGCGGCCAGGATGGCCAGCAGGTGGACCGCGATCAGGCGCTGGCGCAGACTAAGCATGGTCAGGCTCAGACGGCGGTCCGAGCCGGAAGCCGCGTCCGCGCACGGTCTCGATCAGCGGCGCCGCAGCGGGGGGATCGACCTTGCGGCGCAGGTTCTTGATGTGGACGTCGATCAGGTTGTCGATGGCAATCAGGTCCGCGTGCCATACCTGCTCCGCCAGTTGCAGGCGGGTGACGACGCTGCCGGCATGGCGCATCAGCAGGTCGAGCAGGGCGTATTCCTTGGCGGTGAGGGCGAAGCTGCTGCCGCCGCGCGTGGCGGTGCGGGTACGGGCGTCGAGCGCCAGGTCTGCCACCTTGAGCAATGCCGGCTGGGCGCGGTCGAAGCGGCGCAGCAGCGCGCGCACCCGCGCCAGCAGCTCGTCGAACACGAACGGTTTGGTCAAATAATCATCAGCGCCGGTGTTCAGGCCCAGGATGCGGTCGGCCACGGCATCGCGCGCGGTGAGCATCAGCACCGGCAGTTGGTGGCCGGACTGCCGCCATTCGGCGCACAGGGTCACGCCGTCTTTGCCCGGCATCATCCAGTCGAGGATGGCCAGGTCGAAGCCGGCCGGCGTGGCCGCTTCGTGTGCGCCATGCGCGACCTGCACCTGGAAGCCTTCTTCCTCGAGGCCGCGCGCCAGTAGCCGCGCCGCTTTGTGATCGTCTTCTACCAACAGGATGTGCATGAATGTCCTCGACCGGGAACCCGAGTATAACAGCGCCGGTGCGCAGGAATCCTGAAGAAGTATTCAGGATGCGGTGCAGCATAAATTCGTACCATGGCGGCTGTAGCTTCAGGAGAACCGCCATGAAAAAAATCACCCAATCTTCCAGTGACCGCCGCTGGACCCGTTTCATTCCCGGCCCGCTGCTGCTGGCCGCCCTCATCGCCGTCGGCCTGATCGCCTGGGGCGCGCATGGGATGCACGCGATGCAGGCGGCCAATGCCGCCAATGCCACCAATGCCGCCAACTCCTCCTCGCCGACAGGGCCGGCGCCGGCGCTGCTGCATGAAGGCGAAGCGATCGTCGTGCCGGCCACCTCGCCGTTGCGCCGGACCCTGGCCGTGGCGCCAGTGGTCTCACAAAGCCTGGCGGCGCCATTCGTGTTGCCGGCCGCGGTGGAAGCCGATCCCGCCCGGCTGGTAAAAATCACCACGCCGATGGCCGGCCGCGTGGTCAGCCTGAACAAGCAGCTGGGCGATGCCGTCAGAGCCGGCGAGATCCTGTTCGTGATCGACGCCCCCGACTTCGCCCAGGCCGGCGCCGACGCCGCCCGCGCGCAGGCGGCGCTTACGCTGGCAGCGGGCAACCTCGAACGCCAGCAGGCGCTCGACCACGAGCAGCTGACTGCCCGCCGCGACCTGGAACAGGCGCAAAGCGACTACGCGCAGGCGGCCAGCGAGGCCGCCCGCGCTGCCGCCAGGTTGCGCCAGAGTGGCGCACTCGCCAGCAGCAACATGAAAAACGGCACGCTGGCGGTGCGCGCACCGTTCGCCGGCCGCGTGGTGGAATTGTCCGCCGCGCGCGGCATGTACTGGAACGACGCCACCGCGCCATTGATGACGGTGGCCGACCTATCGCAGGTGTTCGTCGCCATCAACGCGCAGGAAAAAGACCTGGCGCAGGTCTATGCCGGCCAGGCCGCCAGCATTCGCCTCGACGCCTATCCCGAGCCGTTGCAGGGCACCGTGCGCTACGTGGGCGAAATGCTCGATCCCGATACCCGCACCGTCAAGCTGCGCGTGCCGTTCGAGAACCGCGACGGCCGCCTGAAACCCGGCATGTTCGCCACCGCCACCTTGAGCGCGCGCGCGCGTCCGGCCATCCTGGTGCCGTTGACCGCCGTGGTGCAGGGCGGTTTTGCCAGCCGCGTGTTCGTGGAAACGGCGCCGTGGCGCTTTACGTCGCGCGAAGTGAAGCTGGGCGCGCAGGTGGGCGACCAGGTGGAAGTGCAGTCCGGCCTGGCTGCTGGCACCCGCATCGTGGTCAAGGATGGAGTGCTGCTCAATGATTGACCGCATCGTCCACCTGTGTTTCAACAAGCGCGGCATGGTCGCGCTGATCTTCCTGCTCGCCACCGTGTACGGTGCGTACTGCTGGACCGAGCTGCCGTTGGAAGCCTATCCCGACATCGCCGACACCACCTCGCAGGTGGTCACCCAAGTCAACGGCCTGGCCGCCGAAGAGGTCGAGCAGCAGATCACGATTCCGCTCGAGCGCGAAATCATGGGAACGCCCGGCATGCACGTGATGCGTTCGAAGTCCACCTTCGGCCTGTCGCTGATCACCGTGGTGTTCGAGGACGGCGCCGAAGATTACTGGTCGCGCCAGCGCCTGCAGGAGCGCATCGCCGGCGTTACGCTGCCATACGGCGCGCAGCCGTCGCTCGATCCGCTCACTTCCCCGATCGGTGAAATCTACCGCTACACGCTGGAGTCAAAGTCGCGCAGCCTGCGCGAACTGTCCGAATTGCAGCGCTGGACCGTGGTGCCGCGCCTGAAACAGGCGTCCGGCGTGGTCGATGTGACCAATTTTGGCGGCGTGACCACGCAGTTCCTGATCGAGTTCGATCCGGCCAAGCTGGTCAAATACAGCCTGTCGCTGGCGCAGATCACCCAGGCCATCTCGTCCAACAACGCCAACGCGGGCGGCAGCATCCTCACGCGCGGTGAACAGGGCATGGTCGTGCGCGGCGTGGGACTGATCCATGGCCTCGATGACCTGGGCAATATCGTGGTGGCGCAAAAAAGCGGAGTGCCGGTGCTGGTGAAAGACCTGGGCACGGTCACGCTGGGCCAGCAGGAACGGCACGGCATCCTGGGCAAGGACCACGTGTCCGACACCGTCTCCGGCATCGTGCTGCTGCTGAAGAACCAGAATCCGTCGCGCGTGATTGCTGGCGTGCACGACGCCGTGGCCGACCTGAACGACCACCTGCTGCCCAAGGATGTCAAGGTAGTGGCCTACATGGACCGCAGCTCGCTGGTGGAGGCAACCGTGCACACGGTCGGCAAGACGCTGATCGAAGGCGTGGTGCTGGTCACGTTGGTGCTGGTGCTGTTTTTGGGCAGCGTGCGCGCGGCGCTGATTGCCGCTGCCGCGATTCCCGTCTCGCTGATGACGGCGTTTATCCTGATGCACCACTTCAAGGTGCCGGCCAACCTGCTCTCGCTGGGCGCGATCGACTTCGGCATCATCGTCGATGGCGCCATCTTCGTGCTCGAAGCCATCCTGCGCCGGCGCGAAGAACAGCCGGAAGGCCTGCTGGACGAAGACGCGGCGCTGGCCGCCACCAGCCAGGTGATGAAGCCCACGCTGTTCGGCATGCTGGTGATCATGGTGGCGTACCTGCCGCTGTTCGCGTTCCAGCGCATCGAATACAAGCTGTTCTCGCCGATGGCCTTTGCGGTGGGCTTTGCCTTGCTGGGCGCCTTGCTGATGACGATGATGGTGATCCCGGGCCTGGCCCACTGGGCCTTCCGCAAGCCGCGCAAGATTTTCCACAACCCGCTGCTCACCTGGCTGATGCCGCGCTACGAAGCGCTGTTGCAGCGGCTGGTCGGCAAATCGAAGCTGGTGCTGGTACTGGCCAGCGCCACGCTGGCGGCAGTGGTGGTGCTGGGCGGCGCCATCGGCCGCGACTTCCTGCCGGCGCTTGACGAAGGTTCGATTTGGCTGCAGGTAACGCTGCCACCGGGGATTTCGCTCGACAAGGCCACCCGCATGGCCGACGCCCTGCGCGACGCCACCCTGAAAGAGCCGCAGGTGGCGCACGTGGTTACGCAGCTGGGCCGCAACGACGAGGGCACCGATCCCTTTACGCCCTCGCACATCGAATGCGCGGTCACGCTCAAGCCCTACGACCAGTGGCCGTCGGGCATGGCCAAGCAGGACCTGGTCGATCGGCTGGCCGCGCGCTATCGTGATTTGCCCGGCACCGACGTGGGCTTCTCGCAGCCGATGATCGACGGCGTGCTCGACAAGCTGGCCGGTGCCCACAGCGACCTGGTGGTCAAGGTGTATGGCGACGACTTCCAGCAAACCCGCAAGCTGGCCGCCGCCGTGGAGCACCTGCTGCGCACCGTGCCAGGGGCGCAGGACGTGATCATCGACCAGGAGCCGCCGCTGCCGCAGGTGCGCATCGATGTCGATCGCGCCGCCGCCGCGCGCCTGGGCATCAACGTGGCCGACGTGATGGCGCTGATCCAGACCGGCATCGGCGGCAGCCCGGTGGCGCAAGTGTACGTGGGCGACCGCAGCTACGACGTGGCCGCGCGCTTCGAGGGCGCTGCCCGAAGCGATCCGCAGGCGATCGGCAACCTGGTGCTCACCGCCGCCAACGGCGCCCACGTGGCGTTGTCGCAGGTGGCCCATATCGGCATGGCGCAGGGAGAGACCACGATCACCCGCGAGATGAACCGGCGCCACCTGACGGTGCGCACCAACCTGCGCGGGCGCGACCTGTCGTCGTTCCTCGCTGAGGCCCAGGGCCGCATCGCGCGCGAGATCCCGTACGACCACGCGCGCTACCAGATTACCTGGGGCGGCCAGTTCGAAAACCAGCAGCGCGCCCAGGCACGCCTGGCGGTAATCGTGCCGGCGGTGCTGGCGCTGATGTTCGTGATGCTGTTCTCGGCGTTCGGCAACTTGCGCCAGCCGGGGTTGATCCTGCTGGTGGTGCCGCTGTCGCTGCTCGGTGGCCTGGTGGCGCTGCAACTGCGCGGCATGACGCTCAACGTGTCGTCGGCGGTAGGGTTTATCGCGCTGTTCGGCGTGGCGGTGCTCAACGCGGTGGTGATGCTTTCCAACCTGAATCGCTGGCGCGCAATGCTGCCGGACGACCTGCGGTCGGCCGTGATCAAGGGCGCCAGCGAAAGGGTGCGTCCGGTGCTCACCACGGCCACGGTGGCGGCCCTGGGCCTGGTGCCGGCCGCGCTGGCGCATGGCCTGGGCAGCGATGTTCAGCGCCCGCTGGCCACCGTTGTGGTGGGCGGCCTGGTCACCGCCACAGCGCTGACGCTGGTGCTGCTGCCGGCGCTGTATTACTTGATCGAACAGCGCCTGATCGAACATCGCATGAATCAACAAGACATGAAGGAGGAGAGCGCATGAAAAAAATCATTGCCGCCCAATTGGCCGCGATTGCGCTGGCCACGCTGATCGCCGGCTGCGCCGCCGGTCCCGATTTTGTCGCCCCGGCCGCGCCCACGGCGCAGCGCTACACTGCCCAGGTGCTCGACGGCGAAGCGGCGCAGCCGGAATATACCCAGAAACTGGCGGCCGGGCAGGATGTGCCGGCGCGCTGGTGGACCAGCTTCGGCTCGGAATCGCTGAATGCCCTGGTGGACAGTGCACTGGCCGTCAACCCCGACTTGCAGGCGGCGCAGGCCGCGCTGCTGGCCGCGCGCGAAAACGCCACCGCCCAGCAGGGCCTGTGGTGGTCGGACGCCACCTTGCACCTCGCGCCCACGCGCCAGCGGGTGGCCGGTACGTTATCGAGCCCCCTGGCCTCGGGCGCCAACCTGTTCTCGCTGCACACGGCGCAACTGAACGTGGGCTACTCGCCCGATGTATTCGGCGGCGTGCGTCGGCAGCTGGAAGCGGCTGGCGCCGAAGTGGACGTGGCGCGCTACCAGGGCGACGCCGCGCGCCTGACGCTGGAGGCGAACGTGGTGCTGGCCGCGATCAACGAGGCTGCGCTGCGCGCGCAGCTCGACGTCACGCGCGAGCTGGCCGACCTGGCGCAGCGCCAGCTCGAGGCCACGCGCGCCATGCAGCGAGCCGGCCAGGTGGGCCCGGCCGATGTAGCGGCGCAGGAGACTGCGCTGGCGCAGGCGCAAGCCGGCGTGCCGCCGCTGGAAAAACAGGTGGCCCAGCAGCGCAACCTGCTGGCGGTGCTGGGCGGGCGCATGCCGGCCGAGGGCACCGGTGTGGCGGGGGTGGAGTTCAATGGCCTGGAACTGGCCGAAACGCTGCCGGTCAGTGTGCCGGCGCGGCTGGTGGAGCACCGGCCCGACATCCGCGCCGCCGAAGCGCAACTGCATGCGGCCAGCGCCCAGGTAGGCGTGGCCAAGGCCGCGCGCCTGCCCAATATTGCGCTCACCGCCACACTGGGCGGGACGGCGCTCAATGCCGGCACGCTGTTCAAGTCGGGGACAGGTTTCTGGAGCATCGGCGCCGACCTGGTGCAGCCGCTGTTCAAGGGCGGCGCCTTGCTGCACCAGCAGCGCGCGGCCGAAGCGGCATACACCGAAGCGTCGTTCCAGTATCGCAGCGTGGTGCTCACGGCCTTCCAGAATGTGGCGGACGCACTGCACGCGGTCGATGCCGATGCCAGGGCGCTGCGCAGCGCGGACGCCGCCGAGCAGGCCGCGCACCGCAGCCTGGGCATCGCCCAGCGCCAGTGGCAACTGGGCACGCTGGCCTATCCGGCGGTGCTGCTGGCGCAGCAGTCGTGGCAGCAGGCCAGCGTGGCGCTGATCGCGGCCCGCGCCGCGCGGTACGCGGACACGGTGGCGTTGTTCCAGGCGCTGGGTGGCGGCTGGACTGACAGCGCTCAATTGCCAGCGCCGACTATCGCCGCTGTCCGTCCCTGACGAACAGCGCGGTGACCACGCCCACCGCGCACAGCGCCATCACGTACCACGCCGGCGCCAGCGGCTCCACCTTGAGCATCAGCGTGACCATGACCGGGGTGAGGCCGCCGAAGATGGCGTAGGCCAGGTTGTACGAAAACGACAGGCCGGAAAAACGCACCGGCGCCGGAAACGCGCGCACCATCACGCTCGGCACCACGCCCACCACGCCCACCGCAAAGCCCAGCAGGCAGTAGAGCGGCAGCAGCAGGTCGGGGCGTACCTTGACCGTGGTGTAGAACGCGTACGTGCAAATGGCCAGCAGCAGTGCGCCGCCGATCAGCATGCGGCGTGCGCCCAGGCGGTCGGCCAGTACGCCAGCCACCACGCAGCCCACCGCCAGGCACAGGGTGGCGGCGGTGTTGGCCATGAGCGCGGTGCGGGCATCGAAACCATAAACCTTCTGCAGCAGCGTGGGCGTCATCAGGATCACCACTACGATGGCGGCCGACAGCATCCAGGTAAGCAGCATCGACAGCACCACCGCGCCGCGATGTTCGCGCAGCACGGCCTTGAGCGGCAGTTCCGCCGCCAGCGCCTTGCGCTGTTTGAGTTCGGTGAAGACCGGCGTTTCGTGCAGCCAGCGGCGCAGGTACATCGCGCCCAGGCCGAACACGCCGCCCAGCAGGAACGGCAGGCGCCAGCCGTAGTCGAGTACTTGCTGCGGCGTGAACACGCTGTTGATCCCGGTGGCCATCATTGAACCCAGCAATATGCCCATGGTGAGGCCGGCGGTGAGCGTGCCGCAGGCGTAGCCGATATGCCGCGCCGGCACGTGTTCCGAGACGAACACCCAGGCGCCCGGCACCTCGCCGCCCACCGCCGCGCCCTGGGCCACGCGCAGCAGCAGGAGCAGCAGCGGCGCGGCCAGGCCGATGCTGGCATACGTGGGCAAGAGGCCGATCAGCAGCGTAGGCACGGCCATCAGCAGGATCGACAGGTTGAACATCTTTTTGCGGCCCAGCAGGTCGCCGAAATGCGCCATGACCATGCCGCCGATCGGACGCACCACGTAGCCCGCCGCAAAAATGCCGAAGGTCTGGAACAGCCGCATCCAGTCCGGCATATCGGGCGGGAAGAACAGGGCGCCGATGGTGGTGGCGAAGAAGACGAAGATGATGAAGTCATAGAATTCCAGCGCACCGCCGAGGGCGGCCAGCGACAGGGTCTTGTAGTCCTGGCGCACCAGCGGGCGCGCGCTTTCCTGGGAGATGTCCGGCATCGAAGTGTCTCTCGCTATTATTGTTAGAACATTGGTTGAACGATAGCGCCATTCTATGACGATTCAGTCGCCGGTGCAGCGGCGAATGGCGTCGGCAAAGGCGGTGGCCGTAAATGGCTTGGTCAAGTAGCCGTCGGCCCCCGCTGCCAGGCAACGCGCGCGGTCGCCGTCGATGGCATTGGCGGTAAGCGCGATCACCGGCGTATGCGGCCAGCCGTTGGCCGCTTCCTGCGCACGCAGGCGGCGGCACGCTTCATAGCCGTCCATCACCGGCATCATGCAGTCCATCAGCACCAGGTCGTAGCGTCGCGCCGTCAGCGCGTCGAGCGCCTGCTGGCCGTCGTGTACTTCGTCGGCGGTCCAGCCGAGCTTGCGCAGCAGGATGCGCGCCAGCTGCCGGTTCATTTCCGTGTCCTCCACCAGCAGCGCATGGCCGGCAGGCGCCGGGACGGATGCGGCGACCTGCGCCGACGCCGGCGCGCTGTCGGCCGGCGGCGCCGGCACCAGCCGCGCCGGCAGCTCGAAGCTGAAGGTCGAGCCCTGGCCCGGGGTGCTGGCGCACCCGATGGCGCCGCCCATCAATACGACCAGGTGCTTGCAGATCGCCAGGCCCAGGCCGGTGCCGCCGTAGCGGTTGCCGATACTGCTGTCGGCCTGGCGAAATGGTTCGAATAGGTGGGACTGCGCGTGCGGACAGATGCCGATGCCGCTGTCGGTCACCGAGTAGCGCAGGCGCCACTGCGCGGGGTCGGCGCCGGCTGATGGTGCGATGGCCTGCAAGCGGATGCCAATGGCGCCGGCAGGGGTGAACTTGACGGCATTGTTGACCAGGTTGCCCAGCACCTGGCGCACCCGCGCAGGGTCGCCTTCGACGTGGCCAGGCAGGTGATCGACATCGACCGACAGGCGCAGCTGCTTGCGTTCGGCGCTGGCCTGGTGCAGCGCCAATACCTGTTCGATCAGCTGGGCCGGCGCATAGGCCTGCCGTTCGAGCTGCATGTGGCCAGCTTCGACCTTGGAAAAATCGAGCAGGTCGTTGATGATGTGGAGCAGTTCCAGCGCGGCGTGGTGCACATTGCCGGCGTAGGTGCGCTGGGTGGCGTCGAGGCGGGTGTCGAGCATCAACTCGCTCATGCCGACAATGCCGTTCATCGGCGTGCGGATCTCGTGGCTGGTCACGGCCAGGAAGCGCGACTTGGCGGCATTGGCGGCGTCGGCTTCGGCCTTCAGGGCCAGCGCCTGGCGCGCATCTTCCTCGCGGCGCTTGAGCAGGAAGGCCATCAGTACAAAGGCAATCAGTACCGCGATCATGCTGGGCAGGACCACCGCGCCGAGCATGCGCAGGTTGTTGCGCCAGCCGGCGAACAGCAGTTCTTCGGTGATGGTGGCGTTGATGATCAGCGGGTAGTCGCGCACCACGCGTACGGCGCCCATGCGCTGCACCGGGCGCATGCCGTCTGCCGCGCGCGGACTGCTGGTGAGCACCACGTCGTGCTGCTTGCCGGCGCTGATGACGTCGTACGTGGCGCCGCCCAGGTTGCGTTTGCCCATCATGGACTCGCGCACCGGCCAGCGCGCCAGCAAGGTAAAGTCGCTGCGGTACAGCGAGATGGCGGCGTGTTCGCCCAGGCTCACGTTGCGGAAAAACTCGCCGAAAAAATCGCACGACACGCCCACCAGGATCACGCCGGCGAACCGGCCGGCAGGGTCGTTCAGGCGCCGGCTCACGTAAAATGTCCAGGTCTGGTTGCCCTTGTTGCGCACCGGGGTGGAGAGGAACGGCTTGGGCGAGTCGTTCTGCGCGTGGTGCAAAAAATAGTCGCGGTCGGCCACGTTGATGGGCGGCGCCGGATGGCTGCGGGTGAAGTTGATCACGTCGCCGCTGGCGGCGATGATGGTGGCCACGCCGATTTGCGGCGACACGCTGATGCGGTCGCGCAGCGCCTGGGACATGCGCGCGCTGCCGAGTGCCGCCTGGCGCGCGGTCGGTGATGGGCCGGCTTTGTCGGCGGCGTCGGCCACCAGCGCGTCTATGCTGTCGAGCACCTGGTAAGTGGAGGTCATGGTCTGGGCGGTGTTCTCGGCCAGCACGAGGGTGAGGTTTTCCAGTTCGCCGCGCCAGTCGGCGATTTCGTGGACGTACAGGCGCCAGCTCACCAGTGCGGTGGTTGCGCCCAGCATGGCCAGCAGCACCACGCACACGAGTACGGTGGCGCGGCGCGCGGTGAGGGCGCTCCAGCGGCGTCGGACGACGGTCATGGCGCGCGGCGGCTCAGTTCTGCGGTACCGCGCGTACGATGCTCTGGGTGACCTCGCGCATTACCAGCGCAAGCAGCGGCGCCAGTTCGGCCTGGGCGGCGTCGAGCGCGCAGCCCTGGCGCGCGGCCGACTCGTGGCGTTGCAGTTCGCTCGAGAACGTGGCGGCGCCGATCAGCATCGCCATGCCCTTGAGCGCGTGGCTGCTGGCGGCAATCGCCTGATAGTCGCGCCGCGCGAACGCCTGCTCCAGCCGCGAGAACAATCCCGGCGCATGTTCGAGGAAGGTGTGCGACAGCGTGATAAAGGTGCCGTGATCGCCGGCCGCCTCCATCAGCACGGTGGGGTCGATGCTCTGGTAACGGTAGTGGCTCATCGGGCGGCCCGCAGGAAGTTGGCGCAGCCGGCGCGCAGGTAGCCGCGCAATTCGTCGTAGTTGACCGGCTTGCCGAAAAAGACCACGCCCGGTGGCAAACCGCCGCGCGCCACCAGATCCGATTCGCCGAGCGCCGAGACGACGGCAATGTGCATGGGCCGCAGTTGCGGGTCGTTGACGATGGTGTTCAGCAGCTCATAGCCGTCGATGCCTTCCATGACGATGTCGGTGACGACGATGTCGGGCTGGCGGCGGGCCACTTCCAGCAAGGCCTGGTAGCCGTTCTCGCAAAATACCAGTTGCGCCGGCAGGTTCCAGGCGCCCAGGTGCTTCTGGTACAGGATGCGCTGCATCGGATTGTCTTCCACGACCAGGATGGTGGCCTGCTCGCGGCCCGGCTGGCCCTTGTAAGCCAGTACCGCTGCCATGGGAATGCGGCGGTGGCCGCCACGCGTTTTCCAGGCCTCGATGGCGCCCGACTCCACCAGTTGCTGGACCGAGGAGACCGAGACGCCGAGGATTTCGGCCGCGCGCTGGGTGGTGCAGACTTCATCGTTTTCAATTACGGATTTCATTACGCGCTATGGCAGGCAATCGCAGGAATTCGAGGTTATCGCCAAAATTCAATTTAATCAATGAATTTATGGATTTCCCCGCCAATTCACGCTGTTGTCACAATCGCCTGCTAGCCTGTGGGTGATCATGGTCGGCTGGAGATGGAAGCGGATGTCAACGGAAGCAATCGCAAGCGCGCAATCGCCCCCGGGTGGACTGGCGGCGCAGCGGGACGAGTTCACCGCCGCGCTGGCGCGCATCCTGGCCAGCCAGGCGTTTTCGCGCAGCGGACGGCTGACGGCTTTTCTGCGCCACGTCTGCGTCGCAACCCTCGACGGCCAGGAAAAACAGCTCTCCGAGCAGCGCATTGGCACGGCCGTCTTCGGCCGCCCCGACCATTACAACCCTTCCGACGACACCATCGTGCGCAGCACGGCGCGGCTGCTGCGCCAGCGCCTCGACCAGTATTACGAGGACGAGGGCCGTGCGGAAGCGTTTCGCATCGCGATTCCACGGGGCGCATATGTGCCGGTGTTTGTGCCTGTAGCGCCGCTGGCAGCTACTCCGGAGCCGATGCCTGCATCCGTTGTTGCCTCTTCGCCGCCGCCGGCGACGCATGTCCCGGTCCCTTCGGCGCATCACTGGCGGCTGGCGGCGCTGATGCCCGCATTGATGCTGCTGGTGCTGGCCGCCATGGCCATCCTTTGGTGGCAGTCGCGCGATGACGCAGCGAGCAGTTCGGCGCAGGATGCGAGTACGCGGTTCTGGGCCACCATGCTGCCGGCCGACCGCGATGCCACGCTGGTGGTGTCCGACAACGGCCTGGTGATGTACCAGGGCGATACGCGCCGCGCAGTGCCGCTGGCCGACTACATCGCCAACCGTCCCGGTGCGGCGGACACGCCAACGCTGGAGGTGGAACGCTACAACGCACGCCGGTACACCGGCATGTCGTCGGTGACGCTGGCGGCGGAACTGGGCAAGCTGGCCACCGCCGCGCCGCAGCGGTATCACGTGCGCTTTTCACGTGATGTGAAACTGTCAGACCTCAAGCACGACAACACCATCCTCGTCGGGGTCGAGTCTTCCAATCCCTGGTGGGCGCTGTATCGCAACCAGTTCAATTTTCACATCGACTGGGACAGTGAAACCGGTGATTTTCTCATTCTGAACGACCGGCCCGTCAGCGGTGAACGGCCGCGTTACCCGTTCTCTTCACGCGACCCGGCGCGGCGCGGCTATGCGCTGATCGGCTTCAAGCGCAACCTGAGCGGCGACGGCCACACGCTGCTGATCGGCGGTACCACCTCGGCCGGGACCGACGCCGCCATCGAGTTCATGATGAATCCCGCGCAACTCGGGCCCCTGATCCGCCGGGCGCAGCGGGAAAATGGCGCGATCGGCGACTTCGAAGTGCTGCTGCAATGCGTGTTGCAGGCCAATGGCAGCACCGATATCGCGGTGCTGGGCACGCGCGTGGCGCCACGCACGCTGAGACAGCGGCTTTGACAGCGTATTTCACGGTGAGATTTGACCGTGAAACGCACCCCGGCAAGCGGCGCCGACCCTACACTCGATGCCGATCGCAGCAGGCATTCCAGCCGGCGCGGCACCATCTGCAAGGGGATCGAACAAGATGAAGTACACCATGACCAAACACCGCTGGTTGCTGGCGCCTACCGCCGTGGCGCTGACCATGGCGGCCGGCGCCCACGCCCAGCAAGCGGCCCAGCCGGCCAACGCCGATAACCAGGCGACGCCTGACACCGTCGTCACCGTCACCGGCATCAAGCGCGCCTACCTGAAAGCCATCGAGAGCAAGCTCGATCGCAGCGGCATCGCCGACGTGGTCAGCGCCAACGAGGTGCAGGGTCTGCCCGACAACACCATCGTCGAAACGCTGCGCCGGGTGCCGGGGCTCTCGGTCCTGCCCACGCTGGACAACGAGCACCCGCGCGACGAGGCGGCCACGCCGGTGCTGCGCGGCCTGGGTGCGGCCTACAACAACGTCACCATCGACGGCTCGCCCCTGGCCTCGCCGGGTACGCCGAACGGCAATCTCGGTTCGATCGGACGCGGCGTGCGGCTCGACCTGCTGCCGTCGTCGATGATCAGCGAGCTGGTGGTGTCCAAAACCTTCGGCGCCGACCAGGAGCCGAACGCCATCGGTGGCGCTATCGACCTGAAAACGCGCAGCGCCTTCGAACGCAGCGGCCGGCCGTTCTTTACCATCGAGGGAGCGGGTGGGGCGGCCAGCGACGGTTCGCGCCCACGGCCGCAGGACCGTATCGGCCAGCGCGTGATCTCCACCGGCAGCTTCACCTTCGGCGACGCTAAACAGTACGGCATGGTGGTAGCGGCCAACTACCAGAAGCTCGATACCAGCACCGACACGCACATGACCACCGACACCGTGTTCGAGAATTTTTACGACGCGGCCGGCAACCGCCTCAGTGGCAATAACCTCGGCAACGGCTATGCCGTGCCGCAGCAGGACAAGTACTGGTATGTGCAGGACCAGCGCTCGCGCCTGGGCCTCACCGTCAAGCTCGAAGCGAAGCCATGGCAATCGGTGTATGGCTTTGTCACCGGCGGCTATTACAAGTTCCGCGACCAGATGGTGCGCAACGAAAACCTGATCGATCCGCGCAATACGCTCACCGTGCAAAACCAGGGGCCGTCGTCCGGCCGCTATCCGGGCGGCGACGTCGAAGTGGGCTACTCGCAGCAGGACATGACCAGCGCCACGCGGCTGCTGCAAAGCGGTGTCGATTGGCAGATCGCAGACCACGAGACGCTGGGCCTGCGCGCCAACGTCTCGCGCGCTACCTACCGTGAACCGATCAGGATGATCAAGTACGGCACCAATGCCAGCTACAGCGCACCCGGCACCGGCGGCGCCATTCCCGTCGCCACGCCGGAATACGCGTTCGACTACGACACCAGCAATCTGAATCATTCGTTCAACGTCTCGCCGGCGGCATACAACAACCTGTCCAACTACAAGCTGCTGTACTACCGCGACGACTACCGCCGCTCGGCGCAGGACACCATCGGCAACGTGCGCGCCGACTACCGGCGCGACCTCGATCAGCCGGGCGTGGGCTTTGCCGTGGGCGCCGCTTACACCGTGGACCGTCCTGGCTACAATATTCATCGCAACGACCTGGAACCGAACACCAGCCAGCCGGCGCTCACTCTGCTTGGCGTGACCGGCCCTTCCGCACCGCTGCGCTACAGCCAGAATGGCCTGGGACTGATCACCATCGACCCGCAGGCGGCCAGCGCCCAGATCGAGGCGCTGCGGGCGGCCGGTGGCCTGAACACCACCAACCAGACTGCGTTCAGCAACCAGGACAACTTCGAGCATCGCGAGCGCACGCTGGGCGCTTACGCCCAGGTCAGTTTCAACACCGAACAGTGGAAAACCCTGGTGGGCCTGCGCGACGACCGCACCCTGCTCAACACCGCCGGCCGCGCGCTGGTGGCCGGCGCCTGGACGCCGCTGCCCACGTCGTCGCGCTACAACTTCCTGTTGCCGTCGCTGCAAACCACGTGGCAGGCCAGCGCGGACCTCGACCTGCGCGCTGCTGCCAGCCAGACCATCGGCCGGCCCACTTACGATTCCTACGCGGCGCGCAGCGCCATCAGTTTCACCAACGTCGGCGACACGGGCAATCCAAACGCCACCGGTGTGGCGGTCACGGTGGGCAACCCGGACATCAAGCCGCGCCTGTCCACCAACACCGACCTGGCACTGAACTACCGCCTGCCGAAGGCGGCCAACGGCCTGCTGTCGGTGGCGGTGTTCAACAAGGACATCAAGGACGAGATCTTCAACCAGGCCTCGCAGGGCTACACCTACCAGGGTGTGAACTATGTGAACGCGGTGGTCACGCGGCCGGCCAATGCGTCGAAGGCATCGATCCGGGGCGCGGAACTGAGTGCGGTGGTCAACTCGCTGGGCTGGATCCACCCGCTCATCGCCGACATGGGCTTGAGCGCCAACTGGAGCGCGCTCGATGGCAAGATGACGGTGCGCCGGTCCGATGGCTCCGCACGCGACATCGACCGCCTGGTGGGTCAGCCCGACCGCACCGCCAACCTGACCGTGTTCTATGCCAGCGCCGGACTGGAACTGCGCGCGGCGTACAACCGCCAGGGCAAGGCGCTGCGCGCTATCGTGCCGGATATCGCCTGGCAGGACCTGTACTGGGCGCCGCGCTCGCAGGTGGACCTGCAGGCCAGCTACAAGCTTACGCGCGAGCTGACCCTGTTCGGCCAGGTGCAGAACGTCACCGGCAAGCGCATGACCAGCCTCACCGGACCGTCTATGAACCTGCTCAAGGATACCTATTCCGTGCCGAAGGTGGCGTGGGTGGGCTTGCGCTACACGCCGGAGTTTTAACATGGGCCGCTATTTGAAGGTATGGTACGCGGCGCTGCTGCTGGCTGGAACGCAGCCCGCCATGGCTGCCGATCACGCGGATACGATCCGCCGCAAGTTCGACCAGCCGTCCGCCGGCGTGTTCATCGTGGCGCACCGGGGCTGCCACAACGCCTCGCCGCAGCAGCAGCTGGCGGCGGCGCCCGAGAATTCGCTGGCCGCCCTGGAACACTGCGTGCGCCTGGGCGTGGACATGATGGAGCTCGACGTGCGCCGCAGCGCCGATGGTGCGCTGGTGGTGATCCACGACGCCACGGTCGACCGCACGACCGATGGCCGCGGCAAGGTGGCCGACCTGACCCTGGCGCAATTGCAGGCGCTGCGCCTGAAGCAAAACATGGGTGCCCAGATGTCGCCGGAGCTCACCGACGAGCACCTGTCCACGCTGGCGCAGATGCTGGCCGCTGCCAGGGGCCGCATCATGATCAACCTCGACATCAAGGACGACGACATCTACGCCCAGACCATTGCGGAAGCAACCGCGCACGGCATGGCGCGTTACGTGCTGGTGAAGAGTTTCGTGAACCGCGACGCAGCGGGCGTGGGCGCCGACGATCCGGCCTTTGCAGCGGTGCCGTACATGCCGATCGTGGGCGCGTGGACCGGCAAGGGCGAGGGCGCCAGTGCCGCGCAGGTGGTGACGCGCCAATTGGCGGCGCAGCGGCGGCCTGCAGGGGTGGAGCTGGTGTTCCTGCCGCGCGAGCAGTTGGCGCCGGTGCGCAAGCTGGCGGCAGCGGGCGGGGTCCGGCTGTGGGCCAACACGCTGACGTCGGTGGGCGTGATCAGCGTGATCGGCATGGGCGGCGACCTGGAAGCGCTGCGCACGTCGGGCCGGGCATGGGGCGATCTGATCGGTGCCGGCGTAGATACCATCCAGACCGACGAGCCGGGACCGCTGCTGGCATTCTTGAAGCGGCAGGGCATTCGTCACTGACGACGCATGGTTTAGAATGACTGCACAAGTGATTCGAAAACCATGGAGACGCGATGTTATTGAAAGCCCTGCTGGCGCTGGCTGTGTTGGCGCCTGTCGTTGCCCACGCTGGTGCTGCGGATACCGGTGCGCCCACGCGGATTGAAGCCGATGCGCCGGTACGCATTGCCGGCGTCAGCGCCGCTGATGCTTACGTTGAAGCCCGGCTGCGGCCGCTGGCATCGTCCGGAGCCGATGGCCGCGCCTACGTGGTGGGCCGCTACCAGGATGACGGCAACTGGTACGGCGCCGGCCTGGCCTGGCAGGATGCCAAGGGGCGCATGCAGATCGAGATCGTGCGCATGCAGGACGGCCGTCTCACCCGCCTCAAACAGTTCAACCGCGCAGCTGCAGCGCATGGGCGGTTTTACACGGTGCGGCTCGAGATGGCCGGCAGCAGCCTCACCGCGTATCTCGACGGCGAACGGATCACCAGCGTGATCGACGGCGCGCTGGCGCAGGCGGGCAGCTACGGCGTGGTGGCGCAGGGCGCTGCGTTCGAGATGAGCGTGCCGGTGACCGGCGCCTCCATCGACAAGCCGGCCAGGCTGGCGCTCGCGCGCGCACCGCAGCGGGTGCAGTTGTCGGTGGGGGATGCACCGCTGGCAGTGCCGGTGAGCGCGTTGGGTGCTTATCATGTGGCTGCCAATGCAGGCGCGGCAACGACAGCGACCGCCAACGCCAACGCCGACGTGCCGGTCTCCCCGGCCGGTTATCTCACGCCAAGCGCTCTGCAAGACGCCGCCATCGCCGCGCCGGCCAACGGCGCGCAAGCGCTTCGCTTCACCGTCACGGCTGCGCAACCGTCGCTGGTGACGGCAACGGTGACCGATGGCGCGGTGCTACTGGCGCCGCGCGCAGCCGGTGTCACCACGGTCACTCTTGCCGACCCGCAGAACCCCAATGTGCAATCGGTGCTGGAGGTAAGGGTGCTTGCTGCCAGTCCGGCGCGTCGTTCCGAGGTCAAGCTGGCTGGCGCCATCACGCCAGCGATAGGCGAGCATCAAGTACCGTTCGATACGCCGCTGCGGCTGCGCTTCGATCAGGCGCCCACGCTGGGAGAGTCTGGCGGCGCCATTCGCGTCTACCGCGTGCGCGACGGCGCGCTGGTGGACACCGTCCGCACCGGCGGCGAGTTTGACTCGCTCGGTTACGCCGGCCAGCCGTTGCGGCGCGCCGTGCGCTGGCAGCCGGTCGCCATCGAAGGGCGCGACGCCATCATCCACCTGCACAACGCCAGGCTGGCGCCGGGCGAGCAGTACCGTGTGACGGTCGATGACGGCATGCTGCTTGGCGCCATCGGCGGCGTGGCGTTTGCCGGTGTCACCAAAGAGCAGGGCTGGACTTTTACTACCCGCGCCGCCTTGCCTCCTGGCGCCGAAGCACTGGTGGTGGACGACGATGGCGCGGCCGACTTCCGCACGGTGCAGGGCGCACTCAATTACGCCATGGAGCACACCGCGCGCACGGCGCCGGTCACCGTCACCATCCGCGCTGGCCGTTACCGGGAGCTGCTGTACTTGCGCGGCAAGGACAACCTCACCCTGCGCGGCCAGAGCCGCGACGGCGTGGTAATCGACGCCGTCAACAGCGACGGCGTGAATCCCGGGTCCGGCATGGCGCAGGACGCACGCTCGCCCGGCATCACCGGCGGCCGGGCAGTGTTCCTGATCGAGGATGCCGACCTGGTGACCATCGACGGCCTCACGCTGCGCAACAGCGCCTTGCGCGCCTCGCCCACCGGCGGCCAGGCCGAGGCGCTGTTCTTCAACAGCGAAGGGCGGCTGATCGTCAAGAACGCCAGCTTGTACAGCGAGCAGGATACGGTGCAGGTGCGCGGCTATTCGTGGTTCTACCGCTCGCTCATCGCCGGCAACGTGGACTACATCTGGGGCAACAACCGGGCCGCGCTGTTCGAAGACAGCGAATTGCGCACCGTCGGCGATAGCGGCAATGGTAAAAGCGGCGGCTACCTGCTGCAGGCGCGCACGGTCGCCGCGCAGGACAAGGGCTTCATGTTCGTCAACAGCCGCCTGACCCACGGCCCCGGCCCGACCGGCAACGACGTCCCGGCCGGCGCCACCTGGCTGGCCCGCAGCCCCGGCTACGCCGCCACCTGGGACCACGTCGCCTTCATCAACTGCCGCATGGGCCCCCACATCGCACCCGCCGGCTGGGCCGGACCGAACGTCAAGCAGCCGGCGCCCAACCCGGCGCACGCAACGGCCTTCGCCGGCTGGCGTGAATACGGCAGCATGGATCTCGAAGGCAAACCGCTCGACACGAGCATGCGCCAGCATGGCCGGGTGATCGATGCGCAGGAGGCCAAGACTGCTTACAGTACCCGGGCGGGGTTCTTTGCGGGGTTTGGTGCGGGCAAGGGATGGAGTCCGGAATGACAGTTAACCAGCAATGAGGGCAATTCGAATATTTTTACGTATCCTGGTCGTCCTGGTGGTCCTCATCCTGGGCTACGTTTTCATCGGACCAGGCATCGAGCGCGCCATGTACACGGTGCGCCTGGCCGCGATGGACAAGCCCGCCGTGCTGCCGGTGCCGGTCGAAGGCGTCAAGCCGCGCGCCTTGCGCGATACCTGGGGCGGTGCGCGCAGCGAAGGGCGCAAGCACGAGGGCATCGATATTTTCGCCAGGCGTGGCACGCCTGTGCTGTCGACCACCGAAGGCATCGTCGCGCGCGTTGGCACCAATCGCCTCGGTGGCCAGGTGGTGTGGGTGATGGGGCCGGGCGGCCAGCGCCATTACTATGCCCACCTCGATCGCTACGCGGACGTGGAAGCCGGCATGCGCATCGAGGCCGGGCGGGTGCTCGGCTACGTGGGCGATACGGGCAACGCCAAAGGCACGCCGCCACATCTGCACTATGGCGTGTACGATATGGGCGGCGCGATCAATCCGTATCCACTGTTGCGGGCGGGGCAGGCGGCATCCATCAAAAGGAACTGACTTGAAAGAAAATCTTATTGTTGTCGGCGATACCGAAAACCCCGAATTCGAGAAAATCCTCGGCACCGGTCTGGATGATTTCAACCAGGCTGCGTGTGGCGCCACTGATCGGCGGCCGTTGAATGTCATCGTCCAGCATCCCGAGACCGGCGAGGTCCTGGGCGGTGCCGTGGGCAGAACTTCGCTGGGCCTGGCTTTCCTGGACCTTTTTCATCTTCCCGAGACATCACGCGGCGCAGGCCTCGGAACCAAGGTGCTCGATGCATTCGAAGCCGAGGCGCGGGCGCGCGGTTGCCGCTCCGCTGTGCTGTACACCATCAGCTTCCAGGCGCCCGGCTTTTACGAGAAAAATGGCTGGACACGGTTCGGTGAGATCGCGTCCGAACAGGAAGGCGTCAGCCGCATCTTCATGACCAAGAAACTGCACACGCAATGAGCATTGCATACACTGTCGAACCGATTACGTCTTCGGAGTTCGATGGCTTCAGCGTCTATCTGAACGATCACCTGGCCGATAACGGCCAGCCCAGTGGCGTGTATTTTCAGCCCTTGTCCAAGGATGCATCGGTGTTTGCGCCGGAGCGGGCCGCTGCTTTCCGAGGTGCTCTCGACATCGCTGTTGGCGCTCCGGGATGGCGCCGGTTGTGGGGCGCGTTCGAGCCCGATGGCGCCCTGGTCGGGCATATCGATCTGCGCGCCCATGCCGAGCGGCAGGCTGCGCATCGCTGCCTGCTGGGCATGGGCGTGCATCGCCAGGCGCGCAAGCTGGGACTGGGCAGCGCTTTAATCGCCCATGCCGAGGCCTGGGCGGTGGCGCATGCGGCGCTGGACTGGATCGATTTGCAGGTGCTGTCGGTCAACCAGCCGGCTATCAGGCTGTACCGGCGCGCTGGTTTTGCGCATACCGGCGAGATTGCCGACATGTTCAGGATCGATGGCCGTTCGTTCGACTTTACGAATATGAGCAAGCGTATCGGCCAGCGGGTTTGCAGCGAGCTGGATCCACTGTAATCGCTCCCGGCTTTTTGTTCAGTAAACAATCGTTGTCAAAGGCATTTACGTGAAAATTTCAAGGCGTTTGGCGTTGCTGCTGTTGCTGCCTGGTTCTCATCAAGCGCTGGCGCAGAATGGCGTAAAGTGCGACGCCATCATCAAGTCCGCGCAGCAAGGGGGGAAAGGCGAACAGTGTCGTTGGAAAGCGGATGAGATTTTTCGGTACCAAGATGGCATCCGGCCGTGGTCGCCGTTTCTTTTTCATGCAGCCGGCAACTGTCGCCTTGCCTTCATTGCCCGTCGCCGCACACCAATACGCCGACCTAAAACATATTCCCCATGCATCCGTGGGGTCGCACGATGGATGGGCCAGGGCGCGCTCGACCGAAGGACGGTTTTCGATCGACATGCCGGGCACCTTTGTCGACATGACGAAAGGCAGCGGCGAGCAGCCGGCCTTCATTCTGCGCGGTGTAACCGGGAGGGGATAGTGTTTATCGCCGCGTTCGAGCGCTCCGGTCCAGGTTCGAGAATCGGTGCCACGATCGACTCGACGATCTCGGAGCCCAATGCCAAAATCAATCATGGGCTGTGGTTCCGCGTGCCGGGAGGGACGTTCATGCTGGGCGTGGCCGCTGATAAAGCCCAGGAGAAACAGGTATTGAAGCTCAAGGACCGTTTCTTCAATTCGCTGAATTTCGAATAGCGCCGAAGAGCGGCCCGACAGCAGTATTGCTGGGCTCGTGTCCGAATGTCGGCACTGACCCCGAAGGGTCAGCCTGCCCTGAAGCGGCCGCGCAGCCAGCGGATAGGGGCGCCGATCAGCGGCAGTTTTTGCAGCAGTTCTTCCGCGGCGTCCCAGTAGTCGCGGTGTTCGATCACCAGTCCCTGCGCGTTGAAGCGCAGGTGGCTGCCGCCTTCCACTTGGTACTCCGCCCCGCGCAGCGTAAACAGGAAACGCCACGTCACGAAAGCCTGGTCGTCCTGGGCGATGCGCTCGATGATGACGAAGCGCGGCTGCTCGGTAGAGGCGAACATGTGGCGAAAAATGGTTTCGATGGCCGGCACGCCGCGCACGTCGTTGAACGGGTCGCGAAAGTGCGCGTCGGCGGCATAAAATTCGGCGGCGCGCGCGATCGTTTGCGGGGTGATCGCGGCGTACCATTGCAGCAGAGGTTCGAGGACGGTCATTGCGGTTTGAGCAGATTGGCCATCATGGCAAAGCGCAGCCGGTAGGGCAGCATGCGCACCAGTTTTATCGCCCACGTGAAACGCTTGGGGAAGTGGATTTCGAATGCGCCCCGCGCCAGTCCGCGACGGATCGCCTGCGCTGCCGCCTGCGGCGTTTGCAGCGCAGGCATGGGGAAATCGTTCTTGGCCGTGAGCGAGGTTTGCACGAAGCCCGGATTGACCAGGTACACATCGAGTCCGCGTGGATGCAGGTCCAGGTACAGCAACTCGGCCAGGTTGATCAGCGCCGCCTTGCCGGGACCGTACACGCTGGCGTTGGGCAAACCCAGGTAGCCGGCCACGCTGGCCACGATGGCCACACCGCCGCTGCCGCGCGCCAGCATGTCGGGCAGTACGGTTGCCAGGCCGGTGTACACGCTGCCCAGGTTGATGGCCAGCGTGTGCGCGGCGCCGGCGGCGGTCACTTCCCAGCTGCGTTCGGGCTGGTAGTCGGCCGCGCAAAATACGATCAGGTCGACGCCGCCGGCCTGGTCGCAGATGGCGCGATACTGCGCTCCCCAGGCGTCGATGTCCACGATGTCGAACGGCGCCACGATGGCGCTGGCGTGGTCCTGTGCCAGCGCCTGCAGGCGGTCGGCGCGGCGCGCCGAGACGGCCACGCGGGCGCCCAGCTGCAGCAGTTCGGTCGCCAGCGCGGCGCCGATGCCGCTCGAGGCGCCGACCACCCATACGCGCCGTCCGCGCCAGTCGGGAATGCGGCGGTTCAGGGGGCGCATGCGCGTCTCCGGAATGTGAGCGTGACCTGGCCCACTTCCACGCCCAACTTGCTCATGCTGGCGCGGTTGATCATGGTGCAGTCGTCGATGAGGAACATCCAGTCGTCCATGCTCATGGCCCAGGTGGTGCCGTCCACCGGCAGCATCAGGGTGTACTGCCAGCGCAGCGCGTTGCCGGCGACTTCTCCTTTGGCCTCGCCGCGCACGTCGCCGGCGCGGCCTATCCAGCCGCCGTCCGCCGCGCGGGTCAGTTTCCACACGCGCTGCTCCGTGGTGCCGTCGTCGTAGCGGAATCGTTCGTCGAGCGTGAACGCCTGGTCGTCGCCGGTGCCGGTGATGGTGACATGGAAGCGCTTGACCACTTCGCCGTTCCGGCGCTGGAACATGCCCCAGGCATCGGTGGTGCCGGCGAAGTAGCGCGCCACGTCCAGCTTGGGCGCCACGTTCTTGTAGTGCTGCACATCGGGACCGGCGCAGCCGGCCAGGGAGCCGGCCAGCAGGGCCGCCAGCGATGCGGCGATCAGCGGTTTTTTCATGGGATGCTCCGTGATGATGAAGGAAGGGGCGGTGCGAGCCGCGACAGCGATTTCAATGAATACAATGCCATCAGCTTGAGCAAGCAGGGCACGCCCGCGTAGACCAGCGCCAGCGCCAGCGTGTGTTCGGCCACGCCGGGCCGATAACCGAGCCACGCCAGTACCGGCAACGCCAGCCCGGACAAGGCCAGCGCCAGCTTGCCCAGCAGGGTCAGGGTGCCGTAGTAGATGCCGGTCGATTCGCCGGTGTCGATCAGGCGCGCCAGCAGTACCGGCGGCATGGCCAGGTCGGCGCCCAGCGCGGCGCCGGCGGCGATACACACGGCCAGGTAAGGCCAGGTGTCGCCGGGGCCGAGCAGGGTGGCGCCGGCAAAGCCCAGTACCGCCAGCACCATGCCCAGCCGCCAGCAGGCGGCGGGGCCGATGCGCGCGGCCAGCCGGGTCCACAGCGGCAGGCCGCAGGCGGCTGCAGCGAAGTAACAGGCCAGGAACGGCCCGGCCATGGCGCCCGCCTGCAGGCGGTCGTTGATGAAAAACAGCGCCAGCGTGGCCGGCAGCGATACCGACAACGCATTCAGAAAATACGGCGCCAGCAGGCGGCGAAAGCCCTGGTTGGCGGCCATGCGGCGCAGCGCCGCGCGCCAGTCGGCTGCGGCCTGCACCGGTTGTGGCCAGGCTGGCGCCGCGCGCAGCAGGGCCAGCATCGCCAGCAGCAGCAAACCGCCGAACAGGCCGCTGAACAGCAGCATGTCGGCTGGTGCGCGAGCCGGATCGCCTTGCAGGATCGCCGCCGGGATCACGCTGGCCAGCATCACGCCCACCAGCCCCGCACCTTCGCGCCAGCCGGCGGCGGCCAGTTGCGCCGGCTTGTTGTCATGGCCGCCGATGCGCGCACCCCAGGCCAGGTAGGCGATGTTGACCATGCTGTGCGCGGTGTACACCAGTACCAGCATGGCCGCCAGCCACCAGCCGCTCGAGACGCCAGCCATCGGCGGCAGCCACAGGCCGGCGAACGACAACGCCAGCAGCAGCGCGGCCGGCGCCATCCAGCGGGCGATGCCGCCATGCAGGCGGTCGATGGCGTGGCCCAGCAGCGGATCCTGCACGGTATCGACCAGGCGCGCGGCAAACAGGATCCAGCCCAGCGTGGCCAGCGACATGCCATGCACCGAGGTGTAATAGGCCGGCACCTGCACGTACACCGGCAGCGCCGACATGGCCAGCGGCAGGCCGGCCAGGCCATAGGCCGCATAGCGCCACTGGGACGTGTGCTGGCTCACGGCTGTCCCAGTAACTGGCGGCGCAAGCCCTGGTCGCGCGTGGCCGGGTCGAGCCAGATCGCGAAGAATGCGCGCGCCAGCGCCGGGTCGTCGATATCGGCCAGCAGTTTCTGTTCGCTGTACAGGCGCATGCCGCGTTCCGGCACGTACACGCCGATCAACTGGTCGCCTTCCGCCACATCGACCATGGCGCCGCGCAGCGCGGTTTCCCAGCGCGCCAGCGTGGCAGTGTCGATGGCGGGGCGGCTGATGCGGCGGATCTCGTCGATGCTGGTCTGCACCAGGCGGTCGCGCGCGATGCTGCGGTGGTAGGTCAGTTGCAGCGCGAACGCGCGGCCTGGCTGGAACGGCTTTTGATCGGCCCACAAGGTGGCGTGGTAGATCCGAAAACCGAGGAAGCGCATCTCGCCGCCGCCCAGTGCCTGCGCTTGCGGCAGGTCGTCGCGCCAGGTGGCGGCGCTACACCAGCCGCTGGCCAGCACGGCGGTCAGGACCAGGGCGCGCAGCACGCCGATGCTCGAGGGTTTCATGGGCTCAGGCCTTTTTCAGCAGGAACTGGACCACGTCGGTGCGCCCCTCGTCGAACGCCGCCTCGCAATACGCCAAGTACATATGCCAGATGCGCATGAAGCGCTGGTCGTAGCCTTTCGCGTCGATGGCCGGACGCTTGGCTCGGCAGTCGGCGTCCCAGCGGCGCAGCGTCTCGGCGTAGTCGGGGCCGAAGGCGTAGCGCTCCTGCGGCTGCAGGCCGGCGCGCGCGGCGTGGCGCTCGAAGCGCTCCACGCTGGGCAGCATGCCGCCGGGGAAGATGTACTGCTGGATGAAATCGGCGCTGCTGCGGTAGCGCGGGAAAAATTCTTCGCCGATGGTGATCGACTGCACCAGCGCGCGGCCACCGGGCGCCAGGCGCGCCGCCACGGTCTCGAAATAGCCGGCCCAGTAACGCTCGCCCACCGCCTCGAACATCTCGATCGAGACCACGGCGTCGTACTGGCCATCGAGGTCGCGGTAGTCGCGCAGTTCGAGTTGCGCCAGGTCGCCCAGCTTGAGCGCGGCGATGCGCTGGTGCGCCACCTCCAGCTGCGAGGGCGAGATCGTCACGCCGTGCACCTGTATGCCTTGCTGCGCCGCGTGCACCGCAAATCCTCCCCAGCCGCAGCCGATTTCCAGCACGCGGTCGCCGGCGCGCAGTTGCAGCGTGTCGATGATGCGCTGGTACTTGCGCAGTTGGGCGCTTTCCAGTGCCTGGCTATAGTCGCCGGCAAAGATCGCGCTGGAATAGGTCCAGGTTGAGTCCAGCCACAGCTGGTAGAAATCGTTGCCGATGTCGTAGTGGGCGTGGATGTTGCGTGCACTGCCCTTGCGGCTGTTGGGCCGCAGCCAGTGGCGCAGGCGATACCAGCAGCGCGCCAGGGCGCCGCCGAACAGCATCTGGTCCAATGCCGCCTCGTTGCGCAGGGCCAGCCGCATCAGGGCCGTGAGGTCGGGCGTATCGGCCCAGCCGGCGGCGTAGGCTTCGGCAAAGCCGATGTCGCCAGCGGCCAGGATGCGCTGGCAGGCGCGCCAGTCGTGCACGTGCAGCGCGGCGCCCTCGGTGTCGTGGGCGTTACCGAAGACCATGCGCGCGCCGTCGGGCGTGATCAGTTCCAGGTGGCCGCGGCGGATGCGCGCCAATAATTTCAGGAACATGCGGGCCCCTGCGGGCGCCGCCAACGGCGGGGTCGTCACGGTGGTGGTCATCGGGCGGTCTCCTGGTGTACGGTGGTGTCGGGCAGCCGCGCGGGCGGCTTGCTGAAAAAGGGCACGCGCTTGCGCCACAGGCGCAGCGCTTGCCAATGAATGCGGGCGACGATGGCCACGCCCAGCAGCGGATAGCGCAGCAGGGCGCGGCGGGCGGCGGCGGCGGTGAGCGGCACCGGTCGGCCGCTGACGGCGGTCTTCAGGAGCAGGCCGTCGTCGTCGTGGTAGTCGATGGCGGTGTGCTGCGCCAGCTCGCCGAGCCGGAAGCGGAAGCGGTATTCGCCCTTCACTTCGCAAAATGGTGAAACGTGCAGCAGCTTGGTGGCGATCGCCGTGCCGGCATGGGGGCCGGTCGTCGCCATGCGCAGCAGGTAGCGATGGGTTTCGCCGAATGTGCTGTTCACTTCGGCCAGCACGGCGGCCAGGCGTCCGGCGGCGTCGTAGCACTGCCAGAAGCTGACCGGATTGAAGACATAGCCGGCCACGCGCGGAAAAGTTTGCAGCCAGATTTCGCCGTCTGCATCGATGTCGTGTTCGCGCAGCAGCGCGCGCATCCAGGCGTCGAGGCTGGCGCCGTCGCGGGGGCCGTAGTCGCGGGTGCGCAGCGACAGCGGCCGCCAGCAATCCACGCCGAACCAGCGGCTGGTGAGCGCGCCGGCATCGGCATCGAGCCGTGCCAGGTTCAGGCGCACGTAGCATACCGGGTAGACGAAGCGGTTGCGCGCCGGGCGCAGGCGCTCGTGCATCACCTGGCCGTGCACCAGCTGCGCCGCTGGCGCTGTAACAGAGAGCGTCACGGCAGCACCATCCAGTCGGGCGCCACGTCGAAGGCGGCCGCCACGCGCAGCGCCGACTTCAGGCCGTCTTCGTGGAAGCCGTAACCGGTCCAGGCGCCGGCATACCAGATGCCGTCCTTGCCCTGGATGCTCGGCAGCTGCTGCTGGGCGGCGATGGTGGATTGATCCATGATCGGGTGTTCGTAGTCGAAGCTGGCGTGCACCGTTTCCGGCGCGGGCGGCCTGTGCGGATTGAGCGTGACCAGCACCGGCGTCTCGAACCGCAGGTCCTGCAACTGGTTGAGCCAGTAGGTCACGCACACCGGGCGCTGGCCGTCCTGCGCGGGGCTCGACAGGTAATTCCAGGCCGACCACACCTTGCGCCGGCGCGGCATCAGGCGCACATCGGTGTGCAGCCAGGCGCGGTTGGGCTGGTAGCGCACCCCGCCCAGGATGGCCCGCTCGTCCGCGTCGGCGTCGAGCAGCAGTTCCAGCGTGGTGGGCGCGTGGGTGGCGAAGACCACGGCGTCGAAGACTTCGTCGCCGGCACTGCTGGAAACCACCAGTTGACCGTTTTCACGCCTCACCCCGGCCACCGCACTGGCCACGCGGCGCTCGGGCAGGGTGGCGGCCATCTTGGCCACGTAGTTGCGCGAGCCGCCGGCCACAGTGCGCCATTGCGGGCGGTCGTTTACTTGCAGCAGGCCGTGGTTCAGGCAAAAGCGCAGAAAGGTCGCGGCCGGAAAATCGAGGATGTCGCGCGGTGAACTGGACCAGATGGCGGCGGCCATCGGCAGCATGTAGGCTTCGCGAAAACGCTCGCCATAGCCATGCTGCCGCAGCAGCGCACCAAGCGTGACCGGGGTTTGCAGGCACTGCGCCAGGTAGGCGTCGGCATGGCGGTTGAAGTGCAGGATGTCCTTGATCATGCCGAGGAACGATGGCGACAACAGGTGCGCGCGCTGGGCGAACACGGTGTCGAGACTGGTGCCCGCCCACTCCATGGCGCCATCGTCCATCGACACGCCGAACGACATGTCGCTGGCGATGCTGGCCACGCCCAGTTCCTCGAACAGGGCGATCAGGTTGGGGTAGGTGCGCTCATTGAAAACCAGGAAGCCGGTATCGACGCCGCAGGTGCGGCCCTCGAGCGTGACGTCCACCGTGTTGCTGTGGCCACCGAGGTAGCCGCCCGCTTCGAACAGCACCACGTCGTGCTGGCGGTTGAGAAAATAGGCGCTGCCCAGGCCGGATATACCGGCGCCGATGACGGCGATGCGTTGGCGTGTTGGAGTCATGTATGTATATGATTGTTGTCAATATCGCGACCGTGTTTCTACCTGCGTGATAATATTACTACCAATCAATCATAAACGCTACTGATTAGTAGCGAAATTTAACTCATGAGTATCTTTCCGAAAATAAGCTTTAAAAATCAGGCATTTAAGCTGCGCGAGCAGGCCATTCTCGATGTCACGACGGTGGTGCTGAGCAACAAGGGCTACGACTTGATGACCATGGACGACATCGCGGGCGCGGTCGGCATCTCCAAGCCGAGCCTGTACAAGCACTTCAAGTCGAAGGAGGAGCTGGTAGGGGAGGCGTTGATACGCCTGCTGGAAGGCGCGCTCGATTACGTGGTGGCGCTGGACGCCAACCTCGGTCCGCTGCAAAAATTATCGGCGCTGCTCGAGTGGGCGCTGCGGGTGCGCCTGGACGGCGGCCTGCCGTTTCTGCCCTCGACCAGCGCCCACGTGCGCGAGATGTTGATGCGTAATCTGAAGTACATGCTGCGCGTGAGGAAACTCAATCGCCAGCTCGAGGCCATGGTGGAACAGGCGCAGGAGCAGGGGCTGCTGAGCCGCGACCTGCCCACCGACGTGATCCTGTTCAGCTACTACGCGCGCACCTGTGATCCGGCGGTGGAGTACCTGCAAAAGTACAGCAAGATGTCCAACGACGACATTGTGCGCCACATGCTGAAGGTGGCTTTCGAAGGCTTCCGCTAGTAGTTCAGGAGGATTTGGCCTTACCGCCCAGCAGGCGGTCCTTGGTGCTGAGGAGCTTTTGCACCTTGGCGCCCATCTTCATCAGCTGCGCCAGTGACTCGGGCGACAGGTGCTGCATCTCCTCGAACCAGGTGTTGGCCAGGTCCACCAGTTCGTACATCTCGCGCATGCGCTGCTGGGCGTAGCGGTCGCCAGGCTCGTCCGCCGGCGCCATGAGCGATTCGCGCAACACGGTCAGCGTGGGCGCCACTTCGCGCCGGCGCCGCTCGGCCGCCACCACCTTGAAAATCTGCCAGACATCGCCCAGCGATGAAAAATACTCGCGCCGGTCGCCCGGCAGGCGCGTCTGCCGTATCAAGCCCCAGCCTTGCAATTCCTTCAGACCGATGCTCACGTTCGACCGCGAGAACGCCAGGTGCTCGGCGATTTCGTCCGCGTGCAGCGGCTGCTCGGACACGAACAGCAGCGCATACACCTGTCCCACCGTGCGGTTGAATCCCCAGCGGCTGCCCATCTCGCCGAAGTGGCTGATGAAGCCCTGGGCCAGTGGCGTCATCTGGAAGTTGTTTGGCGTCGGTGCGGCTGGGGTATTGGGCATGGTGGACGTCTCCGTGTTTAAAAGTGATGTACATCATCGTTTCGGCGTATTATACTAAAAATCGAATTTACAAGAATTTCTGAAAACTCAGTAATTACAGGATGTTTATCATGTCTTCCGCAAGTGTTTCCCCGCCGGTGTTCGTCGTTCCCCGCCTGCCCGCGATGGTGCAGGGCGCCGCCGCCCTCGCGTGGTTGCCGCAGGCGGCGCTGCTGGCATGGGCGGTACAGGGCATGGTGGCAGGTACTGGCTGGCGTGCCGCGCTGCTGCCGGCAGCGGTCATCCTGGTGCTGGGCGTGCTGCGCGCGCTGGCCGAGGCCTGGGGCGCGCGCACGATGTACGCTGCGGCGCGCAGCCATTTGTCGGCGCTGCGCGCTGGCGCAATCGCAGCGCTGGCGCGCCGTTCGCCGCTGGACCGCGACCGCGCCCGGTCGGGGCAGGCCGCCAGCGTACTGGCCGAGCAGGCCGAAGCCGTGGTGCCTTACCTGGTGCGCTTCCAGCCCGCGCGCTGGAAGGCCGTGCTGGCGCCGCTGGCGATCCTGGCCGCCATCGCGCCGTTGTCGTGGATCGCTGCGCTGGTGCTGCTGGTGGCAGCGCCCCTGATACCGGTGTTCATGGCGCTGGTGGGCATGGGCGCACAAGCGGCCAGTCGCGCCCACATGGTGGAGCTGGGCGGCATGAACGCCTTCCTGCTCGACCGCCTGCGCGGCCTGGCGACCTTGCGCGCGCTGGACGCGGTGGACGCCACCGCCACCCGCCTGGGCGATACCGCGCAGTCGCTGCGCCGCCGCACCATGGCCGTGCTGCGCATTGCGTTTTTGTCGTCGGCGGTGCTGGAGCTGTTCTCGGCGCTGGGCGTGGCGATGGTGGCCGTGTATATCGGCTTTTCGCTGCTGGGCACCCTGGACGTCGGCGCCTGGGGTGCACAGCTGACGCTGGCCCAGGGGCTGTTCATCCTGCTGCTGGCGCCGGCGTTTTTCGAACCGCTGCGCGAGCTGGCTGCGGTGTGGCATGACAAGGCGGCCGGGGAGGCGGGGCTGGCCGGCTTGCGCGACCTGGCGGCCGATGGCGTGATGCTGATCGGGGACGCCAACGGCGCAGCCGCCGCCGTTAGCGACACCGTTAGCGCCGCTGTCGGCACCGCTGTCGGCACTGGTGCGCGCGCCGGCTCGGGCGCGGCCAGCCAATCTGCGCGCACCGCGATCAACGGTCTTCCAGCAAGGTCGGCGCCAGCAGTCGAGGTCTGCTCCCTGCAGTTCGCCCACGCCGGCGAGCAAGCGCTGTTCGATGGCTTTTCCCTCACCGTGCGCCCCGGCGAACACGTGGCCCTGCTGGGCGCGAGCGGCGCCGGCAAGACCACTTTGCTGGCGCTGCTCGCGGGCCTGCTGCCGACGGACGGCGGCGCCATCCGCATCGGCGGCGTGGAGCTGGCCGAGCAAAGCGCCGCCACGCTGCGCCGGCGCATGGCCTGGATGGGGCAGCGCCCGCACGTCTTCAACGCCTCGGTGTCAGACAATATCACTCTCGGTCGTCCGGTCGATGCCAGCCTGGCGGTCTCCGATGCGTTGCACCTGGCCGAACTGGGCGCCGTGGGGCAAGCGCAGCCCGGCGTGATGCTGGCCGACGGCGGCCACGGCCTGTCCGGGGGCGAAGCCGTGCGCCTGGCACTGGCGCGAGTGGTCGTGTGGCCGCACGCCGACCTGCTGCTGGTGGACGAACCGACCGCGCATCTCGACAGCGAAACCGCCGCCCGCGTGACCGACGCCCTGCTGGCGCTGGCCAGGGGCAAGACCCTGCTGGTCGCCACCCACGACCCGGTACTGGCCGCGCGTCTGCACCGCGCCATCGACCTGTCCGCGCGCACCACGCCGCAAAGGAGTATTGCATGAAGGCCGCCCCACACACCGCGCTGCGCCAGCTGCTACTGGCGGAACCGAGGCGCCTGCTGCTGGGCGCCGCGCTGGCGGCGTTGACCACGCTGGGCGGCATGGCCTTGCTTGGCCTGTCCGGCTGGTTCATCACCGCCACGGCGATTGCCGGCATGAGCGCCTCGACCGCCTTCATGTTCGATGTGTTCGCCCCATCGGCCGGCATCCGCCTGCTGGCGCTGGGCCGTACCGGTACCCGTTACGCCGAACGGCTGGTCACGCACGACGCGACCTTCGGCGCGTTGGCCCAATTGCGGGTGCGGCTGTTCCGCGGCTGGTCGCGGCCCGATGCCGCCAGCCGCCTGCTGCGCAGCCCTGCCAAGTTGCTGTTCCGCCTCACTGCCGACATCGATGCGCTCGAGTCGCTCTACCTGCGCCTGCTGGTACCCGCCGCTACCGCATTGAGCGCAGCGGCGCTGGCCGGCGTGGCGCTCGGCTTGATGCAGTGGCAGCTGGGCATGGTGCTGGGCCTGTGGCTGCTGGTGTGCGGCAGCGCGATCACCGCGCTACTGCTCAAGAGCGCAATCCGTCCCGGCGTGGCCCGCTCGCGCGCGGTGGAAGCGCTGCGCGCCCGCGCCATCGACCTGGTGGCCGGCCAGACCGAGCTGGCGATGGCCGGACGCCTGTACGCCCAGTGCCAGGCGCTGGCCCGCACCGACCAGGCGCTGGCCCGGGCCGACCTGGCCTTGATGCTGCGCGACACTCGCGCCGGCGCCGCATTCGGCATCGCCGGCAGCGCCACCCTGGCGGCGGTGCTGCTGGCCTCGGCCGCCCTGGTCGAGTATCGCGCCATGCCGGTGCCGCTGGCTGCGCTGGCCATCCTGATCGCGCTCGCTGCGATGGAGCCTTTTGCCGGCCTGCGGCGCGGCGCGCTGGAAGCCGGGCGCTTGTGGCTGGCGATGAAGCGGCTCGGGCCCGCGCTGGCAGCGGGTGCCGATGCTGATGTCCGCACTGGTACCGACGGTGACATCGTTTTCGACAAGGTATCGGCCGCACCATCGGGAACATCCCCGCTGGTCCACGCCATCGACCTGCGCATCGTCGCCGGCGAGCGCGTGGCGCTGGTAGGCCCCAGCGGCGCCGGCAAATCGACCTTGCTGGCATTGATTGCCGGCGAGATCGCGCCGCTCACCGGCAACGTGCAGGCACCGGCAGCCTGCCTGTTCACCCAGCGCACGGAGCTGTTCCAGGACAGCGTGGGCGACAACCTGCGCCTGGCCGCGCCCGACGCCGACGATGACCTTTTGTGGCAAGCCTTGCACAAGGCGGGGCTGGCAGAGCAGGTGCGCAGCTTCGGCAAGGGGCTGGAGACCATGCTGGGCGAGGGCGGACTGGGACTGTCGGGCGGCCAGGCGCGGCGACTGGCCCTGGCGCGGCTGCTGCTGCATCCGTCGCGGGTATGGCTGCTCGACGAAGCGACCGAGGCGCTCGATGCCGCTACCGCGCACGACGTTTTGCAGCGCCTGGACCGACACGCGCGCGACCATGGCCAGACCGTGATCATCGCCACCCACCTGCGGCGCGAGGCGGCGCTGGCCGACCGGCTGGTGGGCGTGCGCCATGGCCGCATCGCTTTTGATGTGCGGCGCGGGACCGGCAATTTCGACGCCGCGCTGGCCGCGCTGCGGCAGGACTGAATCAGACACCAATCATCATAATTATTGTAATAACCAGGGAAACATCATGGACTTCGATATCGTCGCCTTATCCAGGCTGCAGTTCGCGCTCACTGCGCTGTACCACTTTTTGTTCGTGCCGCTCACCATCGGCCTGTCCATCATCCTCGCCATCATGGAGACCGTGTACGTCATGACCGGCCGCACCATCTGGCGCGACATGGTCAAGTTCTGGGGCGTGCTGTTCGGGATTAACTTCGCCATGGGTGTGGCCACCGGCATCGTCATGGAATTCCAGTTCGGGATGAACTGGAGCTATTACAGCCACTACGTCGGCGACATCTTCGGCGCGCCGCTGGCCATCGAGGGTCTGATGGCATTCTTCCTCGAAGCCACCTTCGTCGGCCTGTTCTTCTTCGGCTGGGACAAGCTGTCCAAGCGCGCGCACCTGGTGGTGACCTGGCTGGTGGCGCTCGGCTCCAACCTGTCGGCGCTGTGGATCCTGATCGCCAACGGCTGGATGCAGAACCCGGTCGGCGCGGCGCTCAACCCGCAAACCATGCGCATGGAAGTGACCGACTTTGGCGCCGTGCTCACCAACCCGGTGGCGCAGGCCAAGTTCGTGCACACGGTATCGGCCGGCTACACGGTGGCCGCCATCTTCGTGCTGGGCATCTCGGCATGGTACCTGCTCAAGGGCCGCCACGTGGCGCTGGCCAGGCGCTCGATGACGGTGGCCGCCGCGTTCGGCCTGGCCGCGTCCCTGTCGGTGGCGGTACTCGGCGACGAGAGTGGCTACCAGTCGTCGGAACACCAGAAAATGAAACTGGCCGCCATCGAAGCGATGTGGGAAACGGAGCCGGCGCCTGCCGCCTTCACCGCCTTCGGCTTCCCCGACCAGCAAGCGCGCGAGACGCACTATGCGCTGCACATTCCGATGGTGATGGGCCTGATCGGCACCCGCTCACTCGATACCGAGATTCCCGGCATTGCCGAGTTGGTCGAGCGCGGTGAAGACACCATCCGCGATGGCATCGTCGCCTACGATGCGCTGCAAACCATCCGCGCCGTGGCGCCGGGCAGGGCCATGCCGGCCGAGGCTAAAGCGGTCTTCGAAGAAAAGGGGCACGCGCTGGGCTACGCTCTGCTGCTCAAGCGCTACGTGGACGATCCAAGACTGGCCACGCCGGCGCAGATCCACCAGGCTGCCCTCGACACGGTGCCACCGGTGGCGCCGTTGTTCTGGTCGTTCCGCGTGATGGTTGGTTTGGGCATGTTCTTCATCGCCCTGACCGCGACTTTTTTTGTCCTGTCGGTGCGCCGCACGCTCGACCAGCACCGCTGGCTGCTGAAGGTGGCCGTACTGGCGATCCCGCTGCCTTGGGTGGCCGCCGAAGCTGGCTGGATCGTGGCCGAACTGGGACGCCAGCCATGGGTGATCGAAGGCGTGCTGCCGACTGCCATGGCCGTGTCGCACCTGGGCGTGGCGACCTTGCTGACCACGATCGCCGGCTTTGCCGCGATCTACACCGTGCTCCTGGTGATCGAAATGAAGCTGATGCTCAAGGCGATCAGCAAGGGGCCGGAGGAATTCACGGTGGCTGCGGTGCCGTCGCTGCCCAAACCACGTCCCCCTGCCGCACCAGCGGTCAACCAACCCCATTCCGCTTAAGGAGCGCATCATGATCCTGCATGAATTAGTGTCGTACGAAACCCTGCGCCTGGTGTGGTGGGTGCTGCTTGGCGTGCTGCTGATCGGCTTTGCCGTCACCGATGGTTTCGATCTCGGCACCGGCATGCTGCTGCCGTTCGCCGGCAAGACCGACCTGGAACGGCGCGTCATCATCAACAGCATCGGCCCGGTGTGGGAGGGCAACCAGGTGTGGCTGATCCTCGGTGGCGGCGCCATCTTCGCCGCGTGGCCGCAGCTGTACGCGGTGTCGTTCTCGGGCTTCTACCTGGCCATGTTCGTGATCCTGGTGGGGTTGATACTGCGCCCGGTCGCCTTTAAATTCCGCAGCAAGCGCGAAGACCCGCGCTGGCGCGCCCGCTGGGACTGGGCGCTGTTCTTCTCCGGCGTAGTCCCGGCCCTGATCTTCGGCGTGGCGGTCGGTAACGTGCTGCTCGGCGTGCCGTTCCGGTTCACCGACGATATGCACATCCTGTACGAAGGCACGTTCCTCGGCCTGCTCAATCCCTTCGCACTGCTGTGCGGCCTGGTGTCGGTGGCCATGCTGGCGATGCACGGCGCGGCGTGGCTGCAACTGAAAACTGACGGTCTTGTGGCTGACCGCGCGCGCCGCTACGGCAGCGTGGCCGCGATTGCCACCGTGGTGCTGTACGCGGCAGCCGGCGTGGTGCTGTGGCAGGCGGTCGATGGTTACCGCATTACCAGCGCCATCGTCACCGAAGGCCCATCGAACCCGCTGTTCAAGACCGCGCAAGTGGCCACCGGTGCCTGGTTCGCCAACTTCGACAACCATCGCTGGACCTGGGCCGCACCGGTACTGGGCCTGGTCGCGTCGCTGCTGGCGCTGGCCCTGATGCGCGCGCGGCGCGGCGGCCTGGCGCTGCTGGCATCCGGCGCGGCAATCGCCGGCATCATCCTGGGCGTGGGCGCGGCGATGTTCCCGTTCATCCTGCCGTCGTCGCTCGACCCGCGCGCCAGCCTGACGGTATGGGATTCGTCGTCGAGCCACCTGACGCTGTTCATCATGCTGGTGGTGTCGAGCGTGTTCATTCCGCTGATCGTGGCGTATACCAGCTGGGTATACAAGGTCTTGTGGGGCAAGGTCGATGGCGCGGCGATTGCCGACCAGCGCGGCCATGCCTATTAATTTTCGATAAAGGAGTCAATCATGTGGTATTTCGCCTGGATTCTGGGGCTGCCGCTGGCAGCGATGTTTGGGGTGCTCAATGCGATGTGGTACGAGATGGCGGAGGATGATGCCGAGGCGGCCCTGCGTTAGCCGCGCGCCACGCCCGGTATCACTGCGGTTATATTGGCTAACCAACTTTCAGGAGGTGCATCATGCCAATCAAAACCGTCGATGAATACCAGGTCGAATACGTGGCCGAGGCGCTGGAGGGCAGCGACCAGTGGGGCGCGTTCGTTTCCATTTCGGCGCCTTCGGCCACGCCCATGCACATGAACGTGATTCATGAACGCCAGCGGGTGGCGGCCGACCAGGTGTTCGCCAGCGCGGACGAAGCCGAGGCGGCCGCCGAGCAGGCGGCGATGGCGCTGCTCGAGCAGGTGCGCAATCCGGCGCCACCACCGAACTAACCCTCCGCACCACCCCCCAGGGCCTTGTACAGCGCCACTGCTGACCGGAACTGCTCGCGTCGCAGGTCGAGCAGCGTACCTTGCGCTGCATATGACTGGCGCTGGGCGTCGAGCAGCTCCAGTCGGCTGTCCTGGCCGGCGCCGTAGCGCAGCTTCGACAGCCGTTCGCGCAGCTGGGCCGCTTCCACCACCCGTTGCTGGGCTTCGATTTGCAGACGGTAGGTCTGGCTGCCGGCCAGCCCGTCGGCCACTTCGCGAAAGGCCGACTGGATCGCCCGTTCGTACTGCACCACCGCGATCGACTTGCGCACTTCGGCCAGGCGCAGCTCGGCGTTCAGCTGGCCGGCGTTGAAGATCGGTTGCGTCAGCTGCGGCGCGAACGACCAGGTACGCTGGCTGCCGCGGAACAGGCCACCGATTTCCGGGCTGGCGAAGCCCAGTTGCGCGGTGAGCGAGATGCGCGGGAAGAACGCTGCGCGGGCCGCGCCGATATCGGCGTTGGCGGCCACCAGCACGTGCTCGGCCTGGATGATGTCGGGCCGCCGCGCCAGCAGGTCCGATGGCAGTCCGGCGGGCAGGGCGGTGAGTACCGGCTGCGCTGACAGCGCCGCGCCGTCCGGCAAGCCGGCGGGGACGGGAGCGCCTACCAGCAGTTCCAGGTTGTTGCGCGCCAGGCGCAGCGCGCGGTCGCGTGCCTGCAGGTCCGCTTCGGCCGTTGCCACCTGGCCGCGCGCCTGGGCCAGGTCGATGCCGCTGCGTTGCTGCGCCGTGTGCAGGCGTTCGGTGAGCGCCTGCGACTGGCGCCAGTCGTCCAGGGTGCGCTGCGTGAGCTGCGCCTGCTCCTGTGCCAGCCGCTGTTCGAGGTAGGCGTCCGCCACCGCCGCGATCAGGGTCAGGCGCGCGGCGCGCTGGCCTTCCACCGACGCCAGGTAGCGCGCGAAGGCGGCGTCCGACAACGAGCGCAGGCGGCCGAAGAAATCGAGCTCGAAGGCATTGATCGCCAGGCCGGCGCTGCTGCTTTCCTGGATCGCGCGCGGCTGCAAGTCGCTGGCGCTGATGCGCTGGCGCGCAGCGCCAGCGGCCACGTCCACCCTCGGCAGCCGGTTGGCGTCCTCGATGCGGTACTGCGCCTGGACTGCAGCGACATTGAGCGCAGCTGCGCGCAGATCGCGGTTGTTGGCCAGCGCCAGTTCCACCAGTTGTTGCAGGCGCGGGTCGGGCAGCATGGTGCGCCAGGGCATGTCGGCGCCGTTGCCAATGTTGGGGGCAGTGGCGTCGGCATAGCTTGCCGCCACCGGCAGCGCCGGCTTTTCCAGCGTGGGCGCCAGCGTACATGCCGACAGCGCGGCGGCCACGAAAACAGTCATCAATTTATGGCGCATCATGGCGCTTGCTCCTCGAGCGTGGTGGCGGCCGATGGCTGCCGGGGCCCGCGCCAGCGCGCCAGGCGCTCGGCGCCGCCCACCACCACGACAAAAAATACCGGGACAAAGAAAATCGCCAGCACGGTGGCGGCCACCATGCCGCCGAACACGCCGGTACCGATCGCGTGCTGGGTTTCGGCGCTGGCGCCGGTCGCCAGCATCAGCGGCACCACGCCCAGCGTAAATGCCAGCGACGTCATCAGGATCGGCCGCAGGCGCAGGCGCGCCGCTTCGATGGCCGCTTCCACCAGGCTTTTGCCTTCCGCATGCAGTTGGCGCGCAAATTCGACGATCAGGATCGCGTTCTTGGCCGACAGGCCGATGATGGTGATCATGCCGACCTTGAAGAACACATCGTTCGGCATGCCGCGCAAGCCCACCGCGAGCAGGGCGCCCAGCAGGCCCAGTGGCACCACCAGCATGACCGAGACCGGAATCGCCCAGCTTTCGTACAGCGCGGCCAGCACCAGGAACACCACCAGCATCGACAGCGCCATCAGCATTGGCGCCTGCGACGCCGACTCCTTCTCTTGCAGCGACTGTCCGGCCCAGGTCACGCCGAAGCCGGGCGGCAGTTGCGCAGCGAGGCGCTCCATCTCGGCCATGGCGGCACCGCTCGACACACCGGGCGCCGCACCGCCGCTGATGCGGCTCGACAGGTAGCCCTGGAAGCGCACCAGTTGCAGCGGCGTTTGCTGCCACACCGGCTGGACGACTTCCCGTAGCGCCACCATGCCGCCATCGCTGTTACGAATGCGCAGCGCGAGCAGGTCGTCGACCTGCATGCGCGCCGGGGCGTCGGCTTGCACGATCACCTGCTGCATGCGGCCGGAGTTGGGAAAGTCGTTCACGTAAGTCGAGCCGGTGGCGGTGGTGAGCATGTCGCTCACGGCAGCAAACGACACGCCCAGCGCCTCGGCCTTTTTGCGGTCGATCTCCAGGCGTACGCTGGCGCCGGGCGGCAAACCGTCCGGGTACACCGCCGCCAGCAGCGGGCTTTGCGCAGCCAGTGCCAGTAGCCGGTTCTGCGCTGCCTGCAGCGCGGCGGCGCCGTGGTTGGCGCGGTCCTGCAGGCGTAGCACGAAGCCGGACGAGTTGCCCAGTTCGTCGATGGCTGGCGGCAGCACCGACATGATCATGCCTTCACGCGCGGTAGCCATCGCCAGCTGCGCTTGCAGCACTTCTTCCTGGGCGCTGGCGCCGTCGCGCTTCGACCAGTCGTTAAGCATGGTGAACGCCAACGCCGCATTGGGGCCGGAGCCGGAGAAACCAAAGCCCAGTACCGACTGATTGACCTCGATGCCGGGACGGCTGGCCACGTGCTGCTCGTACTGCTCGACTACCTCCAGCGTGCGGCCGGTGGTGGCGTCGGACGGCAACTGGAACGAGGTGATGAAATAGCCCTGGTCCTCTTCCGGCAAAAAGGCCGACGACAACCGCGTAAAGCCCCAGGCCACGGCGGCGGCAATGACCGCGTACAGCAGCATCATGCGGCCGCCGCGCTTGAGCAGCAGCGTGGTGCCGGCCGCATAGCGCACCGTCAAGCGCTCGAAACCGCGGTCGAACCAGCCGAAGAAGCCTTTTTTGACATGGTCGTCGGGACCGATGGGCTTGAGCATGGTGGCGCACAGCGCCGGTGTGAGCGTGAGCGCCAAAAACGCCGAGAACAGGATGGATACCGCCATCGCCACCGTGAACTGGCGGTAGATCACGCCGACCGAACCGGCGGCCAGCGCCATCGGGATGAACACGGCCGTGAGCACCGCCGTGATGCCTACCACGGCGCCGCTGATCTCCTTCATGGCGCGCGATGTGGCCTCGCGCGGCGACAGGCGCTCGGTGGCCATCAACCTTTCCACGGCTTCCACCACCACGATGGCGTCATCGACGATGATGCCGATCGCCAGCACCATGCCGAACATGGTGAGCACGTTGATCGAATAGCCGGCTACCGCCATCACGGCAAAAGTGCCCATCAGCGCAATCGGCGCGACAATCGCGGGTATCACCGTGTAGCGTACCTTTTGCAGGAACAGATACATCACCAGGAATACCAGCACCATGGCCTCCACCAGCGTGGTCACCACTTTTTCGATCGAGATCTTGACGAAGGGCGCGGTGTCGAACGGCACCGAATAGGTCATCCCGGCCGGCATCGACTTGGCCAGTTCCTCCATCCGTGCACGGATGCCGGCGGCGGTGGCTACGGCGTTGGCGCCGGGCGAAAGCGAAACCGCCGCGCCGGCCGATTCCACGCCGTTTTCGCGCGTCTGGAAGCTGTAGCTTTGCGCACCCAGTTCCACCCGCGCCACATCTGCCAGCGTGACCAGCGAGCCGTCGCGGCCTGCGCGCAGCACGATGGCGGAGAATTCCTGGGCGTTGCACAGCTGGCCCTGTACCGTCAGCGGCGTGGTAACGCGCTGGCCGGGCACGGACGGCGTGTCGCCTACCCGGCCCGGCGCGATCTGCACGTTCTGGGCGGCGATGGCGGCGGTGACATCGCCCATCGAGACGTTATGGGCGGTCAGTTTCGCGGGATCGACCCAGACCCGCATCGCCCGTTCGGCGCCGAACAGCTGCACCTTGCCCACGCCGGGCACGCGGCGCAGTTCTTCGATGACGTTGCGCGCCAGGTAGTCGCCCAGTTCGAGCGCGTCGGCGCCTTTGCCTTGCCTGTCATCGGCGTTCATGCTGATGATCATCAGGAAGCCGGAAGACGCCGATTCCACCGTCACGCCGTTCTGGCGCACCGATTGCGGCAGGCGCGGTTCGATCGACTTGAGGCGGTTTTGCACGTCCACCTGCGCCAGCTCCGGGTTGGTGCCGGGCTTGAAGGTGACGGTGATCGAGGCCGAACCCGAGGTGTCGGTAGACGACTCGTAGTACAGCAGGTTTTTGACGCCCGACAGTTCGCGTTCGATCAGCGCCACCACCGCGTCGTTCATGGTTTGCGGCGAGGCACCGGGATAGACTGCGCTGATGGTCACGCTGGGCGGCGCCACCGACGGAAAGCGGGCAATCGGCAGGTTGGGCAGCGCGATCAGGCCGAACAGCACGATGAAAATGGCGACCACCCAGGCGAAGATGGGGCGGTTGATGAAAAATTGTGACATGGGGATTCTCTTTCAGTGCGATCAGCGTTGCGCAGTTTTCGGCGCGGCCGACTGCCACCGGTGCGGCGCCGCTTGCACGCCGTCCTGCAGCCGCTCCTGGCCTTCAACCACCAGGATGTCGCCATCCTTGAGGCCTGCGCGGATCACGTACTGGTGGTTGATCACCGGACCCACCTCGATCTTGCGCAGGCTGGCCTTGTGGTTTTTGTCGAGCGTCCAGGCCAGCGCTTCGCCATCGGGGCCGCGCTGCACCGCCTGCTGTGGCGCCATCAGTTCGTTCGAGGTGGCGCCACGGGCGATGCGCGCGCGCACGAACATCCCGGGCAGCAGAGCGCGGTCGGCGTTGTCCACCAGGATGCGCAGGGTGGCGTCGCCGGTGCCGGCGTCCACGCTGATGTCGGAGAACAGGATGCGCGCCTTGGCGGCATACGGCTTGCCGTCAGCATCGAGAATGGTGACTGCGACGCCATCGGGCGCGCGCGTGCCCAGCGCATGGATCGACGCGATCATCGCCGCCGGCTGGCGCACGTCCACGTACACCTGGTCGGTCTGCTGGATGCGCGCCATGGGGGTGGCGTCGAGCTGGCCCACCAGCGCGCCTTCGGTCACCAGTTCCGAGCCGATACGGCCGGAGATCGGCGCCTGCACGGTGGCAAAGGCTACGTCCAGGCGGCGCCGTTCCAGCGTGGCGCGGGCCTGCGCCACACTGGCGGCAGCCAGGTCGCGCTCGGAGACGGCGTCGTCGAACGACTGGCGGCTGATGGCGTCGGCCTCGATCAGCGGTTGCAGGCGTTCGGCCTGGCGCGTGGTGCGCACCAGCGTGGCTTGCGCGTGTTGGAGCGACGCTGCGGCGGAATCGAACTCCGCTTTCAGCGGCGCGGGGTTGAGCTGGAACAGCGGCTGGCCGGCCTTCACTTCGGCGCCCTGTTGGAACAGGCGGCGCAGCACGATGCCGCCCACTTGCGGACGGATGTCGGCGGTGCGCAACGCCGACACGCGGCCGGGCAGGTCGTCGCTGAGGGTGACTGCGGCAGGCTTGAGGGCGATGACGGTCACGCCTGGCGGCGGTGCGGCGGCCGGCGTGGCCTCTTGTCCGGAGCAGGCGGCCAGGGCCAGGGTCAGGGTCAGAGCCAGAGCGGCGGCGATCATCAAGGGCCATTTCTTCAGCAAGGTATGCATAGTTGTCATGTCTGTGTGGTCGTGCGGCGAGACTACGCCTGGCACATGCAAGTTCGATGGGGGAAGTGTGGAGATTGGATGGAGGCGATCGATATATTTTCGGCGCTGGCAAACGCGCGGCCGGCGGCGTTATCATGCAAGCCTATGCACAAACCTCCCGATAATATGGAAGCCCACACGGAGTCCCACCAGGCGCTGGTGCTGGTGGCCGAAGACGAAACCGAAATCGCCCAGATCCTGTTGGCCTACCTGGCGCGCTCCGGCTTGCGCGTGGCGCACGCCGCCGACGGCCAGGCGGCGCTCGACATGCACCTGGCGCTCAAACCCGACCTGGTGCTGCTCGACGTGATGATGCCTCGCCACGATGGCTGGGCGGTGCTGTCCGAGCTGCGCCGGCGCGGCCATACCGCCGTCATCATGCTCACCGCGATGGACCAGGATATCGACAAGCTCACCGGCCTGCGCATCGGCGCCGACGACTACATCGTCAAGCCGTTCAATGCCGCCGAGGTGGTGGCGCGTACGCTGGCCGTGCTGCGCCGCACGCGGCAGGGTGGCGCGCAGCCGCACCGGCTGCTGCGCGCGGAAGGCATCGAGGTCGATCTGGAACATTACGAGGCGGCCGTGTGCGGCGCGGCGGGCCGGCAGCTGCTGGCATTGACGATTACCGAGTTCCGCCTGCTGGCGCACATGGCGCGTGCGCCCAAGCGGGTATTTACCCGCACCGAGCTGCTGGCCGCTTGCCTGCCCGAGGGCGAAACACTGGAACGCACGGTGGACAGCCACCTGAGCAAACTGCGCAAGAAGGTGGAAGGCGCCGGCGGCGCCGGGCTGCTCGAGAGCGTGCGCGGCGTCGGTTACCGGCTGGGGGGCGGCGCATGAAATTCCGCATGGGCCTGGGGCGCCAGATCACGTTGTCGATGTCGCTGCTGACGCTGCTGATCATCGTGCTGTTGCAAATCAGCTCCAGCATCCTGTACGCGATGCTGCTGCGCTACCAGCCCGAGTTGTTCGCCGACCCGGACAACTACATGCCCACGCTGCCGGAGTGGCTGTACATGGGAATCTCGACCATCATCGCGGTGATCATCGCCATGGTGGCGGCGGGGCGGCTCTCGCGGCGCATTCTGGCGCCGCTCAACGCCGTTGCCGCCAGCCTGCGCCGCGTGGCCGGCGGCGACCTGTCCGCGCGCGCCGCCGTCGATGACCGTCCGATCGGCGAGGCCTCGCAACTGGTGGAAGACTTCAACAGCATGGCCGAGCGCCTGCAGCACATGGAGCAGGAGCGCGGCTTCTGGAACGCCGCCATCGCCCATGAGTTGCGCACGCCGGTCACCATCCTGCGCGGCCGCCTGCAGGGCTTTACGGACGGCGTATTCATGCCCGACCAGGCGCAGTTCCGCAGCCTGCTCACCCACGTCGAGGGCCTGGGCCGGCTGATCGAGGACTTGCGCATGGTGGCGCTGGCCGGTAGCGGTCACCTGGAGCTGCACCTGCTGGAGACGGCGTTGGCCGACGACATCGCCACCGTGATCGCGCTGGCCGGTCCGGCCTTGCAGGCTGCCGGCTTCAGCATCGAGGTGGCAACGCAAAGCGACACGATGTTGTGCGATCCGATGCGCATGCGCCAGGCCTTGCTGGCGTTGCTCGAAAACGCCCGCCGTCATGCCACGCCCGGCCGCCTGCGCATCGGCGCCGCCGTGGCGGACGGCATGTGCGTGCTGCGGGTGGAAGACGAGGGACCAGGCATTGCGCCGGAATTGGCGCTGCACGTGTTCGAAGCGTTCCAGCGCGGCGAGCAATCGCGCTCGCGCGAGAGTGGCGGCACCGGCCTGGGGCTGGCGGTGGTGGGCGCCATCGCCAAGGCGCATGGCGGTCAGGCCACGTGTCGGCCATCGATCATGGGCGGTACGCTGTTCGAACTGCGCTGGCCGGCGCACGATGTTCACGCACCGTAGCCACGCACGGTAATCACGTACGGGAGACACGTAGCGCTTGAGAGTTTAATGATAATGACTTATCATTACCGACTATCACGCATCGATGAGGAACTTTCCATGTCCGTTTTCCGCAGCAACCGCACCCCGCTCGCCCTGGCCATCACGCTGGCGTTGAGCCATTTTTCCATGGCCCACGCTCAGACTCAGACTCAGTCCCAGGCGGAAACCCGCCTGCCGGCCGATCCGGAATCGGTGCCGACCGTGGTCGTGGCGGCCAGTGCGCTGGGCGTGGTGGGCGACGACATGATCACGCCGGTCACGTCCATCGGCGGCAATGAGCTGGTGCGGGTGCGCGAATCGACCCTGGGCGAGACACTCAACCGCCAGCCCGGCATTTCGTCGAGCCAGTTCGGCGCCGGCGCCAGCCGCCCGATCATCCGCGGCATGGACGGTCCACGCGTGAAAATCCTGTCCGACGGCGCGGAAATCCAGGACGCCTCCACCATCAGCCCCGACCACGCGGTGGCGTTCGAGCCGATGCTGGCCGAACGCATCGAAGTGCTGCGCGGCCCGTCGGCGCTGGCCTACGGCGGCGGTGCGGTGGGCGGCACCATCAATATCATCGACCGCAAGATTCCCACCGCCATTCCGGTCAACGGCCTCGAAGGCAGCGCCGAACTGCGCGCCAACTCGGTCGCGCGTGAAAAGGCCGGCGCCTTCGAAGTGACCGGCGGCGCCGGCAGCGTTGCGTTCCACGCAGAAGGCGTCAAGCGCGAGGCCGACGCCTACCGCGTGGGCAAGGGCTGGAGCGAAGGCCGCAAGGTTGACGGCAGCTTCAAGGATACCGATACCGGCAGCGTGGGCGTGTCGTGGATCGGCGCCAACGGTTACCTGGGCCTGGCCTACACCAAGGAGCGTACCAGCTACGGCATTCCCGGCCATAACCACGAATTCGAAGGCTGCCACCTCGATGGTGGCGCCCTCCATTGCGGCGAGCACGAAGAAGAGGGCGGCGCCGAGCACGAACACGAAGAACACGCAGCGGGCGAGGTGCCCACCGTGAAACTGGACAGTAACCGCTGGGACCTGCGCGGCGAATACCGCGCGCCCGTGGCAGGCATCACCAAGGTGCGCCTGCGCGCCTCGCTCACCGACTACCAGCACGACGAACTGGAAGGCGCTGAAGTGGCGACCAGCTTCCGCAACAAGGCGCACGACGTGCGCGTGGAAGCCGAACACGCACCGCTGGGCGGCTGGCGCGGCGTGGTGGGCGTGCAGACGACCAAGCGCGATTTTGTTGCCGATGGCGAGGAAGCCTATGTGCCGGCCACCATCACCAAAAAGAACGCGGTGTACCTTACCGAGGAATACAAGCTGCGGGACTGGCGTTTTGAAGCCGGCGCGCGCCACGAGTGGCAGGACATCACCGTCAACCAGGCCGGCCTGCGCGACCACGATGTGAGCGGCACGTCCGTGGCGGTGGGCGCGGTGTGGAAGTTCGCGCCCGAGTATTCGCTGCGCGCGTCGCTGTCGCGGGCCCACCGCCTGCCCACCGCCGAGGAACTGTACGCCAACGGCGTGCACCTGGCCACGAGCACCTACGAGATTGGCAACCAGGACCTGGACAAGGAAACTTCGAACAACGTCGACCTCACGCTGCGCAAGTACGCCGGCGCCACCACGTTCTCGCTCAGCGCATTCCGCAACAAGGTCGATCACTACATCTACGCCCGCACGCTGGACAACTTCGAGGGCTTCCAGCTGATCGAATACGCCCAGCGCGACGCCACCTTCACCGGCCTGGAAGGCGAGGTAAAACACAAGTTCTCGCCGGCGTTCGAAGGCACGGTGTTCGGCGACTACGTGCGCGCCCGTTTCGACAGCGCCGCCAGCGACCGCAACCTGCCGCGCATCCCGGCCGCACGCCTGGGTGCACGGGTGGACGCCAACCTGGGCCAGCTGCATGGCCAGGTGGAGTTCTACCGCGTAAACAAGCAGGATAAAGTGGCCGACTTCGAAGGCGCCACGCCCGGTTACAACATGCTCAACGTGGGCACGCATTACACGCTGCGCCTGGGCGGCATGCCGGCGCAGATTTATGCGCGTCTGAACAACCTGACCGACGAACTGGCCTACAGCCATACTTCGTTCATCAAGAATGCGGCGCCGCTGCCGGGCCGTAATGTCACCGCCGGCGTGCGCGTGTCGTTCTGATGATGATGAAGTACCTGATCCGCTGGGGCGATTACGCGGGCATGACCGCCTCCGGCATCTGCCTGGTCCATTGCGTGGCGATGCCGTTCCTGCTGGCGGCGTTCCCCATGCTGGGCCTGGGCCACGAACATGATTCGGTCCATTCGCTACTGGTGCTGGGCGTGACGATACCGGTGGTGGTGGCGCTGCTGCCAGGCTTCATCAAGCACCGCGAGCCGGTGGCGCTGCTGCTGGGCGCGGCCGGGCTGGCGGCGTTCATGGTGGCGGTGTACGTGGTGGGGCCGCTGTTCGGTCAGGCCTGGGAGACCGCGCTGGCCATTTGCAGCAGCCTGCTCCTGATCATCGCCCATCGCCGCAACCACGGCAACTGCAAAAGCTGCGCGTCGGACTGACCGATCGCCTTATTTACACTGGTCGCACAGGCCGTACAGGGTCAGCTCGTGCGATTCGAGCTGAAAGCCCTTGGGCGCCATCTTTTGCATGTCGCCGGGGCAGGCGTGGACTTCGAACACCTTGTCGCACGCGCGGCAGTGAAAGTGGTGGTGGTGGCCATGGCCTGCCACTTCATAACGGTCGCCGCCGGTCGGCAACGATACGGCGGCAATCTCGCCCGACTCCAGCAGCGATTTGATGTTGCGGTAGATCGTGGCCATGCCGATGCCCGGCACGGCCTGCTGCGCGTGTTCGAGAATTTCCTGCGGCGCGAGCGGGCGCCCGGCGGCCGTGATGCACTGGTGGATGGCGGTGCGTTGGCGGGTATTTCGTTCCATTCGTTTCTGTTCCTCGGCGCCGGACGACGGCCCGGACAGACCTTGATTATATAACCGGGAACCTTTGCATGTTGTTTCGATCGCTGTTTTTCATTACCTCGCTGTATGCCGCCATTCCGTCATCCGCCGCAACGGCGCCTGCGCCGCAAGTGCTGCCGCCCGCCGCCCCGTGGAGCGGCAAGAGCGAGCAGCTGATCGTGCCTGCCGCAGAACGCCTGGCCACGCCGGCCGAGCGCTCCGATTTCCGGTCGTCGCCCAGCTATGCGCAAACAATGGACTACCTGCGTACCTTGGCCGGATCCTCGAAGCTGCTGTCATTGCACAGTTTCGGCAAAAGCCTGCAGGGGCGCGACCTGGTGTACGTGCTGGCGAAAAAGCCCGGCGCGGAAAAATCGGAGTCCAAAAAGCCGGTCGTCGTGATCCAGGCCGGCATCCATTCCGGCGAGATCGACGGCAAGGATGCCGGGCTGATGCTGCTGCGCGATATCGCCCAGCGCGGGCGCGACGACCTGCTCGATGCGGTGGACCTGGTGTTCATTCCCATCCTCAACGTCGACGGCCACGAGAACAGCAGCGCGCTGGGCCGCCCGCACCAGCATGGTCCGGACAGCAAGGGTTCGCGCACCAACGGCCAGGGGCTGGACCTCAACCGCGATTACGCGCGCCTGCAATCACCCGAGATTGCGGCCGTGGTCAAGCTGCTGCAAACTTTCGATCCGGCGCTCTACATCGACGTCCACGTCAGCGACGGCATCGATTACCAGTACGACGTGACCTACACCTATGCGGGCTGGGGCACCTATGCGCGCTCGCGCGCCACGGCCGACTGGCTGATGAAAACCTATCACGGCGACGTCCACGCGGCGCTGGTGGCGCAGGGCCACACGCCCGACCTCTATCCTAGCTGGGTCGACGAGGACGCGCCCGAGAAGGGCTTGCGCATCAGCGCCGAAGGGCCGCGCTATTCGACCGGCTATGGCGACTTCACCGGCATTCCGACCGTGCTGGTGGAGAACCACGCGATGAAGCCGTATAAACGCCGCGTGCTGGGCACCTATGTGCTGCTCGAGCAGTCGCTCAAGACCGTCGCGCGCGAGCACGCAGCCATCGCTGCCGCCAAGATCCAGGACCGTGCCGACCGGCCCGCAACGCTGATGGTGCGCTGGGAGCGCGAGGCGGCGCCATTGAAAATCAAGACGTTCAAGGGCTACCGTTACGACGCCTACCTGTCGCCGGCGTCCGGCACCACCGAGCGCCGCTGGACCGGTGAGCCTATCGATATCGCCATGCCGGTGTTCGGCGTGCGCTCGACCAGGGAGGTGGCGCTGCCGGCGGCGTGGTGGATCGGCGCCGAGCAGCAGGGCATGATCGCCGCGCTGCGCCGGCACGGCATCGTGCTGGAAGAATTGAAGCAGCCGCGCACCATGCTGCTCGACACCGTGCAACTGGCCAGCGGCAAGGAGCGCAGCGGTTTGCAGCGCGCGCAAAAAGAATGGACGCTGCCGGCCGGTTCGGTGCGGGTGCCGTCCGACCAGCCGTTCCACCTGCTGGCGGCGGCGCTGCTCGAACCCGAGAGCGACGACTCGTTCCTGGCCACCGGCTATTTCGATACCGCCTTGCCGCTCGAGTCGCAACTGCCACGCCACCTGCTGGCGCCCATGGCGGACCGGATGATGGCAGCCGATCCGGTCCTGCGCACGCGCTTTGCCGAGGCGCTGGCGGCCGATGCCACGCTGGCCGGCGATCCGCAGGCGCGGCTGCGCTGGTGGCTGGCGCGCTCGCCGTATCTCGACCGCGCGCGCTGGACCTACCCGGTGCTGGTGGAACGCAGATAATCGGCAAACTGGTTAGGCCACATATAAAGTGGTCTAACCACCTTGAAACCTTGCTAGAATGGTCCCGCATTGCCAGATCCGGAATAATCCGGGCGCATAATCAATCACGGAGACCAGACCATGAAGGTGGAGATCGATCAGAAAGTTGACCAGAAGCGCCGCACGTTGATGCGCAGCGGTGCGGGCATGGTGGCAGCGGCCAGTGCGCCTGCGGCGCTGTTGCACACGGCGGCCAGCGCCGGCGACAAACAGGCTGCGGCCGACCCCTGGCAGCGCGCGCGCGACATCGAGCAGAAATTCGCCACGCCGCTCAAGTTCCGCGACCAGGACTTCGTCATCACCGCCTTCGGCGCCAAACCGTGCCAGCTGGCCAAGGTCAACGCCACCATCCGCTACACCGAAAAGGCCGACGTGCCGTCGCCGGTGCGCGGCTCGCCCGACGCCTATCCCGCCATTACCGCCGCCATTGCCGCCTGCAACAAGGCCGGCGGCGGACGCGTGGTGATCCCGAAAGGCGACTGGTACGTGGCCGGTCCGATCGTGCTGCGCTCGAACGTGCACGTGTACCTGGCGGCCGGCGCCCACGTCTATTTCAGCGCCAACCCGGCCGACTTTGCCAAGTACGGCGACATCGATTGCGGCGCCAACGGCAAGCTGTCGATCTCGCGCTGGCAGGGCAACGACGTGCTCAATTACTCGCCGCTGGTGTACGCCTACGGCCAGACCAATATCGCGCTGACCGGCGAGGACTGGACCAGCGTCTTGAATGGCCAGGGCGGGGTGCCCTTCGAGAACGGCGAGGGCTGCTGGTGGGACTGGAAGGGCCGCCACAACAAGGGCAGCGTGCAGACCGAGATCGCCGTCAACGAGCGCAATCCGAAGTCGATGCGCGAGGTGGCGCCCAATCTGCCGGCGCACGAGCGCGAGATGATCGAAGCGACGCGCCAGAGCTTCCGCGCCGACGTGCGCTACCTGCCAGCGCTGTCGGAAGCCGGCGTGCCGGTGGCAAAACGCGTGTTCGGCGTGGGCCACTTCCTGCGTCCGAGCATGATCGAATTCATCGGCTGCACCGATGTGCTGATGCAGGGTTACATGGTGACCGCCACGCCGTTCTGGCAGCACCACCCGGTCAACTGCCGCAACGTCCATATCCGCAAGGTGCGCATGGAGAGCCAGGGCCCCAACAGCGACGGCTTCGACCCCGAGGCCTGCGATACGGTGTTCGTGGAACACTGCGAGTTCAATGCCGGCGACGACTGCATCGCCATCAAGGCGGGCCGCAATCGCGACATCGAGTTCGGGCCGACCCGCAATGTGCTGGTGCAGGACTGCGTGATGAACAGCGGCCATGGCGGCATGACCCTGGGCAGCGAGATGGCCGGTGGAATTGAACACGTGTATGCGCAGCGGCTCGAGTTCCGCAACAAGTACTGGCAGACTTCGGGCCTGAACACCGCGATCCGCATGAAAACCAATATGAACCGCGGCGGTTTCCTGCGCCATTTTTATGTCCGCGACTGCACGCTGCCCAACGGCGTGGCCACCATCGGCCGCACCTATAGCCAACTGCCGGGCACCAGGCTGCCGGCGGTACCGCACACCACGGCCGGTGGCGTGATCACCATCGATTGCGACTACACGCCGGTGGACGAAAGCGTGCGCATACGCCCGCCCGAGGTCTCGGACGTGCACATCTCGAACCTGCGCGTGAATGATGTGCAAACGCCGATCGGCAAGCACTCGTGCTTCCAGGCGTTCGTGATCCTGGGACCGGTGGCCGGCACCTACAACGGCCCGGCCGGCAAGGCCACGCTCCCGCTCGACAACATCACCATCACCAACTGCGACTTCGGCACCCCGCGCAACGCCGAGCAGCCGTGGTTTGCCTACAACGTGAAAAACCTGGTGCTCAAGGATGTGAAAATCGGCGGCAAACTGGTCAATCAGAAGATCGACGCCTGAGGATCTTTTTTGGCGGCGCCTGCGCGCTTGCGTTTGACACTGCGCGCGGGCCCCGCGCCGAACAGGGCCAGCACCAGTTCGTCGCGCCGCGCCGGTTGCAGGTGGCGCCGGACCGGGTGCGGCTTGTCATCCTGCAAGACGTGGATGCGGTGGTCGTCGCTGCCGAACAGCCGGCTCAAATAGTTCTCCATTGATTTACCTCCATGCATAATGTTGATCTGCATTGTCCCATTGAGATAAATGCCAAAACATTGATATATATCAAGAAGCCAAGCAAGGAGTGCACCTTGAATCATGATAGATCCAATGGCTGGGAGGCTGTTGCCCGGGAATTCATGGCTGCCAGATCCGATATCGGCAGCAGCGTCGTGCGGCAATGGGCGCGTTCCTTGCCGGCCCGAGCGGAGGTGGTGGATATCGGCTGCGGATCGGGGGCGCCAATGGCGATAGCGCTTGCCGAAGAAGGTTGTTCAGTGTTCGGCATCGACGCATCGCCCACCCTGCTGGCGGCATTCCGCCAGCGCTTGCCGGCAGCGTCCGCAGCTTGCGAGACGGTGCAGGACAGCAGTTTTTTTGGCCGCAAGTTCGATGGCGCCCTCGCTGTGGGGCTGATATTTCTGCTGTCGGAGCGGGAACAGCGGGAATTGATCTTGCGGGTCGCCAACGCCCTCCATACGGGAGCACGATTCTTGTTTAGCGCGCCTCGTGAACCGTCTGCATGGAACGATCTGCAAACCGGTCAGCCCTCGCGCTCGCTGGGCGAGCAGCACTATCTGCGCCTCCTCGCCGAGGCCGGTTTTACGCTGTTGACCGTGCATGTCGACGAGGGCGGCAACCATTATTTCGACGCGGTCCTTTACGATGGATGCACTTGATGGCGTCGTACTTCTGCCGCACCGGCATTAAAGGAATGATATTATTTGCAACGGCCGCCTGTTCTTCAGTCAACATCCTTCACCATCCGCCACCATCCCATGTTTAAACTACTTAATAGACTATTGGGCCGCAGCGCGCCGACGCGCCCGGCGCCACCTGCCGCCGCCGACCGCGTCTCGGACGACCAGCTTCTCAGGTCGCATTTCTCCGTTTCCAAAGAGGCTGAGCTGGCACTTGAGCGCTTCGGCACCCTGGTCACGGCCCAGTTGGGCGCCAAGGAGAGTCGTCGTTTGACCAATTTGCTGGTGGCGCAATTGCAGCGCGGCGATACCCCGGAAGATGCGGTCAACAACAGCCTGCTCGGCGATGATGGGCAGCAGCCTGGGAAGTGGGTAATGCTCACGGTCGACTGGAAAGCCACGGAAGAAGTGGAATGGCAGGCGAACGAACTGCTGGCTACGGCAGGAGTTGCCGAGACCTGGCATTTGCAAGACGAGGAAAACAAGATCGTCGCGCAGGCCCTGCTGGAGTTTTCCGCGTGGGTGGAGCCGCGCGGCTTGCAGTTGCTGCACCTGGACCTGCTGCACGATGCCTACTACGCCTTGCTGGTGCGCGCCGAACTGGCAGACGAAGCCAGGCAGGCTGCGAAACAGGCCGGCCTGAAGCTTCAATCTTGCGACGAGTTTCGCGCCGAAAACGGCTGATCCATAAAACAACCCGGCGCATGCGCCGGGCTTTCTCTGTTTAAACCAATTACTTGACGTCGCTCGCCGGCTCTTCCGGGAACGCGTTGGTCGCCTTCGAGCCCCACAGTGCATAGAACAGCACGTAGATTTCGCAAGCCACGGTCAGCAGGAACGACATCTGCAGGCCGTAGTGGTCGGCCAGCATGCCTTGCAGTACCACCAGCGCGCCGCCGGCGATTGCCATGATCATCAGGCCGGAGCCTTCTTCGGTCATCGGGCCCAGGCCCTTGATGCCCAGCGTGAAAATGGTCGGGAACATCACCGAGTGAAACAGGCCCACCGAGATCAGCGCCCACATCGCCAGCGAGCCGCCGGAGAAGGTGGCCACCGTCATCACGATGGCGGCGCCGATGCTGCAACCAGCGAGCACGCTTTCGGCCGTGAATTTGCGCATCAGGATACTGCCGGCAAAGCGGCCTACCATCATGCCGCCCCACAGGATGATCAGGTAGTGCGACGCCTTTTCGTGGTTGACGTTGCCGATGTCCGGCTGCGAGACGAAATTGATGAACAGGTTGGCCACGCCGATTTCGGCGATCAGGTAGATGAAGATGGCCGGAATGCCGAACACCAGGTTGCGGTGCTTCCACAGCGAGTGGTTCTTGCGCGCGGCTTTGGCGGCTTCGCGGTTGGTCGAGGCGCCGATTTCAGGCAGCGGGAAGCGGGCAATCACGATCGCCAGGATCACCAGCACGCCGGCGACGATCAGGTACGGCAGTTCCACGGCGCGGGCGTCGGCCAGGCGTTCGGCCTGGGTCAGCACCTGGTCGGCGGAGGCCGTGCCCGAGTTGGAGCGGCCCAGGATCAGGTAGCCGCCGAACAGCGGCGCCAGCATGGTGCCGAGCGAGTTAAACGCCTGCACCAGGTTCAAACGGGCCGATGCCGAGCTGGCCGGACCGACCACCGCAACGTAGGGGTTGGCCGCCACTTGCAGCAGCGTGATGCCGCAGGCGATGACGAACAGCGCGAACAGCGTCACCCCGTACGACGGCAGGTGGGCGGCGGGGATCATCATCAGCGCGCCGACGGCCATGATGACCAGGCCGGTGACCAGCGACTTCTTGTAGCCCACGCGCTCGATCAGCCGCGCGGACGGAATCGACGCGAAGAAATAGGCAATGAACCAGACCGATTCGATCAGCGTGGTTTGGGTATAGTTCAGCTCGAACACGCTGCGCAAGTGCGGCAGCAGGGTGTTGTTGATAACGGTGATGAAGCCCCAGGTGAAGAACAGGCTGGTCAGCAGGTACATCGCCGATTTTGCCGTATTTGCGTGCGATGCGCTGATCGCGGTGCTGCTCGAAGGTGTTGGTGCCGCCACTTTGTATCCTTTTTATAGACTTGCCTGGATCGCAATCTTAGGGGCAAAGCGGGTATAACACCAATAACTAAATGGAATTCCTCTATATCGAAATGGTGATGACAGGTATCACTGAAACAGATTATTGCTCATGCGCATTAAAACCACGGCACCATAAGGCGTTTCTCGGGTGTCCTTGCGGAAAGCGTTATACTGCGTGACCGGTGGAATTGCCGCCGGAGGTAGTAACAACCGGGGGATGGATGGAGCAGCGGGGAACGATGGCCGACGATCTGGGATGGTTGTCCGGTGGGGGCGATATGGGCGAATTGATACGGTCCATGGACTGGTCCACCACGCCTTTGGGGCCGCTTTCCGGCTGGCCGCAAAGCTTGCGCACGTCCGTCAGCCTGTGCCTGTCATCGACCTTCCCGATGCTGGTGGCCTGGGGCCCCGACGATGTGCAGATCTACAACGACGCCTACCGCCCGATCTGCGGCGCCAAACACCCGCAGTCGATGGGCGAGCCGTTCAAGATCTGCTGGGCCACTGCGCTGCCGGTCGTCGGTGACGCTTTCGACCGCGCCCACGCGGGCGAGGGTGTCTATATCCGCGACCAGCGCATGTTCCTCGACCGCTACGGCTACATGGAAGAAGCGTTCATGACGTTTTCGTTCTCGCCGATCCGCGCCGAATCGGGCAACGTGGGCGGCATCTTCCACCCGATCAGCGAAGGCACGGCGGCGGTGCTCGACGCCCGCCGCACGCAGAACTTGCGCGACCTCACCGGCCGCATCGCCCTGGCGCGCACCGGCGACGAGCTGGCGCGCTTCATGGTCTACGACAGCGAAACGCTGGCGATGGACGCGCCGTTCCTGCTGCTGTACGAACTGGCGGACGACGGCCGCACGCTGGCGTTGCGCGCCCGCGTGGGCCTGTCCGCAGGCAGCGCGCTGGCCCCGGCCGAAGCGGCGCTGCACGGCACCGGCGGCTGGGATTTTGCCGCCGCCCTGGCCGACGCTGGCAGCCACCGGATGGATGACCTGGCGGCGCGCTTCGGCGCCTTCGCGTGTGCGCCGTACGAGGAAGCGCCGCATACCGCCATGGTGCTGCCGCTGAAGGTGGCCGGCCAGGAACGCCCTTATGGTTTCCTGGTGGCCGGCGTGAGCGCCCGGCGTGCGCTGGACGCCGCCTACCTGAACTTCTACGAGCTGCTGCGCGGCGCCTTCAATACCGCCATCGGCAATGTGCTGGCCTACGAGCAGGAACAGAAACGCGCCGCCGCACTGGCCGAAATCGACAAGGCCAAGACTGCGTTCTTCTCCAACGTCTCGCACGAATTCCGCACGCCGCTCACGCTGATCCTCGGCCCGCTGGAAGACGCGCTGGCCGACAGCGTCGACGCCCTGTCGCCACGCCAGCGCGAGCGCATCGACCTGACCAACCGCAACGCGCTGCGCCTGTTGAAACTGGTCAACTCGCTGCTCGATTTTTCGCGCATCGAGGCCGGCCGGGTGCAGGCGCGCTTCGCCCCGGTGGACCTGGCTCAACTCACGGCCAACCTGGCCAGCGTGTTCGAGGCGGCCATGGACAAGGCGGGCCTGGCCTACCGGGTGGAGACGGCGCCGCTGTCCGAACCGGTGTTCGTCGATCTCGACATGTGGGAAAAGGTGGTGTTCAACCTGCTGTCGAACGCCTTCAAGTTCACTCTGCATGGCGGCGTGATCGTACGCCTCGAACAAACCGCCACTGGCGCGCGCCTGTCCGTGCGCGACACCGGCGCGGGCATCCCGGCCGCCGAATTGCCGCGCGTGTTCGAGCGCTTCCACCGGGTGGAGGGCGTGCAGGGCCGCAGTTACGAAGGCACCGGCATCGGCCTGGCGCTGATCCAGGAGCTGGTGCGCCTGCACGGCGGCACCATCGCCGCCGACAGCACCCTGGGCCAGGGCGCCACCTTTACCGTGGATATTCCGTTCGGCTCCAGCCACCTGCCGCCGCAGTACGTGGTAGCACGGGCCGACGGCTCGTCGGGCGACCGCATGGGATCGGCCTTTGTCGAGGAGGCGCTGCGCTGGCTGCCCGACAGCGTTACCCCCCAGCCGAGCGCCGTCATTACCACGGTGGCCACTGCGACGGCAGCGACGGCGGTAGCGGTGGCGTCAGCGCAGCGCGCCCGCATCCTGATCGCCGACGACAACCAGGATATGCGCGGCTACGTGCGCTCGCTGCTTGAGCGCGAGTACGTGGTGGAGACCTGCGCCGACGGCCAGGACGCGCTGGAAGCCGTGCGCCGCAACCCGCCCGACCTGCTGCTGAGCGACGTGATGATGCCGCGGCTGGACGGTTTTGCGCTGCTCAAGACCATCCGCGCCGAGGACGCGATTCGCCACGTGCCGGTGATCCTGCTGTCGGCCCGCGCCGGCGAGGAGGCCCGCATCGAAGGACTGCAGGCGGGCGCCGACGATTACCTGGTCAAGCCGTTTTTCGCCAACGAGCTGCTGGCCCGCGTGCGCAACCACATCGAGCAGGCCCGCGAACGCCAGCAGGCCACGCTGGAGCTGCGCGAACGCGAAGAATATTTCCGCTCGCTGGTCAACGCTTCGCCGGCCATGTTCTGGACCACAGACGAAAACCATCAATGCACGTTCCTGAGCCAGCGCTGGTTCGATTACACCGGCCGCTCGCCCGAGCAGGACCTGGGGCGCGGCTGGATGGAACTGATCCACCCGGACGACGCGGTAGCGGTGGGCGAAGCCTACACGGCCGCCTGCGACCGCAACCGGCCGTTCTCGATCGACTACCGCTTGCGCGACTGCGTGGGCGCCTACCGCTGGGTGATCGACGCCGGCGCGCCGCGCTTCGGCAACGGCGGCGCGCTGCTCGGCTATATCGGCACCGTGATCGACGTCCACGAGCGGCGCTTGTTGCAGGACCGCTTTGCCAACGTCACGCGCGCCAGTGGCATCGGCGTGTGGTACGCCGATTCACCGCTATCGACCATGCAGGCCAATGCCCAGCTGCGCACCCAGTTCGCGCTGCCGGCCGACGGCCTGGTGCCGGTGTCGCAGTTTTACCAGCGCGTGCATCCCGACGACCGTGCGCGCCTGGAAGACGAATTCCAGCGCGCGATGGTGGAGGGCGAGGGCTACGAGGCGGAGTTCCGCGTGGCCCCGGCGCCGGGACAAACCACGCCGCGCTGGATCCGCATGATCGCCTGGTCGCAGCACAACGAGCAGGGCGGCATGATTCATTTCGACGGCGTCACGCTCGACATCACCGACCAGAAGAGCGGCGAATCGGAACTGCGCAGCAAGGCGGGCGAACTGTCGCAGGCCAACCAGGCCCAGCGCGAATTCCTCGTCACGCTGGCGCACGAGCTGCGCAACCCTTTGGCGCCGATACGCAGCGGCCTGGAAATGATGCGCGCCGAGGAACTGGCGCGCGACGAAATCGAACGTATCCGCGCCATGATGGAGCGCCAGGTGGGCCACCTGGTGCACCTGGTGGACGACCTGCTCGACCTGGCCCGCATTGCGCGCGGCAAGGAAGTCCTGGTGTTCGGCCCGGCCGACTTGAACAGGATCGTGCGCAACGCGGTGGAACTGAGTACGCCGCTGATCGACGCCCGCCACCACCGCCTGAAGATCTCGGTGTCCGATCACGCGCCACCGCTGTGGCTCGATGCCCAGCGCATCGCCCAGGTGATCGGCAACCTGCTCAACAACGCCGCCAAGTACACGCCCGAACACGGCGCCATCGAACTGCGCGCAGCCGTCGCCGATGGCGAACTGACGGTGAGCGTGAGCGACAACGGCGTGGGCATCCCGGCCGAGGCGCTGGGCAGCGTGTTCGACATGTTTACCCAGGTGCCGGGCAGCGAGGGGCAGGCGCAAGGCGGCCTGGGCATCGGCCTGAACCTGGTGCGGCGCCTGACCGAACTGCATGGCGGTAAAGTCAGTGCGCACAGTGCCGGCGCCGGCCGGGGCAGCACGTTTACCCTGCACCTGCCGGTGATGCTGCCGGCCATGCAGGCGGTGCTGGCGGCGCAAACCCCGCCGGCCGCGCCGGTGGCGGCGCCCGCGCTGCAACGGGTGGACACCGCATCGGGCGCGAGCCTGCGCGTACTGGTGGTCGATGACAATGTCGATGCCGCCGAGACGCTGTCGGCGCTGTTCGAGATCAAGGGGCACCAGGTACAGACGGTGCACGACGGCATCGACGCTATCGGCCGCGCCCAGACCTTCCTGCCGCAGGTGGTCTTCCTCGACATCGGGCTGCCGGGCATGAACGGCTACGACGTGGCGCGCGCACTGCGCTCGCAAAAGGCGCTGGACGGCGTGGTGCTGGTGGCGCTGACCGGCTGGGGCACGGATGCCGATCGCCTCAAGTCGGGGGAGGCCGGGTTCGACCACCACCTGACCAAGCCGGTGAGCTTCGACGAAATCGTGCGCTTGATGTCCAACCTGGCCGGCCGATGAAACGCCTGTTCGCCCATGCGCTGCTCGGTTTTGCGTTTGGCGCGGCGGCATTGCCGCCTGCGCTGGCGCAGCAACGGCCGCTGGTACTGGTGAGTTTCGATTACCCGCCTTACGTGGAAGTGCAGCCGGGCCAACCGGCCACCGGCATGATGGTGGACCTGGTGAGCACCATTTTTGCGCGCATGCGCCAGCCGGTCGAATTGCAGTTCTACCCGCTGGCACGCAGCCTGTCGTTGATCGACACGCCGCGCGCCGATGGCTTTTTCACCATCAAGAAGACCGAAGAGCGCGAGCGCAAATACCTGTTCCCGCGCGAGCCCTTGCTGACCCAGGATTTCGTGATTTTCGCCCGCGTCAATTCGCGCATGGCGTTCCACGGCAACGTGAGCGAGCTGGCCGACGTGCGCCTGGGCGTGGTCAACAAGGTCTCTTACGGGGCCATTTTCGACGCTGCCGCCGGCCGCGGCGTGTTCAATCAGCTGGAGGTGGCGCAGACCTACGAGGCCAACTTCCGCAAGCTGCTGGCCGGGCGCATGGACGCGCTGGTGAGCAGCCGCGTGATGGGGGAGGCGGTGCTCAAGCGCCTGGACGCGCTCGACAAGGCGAAGGTCATCGGACCGCCTATCGAGACCACCCAGAGCTACCTGATCTTCAACCGCCACACGGTGGCGCCGGAAGTGGTGACCACCTTCGACGAGACTCTGAGCACGATGCGCAGGGATGGCACGCTGCGCAAGATCCGCGACAGGTACACAAAGTAGTTACACAGCCATGGCGACGGCCGCTGCCGCCACCGCCGACAGTCCCGCCACCTGCGCCAGCGGAATCACGCGCCGCGCCTGGTAGGTCAAGGTGAGCACCACCACCACCGCGCCCGCAGTCAGCGCCCCCAGCCACAGCACCCACCCCTGCGTGGCGCCCTTGAGCGCCAGCGACGCCGCCAGCGACAGCAGCAGCCCGGCCGTGCCGCAAGCCTGCAACCAGCGCGCCTTGGCGCCGGGCGACGCGCCGCGCCCGTACAACGCCTCCCAGTGCCGGTCCATGGCCAGGCTCAGGCCCGCAAAGCCGGCCAGCGCGGCCGCCAGCGCCGCGTAGATCAGCAAGCCGTTGGCCAGCGCGCTCATGCCGCGCCTCGTGCCAGCACTGGTTTCGACTGCTTCACTTCCGGTTCCTTGACTTCTTTTTTCACGCGTGGACTCCCCATCCGTTTAGCTGCAAACAACAAGCCGATCCCGAGCGCCAGCACCACCAGGTCGAAGCCGGCGACCTGCAGCAGGCCGTGCGACAGGCTGTAGGCGAGGTGCGACTCGGTGGTTACGGCATTCAACACCGGCAATCCGGCAAACAGCACGCCGCCCGCGCCCAGCAGCACCTGCCACATGCGCCGCGTGGGACGGACCAGCGCCAGCACGGCCGCCGCGCCCCAGGCGCCGAAGAACCAGGCCGCTTCCATGGCCGGCCGCTCGGCCAGTCCCACTGGCAGCAGGCGGTTGGACCAGAAGTAGGCGGCAATCGCAATCGGCACGCCGGCGATGGCGCCCAAATTCAGGCCATCGACCAGCCGCAAGCCAAAGCTCACGCGCCCGCCCCTGGCGAGGGCCTTGGTGAACTTTTGCCGCTCCTTCACGGCCCACAGTATCAGGCCGGTGGCCACCATGGCGCAACCGGCCAGGCCGGCGATGAAAAACAGCGCCCGCAGCGCGGGGCTGGAAAAGCGCGCCGCGTGCAGGCCGATCATCACGCCCTGGGTGTGTGCGGCCGGCGCGGCTTTCGGCTCCGGCGGCGAGATCAGCGCGCCGGTCACGCCATCGAACACCATGGCCGGCTGATCGACCGCGATGTCCTTGCCGTCGCGCCGATAGAAGGCCACCATGGCATTGGTCTGCCTGGGATGGTTGACGATGATGCGGCCCACGCTGCCGTCACCCCATGCAGTGGTCGCCTGCGCCAGCAGCGGCGGCAGCGCCGTGAGCGCGGCCGGGATGCGCGAGGCCTTGGGATCGGGCGGCACGCTTTGCCGCAACTCGGTGAAGAACTTGTCGCGCTCGTCCTGGTACACGGCCTTCACGCCCCACGGCATGTACAGGAACATCAAGGTGACGATGCCGGTGTACGTGATCATCAGGTGGTAGGGCAGGGCCAGCACGGCGCTGGCGTTGTGGGCGTCCAGCCACGAACGCTGGCCCTTGGCCGGCCGGAAGGTGAAGAAGTCCTTGAAAATGCGCTTATGCGTGACGATGCCCGACAGGATCGCCACCAGCATGAACATGGCGCAGATGCCCACGATCCAGCGCGACCAGATCACCGGCATATAGTGCAGGTCGAAGTGCATCCGGTATAAAAATTCGCCGCCGCGCGTGGCGCGCGCCGCCGCCAGCTCCTCGCCGGTGGCCGGATCGAGCGTGGCGTTGGCCAGGCGCGCGCGGCGCTGACGTGGTTCGCCCGCTTTGGCCGGGTCGGCCGGCGGCGGCGCCCACATGGTGCGCAAGGTCGGTTCGCGTTCGCCCGGCAGGTCGATGAACCAGCGGTCGCTCCTGGGCGCGCGCTTTTCCAGGAAGGCCACGGCGGCGGCGGTGGCCGTTGCCGGCGCCACCTGGCGCGTCATGGACTGGTGCACCTCGGGCTTCATCCACAGGGTGATCTCGTCCTTGTAGTACGACGCCGCGCCGGTGCAGAACACCAGGAACAAGATCCAGCCGGCCAGCAGGCCGGTCCAGGTATGGAGCCACGCCATCGACTGGCGCAAACCGTCCTTCATGGTGCGCCCCAGGTCACCGCGCCCATGGCCAGCACCACTGCGCCGGGCAGCAGGCAGGCCAGCAGCAGGCCGGTCCAGGCGCGCAGCGCGCTGGCGCAGGCGAATACCCACATCACGGCCACCGGGTAGACCACGAAGGCGGTCAGGGTGCCGGTCATGGCCGCTTCGGCGCGGCTGGTGGGGAGCGCGAGGGCGAGGGCGGCAGCGACCAGCGCCGACAGGACATAGCCGCCGCCGATGGCGGCCACGGTGCGCGACAGGACGCCGGCGCGGTAACGGATGCTGAGGGCCATACACTTCCTTGGAAAGACTGAATCGCTAAATGCGAATAATTCTCGTTCATCTTTGCCAAGTTGTCAACCGCTTCAACGCCCGCAGGTTTCGATCAGCAGTGCCCGCACCCAGGCGTGGGCCGGGTCGTTGTGGGTGCGCTCGTGCCAGGCGACGATCTTGGTAAAGCCGGGAATCTCGACCGGCGGCGCCAGCGCCACCAGCCCCGCGCTGCCGGCCACCAGCCGGCTCGGGGCGACGGCAATCAGGTCGCTGGCGCGCAGGATCTCGGGCAGCACCAAAAAGCACGGCACCGACACGCTCACCCGCCGCGTGCGGCCCACGCGCGCCAGCGCCTCGTCGGTGGCGCCGCGAAACGGGCTGCCGCTGTACGAGATGATGGCGTGGTCCAGCGCGCAGAACTTCGCCAGCGACAGCCGTTTGGCGCCGGCCTCGGGATGACCCTCGCGCATCGTGCACACATAGTGTTCCTCGAACAGCACGTGGCTGTGCAGCAGCTCGGGCGAAATGGACTCGGGCACCATCAGCGCCAGCGCCAGCTCGCCTCGTTCGAGCTGGGTCTGCACCTCGTCGGGGTGGGCGGGCAGCACGGCCACGCGCATGCGCGGCGCGCGTTCGCGCAGCACCGCCAGGAACGGCACCAGCACTGCACGCTGGGCGTAGTCGGTGGCGGCGATGTTGACGGTCAGGTCCGACTGCAGGGGATCGAAGCTGGCCGGTTGCAGCATCGCTTCCACCTCGCACAGCACGCGTTTGACCTGCGCCCCCAGCGACAGCGCATGGGTGGTGGGCACGATGCCGCGCCGGGTGCGCACGAACAGCGGATCGTTGAAGCCTTCGCGCAGGCGCGTCAGGCTGCCGCTCACGGCCGGCTGTGTCAGCGAGAGCCGCGCCGCCGCCCGGGTGACGCTGCCTTCGTCGAGCAGGGCGTCGAACACCTTGAGCAGGTTGAGGTCGATGGTTCTGATATTGGACATGGTGATGGGTTTTGCCGGAGGACTGAAGCCATGTTTATACCTCAGCCGTAGAAGTTCGGCAATCGGCGGTGAGCGTGCGCAAGGCCGCTGCGGGGCGCGCTGCTACCGTGGGTATTTTGCGCGACGGGCCACACCATGCACCTGCTCGACATGACGATGTACTACGCCCTCCACGGCGGCGGCATCAGCAGTTATCTCAATGCCAAGGCGCACTGGCTGGCGCGGCACAGCACGATCCGCCATACCATCGTCACGTCCAGCATGGCGCCCGAGCAGGCCGGGGCGTCGGTGATCGCGCTGCCGGGACGGGCGCTGCCGGGCATCAACGGCTACCGGGTGCCGCGCTCGCTGCGGTCGCCGCTGCAGGTGTGCGAGCGCTGTCGTCCCGATGTGATCGAGGTCGGCGACGCCGGGCCGTTTGCGCTGTCGGCGCTGGCTGCGCGACGCCGCTTCGGCATGCCGGTGGTGGGCTTTTACCACTCCGACCTGCACGCGCTGGTGGCGCAGCGTTTCGGCGCGGCCGGGGCAGCGCTGGCAAGGCGCTACCTGGCCCGCGTGTACGGCCAGTGCGACCTGGTGCTGGCGCCCAGCCGGCAGATGGTCGCGCGCCTGAAGCAGCTGGGCGTGCGCGATCCGGTGTACCAGCCGCTTGGCGTCGATGCCGGCGTGTTTTGCCCGGCCCGGCGCGATCCGGCGCTGCGGCGCCGCCTGGGCCTGGCCCCCGAGACCCGGCTGCTCGTGTATGCCGGCCGCTTCACACCGCAAAAAAAGCTGCACCTGCTCGCTGGCGCCATGCAGCGCCTGGGTCGGCCGTATCACCTGCTGCTCGTTGGCGGCGGCGGTGAGCCACCACCGATCCCGCGCAGCACGGTGCTGCCGTTCGTGACCGAGCCGCAGCGGCTGGCGGCGCTGCTAGGCGGCTGCGACCTGTTCGTGCACCCGGCCGATGGCGAAACCTTCGGCCTCGTGGCGCTCGAGGCGATGGCCTGCGGCGTGCCGGTGCTGGGCACGGGCGGCGGCGTGGCCGAACTGATCGACCATCACACCGGGCTGGTGGTGGCGCCCGACAGCGCGGCCGCCCTGGCCGAGGGCATCGCGGCGCTGTTCGAGTCCGGACCTGGCCGCTGCCTGGCGTCCCTGGCCGGCAACGCACGGCGCCAGGCCTGCGACATCTACGACTGGAACCACATCATGCCGCAGCTGATCGAGCGCTATGCCCGGCTGGCGCCGATAAATCATGCCGATGATTTTTTCAGGCGGCGCGTGCCATCATCGAAGGGGTGACTATAATCAACGGACCATAAAACTACATTAAGAGACCATGAAAAATTTCGCACCCCTGCTGCTCGTCCTGGCCGCCGCGCCAGCCTTCTCCGCCACCTATTATGTCGCCCCGAATGGCAACAACAGCAATGCCGGTACCCAGGCCGCGCCGTTTGCCACCATCGCGCGTGCGCAAACCCAGGCCCAGCCGGGCGACACCGTGTACCTGCGCGGTGGCCGCTATGCCTACACGGCCGGCGTGGAGAGCTGTGCCAGCCGCACCGCCATCGTCAACGCCATCACGCTCGACAAGAGCGGCGCGGAAGGGCGGCCGATCCGCTACTGGGCCTTCCCGGGCGAGACGCCGGTGTTCGATTTTTCGGCGATGAAGGACGACTGCCGCGTGAAGGGTTTCAATGTGACCGGCAGCTGGCTGCACCTCAAGGGACTGGAAGTGACGGGCGCGCCGCAACAGCCGGGCAACCGTCTCAATCACGAATCGTGGGGCATCTGGGTCAATGGCAGCCGCAACACCTTCGAGCAGCTCGACCTGCACCACAATATGGGGCCGGGCCTGTTCATCCAGAACGGCAGCTACAACCTGGTGCTCAACAGCGACTCGCACCATAACTACGATCCGTACACGTCCAATGGCGCCGGCCAGAGCGCCGATGGTTTCGGCGCCCACATCAAGGCCAACAATCCGGGCAATGTGTTCCGCGGCTGCCGCGCCTGGGCCAACTCCGACGACGGCTTCGACCTGATCAACGCGTTCTCCCCGGTGGTGATCGAAAACTCGTGGGCCTGGTCGCAAGGCTACCTGCCCGGCACCACCACCCCGCTGCAAGCCGGTAACGGCAATGGCATCAAGGCCGGCGGCTATGGCGGCGCGTATGTGTCTAACGGTGTGAAGCACACTGTGCGCTTCTCGGTGGCGTTCAGGAACAAGGCGGCCGGCTTCTACGCCAACCACCATCCGGTGGCGCTGGACTTCTTCAACAACACCTCGTTCGAGAACGGTTACAACTACGACATGCTGGGTATTGCGGCCGACGGCTCCAACGTCAACCTGGGCACGCTGCGCAACAACATCTCGTACAAGGGCCAGCAGTCGCGTAATATCGACGGCGCCAATATGCGCTACAACTCGTGGAATTTGCCGGTGACGGTGTCCGACGCCGACTTCGACGACGTCTCCGCCACCGGCTGGGATGCGCCGCGCCAGGCCGACGGCAGCCTGCCGGTGCTGCGCTCGTACCGCCTGCGCGCCGGCAGCGACCTGATCGACAAGGGTGGCGACGTCGGCCTGCCGTTCCAGGGACCTGCACCCGACCTGGGCGCGTTCGAGAAGCAGTAACTGCTCGCGGTAACTACTCTTTCAGCTTGGATGCCAGTTGCGCCACGCGGTCAGGATCGGCCTTCACGGCGGTGCTGATGGCGCGGCCGTAGTTGGCGTCGGCCTTGTAGAAGTACGACAGCATGGTGTACTTGATGCCGTCATCCTTGACCTGACCCAGGTCGCCGGCCAGGTTGCTCACCAGGTTGGCCTGCTGGCTTTTATCGAGCGAGCGGTAGAAGTCGCCGGCCTGGGCAAAGTTCAGCGTCTTGACGGTGCGTGCCTGCTGGGTGGTGCCGGTCAGCTTCAACTCGGTGGCCTTGAATTCGGCATTGTCGGCCAGCGGGGCGCGCTCGCTCGGCTGGTAGTTGACGTCGCCCTTGCGGCTGCCGCTGTTGGTGGCGCCATCCTGGTTGTAGTTGGCCACTTCATTGCGCGGACGGTTGATCGGCAGTTGCAGGCCGTTGGCGCCGATGCGATGCAGCTGGGTGTCGGCGTACGAGAACAGGCGGCCTTGCAGCATGCGGTCTTCCGACGGCTCGATGCCCGGCACCAGGTTCGATGGCGCCATCGCCGACTGCTCGGTTTCCAGGAACACGTTATCCGGGTTGCGGTTCAATGTCATGGTGCCGACCTTGGTTTCCGGTACGCCGGGCCAGATCTTGGTGGCGTCGAGGGCATCGAAATTGAACTTTGTCAGCTGCTCGGGTTTCAGTACCTGCACGTACAAATCCCACTGCGGATAGCGGCCATCCTTGATCGCGCCGATCAGGTCGCGCGTCATGTGGTTGAATTCGCGGCCCTGGATGGTTTCCACTTGTTTCGCGTCCAGGTTCTTCTCGCCCTGCAGGCTTTTCCAGTGGAATTTGACGTAGCTGACCTGGTTCTTCGCGTTGACGAATTTATAGGCGTGCACGCTGTTGCCATCCATCTCGCGGTAGCTGGCCGGCGTGCCCAGGTCGGTGTACAGGCGCGTGAGCATGTGGGTCGATTCCGGCTGGTGCGAGAAGAAATCGAAGAAACGGTTCGGGTCCTGGATGTTGGAGTCGGGCGCCGGTTTGAGCGAATGCACCATGTCCGGGAACTTCATGGCGTCGCGGATGAAGAAGACTGGCAGATTATTGCCGACCAGGTCCCAGTTGCCTTGGCTGGTATAGAACTTGGTGGCAAAGCCGCGCGGATCGCGCAGGGTTTCCGGCGAGTGGTTGCCGTGGATGACGCTGGAAAAGCGCACGAACACCGGCGTCTGCTGGCCCGGCGTAAAAACCGCCGCCCGTGTGTATTCCGAGATGTCCTTGCTGGCGACGAACACGCCATGGGCGCCGGTGCCGCGCGCATGGACCACGCGCTCGGGCTGGCGCTCGCGGTCGAAGCGCTGCAGTTTCTGGATCAAGTGGACATCCTGCAGCAGCACCGGGCCGTTGGGGCCGGCCGTTTGCGAGTTCTGGTTGTCGCCGACCGGGGCGCCGTTGTCGCGGGTCATCTGGGTGGCGGCCTGGGTAGCGGGTTGGGTCGATGGCTGCGGCGCGGTCTGGGCGTGGGCGGCGCCGCAGCCCAGCACTGCGGTGAGGGCCAGGGTGGCCAAGGCAGGTGAGTTCATGATGTCTCCGTTTAGGGCAAGGAAGACAACATTAATGCCAGGACAGTCATTGTCCTAGTCAATTATTTCTATGAAATCGATAGTGTTTTACTGAGAGTTACCGCATGTCTCCCCGCCATAGGGCAGGGGAAAACCGCCGAAGCCTGCGCTAGACTGGTGTTCACCGACAAAAGGAGAGACGCCATGAGCGACGGCTGCCAGCACTTCAACCAGATTCATACCCACGCCGCCAATACCAGCGGTTGCGAAGAATGCATGAAGATGGGCGACACCTGGGTACACTTGCGCGTGTGCCTGACCTGCGGCCACACCGGCTGCTGCGACCAATCGAAAAACCGCCACGCCACCAAGCACTTCGAGGCCACTGACCACCCGATCATGCGCTCCAAGGAGCGCGGCGAGACCTGGGGCTGGTGCTACATTGACCAGGAAATGTTCGACCCTATCTGAATCCCGGGGCCGAAAATACGTCACTCCCGCGCAGGCGGGAGCCCAATTTCCCTCCACTGGCTGTCTTAATGGCTGTCTTGCTGGCTGTTCTTCTTTCTGAACTGCGCCGCCTTGTAGCGGTTGCCGCACAAGGCCATGCTGCACCAGCGGCGCTTGTGCGACTTGGTGCGGTCGTAAAACCACAGGATGCAGTCGGGATGTTCGCACTGCCGCACCAGCGTGAAGTCGCCTTCGACCAGCAACTGCGCCACCGCTTCGGCCACCGGGCCCAGTAACGAGGCAATCGCGTCGCCGCGCGCGGTGCGGGTGAGGGCCAGCTTGCCGTCGCCGCCGCGCGCCAGGTGCGGCGCGCCCAGGTAGGCGTGCAGGTAGGCGTTGAGTGCGGCGATATCGGCGTCGTCGGCGCCGCCTTCTTCCTCATCCTTGCGTGCGGCGATCAAGCGGCGCGCCAGCGTGCGCAAGGCCACTGCCTGCGCATGCAGCGCTGCGCTGTCCACCTGCCCATGCGCTACCACCACGCCTTGCCGCGCCAGCCACGCGCGTACCTCTTCACCGCTATGCCAGTAGTCCACGGCCGCGCCGTCGTTGCGTGCTTCCGTGTTGAGCAAATCCATTGCCATGTGGTCGCCCACTTGCGGCGCTTCTTGCTTGATGGCGGTCAGTGTCATGAATAACCTCTAAAAATGTAATTGACAGGTTACTTGGTTCGCGCCATACTGCGCTGCATGTAACCGTATTAAGTGAATTATACAGGTTATTAAACTATCCAACCCAGAGGAATACCATGACCACATCCACCATCGCTGCCGCCGCCATCCTGGCCTCCACCTTGTCCGCCCCCGTCCTCGCGCTCACCGCGCCGCCTGTCGTCCACCACCAGTCGCTGGAGGTCCAGGGCGTGAACGTGTTTTACCGCGAAGCCGGTCCTGCCAATGCACCGACGGTCCTGCTGCTGCATGGCTTCGGCGCCTCGTCGTACATGTTCCGCAACCTGATCCCGCAACTGGCCGGCAAGTACCACGTGATCGCGCCGGACCTGCCGGGCTTTGGCCAGACCGTCGTGCAGCCCGGCGTCAAGTTCGACTACACTTTTGACAACCTGACCAAGGTGATCGACGCCTTCACGGTGGCCAAGGGCATCGACCGCTACGCCATGTACGTGTTCGATTACGGCGCGCCGGTGGGCTGGCGCCTGGCGGTGAAAAATCCGCACAAGATCACCGCCATCGTCAGCCAGAACGGCAACGGCTACGAAGAAGGCCTGAGCGACGGCTGGGCCGACATGCGCCGCGCCTGGGCTGCACCAACCCCCGCCAACCGCGAAGCGCTGCGCCGCTTCAACTCGCTGGAGACGACAAAATGGCAGTACACGGAAGGCGTGCGCGACACCACGCTGATCGCGCCTGAAACCTGGCAACTGGCGCATGCGGCGATCGAGCGCGTTGGGGTGGAGGTGCAAATGGATTTGCTGGTGGATTACGGCCAGAATATCAAGCAGTATGCGCAACTGCACGAATACTTCCGCCGCCAGCAACCGCCGCTGCTGGCCATCTGGGGCAAGAACGATCCGTTCTTCCTGCCGGCCGGCGCCGAAGCGTTCAAGCGCGACAACCGGAACGCGCAAGTGCGCTTCCTCGATACCGGCCACTTCGCCAACGAGACCCATGGCGCCGAGATTGGTGCGGCGATGCTCGAGTTCCTGGACCAGGCGGGCGTCAAGTAAGCTTATCGTTGCCGGCTGCTGGCGAATTCCTCGATCTTGTGGGTAGCGCCTGACACCACCAGGATATCGCCAGGGCGCACCAGCGTTTCCGGCAGCGCATGCTGAAAATCTTCGCCGGCGCGCTTGACGCCGACGATGGTCACGCCGAAGCGTGAACGCACCTGGGCGTCGGCCAGCGTCTTGTTGTGGGTGAGGACGGGCGCGCGCAGCTTGGCGATGGCAAAACCGTCGTCGAACTCGATGAAGTCCATCATCCGCCCGGTGATCAGGTGCGCCACCCGCTCGCCCATGTCCACCTCGGGATAGACCACGTGGTGGGCGCCGATGCGCTGGGCGATCTGACCGTGTTCTGGCGTGAGTGCCTTGACCCAGATGTCCTTGATACCGAGTTCGGTGAGCACCATCAGCGACATCAGGCTGCTGGCCAGGTCGGCGCCGATGCCGACGATGGCGTGCGAGAACTCGGCCACGCCCAGCTGGCGCAGCACGCTGGCGTTGGTGGTGTCGGCCTGCACAGCGTGGGTGAGCTTGTCGGCCCACAGCTGCACCAGGTCGGCGTCGCGGTCGATGCCCATCACGTCGTGACCCATGCGCATCAGCGTCTCGGCCACCGAACCGCCAAAGCGCCCCAGGCCGATGACGACCACGCTGTCGCCGCTGGAAAACGAGAACTGCTCTGAAAAGATCTTACCCAACAATTGGATGCTCCTCTGCGTAACGATAAGGCATACGGCGCCCGCCCAGCACCAGCGACGCGGCCAGCGTGATCGTGCCCACCCGTCCCAGGTACATCAGCAGCGTGAGCAGCAGCTGGCCCGACGGCGGTAGTTGCGCCGTGATGCCGGTGCTCAGGCCCGCGCCGCCGAAGGCCGAGGTTACCTCGAAAATGATGTGATCGGTCGGGAAATCGGTGACCGTCAGCAGCACCATGGTACCCGCCACTACCACTGCGCTGCCCAGTACCACCACGGTAATCGCCTGGCGCTGGGCGCTGGCGCCGATGCGCCGGCCGAAAGCTTCGGTGTCCGCGTGGCCGCGCACCTCGGCCAGCACCAGCAGCACCAGGATCGCCACCGTGGCGACCTTGACGCCGCCGGCCGTACTGGCGCTGCCGCCGCCGATGAACATCAAAAAATAGTGCAGCGCCAGCGATTCCTGGGTGAGGGCGCCGATATCGACCGCATTGAAACCGGCCGTGCGCGCGGCCACCGACATGAAGGAGGCGCCCAGCAGCTTGTCCGGCAGGGGCAGTCCGCCCAGGGTGCGGGCATTGTGCCATTCGGTCAGCAGGAGCGCCACCGTGCCGCCGCCCAGCAGCAGCGCGGTGCCGGCCAGCGTGAGCTTGGTGTGCAGCGACCAGTGACGTGGATCGCGCCAGCGGTTGCGCAAGTCATGCAGTACCGGAAAACCCACGCCGCCGACCACGATGGCCAGCATCATCGGCAGCAGCACCAGGGCGTCGCCGGCGTAGCGCATCATGCTGTCGGGGTGGATCGAGAAGCCGGCATTGGTAAACGCCGCCACTGCATGGAAGCTGCCGCTCCACGCAGCCTCGCCCCATGGCAGGTCGTAGCCGTAGCGCAGCCGCAGTGTGAGCACGGCAGCGATGATCAACTCGGCGGCAAACGTCACCACCAGCACCAGCCGCGCCACGGCAGCGACGTCGCCCAGGCCCAGCGTGCGGGTTTCCATGTGCGTCATCAGCTTGGTGCGCAGGCGCGGCGAGCCGTTGACCAGCAAGCCAAGCAGGGTGGCCGCCGTCATCATGCCGAAGCCACCGCACTGAAACATAAACATGATCATGCCCTGGCCGAAACCCGACCAGTAGGTGCCGGTATCGACCACGGCCAGCCCGTTCACGCACACCGCCGAGACGGCCGTGAAGAACGCCACCAGCACCGGCGCGCCATCGGGTCCCGTGCGCGCAGCCGGCAGCATCAGCAGCAGCGTGCCAACAACGATCGCGGCCAGGAAGCCAAGGGCCACCGCGCGCGCGGGGTGCAGCACAGTTCTCATGGTGGTTGGGGTGGACCCGGTGGTGGTGGGGCGCCGATTATACCGAGAAGCGGGAAGGTTTCGGGGATCGATGGAATGTGGGACGAAGCTTGATTGTTGATCACTTACTTATCTGCACGGCAAACCAGCTGAAATTTCGGTACAGATCTCAAGTCCAACTTTTCATATGCAGCGTCTTGGGTCAGTACAGAATTTCGCGCATGATTGGTGGTCAGATCCAAGTTTCCCCATGGAATGTCTTTTGAATTCAATGGCTTGCAGCCTTCATATGGTTTCATAATAGCTGGCATAACGATTGCTATTCCTCCATACCCCGGGCGACGACCCGGGGACAAAAACTTGGAGGAACACATGAAGAAGAAACGCCCATTAACCCTGTACATCCTGGTCGCGATGGTGCTCGGGATCGCGGTCGGTTACGGTTGCCACGAAGCGATCACCGATAAACAACTGAGCGCGCAGATCGCGTCCCACATCTCGATCGTCACCGATGTGTTCCTCCGCCTGATCAAGATGGTGATCGCGCTGCTGGTGTTTTCCACCCTGACGGTCGGCATTGCCCACCTGGGCGACGGCAAGGCTGCCAGCCGCATCGGCCTCAAGGCCATGGGCTGGTTCGTGGTGGCGTCGCTGCTGTCGCTTACGCTGGGCATGGTGCTGTCGAACTTCCTGCAACTCGGTACCCACCTCGGCCTGCCGCTGCCGCCGGTCGATGCCACCACCGGCCTGAAAACGGCCGCGTTTACGCTCAAGGATTTCGTCAGCCACCTGGTACCCAAGTCGCCGATCGAGGCCATGGCCAATAACGAGATCCTGCAGGTGCTGGTGTTCTCGCTGTTCTTCGGCAGCGCCTTGAGCGCGTTGGGCGAGTCGGCTGGCAAGCTCACGTCCGCGATCGACCAGCTGGCGCAAGTCATGCTGCGCATTACCGGCACCATCATGAACCTGGCGCCGCTGGCGGTGTTCGCAGCGATGGCGTCCGTGGTCACCACCAATGGCCTCGGCATCCTGCTCACCTTCGCCAAGTTCATGGGCGGCTTCTACCTGGGACTGTTCTGCCTGTGGATGCTGCTGGTCCTGGGCGGCTACGCCTTCATCGGCAAGCGAATTTTCCGCCTGCTGGTGCTGATCCGCGAACCGTTCCTGCTGGCGTTTTCCACGGCCAGTTCCGAAGCTGCCTATCCGAAGATGCTGACCGCGCTCGAGCAGTTCGGCGTGCACCGCAAGATCTACAGCTTCGTCATGCCGATGGGGTACTCGTTCAACCTCGACGGCTCGATGATGTACTGCACCTTCGCCGTGCTGTTCATCACCCAGGCCTATGGCATCGACATGTCGCTCGGCACCCAGATCACCATGCTGCTGGTGCTGATGATCACCTCGAAAGGCATCGCCGGCGTGCCGCGCGCGTCGCTGGTGGTGATCGCCGCCACGCTCAACCAGTTCAATATCCCGGAAGCGGGCTTGCTGCTGTTGATGGGGATCGACCAGTTCCTTGACATGGGCCGCTCGGCCACCAACGCTGTCGGCAATGCCGTGGCCACCGCGGTAGTCGCCAAGTGGGAAGGCGCGCTCGATGAAGAGCGCCCGGAGCAGGTCGAAGCGATCAAGCACGCCGCATAAAACATAACAACACTGGAGACAACATGAAAACACCTATCGCCATCCTGCTGACGCTGGCCGCAGCTTCGGCTACCGCAGCATCGGCTGCCGCAGCACCGGCTGCCGCCCAATCCTCGGTCACCATCTACGGCGTGGCCGACGCCGGCCTGGTGCTGGAGCGCGGCGGCGCTGGCGGCAACGTGCAGGCGCTGAGCAGCGGCGTGGCTTCGGCTTCGCGCATCGGCTTCAAGGGCAAGGAAGACCTGGGCGGCGGTTTGAGCGCGTCGTTCGTGCTCGAAAATGGCAACAACATCGACACCGGCGCCGCCGGCCAGGGCGGCCTGCTGTTCGGCCGCCAGGCCTACGTGGCGCTGTCGAGCACCACGCTCGGCGCGATCAGCGCCGGCCGCCAATACTCGCCGTATTACAAGGCCCTGCGCGATATCGCCGATCCGTTCGTGGTGGGCCTTGCCGGCAATGCCATGAACATGATTGCCACCACCGGGCGCGTGGACAACTCGGTGGAATACCAGACGCCGCGCGTGAACGGCTTTTCGGCCGATGTGCTGTACGGCTTTGGCGAAGTGCCGGGCGATACGGCCAAGAGCCGCACCATCGGCGCATCGATCAGCTACGCCGCGCCGGAATCCCTGCCGTTGAACGTGGTGCTCACCCATCATCAACGTGACAATCCGCTGGCGACCGCGCGCAGCCGCTCCACCATGCTGGCCGCGCGCTACCGCGTGGGCGATGTCACCACCCACGCGTCGCTGTCGCACAACCAGGACCTGCTGGCGCGCGCCAGCAACGACGCCTTGATCGGCGCGACGCTGGCCGTGGGGCAGGGCAAGTGGATGGCGTCAGCCATCTTCCACCGCGACCAGTCCACGCTCGAGCAGCACGCGCGCCAGCTGGCCATCGGCTACACGTACAACCTGTCGCGCCGCACCGACCTGTACACCGCGTATGCGCACATCAGCAACCGCAATGGCGCGGCTTTCCACGTGGGGAATGCGACCGATAACGGTACCGGCACCGGCGGCTTCAATCTCGGGGTGCGCCATGTGTTTTAATAGCGGTCTTCAACTGGTTTAACTGAACTGACAAAGGGTTCCATGCCGGCAGCGCAGAAAACGTCCTGGACGCGGTGGCTGACTTTCGCGCTGCTGCTGGCGGCCGGCCTGGCGCTGGCCGTTGCCGCTGGCCGCTGGGCCGAGAACGCGGCCATCGAACGCCTGCGCGAAGCCGGCGCCCAGCGTCTGCAAAGCTATGCGCTGGGCCTGGAAAACCTGCTGTCCAAGTACGACTTCCTGCCCGGCACCCTGGAGCTGAACAAGGACGTGATCGCGCTGCTCGCCAATCAGCACGACGACGGCCTGCGGCGCGAGGTCAACACCTACCTCGAGAGCATGAACCGGCTCTCGCGCGCCACCACCATCTATATCGTCAACTTGCAGGGCATGACCCAGGCCGCCAGCAACTGGCGCCTGCCCGACAGTTTTGTCGGCGACAACGTCGCCTTCCGGCCGTATGTACGCGATGCGATGCTCGGCAAGCCGGGCGGTTTTTACGGCGTGGGCACCACCAGCCGCGAACCCGGTTACTTTTTCGCCCACGGCATCTACCGCAACGGCAAGATGCTGGGCGTGGCTGCGCTCAAGGTCAATATCGAAAAGCTGGAAGCCTCCTGGGTACAGGGCCGCGACCGCGTACTGCTGGCCGACGCCAACGGCGTTGCCATCCTCAGCTCCGTACCGGAATGGAAGTACGGTACGCTGGCGCCGCTGGCGCCCGCAGTGCGGCAAGAGCTGGAGCGTTCGCGCCAGTTCCACTCGCATTCGCTGAAACCGATCGGCTACCGCGAGGTGCGCACGCTCGACGCCCGGGCCAGCGTGGTGGCCGTGGACGGCGCCCCCGGCAGCGGCCGGATGCTCCGGCAAGCGCTGGCGCTGCGCGCGCGCGACTGGCAGTTCGTGTATTTCTCCGACCTGGGGCCGGCCGAGGCCAGCGCGCGCAGCGCCTTTATTTTTGCCTGCCTGTCGCAGGCCTTGCTGGCCATGCTGGTGCTGTATGCGCGCCAGCGCCGCCGCCTGGGCCGCCAGCGGCTGCGGGCGCGCGAGGATTTGCAGCGCGCCTACGACCACCTGGAAACCATGGTGGCCGAGCGCACCGCCAGCCTGCAGCAGATGACCGAGAATCTCTCCGCCGAAAACCTGGTGCGGCGCAAAGCCGAACAGCAGCTGCGCCAGGCGCAGTCGGAACTGGTGCAGGCGGCCAAGATGGCGGTGCTGGGCCAGATGTCGGCAGGGATGACGCATGAACTGAATCAGCCGCTCACCGCGCTGCGCACCATGGCCGACAATGCGCGCGTGCTGATCGAGCGCGGCCGCCTGCCCGAGGCCAGCGCCAACCTGGCCACCATCTCGCAGCTGGTGGCACGCATGGGACTCATCACCGGCCAGTTGCGCCAGTTCGCACGCAAGACCGACGCCACGCTGCCCGCTCAAGCTGTGCCGGTGGCCGCCGCCATTACCGGCGCGCTGTTCCTGGTCGAACGGCGGGTGGAGCAGGAGCGTGTCAATTTTCGGATGTCGATGCTGGACCACGACGTCCACGCGCTGTGCGACGGCAACCGCCTCGAGCAGGTGCTGGTCAACCTGTTTACCAACGCGCTCGATGCCATGCAGGCCAGTGAAGTGCGCCAGCTGAGCGTTACCGTTGAGCGCACCGACGACCGCGTGATGATCGGCGTGGCCGACAGCGGACCGGGGGTGCCGGCGGAAATCCGCGCCCACTTGTTCGAACCATTTTTTACGACAAAACCGCAAGGGCAGGGCCTGGGACTGGGGCTGGCGATCTCCGAGCAGATCGTGCGCGAATTCGGCGGCCTGCTGCGGGTGGAAACCACGCCGGCCGGCGGCGCCCGGTTTATCATTGAGCTGCCTTTGGCGGAGCGGGAGACAAACAAACATGAAAATTTTATTGGTTGAAGATGACGCCAGCGTGCGCGCCGGCAGCGCCCAGGCGCTGGACCTGGCCGACTTGCAGGTGGCTGACTTTCACGCGGCCGAGGGCGCGCTGGCGCACATCACCCCGGGCTTTGCCGGCGTGGTGGTCACCGACGTGCGCCTGCCCGGCATGAGCGGGCTCGAACTGATGGCGGCGGTGCACGCGATCGACGCCCAGCTGCCGGTGATCCTGGTCACCGGCCATGGCGACATCAACATGGCGGTCAACGCCATGCGCGACGGCGCCTACGATTTCATCGCCAAGCCGTATTCGTCCGAGCAGCTGGTGGAGGTGGTGCAGAGGGCGCTGGAAACCCGGCGCCTGACCCTGGAAGTGGCGGCGCTGCGCCACCGCATCGAGCACGGCGAGGGCATCGAAGCGACCCTGCTGGGCGATTCCCCGGCCATGCGCGACCTGCGGCGCCTGATCCTGGACCTGGCCGACGAACCGGCCGATGTGCTGATCTACGGCGAGACCGGCACCGGCAAGGAGATGGTGGCGCGCTGCCTGCACCAGTACAGCCGACGCCAGAACAAGCACTTCGTCGCCCTCAACTGCGGCGCCATCCCGGAAAATATCTTCGAGAGCGAAGTGTTCGGCCACGAACAGGGCTCATTTACCGGCGCGGGCAAGCGCCAGATCGGCAAGATCGAACACGCCGACGGCGGCTCGCTGTTCCTCGACGAGATCGAGAGCCTGGCCATGCCCTTGCAGGTCAAGCTGCTGCGGGTGCTGCAGGAACGCTACGTCGAGCGCCTGGGATCGAACACGCCGGTGCCGGTTGACTTGCGCGTGATCGCCGCATCGAAGGTCGATCTGAAGGAGTGGTCGGACCAGCAGAAATTCCGCAGCGATTTGTACTACCGCCTGAACCTGATCGTCCTCAACCTGCCGCCGCTGCGCGAACGGCGCGAGGACATCCCGCTACTGTTCGAGCATTTTCTATTGGGCGCCGCAGCGCGCTACAAGCGCGTGGTGCCGCCGGTACCCGGGCCGCTGATGCAGTCGCTGATGGCGCAGGACTGGCCCGGCAACGTACGCGAACTGCGCAACATCGCCGAGCGCTACGCGCTGGGCCTGTCGAGCGGCGCGGACGGCCTGCTGTCGGTAAAAAACCTGGCGCCGGTGCCGCTGGCCGACCAGGTGGGCGGCTTCGAGCGCGCGGTGATCGAGCAGGAACTGCGCAAGGCCGGCGGCAGCGTGACCGAGGTGAGCTTGGCGCTGGGCGTGCCCAAGCAGACCTTGTATTACAAGATGCAGAAGTATGGGTTGACGTCGGACGAGTACAAGAACTAGCCAGGACCAGGTCCGGCCGATTGTGCGCAATTCGTCATCGTTTGCCGCGCGGCGGTGCAAGACGGTGGCTGAGCAGCGCGGTAAATTATGGTTTGATTCCCTGTTCGAGGACCAGCCATGCCCCAGCACTTACCCGATCCGTTTCGTCATCGCCGCCTGCTGTTGAAAGGCGCTGCCAGCGTCGGGCTGGCCGGGTGGGGCGGCGCTGCTGGTACGGCTGCTGTGGCAGCCTGCTCCCGCGTGGCGGGCGAAGCGTCAGCTGCGATTCCCGGCACCGCGCGCGCGGTGCCGCTGTCCGCCGTGCGCCTGCTGCCTTCGGTATATGCGGACGCGGTACAGGCCAACCTGGCCTACCTGCTGCGCCTCGACGCCGACCGCTTTCTGCACAATTATCACAAGTTCGCCGGCCTGCCGGTGAAGGGGGCGATTTACGGTGGCTGGGAGTCGGACACCATCGCCGGCGAAGGCCTGGGCCATTACCTGTCCGCGCTGTCGCTGATGCACGCGCAAACCGGCGACCCGGCGCTCAAGCCGCGCATCGATTACATCGTGGCCGAACTGGCGCACGTGCAGCAGGCGCAGGGCGATGGCTATATCGGCGGCTTCATGCGCAAGCGCAAGGATGGCACGGTGGTCGATGGCAAGGAGATCTTCCCCGAGATCATGCGCGGCGAGATCCGCTCGGCGGGATTCGACCTCAATGGCTGCTGGGTGCCGCTGTATAACTGGCACAAGGTATTCGCCGGCCTGTTCGACGCCCAGTCTTACACCGGCAATACCCAGGCGCTGCAAGTGGCGACCGGCCTGGCCGGCTACCTGGCCACCGTGTGCGCCGCGCTCGACGAGGTCCAGTTGCAGCAGGTGCTGGCCTGCGAACATGGCGGCATCAACGAAAGCTTCGCCGAACTGTACGCGCGCACCCAGGACCGCCGCTGGCTGGCGCTGGCGCACCGCCTGTATCACAAAAAGGTGCTCGAACCGCTGGCGCAGGGACGCGACGAGCTGGCCAACCTGCACGCCAATACCCAGATCCCCAAGCTGCTGGGCCTCGCGCGCCTGCACGAGCTGGACCCGAATCCCGGCTACGCCGAGACCACGCGGTATTTCTGGCAACGCGTAACGCAGCATCACAGCTACGTGATCGGCGGGCACGGCGACCGCGAATATTTTTCCGGTCCCGACACCATCGCCGCCCACATCACCGAGCAGACCTGCGAAGCGTGCTGCAGTTACAACATGCTCAAGATGACGCGCCAGCTGTTCGGCTGGGCGCCGCACGCGGCATTCTTCGATTACTACGAGCGCACCCACCTCAATCACATCCTGGCGCACCAGAATCCGCGCACGGGCATGTTTACGTACATGACGCCGCTGATGTCGGGCGTGGCGCGCGAGTATTCGAGCGAAGAGAACGACTTCTGGTGCTGCGTGCTGTCCGGTATGGAGAGCCACGCCAAGCACGGCGATTCGATCTACTGGGAAAACGGCGACACCCTGTTCGTCAACCTGTACATCCCGTCGCAGGTGGCGTGGCGCCAGGCCGGGGCCAGCCTCGAGCTGACCACCCGTTATCCGTACGAAGGCGATATCGACATCGCGGTCAAGGGTATCGCTGCGCCGCGCGCCACCACGCTGGCGCTGCGCCTGCCGGCATGGGCCACGAACCACACACTGCTGGTCAACGGCAAGCCTTACAAGGCGGCGCAAGGCCATGGCTACCTGCTGCTGCGGCGCCAATGGAAAGCCGGCGACAAGGTGCGGCTGTCGCTGCCGCTGGACTTGCGCATGGAGGCGGCAGCAGGCAACGGGCAAGTGCAGGCGCTGCTGCGCGGACCGATGGTGCTGGCGGCCGACCTGGGACCGTCGGACCAGCCGTTCGACGGCCTGGCTCCCGCGCTGGTGGGCGCCGATATCCTCGGCGCCTTCAAAACGGTGGACAAGCAGCAGGCCACCTACCGCAGCGTGGGCAGCGGCCGGCCCGGCGACATGACCTTCAAGCCGTTCTTTTCGCAGTACGAGCGCCGTGCCGCCGTGTACTTCAACGCGTACACGGAACCGCAATGGGCCGCGTCGGAAGCGGCGTTCCGCAAGGAAGAGGCGCGCCTGAAGGCGCTGGCGGCGAGGTCGGTGGACGTGATGCACCTGGGAGAAATGCAGCCGGAACGCGACCACGATTTGCAGTCGGAGATTTCGTACCCGGTGTCGTACCGCGGTCGCATGGGGCGCGACGCCCGCACCGGCGGCTTTTTCAGTTTCCGCCTCAAGTGCGGCGATGGTCCGCTGGTACTGCAGGCAAGCTACTGGGGCGAGGAGCGCAACCGCGACTTTTACATCCTGGTCGACGGCGTGCGCGTGGCGCGTGTCAAACTCGACGCCAGCCATGCCGGCGTGTTTTTCGACGAGGACTACCCGGTGCCGCCAGCCCTGACGCAGGGCAAGCAAGCCATCACCGTGCGCTTCGAGCCGGAACCGGGCCATACTGCCGGCCCGGTATTCGGCGTGCGGCTGTACCGGGCCGAGTGATCAGGCGTCGTTACACTCGCTGTGCACCGGTCGCAGGTCGGCCGCGATGATGGCGGCGTTTTCCGGGTAGAACGGGCGCAGCGCCTCTACCAGCACGTGTGGCGTGGACGGCGACGAGAACACCAGCACATCGCCGGGCTGGCATTTGGCGATGGCCACGGCCAGCGCCTGCTGAACGTCGTCGATCTGCACCGCCGTGCCGTCACCGCTCAGCTGCTGGCGGATGCCTTCCACGATCAGCGCGCCCGTCTGGCCGTCGGCGCGGCCGCGCGGATTGGACTGGTAGACGATCAATTCATTGAAGTCGATCGCGCAATTGCGGCCGACGTCGCGCAGATCGGCGTCGCGGCGGTCGCCGGGGGCCGTGACTACGCCGATAACCTTCCCGGACGTTCCTGCACCCGCGACCGAGCCAGCCAATGAGCGCGCCATCCTGCCCAGCGCACGATAGGCGGCCGGGTTGTGGGCGTAATCGACCACCAGCGTGGCCTGCCCCATATCGTAGACGTTCGCGCGCAGCGGATTGTTATGGCTGTCCGAGACGAAGGTCGTCAGCGCTTCCGCAATCTTCGGCAAGGTGAAGTCGGTCGCCAGCAGTGCAGCGATGGCGGCCAGCGCGTTGGCGATATTGAACATGGCGTGCCCCTGCACCGACATCGGCATGGCTGCTGCGCTGACCAGCGCCTCGCGGCGGTTGCCGTGACCGATCATCAGCACACCATCGTGCAGCCAGGTGGCGCGGCCGCCCTGGTCGAGGTGCGTGAGCAGTACCGGGTGCTCCGGGTCGAGCGAGAAGTACAGCACTTCCACACCTTCCTCCACCTGCGACGCCATGCGCACGCAGTAGGGGTCTTCGGCGTTGAGCACCACCGCGCGGCTGGCCGTGCGCGCCACCACGGCTTTGACTTCGGCCAGGTCGGCCAGCGTCTCCACGCCGTCCATGCCGAGGTGGTCGGCGCTCACGTTGAGCACCACGCCCACGTCGCAGCGGTCGAACGCCAGGCCGCGCTTGAGGATGCCGCCGCGCGCCGTCTCCAGCACCGCGAAGTCCACCTCGGTGGACGTGAGCACCTTGCGCGCCGACCAGTAGCCGGAGCAATCGCCCTGGTCCACCCGCACGCCGTTGATGAATACGCCCTCGGTGGTGGTCACTCCGGTGCCCAGTTTGGCCATGCGCCCGGCGTGGCCCAGCAGCAGGGCCGTGGTGGTTTTACCATTGGTGCCGGTGACCGCAATGACCGGGATGCGGCCGTTGTCCTTGCCGTACATGGCTTCCACGATGGCGTCGCCGGCGTCGCGCGGCTGCCCGCTGCTCGGGTACTGGTGCATGCGGATGCCCGGCGCGGCATTGACTTCGATGATGCCACCATCCTGCTCGTCGAGTGGCACGCCGATATCGCGGCAGATGATGTCGATGCCGGCCACGTCCAGACCGATCGTGCGCGCAGCGCGGATGCAGATTTCGCGCGTGGATGGGTGCAGCAGGTCGGTGGCGTCTTCCGCCGTGCCGCCGGTGGATAGATTGGCGTTGCCGCGCAGGGCCACCACGGCGCCAGCCGGCGGCACGCTGTCGAACTCATAGCCTTGCTTGGCCAGCAGGTCGGCGGCGATCTGGTCGAGCCGCATCCTGGTCAGGATATTGGTGTGGCCGTCACCGCGCGCGGGATCGAGGTTTTCCTGCGCCACCAGTTCGGCGATGGTCTTTACGCCGTCGCCGGTCACTTCGGGTGGACGGCGGCGCGAGGCGGCAGCGACCTTGTTGCCGGTGACCAGCACGCGATAGTCATGCCCCTCCAGGTATTTTTCCACGATCACGCGGCGGCTGTAACCGCGCGCATGGTCGAACGCGGCCTCGATCTGCTCGGGCGTGACGCACACGGTGGTCACACCCTTGCCCTGGTTGGCGTCGAGCGGCTTGATGGTGACCGGCACGCCCACGCGGCGGGCGGCACGCTGCGCCTGCTCGACATCGGTCACCAGGCGGCCACGCGGCACCGGCACGCCCGCTTCGGCCAGCAAGGTCTTGGTGAGCTGCTTGTCGCTGGCGATGTTGGCGGCCACCAGCGACGTGTTGCCGGTAACGGTGGCTTGCAGACGCTTCTGGCGCGCACCCCAGCCCAGCTGGAACAGGTTGGCTTCTTCGGTCAGACGCAGGCTCGGGATGCCGCGCCTGGTGGCGGCGTCGATGACGGCTGCGGTGCTGGTGCCGATGGCGCGGCGTTCCGCGTGGTCGCGCAGTTCGGCCAGTGGTTCTTCCAGGTCGAACGGCTGGTCATGCGCCAGCGCCGTGACCAGTTGCATGGCCAGCGCGAACGCTTCCTGCGCCACCTGCTCGAACTGGTAGCCGCAGATCACGCGGTAGCGGCCCGGCTGGCTCTCGATCGGCGCCGAGCGGCCAAAACCCACCGGTGCGCCGGCCAGGGTTTGCAGTGCCAAAGTCACGTGTTCGACCACCCGCGCCATGTAGGTGCCTTGCTGCAGGCGCTGCACAAATCCGCCCGGCTTGCCGGGCGGGGAGTAATGCTGGCCGAGGCTGGGTATCAGATCCAGCAAGGCGTCGTTGAAACGGGGCAGGGCGCTGGTGCTCACGCCCTGCAGCTCCGCCAGGTCGACCACGGTGAGCAGGCACGGCGCGCTGCTGTAGAGATTCGGGCCGCGCAGCACGCGCTGTTCGATGAGGTTCATGGCAGGGTGTTCCTGTGGGTGACGATGTGCATAAAGTGTTCGAGCGGCGCGGGCGCCTCGCCGGTCTTGTAGCGTGAACCAGCGGGAAGCAGGTGCAGCCGCACGTCGATCAGTTCCGGGCAGCCGTGTTGCGGCAGGTCGGCGATATTGGTGATGGTGTCGCGGCCGTCGGCAATGGTGACGGCGCCGTCACCGATCACCTCGATGCCGGATCCAGGCGTAACGATCAGCGCCGTGTCTTCATCGATGCCGATGCCGAGCAAATGCGGATTGGCAGCCACGATGGTGAGCAAGCGCGAGAGCCGGTGCCGCTGCGAAAAATGCTGGTCGATCACCACGCGGTTGACCAGCCCCAGTCCGGCGCCCAGGTGGACCGCGCCCTTTTCCGGATGCAGGTCGGTCTTGCCGTCGGCCAGCATGTGGTTGGACATGGCCGAGGCCCCGGCGCTGGTGCCGGCAATCACGGCGCCGCGAACGTTGAGCGCGCGATGCATGGCGTCGTCGGCCAAGGTGCCGCCGATGATGGCCATCAGGCGCTTCTGGTCGCCGCCGGTCATGAAGATGCCGTCGGCCTGTTCGATATCTTCCACCAGTTCCCGGTTGTTGGCGTCGGCGCGCGTATCCAGGTGCAAGTGCTTGCGTTGGGTAACACCGAGGTCGCCAAAGGCCGCGTCATACATCGCCCACACCTGGTCCGGCACCCGGCTGGCGGTAGTGATGACGACGAAGCGGCGCTCGGCGCCGCCGGCCATCTCGACGAAGCGGGTCAACACGTTCTTGTCATCGGTGCGGTCTTCGCCGCCGCCGATGATGATCAGGTGGCCGGTGCTCATGCCAGCAACTGGCGGAAGATACGGGTGGCCATCAGGCCGGCCGCGCTGTGGTGGCGTGCGGGGGACATCAGGTCGATCAGCATCGCCATTGCGGCCGGCTTGCTGCCGGCAGCGGCCAGGCGCTGTTCCAGGCGGCGCAGCTCCGAGCCGCCGTCGCCGGCATCGAGGTCCGCCTCGCGCGCCGGATGGTGACGAATCACGCCGCGCGGCTTGTTGGCGTTGGGGCGCGTGGCGGCACCATCGCCCAGAGTCTCCAGCGCGCGCTGGCGGGCGCGGAAGCTGATTACCCGCGCACCGGTGGCCGGTGCAGTTGCAGCTGCATGAGCCGCACGCGGAGTGGCGATCCAGTCGCGCAGGATTTGCTGCTCGTAGCTGCTGAACACACCGAACATTTCGGCCCGTTCGCTCTGGATCAGTTTCCAGAAGCGGCTGTTCTCGGCCGGTTCGCCGCGCTTGATCCAGCCGGCGTTCTCCAGTTCCAGCAGCATGTGCGGAATTTGCATCGGTTCGGCCAGCCAGTCGTTGATGCTGCGGCCGGCCACGCGGCAGTAATCGGAGTGCATGTTCTGGCCCACCACGCTTTTCTCCTGCATGATCTGCACCAGTTCCGCTTCCAGGTCGAATTCGGCGATGACGGACGTGGTGCAGGCGCCCAGATCGTTGAGGCGATAACCATCGAGCATGCGGCGCTGGAAGTCGGCCGGGTCGGCGGCGCTGGCGATGAGCTGCTGCACCCCTTGCAGCGCCTTGTGGGCGTGGCCGGTGCCGGCGTTGTCCACCGTGATGTGCAGAGTGAAGTAGTAGGGATCGATACCGAGTTCATTGAGCTCGTACGAAGTAATGAGCAGGTGCAGCGGCAGCTGCTCGTAACCGAGGTTGTAGCCGACGATTTCGGGCAGGTAGTGCTGCGCATCGGCAGCCAGCGCCAACTGGATCGCGCCCTGCACGAACTTGTCGTCATCGAGGCCGCGCCACTGGTCGCATTCCAGGCTGGCCAGCAGTTTCTTGTACAGCACCACGTGGTTCTTTTCGGCGATGCCGTCGCCCAGTTCTTCCAGGTACGTCTGGATCAGCGGACGGAAGTCGGGGTCTTCCCACCGTTCGAGCAGCGCGAACAGCCAGGCGCCGTCTACCAGCTTGGTCGGTGCGACCGCCTTGATGAAGTACATGGCCTGCGATTTGCTGGCGAAGTAGCGGCGCGGCGCGCCGTTTTTGCGGGCGTCGAGATAGTCGCGGTATTGCTGGCCCACGGCCACGCTGCGGGTGCGCATCCACTCGTTCATCTGGCTGATATCGGCCGGCACATCGTCCTGCAATGCGCGCGCAGCTTGCAGCTGGCGCTCGAGATAGCCGCGCGCGGTGTCGCGATGCTCTGCCAGCCCGCCGTGCTCGAGAAGAAAATAAAGTTCTTTCGCCGATGGCGTGGAAGACGCCGTAGGTGCTGGCGTCACGACTGGTGCGAAGGAGGTTTGCATGAGGGGCCCGGAAACTGGTTTATTTGTTACATTATCCCGGGCGGGAGATTTATTACCTATCGGTGCGTCCCCTGAGGCTGTGTAAGACGATGATTACACGCGTTGCCTCAGGGAATAGATGCTTACTTTTTGCTCGGCGTCGGCGTGACGTTTTGCGCATCGGGCACCGGTTTTTTGGCCTGTACATTGCGCACGGTGGACGGTGATTGCGCCAGGTTGCGGGTGCGCGTGGCGTCGGCCAGCGCTGCCGCGCAATTGACCGGCTCCACCTTGCTGACGTTAATCAAAGGCAGCAGCGCTGCCAGCGGATTGACCAGCGACGCCAGCGCCACCGCCGCGCCGCCCTTCAAGGCCAGCGGTCCGGCGTGCGGCCCCACTTTAGGGTTGGTAAAAGTGCCCTTGGCGTACAGCGGCGTGCGCAGGGTGATGATGCGCGCGCCCTTGGTTTCGGGTTTGATGTCGAGATCGAGCTGCTCGGTGGCGAGGTTGACGGAACCCCTGACGTTGATTACCGCTTCGTCGGTATCGACCACGAAGCGGCGAATCTGGGCGTCGCCGCGTTCGACCACGAAGTCGCCGGCGCCGCAGTTGAGCTGCACCTGCTTGTCGCCGAACAGTTTGACGAACACCAGGTTGGCCACGTTCAGGCCTGCCGCTTCGAGGATGAATTTGCTGACCGTGCCTTCGCTGACCGTGGCGCCCAGCTCGCCGTTGGACGTGGCCAGCATGGTCGATACCGAGTTGCCCTTGCCGAGCAGCGCGGCGTCGGCATTGACTTCACCCACGCTTGCCTGCATCGATTCGAGCTTGGGGAACAGCTGCTTGATCTTGAGGTGGCGCGCGGCCAGGCGCATCTGCGCGTCGATTTGCGGCTCGCGGCCGTCGAGGCGGATATGCGACGTAATCTGGCCGCCGGCCATGCTGAAGTTGAGCGGGATCAGCGTGAGCACCTTGTCCTGCATCTTGATGTGGGTGGTCACGTCGTTGATCGGAATGTCGTGCGTGCGCAGCACCTTCTTGCCGGTGAACTTGACGTCGGCGTCGAGCGCGTCCCAGTTCTTGGTGTTGAACTGCTCGACCGGCAGCGCCTTGTCGGCCGGCTGGATATTCTTGCGTCCGCGCGCAGCCTTGTCGGCCGCGCTGTCGGCGCCGATGGTCGGACCCAGGTCTTCCAGGCGCAGCTGGCGCGATTCCACCGAGCCGGTCAGGAACGGGCGCGGTTTGCGCGGAATGTACTCGAGTGTGCCTTGCAGGTCGCTGCCGCCCACGGTGCCGGTAAAGTCGCGGTAAGCCCAGCGCCAGTCGGCGCCGGTGTTTTTGCCGACCAAACGGCCCTTGGTGGCGTAAGGCGGGGTTTCCGGCAGCAGAACGCCGGTGAGCGGGTACAGGTCGGCCATGGTGGCGCCGGCCAGGGACATCTTGAGGTCGATGCCGGCCAGCGCGCGCGGATCGGTCAGCACGCCTTCGAGCGACAGCTTGTTCTTGCCGGCGGTGGCGTTGGCCTGCACCGGGAAGTTGATGTGTTCACGTTCGAGCGACAGCACGTTGCCCATCTTGCCGCCGCCGACGATCTTGGCGTCGCGGTAGGTGCCGCCCACGACGAAGCGCAGCCCGTACGGCTTGGCTTCCTCGCCGCTGATGGTTTCGGCCTTGGCGTTCAGATCGAGCTTGATGCCGCTGTCGACATAGCGCACCGTGCCCTCGTTGAGCTGCACGCGGTCGATATTGACTTCCCACTGCGACGGACCGTTGTCCTTGAAGGTCCAGGTGTTGGTGCCATCGGCGCGGCGCTCGGCGGCGACCGCCAGTTTTTCCACGGCCAGGTCGGTGATGCGCGCCTCCTTGTGCAGCAGCGGCAGCAGGTGGATGCCGGCCGCCACGCTGCCCACGCTCACCAGCTCGGGTCCGGTCCTGGTCCACTCGGGGTTGGCGATGTGGACGTCGGCGGCGTTGATGTGCGGCCGGGGCACGTAGTGGCGCCAGCCGGTTTCATTGGGTTCCATCCACTTGAAGCGCACCTTCAGATCGCCCTTGATGGCGAACTCGCGGCCGATGCTCTCGGTGACCTTGTTGTTGATGTAGGGCCTGGCGCGGTTCCAGTCGAACGTCAGGATGAAAATGACGACCGCCACCAGCAGCAGCACCAGGAAGCCGAGGATCGCGAGAAAAATATTGAGTGGGCGTGATTTTGTCATGGCCCCATGGTAGGCCCGACCACGCCCCATTTATGTGCGCTTTACCACATACGCGCAAGGTTGGTTGCCGCGTGGCTAACTTTTGACCTGCCAGGCCTGGCCGTTGGCGAGCAGATGCGCGCGCAGCAGCTCGCGCTCGACCGGTTCCGGCGTGCCCACGTAGCGCAGCTTGTTGCCCGCCTGCGTGGCCACCGGCAGGCCGTCGCGGAACAGGATGCGGTTGCCGGCCAGCGCCGGCACCTTGTCGCCGGGGAGCAGGGTGCCGCACAGGTTGAGCGGGTCGATGCCGGACAGGCAGACCAGGGCGCCGTCGTGCGGGCGGCGGCGCATGTCGCGCAGCAGCGGTATCGCTTCTGGCAGCGCAAACTGTTCGCCCGACAGGCCTGCGACGAAACGTCCCCCGCGAATCTCGCCGCGCGCCTCTAGCCGGTGATAGACCGGCAGCAGCTCGCGCCAGGCCGGCATCCACGACGCCTCGCGCTCGAGCAGGCGCCAGAACATCACGCCGTAGCGGCGCAGCAGGGTCATGGCGATGTGTTCGAGCGTGGCGGGATCTGTGCGCGGCCTGCGGCTTGGGACTGCCGGCTTTCTGGCTGCGGGCGCTGCTGCAACCTCGCCGGCGGCCAGGATTTCGCTGGGCCGCTCGACGATCGTAACGCCGTCGGCGCGGCGCACCAGGGCCCACCGGCCCGCTTCTTCCATCGCTGGCCCGGCCCCGACCAAGCCGCGCCGGCGGCGCTTGTCGAGCGTGTTGCGTTTTGCTGCCGGCGCCAGCATTGCGCGCAGGCCGGCGTAGCTGTCGGCATTGACCAGCCCCGTGGCCACCAGTTCGCCCAGCGCGGTTTCCAGCTCGGCGCCCAGCAGGCGGGCGTCACGCGCCAGTTCGTCGTAAAACATCGCGCCTTCGCTGCGCAGCGCGGCCAGCACCCGCGCCGCCCGCGCCGAGACAGTGATCTCGCCAGCCACGGCCGGCAGCGCATGCCACAGCGCCAGCTGGCGGCGGGGTAGCAGCACCAGCGGCGTGCCGCGCACCGGGCCGCCGGCAGCGGAACTGGGCGCACCCACGCGGGTCCAGACGATTTTGCCGGCGCGGCACAGGTCATCGAGCCAGGTATTCGAATAATCTTCCACGCGCAGGGCCAGCAGGTCGCTTTCCCAGCCGCCGGCTGCCGCTTCGTAGCCTTCGAGCTGCGCCAGGATCTGCGCCAGCGCCTCCTGGCCGGACAGCCGTTTGCTGCCTGAGAGGTGCTGCCAGTCGAACAGGAAGCGCATGAAGTCCTGGCGCTCCACCGGCTCGATCTCGCGCCGCAGCCGCTTGATGGTGTAGCGGTGGATGCGGGCGAGCAGGTGGCGCTCCACCCATTGCTCTTCTTCCACGCCCGGCGTAAAACGGCCGCGCATCACGTAGCCTTCGGTTTCGAGCCGGGTGAGGGCGATGGTGACCGTCGATGCCGCCAACCCCAGCGGGTCGGCGATGGCAGCCACGGTCTGCGGGCCGAAGCCGCCCAGGCGCGCGCGCAGCAGTTCCACCAGCGCGCTGTCGCGGGTCCAGGGTTCGTCGTCGACGTGACCAGGCAGCGGCGCCAGTGCCGGCGTGGCGACTGCTTCCGGGTAAACCGCTTGCAGGCAGGCCAGGCGCTCCAATGCCACCCACAGCTGCGTGTCGCCAGCGGCCAGCAGCGTGGCGCGTCCACCCGCAGCCAGTGTGTGCAGCCAGTCGGCCCAGCCGGCGTGGGCCTGCGCTTCTGTCGGCGTGATGGCGGCCAGCGCGACCAGCGCTTCGTGCATCTCGTCGCTGTTGCGCACATCGGGCCACGCTTCCTGGCCCACCGCCTCGATGGCGCCGACGTCGAGCGCGCCCAGGTCGTCGGTGGACGCGGGATCGGTCCAGCGCCGGTTGATCACTGCCTGCGTACGCCGCTCTTCCAGCGGCGCGTCGTCGAGGAAGGCGTACGGGCGGGCGTTGAGGATTTCCATCGCCAAGGGGGAAGGCGCCGGCAGGTCGCGCGCCAGCAGCCGTACTTCGCCCCCCTCCATGCGCCGCAACAGCGCCAGCCAGCCTTCGCTGTCCATCGCCTCGTGCAGGCAGTCGTCGAGGGTCTGGTCCACCAGCGGGTGGCGCGGCAATTCGCGTTCGCCCACGATATTTTCCAGGCACGCTGCCTGGTCGGGGAAGACGGCCGCCAGCAGGTCGTCGCTTTTCATCCGCTGCAGCTGCGGCGCCACCTTGCGCCCGCCGGCGTAACGGGGCAGTGCCAGCGCGGTGGTGGCGTTCCAGCGCCACCGCACGTTGAACAGCGGTGCGTCGAGCAGCGCCTGCACCAGCACCTGCTCGGCCGTATTGGCGCGCAGGTAGCGCCATACTTCATCGAGCGGAAAGCTGTGGCTCTCCGAGAGCGAGAGCACGATGGCGTCTTCGGTGGCGGCGGCCTGCAGCTCGAAATTGAAGTTGCGGCAGAAGCGCTTGCGCAGCGCCAGTCCCCAGGCGCGGTTGATGCGGCTGCCGTATGGCGAGTGCAGCACCAGCTGCATGCCGCCCGATTCATCGAAAAAGCGTTCCATCACCAGCGTGTCGTGGGTGGGCAGGCTGCCCAGGGCAGAGCGGGCGCGGGCCAGGTACTCGACGATCTGGCGTGCGGCGTCGTCGTGCAGGTCCAGGTGCTCATGCAGCCAGTCGATGGCGCGCTCGATGGCGCGCTCGTTAGTCAACTCGCCCGACGCGCCATCGGTGCGCGTGAGCAGGCGGTCGATTTCGCCGCGCAGGCGCGCCACGCCGAACGACAGCTCGTCGCTGCGACCCGGCGCCTCGCCCATCCAGAACGGGATGTTGGGCGCGGCGCCATGGGCGTCTTCCACCCGGACCTTGCCGGCATCGATGCGCTGGATGCGGTACGACGTGTTCCCGAGCTGGAACACGTCGCCGGCCAGGCTCTCGACCGCGAAGTCTTCGTGCACGGTGCCGATCGCAATGCCCTGCGGCTCGAGCAGCACCGAATAGTCGGCATTGTCGGGGATGGTGCCGCCCGAGGTGACGGCGGTGAGCTTGCCACCGCGCCGGCCACGCACGGTGCCGCTCACGGTGTCGCGGTGCAGGTAGGCGCCGCGCACTCCCTGGCGCGTGGTGTATCCTTCCGAGAGCATGCGCAGCACCGCGTCGAAACGGTCGCGCGCCAGGTTCGCATACGGCCAGGCTTGCCGCATCAGCGCAAACAGCTCGTCCTCGCGCCATTCGCGGCTGGCCACTTCGGCCACGATGTGCTGGGCCAGCACGTCGAGCGGCGCCACCGGCACGTGCAGGATATCGAGTTCGTCGCGGCGCACGCAGTCGAGCAGCGCCGCACATTCCACCAGGTCGTCGCGCGAGGTGGGAAACAGCCGACCCTTGGGCAAGCCACCCACGTGATGGCCGGAGCGGCCCACGCGCTGCAAAAAGGCGGCGATGCCGCGCGGGGAACCGATCTGGCACACCAGGTCGACGTCGCCGATATCGATGCCCAGTTCCAGCGAGGCGGTGGCCACCAGCACCCGCAGCTCGCCGCGCTTGAGGCGCTGCTCGGCGTCCAGCCGGTATTCCTTGGCCAGGCTGCCGTGATGCGCGGCGACGTGCTCGCTCCCCAGGCGGTCGGCCAGGTGGCGCGCCATCCGTTCGGCCATGCGCCGGGTATTGACGAACACCAGCGTGGTGCGGTGCAGGACGGTCAGCTCCGCCAGCTTGTCATATACGCGCTCCCATACTTCGTTGGGCATCACCGCTTCCAGCGGCACCGGCGGCAGTTCCAGTCCCAGGTCGCGCGCGCGCACGTGTCCCACGTCCACTACCGCGCAATCCCGGCCGGTACCGGCCAGGAAGTGCGCCACCGTGGACAGCGGCTTCTGGGTGGCCGACAGGCCGATGCGCACCGGCGGCGCATCGCACAGGGCGTCGAGCCGTTCCAGGCTCAGTGACAGATGGCTGCCACGCTTGCTGCCTGCCACCGCGTGGATCTCGTCGACGATCACCGTGCGTACGCCGGCCAGCATGGCGCGGCCGCTGTCGGAACCGAGCAGCACGTACAGCGATTCCGGCGTGGAGACCAGGATGTGCGGCGCGCGGCGGCGCATGGCGTTGCGTTCGGCCTGGGTGGTGTCGCCCGTGCGCACGGCGCTGCGGATGCCATGCGGCGGCAAACCCATGGTCTGCAATTGCTCGGCGATGCCGTCCAGGGGCGCCAGCAGGTTGACGCGGATATCGTTTGACAGCGCCTTCAGGGGCGACACATATAACACCCGCGTGGCGTCAGGCAGCGGCCCGGCGCCGCTCTCGCGCACCAGTGCGTCGATCGCGGCCAGGAAGGCGGTGAGGGTTTTGCCCGAGCCGGTCGGCGCGGCGATCAGGGTGGGGCGGCCGGCCTGGATCAGCGGCCAGGCGCGGCGCTGGGCCTCGGTGGCGGCAGGGAAGGCAGCGGTAAACCAGGCGGCGACGGCGGGGTGGAAGTCTTGCCAGTCGTGGAGGGCGGGTTGGCTCATGGAGACGTAGATGGGGGCGAAATGGGCGAACTCAACGCTGCTACCGGCGGTTAAAAAAAATGATAGGCTTGCGATCATTGTAGTTGAGGCATTCAATAAAGGCATGTATCCATGAATTTCACGGACGGACCGGTACCAGCGGCGCCCGATTTTTTAACCGCCCCGGGCGCACTGAGCGCGCAAATCCTGGCCCATGACTGGTCGCACACCCCGCTCGGCCCCATCGCCCAGTGGCCGCAAAGCCTGAAGACCGTGGTCAGCCTCATGCTCAGCTCCCACCAGCCGATGTGGATAGGCTGGGGGCCGCAGGCGACGTTTTTATATAACGACGCCTACATCGATGTGCTCAGCATGGCCAAGCACCCGTGGGCGCTGGGACGGCCGGCGGCCGAGGTATGGGCCGAGATCTGGGACATCTGCGGACCGCTGTCCGACCGCGTATTCCAGCACGGCGAAGCCACGCTGGCCAACGACGTGCGCCTGTTCATGAACCGCGGCGATTTCTTGGAAGAGGTGTTTTATTCGTTCTCCTACAGCCCGGTGCGCGACGAGTCGGGGCGGGTGGCGGGCCTGTTTTGTCCCAACCTCGATGTCACTGCCAAGCACCTGAATGCGCGCGGCCTGCTCACGCTGTCGGACCTCAGTACGCGCACGCGCGACGACAAGACCGTCGATGAAGCGTGCGACAACGTCATGGCCAGCATCAGCGGCAACCCCGACGACCTGCCGTTTGCGCAGCTGTTCCTGGCCGATGAAGACGACCGGCTGGCACTGGCGCGCAGTACCCATGCCGAGATTGCCGACGACCTGTTCGAGGTGGCCAGGGCGGTACGCCATGGCCGCATGGTGGAAGTGGAGTTTGCCGACGACCCGCGCGCCATCGGCCTGCCGACCGGCCTGGCGGGCCAGCCGCTACGCCGCGCGGTGATGCTGCCGCTGATGGGCGCCGGCCAGCAGGCCGTGGGCGCACTGGTGCTGGGCGTGAGCGCCGCGCGCCGGCTCGACGCCGACTATCGCCGCTTCATGGAACTGGTGGCCATCCAGGCTGCCACCGCCATCCAGCATGCCCGCGCGGCAGAAGATGAGCGACTGCGCGCCAACATGCTGGCCGAACTCGATCGCGCCAAGACCCAGTTCTTCAGCAACGTCAGCCACGAATTCCGCACGCCGCTCACGCTGATGCTCGGGCCCATGGAGGACGCGCTGGGCGACAGTGCAGAGCCGCTGCCGCCACAGCAGCGCGCCCGCATGGAGCTGATGCACCGCAACGGCCTGCGCCTGCAAAAACTGGTCAACACGCTGCTGGAATTTTCGCGCGTGCAGGCCGGCCGTGCCCAGGCCCACTTTGCGCCGGTGGACCTGGCCGCGCTCACTGCCGACCTGGCCAGCAGCTTCCGCTCGGCGGTGGAAAGCGCCGGCATGCGCCTGCTGGTCGATTGCCCGCCGCTGCCGTCGCCAGTGTACGTGGATCCGGTGCTGTGGGAAAAGATCGTCCTGAACCTGCTCTCGAATGCGTTCAAGTTTACCTTTGCCGGCCATATCGCCATCAGCCTGGAAGCGGTCGGCAACCACGCATATCTCACCGTATCCGATACCGGCATCGGCATCGCGGCCGAGCAGCTGCCCAATCTGTTCGAGCGCTTCCACCGGGTGGAAGGCGCGCGCTCGCGCACCCACGAGGGTTCCGGCATTGGCCTGGCGCTGGTGCACGACCTGGTGGCGCTGCACGGCGGGCGCATCGGCGTGGAGAGCGCGGAGGGCGAGGGCACGGTGTTCCGCGTGGAACTCGCGCTGGGCAGCGCCCACCTCGACCCGGCCCACGTGGTCGACGCGCCACCCGAGGCGCCGCGCCTGTCCGCTGTTCAGTCGTACGTGGCCGAAGCGGAAGGCTGGATACAGCGCGCCGAGGTTCCGGCACCGGATGCGGTGGCCAGCGTGCGCAGCGGCCGGCTGCTGATCGCCGACGACAATGCCGACATGCGCGACTACCTGTGCCGGCTGCTGTCCGACCACTGGCAGGTGGAGGTCTGCGCCAATGGCGTCGAAGCGCTGGCGGCCATCGCACGCCGGGCGCCCGACGTCATCCTGTCCGACGTGATGATGCCGGAGCTCGACGGCTTCGGTTTGCTGGCCGCGCTGCGCGCCGATCCTGCCACGCGCGATATTCCCTTCATGCTGCTGTCGGCGCGGGCCGGCGAGGAAGCACGGCTCGAAGGCTTGCAGGCGGGCGCCGACGACTACCTGGTCAAGCCGTTTTCGGGCCGTGAACTGGTGGCGCGGCTGGACGTGCTGCGCGAGCGCCAGCGGGCGCGCGAGGTGGATGCTGCGGTCACGCGCCGGATCCGCAGCGTTTTCAGCCAGGCGCCGGTGGCGATCGCGATCTTTCGCGGACCGCGCCACGTGTTCGAGCAGGCCAATGCCCATTACCGCAGGCTGGTGGGAATGCGTGAACTCGACGCCATGCCGATCCGCGACGTCTTTCCAGAGCTGGAAGGGCAGGGCATCTTCGAGCTGCTCGACGAAGTGGCCCGCACCGGCGAGCCTTACGTCGGCCAGGCGGTGCCGGTGCTGCTGCGCACCGGCCCGGACCAGCAACTGGTCGAGCGCAGCTTCGACTTCATCTACCAGCCGCTGCTTGGCGACGACGGCAAGCCGGAAGGCGTCATGACGGTGGCGTTCGAGGTGACGGAACTGGCCAATGCGCGCCGTGCGGCTGAAGCGGCCAACCGCGCCAAGGACGATTTTCTCGCCATGCTGGGCCACGAGCTGCGCAACCCGCTCGCGCCCATCGTCACCGCGCTGCAGTTGATGCGCCTGCGCGGCGGCGACCAGGCGGCCAGGGAGCGCCAGGTGATCGAGCGCCAGACCAGCCACCTGGTGGCGCTGGTGGACGACCTGCTCGACGTGTCCCGCGTGGCAGAGGGCAAGATCGAACTGCGGCGCGAACCGGTGCAGATTGCCGAAGTGGTGGCGCGCGCGATCGAGACCGCCAGCCCGCTGATCGAACAGAAGCACCACGCGCTCGATGTCGATGTGCCGACGGCCGGCCTGCTGGCGCTGGTCGATCCGGGCCGCTGCGTGCAGGTGGTGGCCAACCTGCTCAACAACGCCGCCAAGTACACCGAGGCTGGCGGCACGCTCAAGGTTGGCGCCTGGCGCGAGCGCGGCGATGACGGCCAGGACGTGGTGGCCATCGCCGTGCGCGACAACGGCATCGGCATCGCACCGGCCATGCGCAACTCGATCTTCGAGCGCTTCGTGCAGGAGCGCCAGGCCTTGAGCCGTTCGCAGGGCGGGCTGGGACTGGGCTTGACGATCGCCCGCAGCATGGTGGCGCTGCACGGCGGCAGCATCGATGTGCACAGTGACGGCGTGGGCCGGGGCAGCACGTTTACGGTGCGCCTGCCGCTGCTCGCACAGCATGAAGCACAGGAGCAGCACAATCAGTCCGATGCTGCGCCCGCTGGCGAAGCTGCCACGGCGGCGCCGGCGCCCGCGCCCACCGGCCTGCGCGTGCTGGTGGTGGATGACAACGAGGACGCTGCCAGCGCGCTGGGCGAGCTGCTGGCATTGCAGGGGCACGAGGTGAGCGTGGTGTTCGGCGCGCCCGAGGCGCTGGCGCAGGAGCCGGTGTTCGCGCCGCAAATCTGCCTGCTCGACATCGGTCTGCCCGGCATGGACGGCTACGAACTGGCGCAGCGCCTGCGCCGGCAGAGCAGCAACCGGGCGTTGCGGCTGGTGGCCATCACCGGCTATGGCCAGGACAGCGACCGCCGGCGTGCGGCCGAAGCGGGGTTCGATCATCACCTGACCAAGCCGGTCGATCCGCGCGTGCTGGACGAGTTACTGCGCCAAAAGTAAGAGAAACGCGAGCATCGTTGCGCATTACGCAAAGGTGTTGCCGGCTCAGGCTGGCTTATCAGCAGGCGTGCGGCGGTCTACAGTGGCTCATCTCCAACCACTACGGACCACTGCCATGAAACAGCTGCTCGACACCATCCACATCGGCGACCTCGCCCTCACCAGCCGGGTGGCGATGGCCCCGCTCACGCGCGCCCGCTCCGGCGACGACGGCGTGCCGGTTGCGCTCAACGCCCTGTACTACGGCCAGCGCGCCACGGCGGGCCTGATCATCACCGAGGCCACCAATGTCTCGCCCAATTCGGCCGCCTTCGAACTGGCGCCCGGCATTCATACCGAGGCGCAGGTGGCCGGCTGGCGCGGCGTGACCGACGCGGTGCACGCCGCTGGCGGCCGCATCTTCATGCAGCTGTGGCACAGTGGCCGGGCCAGCTCCTACGCGCTGCTGCAGGGCCGCGCGCCGCTGTCGCCATCGGGCGTGAACGACGACCTGGGCCTGTTGCAGGTGTACGGCGCGCTGCGCAACGGCATTTACACCCGTATCGCTGCCTCGCCGTCGCGCGCCATGACGACCGAAGAAGTGTATGCGGCCGTCGCTGAATTTCGCGCTGGCGCGGTGAACGCGGTGCGGGCGGGCCTCGACGGGGTGGAGATCCACGCCGCCAATGGCTACCTGGTGCAGCAGTTCCTCTCGCCCGTGGTCAATCGCCGCACCGACGAATTTGGCGGCAGCGTGGAAAACCGCCTGCGCTTCCTGCGCCTGATCGTCGAAGCGGTGCTGGAAGTGCTGCCGGCCCAACGCGTAGGTGTACGCATCTCGCCGTTCGCCGCCTATAACAACGCCACCGATCCGAACGTGGCAGAGACCTATGGCGCAGTGGCGCAGCTGCTCGACGGTTATGGCATCGGCTACATCCACGGCGCCGACACCAATGCCTGGGGCGGCACGGCCGACATGCCGAAGCTTCTCGACATCATCCGCTCGGGCTACAAAGGCGTGGTGATCGCCAACGCCGGCATGACGCCGGAAGCGGCGCAAGAACTGCTGGCCGGCGGCCAGGCCGACATGGTGGCGTTCGGCCGCGCCTATGTCGCCAACCCGGACCTGGTGGCCCGGATTGCCGCCGGTGGTCCGTACAACGAGCCCGATCCGTACTCGTTCTACGGCGGCGCGGAACGCGGCTACACCGACTACCCGTCGCTGGGCTAGGCGGTGGACCGCTGGCAAGCCATGCGCACGCTGGTGCAGGTGGTGGAATCGGGGACGTTTTCCGCCGCCGCACGCCGGCTCGAGGTGGGGCAGCCGAGCATTTCCAAGACGGTGGCCCAACTGGAAGCCGAACTTGGTGTGCAGCTGCTGCTGCGTTCGAGCAGGGGTCTCACGGCCACCGAGGCCGGCATGGCGTATTACCAGGGCGCGCGCCGCGCGCTCGATGCCTTGCATGACGCCGAAGCGGGCGCCCGGGGCGAGGGCGCCAGCCTGTCGGGGCGCCTGGTCGCGTATGCGCCGGTGACCTTTGCGCGGCTGCACATCATGCCGCATTTGCCGGCCTTTCTCGAGGCCCATCCCGACCTCACGCTCGACCTGGTGCTGGACGACCGCAACGTCGACCTGCTCGAAGGCGGCGCCGACATCGCGCTGCGCCTGGGCCACCTGGAGGATTCGGCCATGACGGCGCGCCGCCTTGCGCGCGGTCCGCGGACGCTCCTGGCCACGCCGGAATACATCGCGCGCTACGGTACGCCCGCGCATCCCTCGGAACTGTCCAGGCACCAGGCAGTGCTCTACGACCGTCCGGGCACTGGCAATGGGACCGGTGCGGGCAGCATGTTCGTGCGCGGCGACGAGCACGTGCCGGTGGCGTTGACGGGGCGGTTGCGGGTATCGGCCGCCGAAGGCGTGCGTGCGGGCGTGCTGGCACACATGGGATTGGCCGTGGCCACCGAGTGGATGTTTGCGCCGGAGCTGGCCAGCGGCCAGGTCGTGCGCCTGCTGCCGGACTGGCGCCTGCCCGCGATGGACCTTTGGGCGGTGTACCCATCGGGGCGCAGGGCCAGCGCCAAGACGCGCGCCCTGGCCGCCTTTGTCGAAAGCGCGCTGGCTGCGCGCTGACCCCTGCTGCCCTGCTACGACTTGAGGTGCGGACCGGCCAGCGGCAGGTCGCGCCAGCGTTTGCCCGTCACGTGGGCCAGGGCGTTGCCCAGGGCGCCGGCCATCGGCCCCTGCGCCGCTTCGGCCACGCCGAGGAGCGGCGTGCCGGGACGGTCGAGCAGCCCCACGTCCACATGGTCCGGCACGCCCGAGTAGCGCATGATCGGATAGCTGGCCCAGTCCACGCTGGCGATGCCCTGTGGGCCGAACTGCAACTGCTCGTACAAGGTCCAGCTGGCAGACTGCAAAATGCCGCCTTCGATCTGGTTGCGGATGCCGTCCGGGTTGACCATCTGGCCGCAATCGACGGCTGCCACCACCCTGGCGATGCGCACGTCGCCGGTGCTGCGGTCGAGCCGGATTTCCACCGCGATCGCCACATAACCCATGATGTTCTTGTACTGGCCGAAGGCAAAGCCGAAGCCGTGATCCGGCTTCGCTTTGCGCTTATCCCAGCCAAACCTGGCCGCAGCGCTCTGGATCACCGCGCGGGCGCGTTCGTTGTCCAGGTGCTTGAGGCGGAACTGCACCGGGTCGATGCGGGCGGCAGCGGCCAGTTCGTCCATCATGCTCTCGATGGCAAACAGGTTGATGTGCGCACCCAGCGAGCGCATGGCCGAGGTGCGCAGCGGCGTCACCGGCAGGAAGTGGTTGACTACGCGCGACTTGGGCAGCACGTACAGCGGAATCGCATTGCGGTCGCCGCCGCCCTCGGGCATCGGCATCGGCACCGAGGGGCTGGGCACGAATGGGCGCGCCAGCAGCGTGGCCGGGATCAGCTTGCCGGCATTGCCGGGACGCTCGTTGTGCGAGCCGCTCCACAATTCGTACTGCCAGTCGCAGATCTTGCCGCTGGCATCGATCGAGGCGGAGAGCTGCGAGCTGATGGCCGGCGCGTACGGTTCCCACTGGTTTTCCTGGTCGCGCATCAGCTGCACCCGCACCGGTATGCCGGGCAAGGCGCGCGCGATCAGGGCGGCATCGGCCGCCACGTCGTCGGCGCCGTTCTGGCCATAGCACCCAGAGCCTTCGGTGTGGATGCAGCGCACCGCGTCGAACGGCATCGACACCATCTCGGCCAGCGCGGCGCGCAGCGGATACACGCCCTGGGTGTGGGTCCAGACGGTGAGCTTGCCGTCCACCAGGTGGCCCAGCGCGCAAGACGGCCCGATCGAGCCATGCAGCACGTACTGCTTGGAATAGCGGTGCGACAGCGTGGTCACGGCCGCACCGGTGGCGGCGCGGTTGCCGGCGATGGTGATGTCTTGCGAGGGCAGGGCGCGCAGCGTAGTGTGGATGGTTTCCTGCACCGGCAGTGGCGGGCCGGCCTGCCACCTGGCGCTGGTGGTCAGCGCGCGCATGGCCAGCACGGCCTGCCATTCGTCGCGCGCGACCACGGCCAGGTAATTGCCGTCGACGACCACCTTGACCACGCCGGCCATGCGCGCAACCCCGGCCGTATCGGCCGACAGCAGCCTGGCACCATACGCGGGCGGGCGCACCACGCGCGCATGGACCATGCCGGGCGGACGCATGTCCTGCACATAGGCGGCGCCGCCGGTGAGCTTGGCGGGAATGTCCACCCGTGGCAGCGACGCGCCGATCACCGTGTATTTTGACGGGTCCTTCAGTGGCGACTTTTCCTGGGCCTGGCGGTGCAGGTCGATGCCGCGCACCGCGTCGCCGTAATGCATGTGGCGGCCGTCCGGCGCGGTGACCACACCATTGCGGGTGGTGAGCCTGGTGGCGTCGAGCTGCCACTGCGCCGCTGCGCCTTGCACGACCAGCGCGCGCACCTGGGCGGCGGCATTGAGCAGCGCGGTGCCGCTGTCGGCCATGGTGTGGCTGCCGGCGGTGAAGCCCTCGTTGGGCGTGCGGCCGGTATCGGCGGTGACGAAGTCGATGGCGGCTGGCGCGATATCGAGCTGTTCGGCCGCCACTTGCAGCAGCGCGGTGCGCACGCCGGTGCCCAGTTCCGCCTTGCCGGTGAAGACCGTGGTCTTGCCGTCGGGTGCGATGCGGATCCAGGCGTCGAGCATCGGGATGCGACTGAGGCTGCCGGGCAGCCTGGGGTTGGCAATCGGCGGCACGCCCATGCCGTTGAATTCCGCGCGTGCAGCAGGCACCAGGGAGAAGCCCACCAGCAGGGCGCCGGCGCGCAGCACGGCGCGCCGGCGCGGGTCGATCGGTTGTTCGGCTATCGTCATTTCTGGCTCGCTGGGGTAGTTTTTTGCGCCACTTCGCGGATCGCGCCAAGAATGCGCATGTGGGTGCCGCAGCGGCAAAGATTGGGTTCCATGTGCTTGCGGATCTGCGCTTCGGTGGGGTGCGGGTTCTTCTCCAGCAGCGCCTGGGCGCGCATCACCATGCCTGCGATGCAATAGCCGCACTGCGCGGCCTGGTGCTTGATGAACGCCGCTTGCAGGGCGCCCGGCTTCGCTTGCGTGCCCAGGCTTTCGATGGTGCGCACCTTGCGGCCCGCGCACGCGGCGACCGGCGTGAGGCAGCCGAACACCGGCTGGTCGTCCACCAGCACGGTGCAGGCGCCGCACTGGCCCAGGCCGCAGCCAAACTTGGCGCCGTTCAGTTCCAGCTGGTTGCGCAGCGCGTACAGCAGCGGCGTGGAGGGATCGATGGCCAGCGTGTGCGACACGCCGTTGACGGTGAGGGTGGTCATTGCTGGTTCTCCTTGCGGATGGCGGTCACGCGTTGTTCGATGCCGCGTGCGTCGAGCGGGCGTTGTTTGTCGTCCTGCCATGGCGCGCGCTGGCCGATCTCGGCGCGTACGTACATGGCGATGCTGGCCACCTGGGCGTCGGTCAGGGTGCCCGCGAATGGCGGCATGTAGCTCGATTGCCCGGTGTGTGTCCACGGCAGCCCGTTGAGGATGGTCTGGATCAGGTTATCGGGCTTGGGACCGGCGACGGCGCTGCTCAGCGCCAGGGACGGGCGGCTACCGGCGGCCATCATCGGCGCGGCGCTGGTGTGGCAGCCGGCGCAGGCGCCGGCGAACAGGGTACGGCCCGGCAGCAGCGCAGGATCGTTGGCAGCTGGCTGGATGACCGCTGCAGCCGATAGTGCAGGCGGCTTTGCCGCAGGGTTTTGCAGCGACATGATGTAGTGGGCGATCGCTGCCGCATCTTCGGGCGGCGTGGTGGACAGGCTGTGCGCCACCGGCGCCATCGGGCCGCCGGCGGCGCCGTGTTCGGGCGACCAGCCGTGGCGCAGGTACAGCGCCAGCTGCTGCTCGGTCCACGGGCGCGGTGCTTGCAGCAGGGCGGTCAGCGCGGGTGCATCCCAGCCATCGATATTGCCGCCGCTGAAGGCTGGGCTGCGTTCGCCGCCGATCGGTCCCAGCGCGCTGTGGCACGAGGCGCAGTGGCCGGCGCCGTCCACCAGGTAACGGCCCCGGTTCCAGATTTCGCTGCGGTTGCCGTCGGCCGGCACCGGTCCGGGGCGCAGGTACAGCAGGTTCCAGCCGGCCAGCAGCGGCCGGAAATTGAGCGGGAAAATCAGCTGGTTGGCGGGCGGCGTGGCCTGTACCGGCGCGCGGGTCATCAGGTAGGCGTAGGCATCCTCGATGTCCTGGTTCGACATGCGGGTGTAGTGAATATAGGGGAAGGCCGGATACAGCAGGTGGCCGTCCCGCGCCACGCCCCGGCGCAGCGCGCGGGTAAACGCGGCCGGCGACCAGTTACCGATGCCGGTGCCGGCATCGGGCGTGATATTGGTGGTGTAGATGGTGCCGAACGGCGTTTTCAGCGGCAGGCCGCCGGCAAAGGGTTCGCCGCCGGAAGCCGTGTGACACACCATGCAGTCGCCCTGCGCCACCACGCGCGCGCCGCGCGCCACCGTTTGCGCAGCGAAGCTGGCGGCTGCCGGCGGCGCGATGGGCGCGATCGCCGGCTCCAGCATCCAGGCCGCCGCGCCGGCGCAGCCGGCCAGCACCACCGCGCCGGCCACACTCCATTTGGTCTTGCGTTTCATGTCTTCCTCCATTGATAACAGGATGCTGCCACGCCTGTGCGCGGCTGTAACCTGCCTGAAGGAATAGCTGCTATTCCTTCCTGGAATAGGGGAAGGAAGGCTGGCACGGACGAAACTAAACCTTGGTATGAGTTGGCATTACCAAGGTGCGATTTCGCCAGGTTCCGCACCGACCTATATTGGCAACAGGTCGGCGCCGCCGTCCTGCGCACTTTCTGGAGGGGTATGGTCGTCAATTATGGGAAGCTGCCGGTGCTGCACATGGTCGGGAATGCGAAAGCCGGATGGCTCATCGTGTGCTGCGTCGTGCTGGCCGCTGCGCTGGCAGCGTGCTACTTTATCTGCCACGAGAACGCACTGCCCACCGCTTCCGAAAGCGTACGCGACGCCATGCGCGCCAATGGCCTGTGCGCTGCCGATTGCAGGCGCTTGCTGCTGCAATCGATCAAGCGCGCCATGGCAGGCTGGTAGGATAACGCCATCCTGGCATCATGAATTTTTTAGAGGAGCATCGAGGACATGGGTACCAAACACACTGAAGCTGCGGGCAAGATCGAAGCATATACCCACCCGGCGGCGGGTTGGGGCGCGCTCAAGTACGTGGCGCTCAACCTGTGGCGTGAGCGCGTTTCCGCAGGCAAGTACGGCACCCTGTTCGCCCAGAACCAGCCCGACGGCTTCGATTGCCCCGGCTGCGCCTGGCCCGACCGCGAGCACAGCTCCACCTTCGAGTTTTGCGAAAATGGCGTCAAGGCGGTGGCGGCGGAGGCCACCAGCAAGCGCGTGACCAATGACCTGTTCAGCCGTTACAGCGTGACCGAGCTGCTGGCGCAGTCGGACTACGAACTGGAACAGCACGGCCGGCTGACGGCGCCGATGCGCTACGACGCCGCCAGCGACCACTATGTGCCGGTGTCGTGGGACGACGCCTTTGCCCTGGTGGCGCGCGAACTCAAGGCGCTCGACCACCCCGACCAGGCGGCGTTTTACACGTCTGGCCGCGCCAGCAACGAGGCGGCTTTCCTCTACCAGTTGTTCGCCCGGGCCTACGGCACCAACAACTTCCCCGACTGCTCCAATATGTGCCACGAGGCGACCAGTCGCGGCCTGCCGTTGTCCGTCGGCGTGGGCAAGGGCACGGTGGTGCTCGAAGATTTCGAACATGCCGACGTGATCATGATCTTCGGCCAGAATCCGGCCACCAACCACCCGCGCATGCTGGGCGAGCTGCGCGACTGCGCCAGGCGCGGCGCCACCATCGTGTCCATCAACCCGCTGCGCGAACGCGGACTGGAACGCTTCGCCAGTCCGCAGGACCCGGTGGAAATGCTCACGCTCACCAGCACGCCGATCGCCTCGCTGTTCCTGCAGCCACGCGTGGGCGGCGACTTCGCGCTGATCAAGGCGCTGGCCAAGCGGGTGCTGGAACTCGACGATGCGGCGGTCGCCGCCAACGCGCCGCGCGTGCTCGACGTGGCCTTCATCGCCGAACACACGAGCGGCTTCGACGCCTTTACCGCCGACCTGCGGGCCGAAAGCTGGGACCTGCTGCTGGCCGAATCGGATGTGCCGCGCGCCACCATCGAGCAGCTGGCGCAGGTGTATGTCAAGGGCGAGCGCGTGATCGCTACGTGGGGGATGGGCATCACCCAGCACAAGAACTCCGTGGCGACGATCCAGATGCTGGCCAACCTGATGCTCATGCGTGGCAATATCGGCCGCCTGGGCGCGGGCCTGTGCCCGGTTCGCGGCCACTCCAATGTGCAGGGCAACCGCACGGTCGGTATCGAGGAGCGGCCCACCCCAGCCTTCCTCGACCGCCTGGAACAGGTGTTCGGCTTCGAGCCGCCGCGCCACCATGGGCTGGACGTGGTGGCCACCATCGCCGCCATGGCCGCGCAAAAAGTGAAAGTGTTCATGGGACTGGGCGGCAATTTCGCGGTCGCCACGCCGGATACCGAGGTTACGTACGCCGCGCTGCGCTCGTGCGCGCTGACGGTCAATATCACCACCAAGCTCAATCGCAGCCACCTGGTGCACGGGCGCGAGGCGCTGATCCTGCCCACGCTGGGCCGCACCGAGATCGATGAACGCCAGGGCGTGCCGCAAGGCGTGACGGTGGAAGACTCGATGAGCATGGTCCACGTTTCCTACGGCATCAACCAGCCAGCATCGCCTGACCTGCTGTCGGAAGTGGCGATCGTCGCGCACATGGCCGAGGCCACGCTCGGCGGCGGTCCGGGAGTAGGGCGCGACAGCCTGGCCTGGGCGACGTACCGTGACGACTACTCCCGCATCCGCGACGATATCGCGCTGGTGTTCGACGATTTCCACGACTACAACGCGCGCATCGCCGTGCCGGGCGGCTTTCACTTGCCGGTGGCACCGCGCGACCTGACCTGGCGCACGGCCAGCGGCAAGGCCACCTTCATCGCGCACGCGGTGGCGCACGACACGCCGATTTCGCGCGCGCGCCGGCGCCATGGCGAACAGTTGATGGTGATGATGACCACCCGGTCGCACGACCAGTACAACACCACCATCTATGCGCTGGACGACCGCTATCGCGGCGTGTTCGGCATGCGCCGCGTGATCTTCATCAACCAGGCCGACCTCGACATGCTGGGCATGAAGGCGGGCGACTGGGTGGATGTGCGCAGTGTGTGGGTAGAAGGTGACAAGGGGAGCGAGCGCGAGACGGTGCGCCGCGCCGACGGCTTCATGCTGGTGGCCTACGATATTCCGCGCGGCTGCCTGGGCGCCTACTACCCGGAGACCAACGCCCTGGTGCCGCTGGCCAGCGTGGCCGACGGCGCTGGTACGCCCACCTCCAAGTCGATCCCGGTGCTGCTGTCGCCGGGTGTCATGCCCGCTGGCGGCGGGCGCTAGGAGCGTTACCGCTTGCGGTCCCCGTCCGTCGGGGAGCGCGGGCCAGGGCGGCGCAGCGGCACCACGCGGCTGCGCTGATCGTCCTGCCGGGACGGCGTCAGGTTGGCACTGGCCCGTAACTGGTCCAGGTGCCAGCCGGGCATGGCTTCGGCCGGCATGGGCCGCGCCACCAGGTAGCCTTGTGCCTGGTCGCAACCGAGTTCGCGCAGCAGCGCCAGGTCTTCTGGCGTTTCGATCCCTTCGGCCACCGAGGTTACTCCCAGCTCGCGCGCCGTGGCAATCGCGTGCCGCAGCAACGGCTTGAGGTGCGGACGCTGCCACGCCTGGTGCACCAGCTGGCGGTCCAGTTTGAGTTCGCTGAAGGGAAAGCGGGCCAGCCGCAACATGGACGCGTGGCCGGCGCCGTAGTCGTCGAGCGACAGCCCGAAGCCGTGCAGCCGCAGCTTGGTCAGCACCCGCAGCGCCGTGGCCAGGTCGGCCACTTCGGCATGTTCGACGACCTCGAAGGTCAGGTAGGCCGGCGGCACACAGGCTTGCGCCACAGCGTCGATCAGCTGGCGCGCCAGGTGCGGGTCGGTCAGCGACAGCGGCGACAGGTTGACCGACAGCGGCAGTGCCAGGCCGGCGCGGCTCCATGCTTGCCAGTCGCGCAGCGCCAGGCGCATCACTTCCATGGTCACCTGGTCCATCATGCCCATAGCTTCCACCTGCGCCAGAAAACTGCCCGGCGCCAGCAGGCCCCGGTCCGGAACGCGCCAGCGCAGCAGCGCCTCGGCCCCTTGCAGGGCACCATCGTACACTGCCACCTTGGGCTGGTAGTGCAGCTCGAACTCGCTGTTGCGGATGGCATCGCGCACGTGCGCCGCTGCCAGCACCGGCAAGATAAGCGGCGCTTCCTTGCGCGGCGCTGGCAACCCGGTTGGACCGGCGCGCGCGCAATCGCCGATCGCGGCCAGCAGCGCGGCGGCCTGCGCCGGCTTGCGCACCGCGCCCAGCGCCCGCAGGCCCAGCGTGGTGGCCAGCGTCAGCGCCGAATCCTGGATCCGTTCGCACACGGCGCTGCAGATCACCACGCTGGTGGCTGGCGCCAGCATCGACAGCGCCAGCAGCAGGTCGGCGCCGTCCATGTCGGGCAGGCGCAGTTCGAGGATCACCAGGTCGGGCGCGGCCGGCAGCGACTCGATCAATTCCAGCCCGGTCGCGCCATCATGGGCCCAGCCGTTGACGCGCAAGCCCGATTGGCGGCACAGCGCGATGGTGGCGTCGCAGGCGCGGCGGTCGCCGTCGATGACGATCACCCGTAGCGGCGTGCGGCCGGTATCGGTATTCATGCCGCCCCCTGTTCAAAGCCGGCCATGAGCAGGTTGGCGACCTTGATGCGGGAGGTTTTCATGGCGGGCCTGTGCGGTATGGAGAAGGCTACAGGATAGGGCCGCGCACGGCCGCGCCACGGCTACAGATGGCGCCATGGCGGGGGAGTACAGTCGTGGCGAATTCACCCGCTGCGGCGCATCGGCTCCATCAGTTCTCCGGCCACCAGGCCCAGCGTGCGCACCGCCGCTTCCAGCGCCTTGTTCCACGGATAGCTGTAGTTCAGGCGGATGTGGTGGCGCCAGGCGCCGCTGGCGGCGAACATGTCGCCGGCCGCCAGGCTGATGCCGCGTTCCTGCGCACGCGCATACAGTTCCAGCGCCTGTACGCCGGGCGGCAGGCATACCCACAGCAGGTAGCCGCCGGCCGGTGTCGAGACGCTGGTGCCACCGGGGAAAAAGCGCAGCACGGCGGCGGCCATGATGCTGGCCTGCTGCGCCAGCGTCTTGCGCAGGCGGCGCAGGTGGTAGTCGTAACCGTCGGTGCGCAAGTATTCGGCAATTGCCAGTTGCGGCAGCGACGGCATGCTGGGGGTATTGAGAAACTTGAGCTTTTCAAGCTGCGTGTGGAAGCGCCCGGGCAGGGTCCAGCCGATGCGCCAGCCGCTGGTGAGGCTCTTGGAAAACGAATTGCAATGCATGACCAGGCCATGGGTGTCGAAGTGCTTGAGGCTAGCCGGATGGCTGTCGCCGTAATACAGCTCGTGGTACACATCGTTCTCGATCACGGGCAGATCGTGCCGTGCCAGCAGGTCCACCAGCGCGCGCAGGCGCGCCTCCGGCATGCGGAAACCGAGCGGATTCTGAAAGTTGGGCATCACCATGCACGCTGCGACGTCGTCGGTCTCGATGGCGCGCTCCAAGGCCGCCAGGTCCATGCCCAGTTGCGGGTCGGTGGGAATTTCCACCACCCGCATGCCGAGCCGTCTGACGGCCTGCAGCTGCGCATAATAGGTGGGCGATTCCACCGCGATGGCCGCTCCCGGCCGGGCCACCGCTTGCAGACACAGGTTGATCGCTTCGGTGGCGCCGGCGGTGACGATGATTTCTGTTGCGTCGACTGCCAGCCCGTTATCGAGGTGGCGGCGGGCGATCTGGCGTATCAGTTCCGGGTTGCCGGGCGGGAGGTCGGCCAGCGGCATGCGGCCACCGTCGCGGCGCCCGATGCTGGTGGCGTAGTGATTGAGGCGCGCCCACGGGAACAGCGCGGGATCGGGGTAGGGGGAGCCGAACGGCACGCTGCCCTGGTCGATCGAGCGCAGGGTGGTGAGCACCAGCGCGCTGGTATCGAGCGACGGCGCGCGCGCCACCTCGGCCGGCGCCGGCGGCGCTGGCTGCGCCGGCAGCACGGTGCCCGCCGGGCGGCGCCGCACGAAGTAGCCCGACTGCGGCCGGCTCTCGATCACGCCCTGGCTCTCGAGCAGCAGGAAGGCGCGGATCACGGTCGATACACTGAGGTTGTGGTGCTGGCTGGTCTGGCGCACCGAGGGGATCCGCTCACCCTCGCGGATCACGCCCTGGGCGATTTGCCCGGCGATGTCGGCAGCCAGTGTCTCGTACAGTTTCAAGGCGTTCTCCGTGGTGACAATGACCACAGCTTATGCTAACCGGAAGTTACTGGGTATCATACTTTGGTTGCTAAATGGACGTGGATGATGATTTTCTGCCTATCCCTTTGTATAGGAGAGCAAACCTTTGGTTACCCTTATAATCCCGTGAATATATGATAATGACAAGGTTGACGATGCGCCGGGACGCCAGGACACCACTGCTCTCCACACTGCTGATATTGAGTACGGTGCTGATTTTCATCGTCGACACCTTCACCCCGCTCGACGTGGCGATCGCGGTCATGTACGTGGTGGTGGTGCTGCTGTCGGCCAGCGTGTGGCAGCGGCGCGGCGTGTTGTGGACCTGCGCGGCGTGCCTGCTGGCCACCGCGCTGTCGTACGTGGTCACCCACCTCGACGTGTTTTCCATCGCTGCGGTAGGGCGCATGGGGGTCAGCATGTCGGCCATCGGCATCGCCACCTTCCTGGTGCTGCGCGGCCAGGCCGCCACCAATGCGCTGCTGGCGCGCGAACAGGCGCTGCGCCGCAGCCAGGCTTTCCTGGCCGGTTCCCAGCGCATCAGCAAGACCGGCAGTTTCAGTATCAAGTCCCCCGGTGGCGAGATGTACTGGTCCGACGAGGCCGCGCGCATCTTCGGCCATGCGCCTGAAATCACCCCCACCATCGACCTGATATTGGCGCGCACCGCACCCGATGACCGCGTGATGGTGCGCGCCGCGTATGACCGCTGCGTCGAGTGCCTGGGCAGCGTCGATCTGCGTCATCGCCTGGCGATGGCCGACGGGTCGATCAAGCATGTGCAGGTTCTGGCCGAGCCGCTGTTCTCGCGCGATGGCGACTGCGAATACGTCGGTTCCATCACCGACGTCACTGGCGCCGTGGTGGCCGAGCAGGCCTTGCACCGTTCGCAGGTGCAGCTGCAGCACGCCACCCGCGTGACCATGCTGGGCGAACTGGCCGCGTCCATCGCGCACGAAGTGAACCAGCCGCTGGCCGCCATCTCCACCAACGGCGAAGCTTGCCTGCGCTGGATGAACCGTCCGCAGCCCGACCTGGAAGAGGCGCGCTACACCGTCAACGCCATTCTCGCAGCGAGCGCCCGCGCCACCGGCGTGATCAAGCGCATCCGCGCGCTGGCGCGCCGTAGCGACCCGCAGCACCTGGGCCTGGACCTGAACCTGCTGGCCGAGGAAAGCGTGGACCTGGTGCGCCGTGAACTGAATAACCACCGGGTGGCGCTGGTGCTGGAGCTGGAAGCCGGCCTGCCGCCGGTCAATGGCGACCGCGTGCAGCTGCAACAGGTGATCATCAACCTGCTGATGAACGCCATCCAGGCCATGCACCAGTGCCCGGCCGGCCAGGCCGTGCTCACCCTGCGCACCGAGCGCCGCGCCGACAGCACGCTGTGGCTGGGCGTGACCGACACCGGTCCAGGCATTCCGCCCGACCAGATGCCGCGGCTGTTCGAAGCCTTTTACAGCACCAAGCCCGATGGCATGGGCATGGGCCTGCCGATCTGCCGCTCGATCATGGAAACCCACGGCGGCCGCATCTGGGCGGTCGAGCCGGAGGGCGATGCGCCGGCCGGTGCCACCATCGTGGTTTCCCTCCCTGTCCCGGAGGCTGCATGAACCCGTCCACCGATACCGCTGCCATCGAGCCGCTGATCTACCTGGTGGACGACGACGCGCTGCTGCGCGACGCCATCGGCAGCCTGCTGCGCTCCGTTGGCATGCGGGTGGCGGCTTACCCTTCGGTGGCGGCGTTCCTGGCCGTGCCGCGCGTGGATGTGACCAGCTGCCTGCTGCTCGATGTGCGCCTGCAGGGCATAAGCGGGCTCGATTTTCAGGCGGACCTCAATCGCGAGGGCGTGCCGCTGCCGGTGATTTTCATGACCGGCCACGGCGACATACCGATGTCGGTGCGCGCCATGAAGGCGGGCGCCATCGATTTTCTGGCCAAACCGTTCCGCGACCAGGACCTGCTCGACGCCATCAACGTGGCGCTGCAGGCCGATAGTGCGCGCCGCAGCCGCGACCAGGCGCTGCACGCGGTCACCGCGCGCTACGCCACGCTCACCCCGCGCGAGCGCGAAATCATGGCGCTGGCCGCCCGTGGCCTGATGAACAAGCAGATCGCCGGCGAAGTGGGCACCAGCGAAATCACGGTCAAGATCCATCGTGGCAACGCCATGCGCAAGATGGAGGCGAAAACCTTCGCCGACCTGGTACGGATGGCCGAGGCGCTCGGCCTGGCCTGAATATCCACCTTCTTGCAGCGTTCTTATACCCATGTATGATTTCGCGATTGTGCGCGGACCGGTATTGTTCCCCCATGCGCTGGACGGCCGCTAGCCGCCGTTCGAACATGGGAGTACGTAGTGTTTCAACCAGATCCAGATTTTTCCAATATTGCCATCGTCGATGACGACGAGTCGGTGCGGGTGGCCTTGCGCAGCCTGCTGCGCTCCTACGGCTACTCGGCGCATGCCTACGATTCGGCCGGCGCATTGCTGGCCAACGAGGAATTGGACTCCTACCACTGCGTGATCACCGACCTGCAAATGCCCGGCATGAGCGGCATCGAGCTGCTCGAGCACCTGCGCCGCGAGGGCAATGCGCTGCCGCTGATCCTGATGACCGCTTTCCCGGAGGTGACGCTGCGCAAGCGCGCGCTGTCGGGCGGCGCCAGCTGCTTCCTGAGCAAACCATTCGAAGCCAACGCGCTGCTGCGCTGCCTGCGCCAGGCCAGCGGCGCCGAGCCATCGTCCGCACTGGAGTAAGCCATGCAGCCATCCGCCAGCCGTTCGCGTCTTGTCATTTGCATTTCGCTGCTGCTGGTGATCGTGGCCAGCCTGGTGCTGTCGGCCGCCATGGAGCGGACCGCCAACACCATCCGCCGCAACGAGACGCCGCTGCTGACCGTGGTCATCCCGCAGCTGCGCTACCTCGGCGAGTTCGAGAGCGCGCTGTTGCGGTACCAGCTGGCTTACGATAAACGATACACGGAGTCGATTACGCCGGACCGCTTCCAGTTCCTGGAACGCATGGGCCGCAGCGAACTCGATTGCACACTGGGGCAACTGCGGCCCAGCCTGGGCGATGGCCCGGAGCTGGGCGTATTGCGCGACGGGACCATGCGCATCGTCGCCATGGCGCCGCAATTCGAGCGCCTGATGGGAGCCAACCCCGGCGCGACCCGGCACTTGCTGGTGACGATGAACGACGAGGTCAAGGTGCTGCGCACGCAGATCGATGCGATGCAGCTGCGGGCGCAGGAAAAACTGTACGACAACGGCACGCTCGCTGGCCGCAGCATCTCCTCGATCACCACGCTGATCCACATTTTCGATGTGCTGGCCGTGGTCACCGGCCTGTTCCTGCTGTATCACGTCCGGGCCCGGGTACGGGTGGAGGACCAACTCAAACACCTGGCCGGCCACGATCCGCTCACCGGCCTGCCGCACCGCCGCGCTTTCGAGGCCAGGCTGCACGAGCTGGCCGCGCAGCAGGAAGACGCCGGCCACCACGCGGTGGTGCTGGGCACCATCGACCGCTTTTCGCGCATTATCGGCGGTTTCGGCCACGCCTTTGGCGACCGCGTGAAGGTGGGGCTGGCGGCGCGCCTGCGGCTGGCGGCCGAGCGCAGCGGCGGCCAGGTATTCCGCCTCGACGGCGCCAACTTTGCCATCCTGTACCGGGTGGGCTGCGACAGCGTGGCATTCGAGCAGGCGCTGGCCGGCCTGCGCGACGAAGTGCGCAATCCGTACGACTGCGAAGGCCACGAGATTTTCACCACCGTGAGCCTGGGCGCGGCCAGCTATCCGCTGCACGGCCAGTCGCCGCAGGCGCTGCTGCGTTATGCCGACGCCGCGCTGCAGGCGGCGCGCAAGGCCGGCGGCGACAACCTGGTCACCTATGGACCGGAACTGACGGCGCAAACCGGCGAGCGGCTCGACATGGAGGCGCTGCTGCGCCACGCCATCGAACGCGACGAACTGGAACTGCATTACCAGCCGCAGCAAGGCCTGCGCGACGGCTGCCTGGTGGGTTTCGAGGCGCTGCTGCGCTGGCGCCGCATGGGGCAACTGATCTCGCCGGCCGACTTCATTCCCCTGGCCGAGGAATCGGGCCTGATCATCCCGATCGGCAAATGGGTGATCGAGGAAGCGTGCCGCCAGGCCGCCGCCTGGCGCTGCCAGACTGGCGTGGCGGTGCAGGTGGCGATCAATATTTCGCCGCGCCAGTTTGCCGCGCCGGACTTCCTGGCGCACCTGGAAGGCGTGCTGGCCGCCACCGGCGTGGAGCCGGCATCGATCGAACTGGAAATTACCGAGAGCGTGATGCTGGAAAACGCCGAGCCGGCGATCGCGCTGCTGCACCGGCTGCGGGCGCTGGGCCTCAAACTGGCGATCGACGATTTCGGCACCGGTTATTCGAGCCTGCAGTACCTGTCGCGCTTCCCGATCCACAAGCTCAAGATCGACCAATCATTCGTGCGCAATATGGACACCGTGAGCGAGCAAAGCACCATCGTCCAGGCCACCATCAGCCTCGGTCACAGCCTGGGGCTGACCGTGATTGCCGAAGGCGTGGAAACGGAACAGCAGCGCGCCATGCTGGCCGCCTGGCGCTGCGACGAAATCCAGGGCTATTGCTACGGCCGCCCGCAGCCAGCGGCCATGGCGCGCAGCTTTATCGATCACGGCCTGCTACAAGCCGCCTAGAGCTGAGCCTCAGTTGCGGCGGAAGCGTTTGCCGAGTCCGGGCTTCAGGGTGTCGGCGCAGTCGCCGCAGAATCCGTACAACGACAACGAATGCTCATGCAGCACGAAGTTGCGTTCCCTGGCCACGGCTTCCTGGCGCTGCTCGATCTCGGCGTCGAGAAATTCTTCCATCTTGCCGCAGTTGGTGCAGATCAGGTGGTCGTGGTGGCCGCCTTCATTGAGCTCGAAGACCGAGGCCACCGATTCGAAATGGCGGCGGATCAGGATGCCGGCGTCGGCAAACTGCATCAACACCCGGTACACGGTTGCCAGGCCCATGTCGATACCCTCGTCATGCAGCAGCCGGTACACGTCGTCGGCATTCATGTGCTTGGATTTCGACTCCTGGAACAGTTGCAGGATGCGCAGCCGGGGCAGGGTGGCCTTGAGGCCCAATTTACGGAGTTCTTGTGGAATATCCATACGATTGATCGTCAACAGTCCTAAGAAATGATAATGATTCGTATTCGCACTATAGAGGTTATTTGTTTCCTGTGCAATGTACGATTGATACGATTGGTACGATTGGCTTGCGTAGTACCTTTTTCCATCGACGACGTCCTATAATCGACGCTTATCGCATACTAGTCAGTAACCTCGTGAATTATCCCTTCCTCAACGGCGGCGGCCATATCGCGCAGATCATCGCCTCGTATGATTGGGCCGGCACCGCACTGGGCGCGATCGACACCTGGCCGCAATCGCTCAAGACCACCGTATCGACCATGCTGCGTTCCACGCTGCCGATGGTGGCGTTGATGGGCGAAGACGGCATCATGATCTACAACGACGGTTATTCCGAGTTTGCCGGGCGCCGCCACCCGATGTCGCTGGGCTCCAAGGTGGGCGAGTCGTGGCCAGAGGTGGCCGAGCACAATGCGTACGTGATCCGCGTGGCGCTGGCCGGCGGCACGCTGGCCTACAAAGACCAGGAAATGACGCTGCTGCGCTCCGGCAAACCGGAGCAGGTATGGATGGACCTCGACTACGCGCCCGTCCTCGACGAAGCGGGCAAGCCGTGCGGGGTGCTGGTGGTGGTGGTCGATACCACCGCCAAGGTTCGCGCCGAACATCAGCTGCGCGCCAGCGAAAACACCTTCCGTACCCTGGCTCAGGCCATGCCCAGCCAGGTCTGGGCGGCCGACGCCGACGGTGCGCTCAACTGGTTCAACGAGCAGGTGTACCGCTATTCCGGCACCCAGCCGGGCCAACTGGCAGGCGACGGCTGGACCGCCATCGTCCACGCCGAAGACAGCGCCAAGGTGGGCGCCGCCTGGCGCGCGTCGGTGGCGACGGCGCAGAACTTCGAGGTCGAGTACCGCATCCGCCGCGCCGACGGCGCCTGGCGCTGGCACATCGTGCGCGCCATGCCGATCATCGACGACAACGGCGTGGTGCAGCGCTGGGTAGGCACCAGCACCGACATCGAAGACCAGAAGGCCACCGCCAGCAAGCTGCAACAGCAGGTGGCCGAACGCACGGCGGAGCGCGACCGCATGTGGCGTTACGCCACCGACGTGATGCTGGTGACCACGCTCGATGGCTGGATCACTGCTGCCAATCCGGCCTTTACCCGCCTGCTGGGCTGGGAGGAAGCGGAAATCATCGGCACCTCGATCCACGCCATCATCCACCCCGACGATGCGCAATCGTCGCATGACGAAATGGCTTCGCTGGCGCAAGGCCGCAGCACCTTCAAGTTCGAGAACCGCACCCTGCGCAAGGGCGGCGGCCATGCCATCCTGTCCTGGACCGCAGTGCCGGACGAGGGTTTCATCCACGCCGTGGGCCGCGACATGACGGCCGAACGGGCGGCAGCCGAAGAGATGCGCCGCACGTCGCTCAAGCTGCAGCAGGCACAGAAGATGGAAGCGATTGGCAAGCTGACCGGCGGCGTGGCGCACGACTTCAACAACCTGTTGCAGGTCATCTCCGGCAACCTGCAACTGCTGGCCGCCGACGTGGCGGGCATGCCGCGCGCCGAGCGCCGGCTGGAACAGGCGCTGGCCGGCGTTACCCGTGGCGCCAAGCTGGCCAGCTACCTGCTGGCGTTCGGCCGGCGCCAGGCGCTCGACCCGCGCGTGGTGCGCATCGGCCGTTTCATCGCCGGCATGGAAGACATGCTGCGGCGCAGCCTGGGCGAGGAAATCGAGGTCGAAACCGTGATCTCGGGCGGCCTGTGGAATACGCTGGTCGATACCGCCCAGGTGGAAAACGCGGTACTCAACCTGTGCATCAACGCCCGCGATGCCATGGATGGCGTGGGCAAGCTCACCATCGAGGTGGGCAACGCCATGCTCGACGACCACTACGCCCGCAACCACCCGGAACTGACGCCCGGCCAGTACGTGATGATCGCGGTCAGCGACACCGGTACCGGCATGGCGCCCGAGATCGTGGCGCAGGCCTTCGATCCGTTTTTCTCCACCAAGCCGGAAGGCAAGGGCAGTGGTCTTGGACTGTCGATGGTATATGGCTTCGTGCGCCAGTCCGGCGGCCACGTGCAGATCTACAGCGAACCCGGTTGCGGCACCACCGTCAAGCTGTACCTGCCGCGCTCCACCGACATCGAAGATGCCCCGGCGCCGCCCGAAATGCGCGCCGTGGTGGGTGGCCAGGAGACCATCCTGGTGGCCGAGGACGACGAGGGCGTGCGCGCCACCGTGGTCGACATGCTCGGTGAACTCGGTTACCGGGTGTTAAAGGCCAGCGACGCGGCCAGCGCCCTGTCCATCATCGACAGCGGCATGCCGATCGACCTGCTGTTTACCGACGTGGTCATGCCCGGTCCCCTGCGCAGTCCCGAACTGGCGCGCAAGGCGCGCGAACGCCTGCCCGGCATTGCCGTGCTGTTTACCTCGGGGTACACCGAAAACGCCATCGTCCACGGCGGCCGGCTTGACGCCGGCGTCGATTTGCTGGGCAAGCCGTACACGCGCGAAGCGCTGGCGCGCAAGGTGCGCCACGTGCTGGCCAACCGCCAGCATGCGGTGCAACTGGCGGCGCAGCCGGCGGCGGCCATGGCTGCCATGACAACCGCAAACGCTACCGACCAGCCCTCGGGCCAGCGCATCCTGCTGGTCGAAGACGAACCGGAGCTGCGCGAAACCACCGCCGAACTGCTCGAATTACTGGGCCACCAGGTCAGCGCCTGCGGCGACGCCGCCAGCGCTCTGGCCGCGCTGGCAGAGGGCGGGTTCGATGTGATGCTCACCGATATCTCGCTGCCCGACCTCTCGGGCGAAGTGCTGGCCACGCGCGCGCTGGCGTTGCAGCCAGGCTTGCGGGTGATTTTTGCCAGCGGCCAGACGCCCAAAGCGGCGCTCGCGGGCGCCCAGCTGCTGCTCAAGCCTTTCAGCATCGACCAGCTGATGGACGCGCTGGCCCGCTCCTGATGCTTCTTGCTGGAAAGTAAACTTGATAACATAAAGTAACTGTTGGTGTATTTTTATCAAATAAACTGTGGTTTTTGGTGAGAATCTTTGGTATATTGCCGCATGGCATGAAATTGGCCTTTGGGTAGTGCTGGTAACACCACATGGCGCCTGCTCCCCCCTCCATTTTTTCGTAGTGCAGACGTCTGTCCACGTCCGCCCGCGCGCATGCGCCGGGCTGCCCGTGGCATGGGCGAGGAGTTCCACATGATCGTTCAACTGTTTGCGCGCTGGCTGCGCCGCGGGCTCGATACCTATATTTCGCTGCCGCTGTTTGCGCTGGCGCTGCTGGGCGGCCTGTGGCTGCTGTCGCTGCACGACATCGAGCAGGGCCGCGAGCGCGCCCGCGCCGCCGCCGCCAACACGGTGGGCGAAGTGCTGGGCACCTACGAGGCGCAGGTGGAGCGCAGCGTGGACAGCATCGACCAGACCCTGCGCGTGATCAAGTACGCGGTCGAGCGCAGCGGCGCGCCGGACGCACTGGCCGAACTGGCAGGCGAAGGCCTGCTGCCACCGGCCATGCTGTTTGCCGTGAGCGTGGTCGATCGCGACGGCATGGTGGTGGCCAGCAACCCGAGGTCGCGCCCGGTCTCGGTGGCGGAACAGCCCTATTTCCTGTATCACCGGCAGCGCGACAGCGGCGGTATTTTTGTCAGTCAGGCCCAGCGCGATGCCGTCAAGCCCGACGCCCACCTGCACTTCACGCGCCGGCTCGACGACGCCCACGGCAATTTTGCCGGCATCGTGATGCTGGAAACCGACCCTGCCTATTTCACCAGCGGTTACGAGCGCAGCCGCCTCGGCGAGCGTGGCATGCTGGCGCTGGTGGGTACCGACGGTGTAGTGCGTGCGCTGCGCGTGGGCGACCAGGTCTCCTACGGCCAGCAGCTGCCGGCCGGCGGCGTCGATGTGGACGACGGCGTGACGCGTTTTGCCGCCGCGCGCGAGCTGCACCAGGTACCGCTGCGCGTGCTGGCGGGCCTGGACGAGAACGAGCAGATGGCGCGGTTCGAACGCCAGACGCGCGACAAGCTGTGGGCGCTCGCGATGGTCAGCCTGGTGCTGGTGGCAGGCACCGCGCTGCTGTGGATGTGGGCCTGGCAGGGCGCGCGCAACCGCGCCCGCGTGCGCCGCGCGCGCGAAACCTTTGCCGCCGCTTCCGCCGCCAGCCTCGATGCGTTCTTCGTACTGCGCGAGGTGCGCGACCAGAGCAATGCCATCATCGACTTCCGCTTCATCGACGTCAATGCCCGCGCCGAGCGCATGACCGGCATGTCGCACGGCGATCTGTGCTCCATGACGCTGCTCGAGATGATCCCGGAAGCGCGCAAGGGCGGCATGTTCCAGCTGCTGGTTCGCGCCAGCGAAGACGGCGGCGTGCACGAACGCGAATGGGAGAACACCACCCAGCCGCGCTATCCGCGCTGGATGCAGAAGCAGGTGGTGTCGGTGGAGGGCGGCATTGTCGCCATCGTTCGCGACATCACCGAGCGCAAGCTGGCCGAGGAACGCATGCTGCACCTGGCCCACCACGACAACCTGACCGGCCTGCCCAACCGCGTCCGCATCACCGAGCGCCTGAACCAGATGGTGGCCGACGGCGGCGCCGTGATGGTCGCCTTTATCGACCTCGATGGCTTCAAACTGGTCAACGATGGTCTGGGCCACAACGCTGGCGACGAGCTGCTCAAGATCGTCGCCGAGCGCATGGCCGGCTGCGTGCGCGCCAGCGACGCCGTGGGCCGCTTCGGTGGCGACGAATTCGTGCTGATGCTCGACGCCGTGGGCGACGGGGCGCCAGCGCAGGCGACCGCCGTGATCGAGCGGGTGCGCCACGCGGTGCTGCAATCGATGTGCGTGGCGGGGCAGAAGGTGCAGGTCAGTTGCAGCATCGGCGTGGCGGTTTATCCGCAGGACGGCAGCGATGCCGAAACGCTGCTCATGCACGCCGACGCCGCCATGTACCGCGCCAAGGAGCTGGGCAAGAACAACTACCAGTTCTACACGCGCGAGATGAACGTGAACATCGAGGAGAAGCTGCACCTGATGGAAGGCCTGCGCATCGCTTTCGAGCGGCAGCAGTTCCACCTGGTGTACCAGCCCAAGGTGGAAATGCGTACGGGCCGCATCTTCGGCTGCGAGGCGCTGATCCGCTGGCACGACCCGGCGCGCGGCGTGATCGGGCCGGACCGCTTCATCCCACTGGCCGAGGAAAGCGGGATGATCGTGGCGTTGGGCGAATGGGTGTTGCGTACCGCCTGTTTCCAGAACCGGGCGTGGCAGGATGCGGGTCTGGCGCCGCTGTGCATCTCGGTCAACGTCTCGCCGCGCCAGTTCGAGGAGCAGGGCCTGGTGGACCGCGTGGCGCGCGCACTGGCCGACAGCGGCATGGATCCGCGCTGGCTGGAGCTGGAAGTGACCGAGGGGCTGATCATGCGCGACCTGGCGCAGGCGTTGGACAAGATGGGGCAGTTGCGAACGATGGGCGTATCGCTGTCGATCGACGATTTCGGCACCGGCTATTCCAGCTTGTCGGCGTTGAAGTCGTTCCCGATCAGCACCCTCAAGATCGACAAATCGTTCGTGCGCGACCTGGGCCGCAGCGACGGCGACGAAGCCATTGCCAGCTCGATCATCGGCCTGGCGCACCGGCTCAAGCTGCGCGTGATCGCCGAAGGGGTGGAGACCGAGCAGCAGCGCAGCTTCCTGTCCGAGAACGGCTGCGACGAATTGCAGGGTTACCTGATCAGCCGTCCGCTGCCGCCGGAGCGGCTGGCCCTGATGCTGTCCGGCCCCGATTTGATAGCGGCCTGAGCCAAAATAGCGCCTGTTGTACAATCGTTTTCCAACGTTTTGAACGTTTAAACGCTTACGCAGACAGGAAGGCACAACATGGCTATTCGGGTACACCATCTCAACAAGAGCCGCTCGCAGCGCATCGTCTGGCTGCTCGAGGAACTGGGCCTGCCGTACGAACTGGTACGCTACCAGCGCGACCCGGTTACCAATTTCGCCCCGCCGGAACTGAAAGCCATCCACCCGCTCGGCAAGTCGCCGCTGCTCGAAGACGAGGGTGTATTGATCGAGGAATCGGGCGCCATCGTCCAGTACCTGCTGGACCGCTACGGCAAGGGCGCCCTGCAACCGGCAGCCGGCACTCCTGCGGCGCTGCGCCACCTGCAGCTGATGCATTTTGCCGAGGGCTCGGCCATGATCCCGCTGCTGCTGCGCATTTACGTCACGCGCCTCGGCGACGGCGGCGTGCCGCTGCACGGCCGCATCGACAGCGAAGTGACCAGCCACTTCGACTACCTGGAAAGCATCCTCGAGTCGTCCGGCTACTTCATCGGCGACGACCTGACCGGCGCCGACATCATGCTCAGCTTCCCGGTCGGCATCGCCGTCAAACAGCCGGAAGCGACCCGCTGGCCGCGCCTGAAGGCGTTCACCACCGCCATCGAAGCGCGCCCGGCGTGGCAAAAGGCGATGGCGGTGACCGGGGGGTGAGGAAGGCCAGGGAAGGGCGGTAGACACTACATCGTCAACACGATCTTGCCGACATTCAAACCATCTTCCATGCGCTGCTGCGCCGCGCCGGCTTCTGCCAGCGGAAATACGCTGTCGATCACCGGCATCAGGCCATCCTTGCCGAACTGCGACAGCCAGCGCTCCTTGAAGCGGCGCGACATGGCGTGCTTGACTTCCTGGCTGCGCGACTTCATCACCGTGCCGATGATGTGCAGGTGGCGGTACAGCAGGCGGTCGAGCGGAATCTTGGCGTTCTCGATGCCGCCCATGATGCCGATCTGTACCAGGCGGCCGCCGAAGTTGAGCGCATTGACGTTGCGCTCGAAGTAGGGCGCGCCGATGAAGTCGAGGATCACGTCCACGCCGCGTTCGCCGGTCAGCATGGCCACCACCTGCGCAAAGTCTTCGTTTTCGTAGTCAATCGCATGGTGGGCGCCCATGCGGCGCACCAGGTCGTGGGCGCCCGCTTGCGCGGTCGCGATCACGGTGGCGCCGGCCGCGCGCGCCAGTTGTACCGCCGCGCCGCCCACCCCGCCGGCGCCGGCGTGGATCAGGACCGTTTCGCCTTCCTGCAGTTTGCCCAGGTGGAGCAGCGCTTCGTGCGCGGTGACGAAAACTTCGGTAATGGCGGCCGCCTGGACGTAGTCGAGGCCTGCGGGGATCGGCATCGCCATGCGGTGATCGATGCGCGAGATTTCGGCGTACGCGCCGCCGCCGACGATGCCCATCACGCGGTCGCCGAACTTGAAGCCGGTGACATTGGCGCCGACCGCGATCACTTCGCCAGCGATCTCCAGGCCCATGATGGTGGAGTCGCCGAAGTCGGGCCAGCCGTAACCGCCGCGGCGGTGGGTGAGGTCGGCGCGGTTGACGCCTGCTGCGTGGGTGCGCACGATCAGGTCGTCGGGGCGCAATACCGGCTCGGGCGCGTCGCCCAGTTTGAGTACGTCGCTGGCGCCGAATTTGTCGAAGGTGATGGCTTTCATGGTGGGTTCCTGAAAAAGTAGAGGTGGATCCAGCTTAACCACGAACCACCGGTTTGATAATCGCCCCTGGCCGGCTAACCGCTGTGCACCCTGCGCACAAGTGGCCGCTAGCGCATGCCGGCCGCACGCATCGCCAGGTGCAGCAGGCTGGCGACGATGCCGAGCGCGCCCACGCTGAGCAGCCAGATCACCACCAGCCAGCCCACCCGGCCCAGCCACATTTTGCGTTGGGCCTGCATCAGTGATACCCCTCGCCGAGCTTGACCTTGCCCCGGAAGACGTAATACGAGAAGCACGAGTAGCCCAGCACGAACGGCAGGATGAACAGCGTGCCCACCAGCGCGAAGCCCTGGCTGGCCGGCGGCGACGCGGCAGCCCAGATCGACAGCGTGGGCGGCACGATATTGGGCCAGATGCTGATCGCCAGACCGGTGTAGCCGAGGAAGATCAGCCCCAGCGACGCCATGAACGGCCCGTGGTGCGGCGCCGCGCCGGCGAGGGAGCGCAGCAGCAGTATCACGCCCGCCACCACCAGGATCGGCACCGGCGCAAACCACAGCATGCCGGGCCAGGTGAACCAGCGCGCCGCCACGTCGGCATCGGCCAGCGGGGTCCAGATGCTGACGGCGACGATCGCTACCACCAGCAGCAGCGCCAGCGGCCGCGCGGTGGTGAGCATGCGCCGTTGCAGTGGTCCCTCGGTGCGGAAGATCAGCCAGGTGCAGCCGAGCAGGGTGTAGGCCACCATCACGCCCACGCCGCACATGAGCGGGAACGGCGCCAGCCAGTCGAAGGCGCCGCCGGCGAACTGCGGCCTGGTGGCGGTGGCCACCAGCGCAATGCCATGCACGTAAGTGCCGAGCGCCACGCCCTGGAAGAACGCTGCCGTCACCGAGCCGCCGATAAAGGCCAGGTCCCACACGGGGCGTTCATGGTCGAGCGCCTTGAAGCGGAACTCGAACGCCACGCCGCGGAAGATCAGTCCCAGCAGCATGAATATCAACGGCAGGTACAGCGCCGAGAGGATGATGGCGTAGGCGCGCGGGAAGGCGGCAAACAGTGCGGCGCCGCCGAGCACCAGCCAGGTCTCGTTGCCGTCCCAGACCGGCGCCACGGTGTTCATCATGACGTCGCGTTCGTGGCGGTCGGGCACGAACGGGAACAGCATGCCGATGCCCAGGTCGAAGCCATCCATGACGACGTACATGAACACGCCGAAGAAAATGATGACTGCCCAAATGGTACTCAAGTTACTGGTCAGGTCGGTGCCCATTACAGTGTGCTCCCATGCGGATTGATGTGGTCGGGCGCCGCCGACAGCGGCCGGCTCGGTGTGTTCGCCTGGCCGGGGCCACCCTCGGTGGCGGCATCGGGCAGGAAGCGCGCCGGCCCGTTGCGCATCAGGCGGAAGACGTAGGTGATGGCCACGCCGAACACGAAGGCGTACACCACAATGAACAGGCCGAGCGACAGCGCCACGGTGCCCACCGCGTGCGGCGTCACCGCATCCTTCGTGCGCAGCAGTCCATAGACGATCCACGGCTGGCGGCCGATTTCGGTGGTGTACCAGCCGGCCAGGATGGCGACCAGGCCGGCCGGTCCCATCGAGGTGGTCAGGCGCAGGAACCAGCGCGTGCTGTACATGGCGTGGCGGCGGCGCAGCCACAGGCCCAGTAGCGCCACGCCGATCATCGCCATACCGAGCCCCACCATCACGCGGAAGGTGAAGAAGATGATGGTGGAGTTGGGCCGGTCCCCTTTCGGGAAGTCTTTGAGGCCGCGAATCTGTCCGCCCCAGGTATGGGTAAGGATCCAGCTGCCCATGCGGGGAATCGCGACCTGGTAGCGGTTGGTTTCGCCGTCCATGTCGGGAATCGCGAACACTACCAGCGGCAGCGGATCGGCGCCGTGGTTTTCCCAGTGACCTTCGATGGCGGCGATCTTGGCCGGCTGGTGCTTCAAGGTGTTGATGCCGTGGGCGTCGCCGAGGAACGCCTGCAGCGGAGCGGTCACCAGGAGCATCCACATCGCCATCGAAAACATCTTGCGCACGGCTGGCGTATCGTTCTTGCGCAGCAGGTGCCAGGCGCCGCACGCGGCCACCACCATCGCCGTGGCGAGAAAGGCGGCCACGCTCATGTGCATCAGGCGAAACGGGAACGACGGATTGAAAATGATCTCGAGCCAGCTGTCGGGCACCAGCACGCCGTTCTCCACCCGGTAGCCTTGCGGCGTTTGCATGAAGCTGTTCGAGGCCAGGATCCAGGTGGTGGAGATCAGCGTGCCGATGGCGACCATGGCGCTGGCAAAGCAGTGCAGCCCGGGGCCCACGCGGTTCCAGCCGAACAGCATCACGCCGAGAAAACCCGCCTCCAGGAAGAACGCAGTGATTACTTCGTAGGTCAGCAGCGGCCCGGTGATGCCGCCGGCATACTGCGAGAAGAAGCTCCAGTTGGTGCCGAACTGGTAAGCGAGCACGATGCCGGACACCACGCCGATGCCGAAGTTGACCGCGAAAATCTTGAGCCAGAAGTGGTACAGGTCCCGATACAACTGGCGCTGCGTGCGCAGCCAGCACAGTTCCAGCACCGTCAGGTAACTGGCCAGGCCGATCGACAGCGCCGGAAAGATGATGTGGAAGGAGATGGTGAACCCGAACTGTATGCGGGCCAGCTCCAGGGCCGTAAAACCTGTCATGTGCTCTCTCCCGGGCCGAGGTCTCGGCGTTGCCGTGTGGTGTGGTGTGGTGTGGGCGGCGAGCCTGCTGGAGGCTCTGCCGCACGATAAGGCTCCATCATCGCCAAACTGGCGTTACGGCGACACTTGCGGAAGCGGTGGTGCGGGGTCTGCCTTTGGTTAATTAGTTTTTCTTATCAACTGGGCGGCATCGAATCAATTGGCCTGCTGATGCCCTTTTTTTCAATACTGTAGGAGGGAAAAAGGAGTAACGATGAAAACTGGTGTACGTCATGTGGCATCCAATGATGGGCTGACCTTACTGCCCGATCGCCGCCTGTTGATGCAAGGACTGGAGCTGGCGTTGTCGAATGCGGCGGCGCACGGGCACTACGGCGCGGTATTGTTTCTCGATCTCGATCATTTCAGGACGCTGAACGACACGTTGGGACACTGCGGCGGCGACCGGTTGCTGCGCGCGGTGGGAGCCAGGCTGCTCGAAGCCGCCCGGCCGGGCGACACCGTGGGCTACGTCGGTGGCGACGAATTCATGATGGTGATCGAAGGGCTGGGGCACGATCCGGCGGGCGCCAGGCAGGTGGTCGGCGCAATCGGTGACGCGATCCTGCACGTGCTCGGCCGCCCGCATTGTGTCAACGGCCACAGGGTATATGCCACCGCCAGCATCGGCGCGACGCTTTTCTGCGCCAATGCCAAAACCATCGACGAGATACTGAAACAGGCCGACCTGGCGATGTACGAGGCCAAAGCAGCGGGACGACATGCATTTCGCTTTTGTGATCCGGCATTGCAGCAGCGGGTAGCCGAAACCGCGCTCCTGCAGGAGGATTTGCGGACGGCACTGGACAACGGCGAGTTCCTGCTGCACTACCAGCCCATCGTCGATGCCGAACTGCGCATACGCGGCGCCGAAGCGCTGCTGCGCTGGCATCATCCAGAACGCGGCATGGTACGCCCCGACGTGTTCATTCCGATCGCCGAACGCACCGACCTGATCCTGTCGCTGGGCCGCTGGGCGCTCGAGCAAGCCTGCATCCAGCTGGTGCACTGGGCGGCGCAGCCGGAGACCGCGCACTGGACGCTGGCCGTCAACGTCAGCGCCAGGGAGTTTCGCCAGCCCGACTTTGTCCGCCAGACCATCGGAATCGTCGCTGGCAGCGGCGCCCGGCCCGACCGGTTGCGGCTCGAGCTCACGGAGAGCATGCTGCTCGATGACGTGGACGACGTGGCGGCGAAAATGGCGCAACTGCGGGCGCTGGGCGTGCGCTTCTCGCTCGACGACTTTGGCACCGGCTACTCGTCGCTCAGTTACCTCAAGCGCCTGCCGTTGTGCCAACTGAAAATTGACCGTGCCTTTGTCAAGGATGCCTGGTGCAATCCCAACGACGCGGCGATCGCCCGCGCCATTATTGGGCTGGCCGCGAGCCTTGGCCTCGAGGTGGTGGCCGAGGGGGTGGAAACGGCTGCGCAACGTGATTTCCTGGTCGCCAATGGTTGCCGGATTTTTCAGGGCTTTTTGTTCGGGCGGCCGGCGCCGGTGCTCGATATCGTCCCGCAGTAGCGGGATCTAGCAGTTCGCGTCGAGGAACAGCTGGATGCGGCGCGCTTCCTCCGCGGCGATCTCGGTAAATTCGGTGATCAGCGCATCTTGCTCGGCCGCGCGGGTAAACAGGTGTACCGCCAGCGGCGCCAGATCGGTAATCGGCCGCATCGTCACGCCGGCAGGCAGCGCGGTAAAGATGTATGCGGCGCCCAGCATCAATCCCGCCCCTTCACCTGCCATTGACACCCCCATCTGCGACTGCTGCGTCTCGTACACGAAGTTCGGGCAAAAGCCGGCACGCTTGCAGGCAGCCACCAGCAGGTCATGCAAGTGCGGCACGACTGGCCGCTCGAAGAAGATCAGGCGCTCGGCGGCAAGATCGGCAACCGTCAAACCGGGCTGGCTGGCCAGCCGGTGATCGGCGCGCATCACCGCCACCCAGGCGCCGCACAGTATCGGCCAAGCCTTGATGCCGCTGTCAGCAGCGGGCATGGTCACCGGCACGCCGATGCCGACGTCGATGATGTCCTTGTGCAGGGCTTCGAACTGCAAACCGGCGTGCATTTCGTGGCGCTGCACCTTGAGGCCGGGATAACCGGCCTGCATGCGCACCAGTGCAGGAGGAATAAACGGCAGGTTGGTGTATTCCACCATGCCGATCGAGAGCCGGAACTCACGCTCGCTGGCCGCTTCGCGGGTGCGACGCAGCGCGACCTGCAACTGCTCGAACATCTTGTCGAGCTCTCGGTGCAGGGTAACGCCGGCTGGTGTCAACACGACCTTGCGGCCATCGCGGGCGAATAGCGTCACGCCGACCGTGTCTTCAAGCTTGCTGATTTGCTGGCTGAGCGCCGGCTGGGTGATAAAAGCGAGGTCGGCGGCTTTGCGAAAATGCAGTTCCTGCGCCAAAATGGAAAAATAGCGCAATTGCCGCAGCTCGATACCTCGCATCACATCCTCGTCCGCAATGACCGCCCCAGCGGCGGTCAACGGCGACGATGGTTGCACAATTGCCATACGAAATCAATATGCAGAAGCCAGGCTCATACTTAAGGCAGACCGTGTGCGCGTGGCGCCAGCGTCGCGGGGCAGGGGGCGTGCCGGTGGCGTCACCACGGCATCGAGCTTGAAGACCGCCACCGCTGCCGTGAGCTGCGCGGCCTGTTCCTGCAATGACGCCGCTGCCGCTGCCGCCTCTTCCACCAGCGCCGCGTTTTGCTGCGTGACCTGGTCCATCTGGCTGACCGCCATATTCACCTGTTCGATGCCGATGCTCTGTTCGGCACTGGCTGCGGCGATTTCCTGCATCTTGAGGCGCACGCTGGCAATGCTGGCCACGATGTCGCCCATCGTGCTGCCCGCTTCGCGCACCAGCGTGGAACCTGCGGCCACCTGGATGCTGGAATTGCCGATCAGGTGCTTGACCTCTTTTGCCGCAGCGGCGGAGCGATGCGCCAGGTTACGCACCTCGGTTGCCACCACCGCGAAGCCCTTGCCGTTCTCGCCGGCGCGCGCCGCTTCCACCGCTGCGTTGAGCGCCAGGATATTGGTCTGGAACGCGATGCCGTCGATGACACTGATGATATCGGCGATCTTGGTGGCGCAGGCATCGATGGCCGTCATCGTATCGACCACGCGGGCGACCACGTCGCCGCCCTTGCAAGCCACGTCGGCCGCCACCGCGGCATACTGGTTGGCCTCGGTGGCATTGTCGCTGTTCTGGCGCACGGCCACGGTCAGCTGTTCCATCGACGCCGCAGTCTGTTCGAGCGAGCTGGCTTGCTCCTCGGTCCGTGCCGACAAGTCCAGGTTGCCGCTGGCAATTTCATCGGTGGCGCTGGCGATGGTGTCGGAGCCGGTGCGGATCGCATTGACGGTCGTGGCCAGCATGGTCTGCATGCGGTGCATCGCATACAGCATGCTGGAGCGGTCCTGCGGCCTGGTGACCACGGTGACCGACAGGTCGCCGGCGGCAATCCGGTTGGCGATCATTGCGGCGTATGCCGGTTCACCACCGAGTTCCCGCAGCAGGTTGCGGTTGATGAAGGCCACCAGCGCGAACAGGGCGATGCTCAACGCTCCGAGCAAACCCACGCCTCGCAGCAGCGACTGCTCGAATTCCTTTTCGATGTCGTCGACATAGACGCCGGAACTGATGTTCCAGTCCCAGGGCGCAAAGTGCACCACGCGCATCAGCTTGGGCTCCTCCACTGTGTGGCCGGGACGCGGGTACGAATACCGCACGAACCCGGCGCCGCCGCCACGGCCGATATCGGCCACCTCCTGGAACACGTGGACGCCATGACCATCCTTGAAATCGGCGAGGTTTTTGCCCGTCATCTCCTGCAGGAACGGATGCATGACCACCACCGCGTGCGAGTCGGTGACGGTGAGATAACCTTCCTCGCCGTACCTGAAGTTTTCAAGTCGTTGCAAGGCTTGGGCCTTGGCCTGTTCGGCAGGCATTTGCCCCTTGGCGGCCATGCCGTCGTAATCTTTGACGATGCTCACTGCGGCGTCGACGATATTGGTCAGGTCGGCGCGGCGCTCGGCAACACGCAACTCGCGTTGCTGCCAAACCCCGTACGCCGACAGGCTGGCCATGCACAGCAGCGCGAGTATCGAAGGTATCCAGAGCTTCCTGGAAAACGACATGTTTTTCATAACGGTCCTTGAGTAATGATCCGAGGTACCGAGTATGTCGCGCTGCGCACATCAAGACCAATTAGTTCGGCGATCGCGGTTTGATAAGTTCGACTGGGGGATCAGTCCTGCCGCTGCTTCGCCACTCCCGCCGCCGTCACCTTGCCCTGCTTGCCGCCGAACTGGTAGAGCACGTAGTTGCTCAGCTGCGCAATCTCGTCATCGGTGAGCGACGCCCGGAACGCCGGCATGAACACCTCCGCACCGGCGATGTGCGCCCTGGTGCCGGTCAGGATCATCTGCACCACGTTGCGGCCCGACGGGTCGTTGACCGAGCGTGCGCCCAGCAGCGCGGCGTATGGCGATTGCGGGCCGTCGCCGTTCCACTGGTGGCAGCTGGCGCAGCTGCTCTCGAACAGGCGCAGGCCGTCCTTGAGGTGGGCCGGGGTATCAGGCGCCGGCGCGTATGCGCTGGCCTTGGCCACGCTGTCCGGCTGCGGATTGACGACGATCGGGTTGTCGCCGTTGCGCGGTGGCACGCTGCGCAGGTAGGTGATCAGGTTGCGGATGTCGGTGGGATCGAGGTATTGCAGGCTGTTTTTCACCGCTTCGCGCATCGGGCCGGAGGCGGCGCCGTGGCCTGGGGCGTGGCCAGCGCGCAGATATTGGTACAACTCGGCGTCGGTCCACTTGCCGATGCCGTGCACCGGGTCGGACGTGATGTTGGGCGCCTGCCAGCCGTTGACCACCGCGCCGCCCAGTTCATTGCGGTGGTCGAGCGCGAAGCCGAGGTTGCGCGGCGTGTGGCATTCGGCGCAGTGGGCCAGCGCAATGGCCGTGTAAGCGCCGCTGTTCCACTGCGCCGACTTGTCGGGCGCCGGCTTGAAGCGCTCGCTCTTGAAGAACACCGCGTTCCAGAAGCCCATCGCCCAGCGCTGGTTGAACGGAAAGGCCAGGTCGGGCTGCGGCGTCTGCTGCGTGACGGTCGGCAGGCTGAATAAATAGGCCTTGATCGCCAGCGCATCGTCGCGGCTCAGCAGCGAATACGACGTGTACGGGAAGGCGGGATACAGGCGCTTGCCGTCGTGGCGCACACCGTCGTGCAGTGCGCGCACGAAGTCGTCGTCGCTGTACTTGCCGATGCCGGTTGCCTGGTCGGCCGTAATGTTGGACGAGTACAGGGTGCCGAACGGCAGCTTGAACGGCAGGCCGCCGGCAAACGGCTTGCCGCCGGCAACCGTGTGGCAGGCCACGCAGTCGGCCGCCTTGGCCAGGTACTCGCCGCGCACGATTTTCGAGGCCGACACCGGCGCTCCTGCCAGTACCGGCGCGGTGCCCGGTGTGGGATCGGAACGGGTGAGGTAAAAATACGCAGACGTGCCGAGGACTGCGGCGCACACGGGCGCAATGATCAACATGCGTTTCATGCCCTGCTCCTTTTTTGCGCCAGCAGCTCGCGCCGGATCGGCAGTTCGCGCAGGCGTACGCCGGTGGCGGCAAAAATCGCGTTGGCCAGCGCCGGTGCGGCGATGGCGGTGCCCACTTCGCCGATGCCGCCGGGGGCCTCGGTGCTGGGGACGATGTGGACTTCGACGTCGGGTGTTTCGTTCATTCTGATCATGCGGTAGTCGTTGAAATTGCTTTGCTCGATGGCGCCGTTGGCGATGGTTACCTCGTTGAACAGCGCGGCGGACAGCCCGAACAGCAGGCCTCCCTGGATTTGCGCTTCGATCGAGCCGGTGTTGACGGGGATGCCGCAATCGACCGCCACCACCGCGCGCCGCAGGCGCACGTCGCCCGCGGGCGTGACTTCCACCTCCACCATGGCGCACACCTTGCTGCCGAACGGCTCGCCCAGGGCCACGCCACGGCCCACGCGCTGAGGCAGGGCAGCGCCCCAGCCCATTCTGGCCGCCGCCAGGTCCAGCACGGCGGTGGCGCGCGGGTTGTGGCGCAGCAGGGCGCGGCGCCACGCGACCGGATCGGCCTTGGCGCGGTGCGCCAGTTCGTCAAAAAAGCTCTCGACGATGAACAGGTTGTGCAGCGCGCCCACCCCACGCCACCAGCCCACCAGCAGTCCCGGCGGCATATCGTGGCGCACCCATTCCACCTTCATGTTGGGAATCGCATAGGGCATGTCGGCCACGCATTCGATGGCGTCGCCATCAAGGCCGTTCGGGCGCATGCCGCCCGGTCGCCAGCGCCCCAATACGGTGGCGCTGCAAATGCGGTCGCCGTACCACACCGGCATGCCGCTGGCATCGACCACCGCCGAAATCACGTCGTGGTACATCGGGCGCACGATGTCGTGGCCGATGTCTTCCTCGCGGGTCCAGATGATCTTGAGCGGGTACTTGACCAGCCTGGCGAACATCACCGCCTGGTCCACGTAATCGCTCTCCAGTCGCCGGCCGAACCCGCCGCCCAGGTATTGCGGATGCAGCACCACCTGCGCCACCGGCAGGCCGGTGATCCTGGCCGCATTGGCCACCACCCTGGTCGGCACCTGGGTGCCGGCCCATATCTCGCAGCGGTCGGCAGTAACGTGGACGGTGGCGTTGAGCGGCTCCATGGTGGCGTGGGCCAGCATCGGCAGCTTGTACGTGGCCTCGATCAATTCGCCGGCGGGACGCGTGCCTGCTTCGCGCCCGGGGATGGCCTTGCCATTGGCCTGGCTGGCGGCGAGTCCCGCGCGCAGGTCGCGCGTCGTCAGCGTCGCATTGGCGCCCCGGTCCCATTCGATCTCCAGCAGTTCCATGCCACGCCTGGCCGCGCCGAAGTGGATGGCGACCACTGCCACCGCGTTGTCGATCCTGATTACGTCGATCACGCCGGGCACGGTCCGCGTGGCGCGGTCGTCGAACTTCACCAGCTTGCCGCCAAAGGTAGGGCAGGCCTTGACCGTGGCGATTCGCATGCCGGGCACGCTGACGTCGATGCCGAACTTGGTGACACCGTAGACCTTGTCGGCCGAGTCCAGGCGCGCCATCGGTTTGCCGATCAGGCGGAACTCGGCAGGTGACTTGAGTTTGACTGCGCCGGGATCGGGCAACTGGTTGGCGGCGGCCGCCACCTGGCCGTAAGCGAGCTTTCTGCCGCTGGCAGGGTGCCGGATCACGCCGCGCTCCACCACGCAGTCGGCGGGCGCCACCTTCCATTTGGCGGCTGCGGCCGATACCAGCAGGGTGCGGGCGATGGCGCCGGCTTCACGCAGTTCGGTAAACGTGCTGCGGGTGCTGGTGGAGCCGCCCGTGATCTGCCCCTTGAGCAGCTTCATGCCATACAGCTCGTCGCTGGCCGGCGCGTGTTCCACCTGGATCTGGTCCAGGTCGACGTCCAGCTCCTCGGCCAGCAGCATGCACGAACCGGTGTAGATGGCCTGGCCCATTTCCACCATCGGCATCACCAGGCGGATGGCGCCGCTGGTGTCGATGCGCACGAACGCATTGGGAGCAAAGGCAGGTGCACCGTCTGCCGCTGCCGCTTCGGCGTCGCCGGCCTGGCGATGCGGGGTGACCATGCCGAGCGCGGTCTTGGGCGTGGCCAGCCACACGAAGGCCACCGACAGGCCGGCGGCTTGCAACAGCTGGCGGCGCCCGGCCGAAACGGTTTCATCGACGCGGCTCATTTGCGGCCTCCGATCGCGGTGACAGGAATCGCTTGGGTGACCGCGATCTTGCCGGTGGCGGCCTGCTTGATGGAGGCGCGGATGCGCACGTAGGTGGCGCAGCGGCAGATATTGCCGGACATGGCCGCGTCGATATCGGCGTCGGTAGGGTTCGGCGTGCGCTTGAGCAGCGCGGCGGCCGACATGATCTGGCCCGACTGGCAGTAGCCGCATTGGACCACGTCCACCGCCAGCCACGCCTCCTGGATACGCCTGCCGCTGTCGGTGGCGCCCACCGCTTCGATGGTGGTCACTTCGCGGTTGCCCACGCTTGACACGGGCAGCACGCACGAGCGCACCGGGTTACCGTCCAGGTGCACGGTGCAGGCGCCGCACTGGGCGATGCCGCAGCCGAACTTGGTGCCGGTCATGCCGATCACGTCGCGTATCACCCATAGCAGCGGTGTGCTGCCTTCGACGTCCACGACATGTTCGTGACCGTTCACCCTTAGCGTTTGCGCCATTGTCCTGCTCCTCGGTAGTTTTTCATTCCTTTTGAGCGTAACAATCTTTTGACAAGGCGATAACTGGCTGATGGTGATAAGCCGTTATGCGCCTTTTGCACAAATGGGCCCGTCACGCCTGGCTGATGAACTTGTTGGTGAGATAGTGGCCTATCCCTTCTGTCCCGCCTTCCGATCCATGACCGCTTTCCTTCATGCCGCCGAACGGCAATTCGGTGGCGACGATGCGGTACTGGTTAATCCCGATCATGCCTGCTTCCAGGCCGTCGCCGACGTCGAGCGCGGTACGGGCATTGGTCGTAAAGGCATATGCCGACAGGGCGTATGGCAAGCGGTTCGCCTCGGCCAGGCCATCTTCCAGCGTGTCGAATTTCATCAGCACGGCGATCGGGCCGAACGGTTCTTCGTGCATGATGCGGGCAGTCATCGGCACATCGGCCAGCACGGTCGGTTCGAAAAAGTAGCCGCGGCGGTCGATGCGCTTGCCGCCCGTGAGCACGGTGGCGCCCTGTTCGACTGCGTCGGCCACCAGGGCCTCCATTTTGGCCAGTTGACGCGGATTGGCCATTGGTCCAACCTGCGTCTGCGACCCCATGCCGTCGCCGATCACCAGCGCGCCGGTGGCGGCGACGAAGCGTTCCACGAACCGGTCGTACGCGCCGCGCTGGATCAAAAAGCGGGTGGACGAGATGCAGATTTGCCCGGTGCCGCGAAAACGGTTGGCGGCACCGCCAACTGCGGCAGCCTCGATATCGGCGTCGTCGAACACCAGCACCGGGCCGTGGCCGCCGAGTTCGAGCGTGATCGGCTTGACGCCGGCGGCGGCGCGCTCCGACAGCAGGCGGCCCACCGGTACCGAGCCGGTAAAGGCCACCTTGCGGATCACGGGGGAGGCGATCAGCTGCGCCGACACCATGTCCGGCACGCCGAACACCACTTGCAGCACGCCCTTGGGCAGGCCGGCGTTGTCCAGGCAGCGCGCCAGCGCCAGGGCGGTGGCCGGACTTTCCTCGCCGGGTTTGAGGATCACGCTGCAGCCGGCGGCCAGCGCCGCCGACAGCTTGCGCGCCGGGGTAATCGCCGGGAAGTTCCACGGCGTGAATGCGGCCACCGGGCCGATCGCCTGGCGCTTGACGAGCTGCTGCACGCCGGGACGGTTGGACGGCACCACGCGGCCATCGATGCGGCGCGCCTCTTCGGCGAACCACTCGAAGTATTCGGCGGCGCGCAGCACTTCGTCGCGGCTTTCTGCCAGCGGCTTGCCTTCTTCGAGCGTCATCAGGGTGGCAATGCGTTCGGCGCGCTCGCGCATCAGCGTGGCGGCCAGGCGCAGGATGCGCGAACGTTCGGCCGGCACGGTGCGGCGCCACACGTCGAAGGCGCTGCGCGCGGTGGCCAACGCCAGGTCCAGGTCGGCGGCGGTGGCCAGCGGCACGCGCCCCAGGATCGCGCCATTGGCGGGATTGACCACGGGCGCGGTATCGCGGTTGCCGGCGGCGATCCAGGCGCCGTCGATGAACAGGGAGAGCGGGTCATAATTAAAGGTACGCATGGTTTTTTCCTTGGTAGAGTTGAGTTGCCGTGGAAAGAAGCGTAGAACCGGACGGCGCGCGTGATAAGCGGGCGCCGTCCCACAACCGCTATGCAAGGAACGCAAAGATGCAATCAGAAAAATTCGCGGAATTTCTCGGCGTGTTCGTCGATGTCGCGCGCGAGGGCAGTTTTTCCGGTGCCGGCCGCCGGCGCGGACGCACGCCGTCGTCCATCGGTCGCCAGATCGACATGCTGGAAGAGCACCTGGAGTCGCCGCTGTTCCTGCGCTCCACGCGGCTGCTTACGCTCACCGACGCCGGCGAAGCGTTGCTGATACGCGCACGCCAGATCCTCGACGCGCTGGCCGACGCCCAGCAGGAACTCGCTTCGATGAAGGGGGAGGTGACGGGCGTGTTGCGGGTGGCGTGCTTTCCCACCTTCGGCAAACGCTACGTGCTGCCGGTGATGGGGCAACTGGCCTGCCAATACCCCGACCTGCGGCTGGAACTGGATTTGACCGAGCGCCTGGCCGACCCGGTGGCCGAGCGCCTGGACCTGGTGATCCGCATCGGCGACCTGGCCGACAGCACCCTGATCGCCAGCCGCCTGGCCACGCAAACCCGTATCCTGTGCGCCAGCCCTGCCTACCTGGCGCGCGCCGGCACGCCTGCATCGTTCGACGATTTGAGCTGCCATCGCCTGATCGACAAGCTGCACGGCGCCGACCTGCTGGGCTGGACCGACGTGCTGGGCCAACCGGCGCGCGCGTGCGGCGGCCAGCCGGTGTTTGCCTGCGACGACTTCGAGGCCATGCGCCTGGCCGCGCAGGAGGGCATGGGCATCGCGTATTTGCCCGACTGGGTGGTGGGGCCCGACATCCATGCCGGTCACCTGCGCCAGCTGTTTCCCGAATGGTCGCAGCAACCGCGCGCCAGCACCGGCATCCACGCGCTGCGCGCGTTGCGCCAGCCGCCGCCGCGGGTGACGGCGCTGCTCGATGCGCTGCGCGCGGCCATCGGTCAGCCGGCGGTGTGGGCGTGCCACACGAGCTGCGCCGCCATTTAGATGCTCTTGGCCAGCAACCCCTGCAAGATGGCGATATTGGCCTGCAGTTTCTCCGCCCGCTGCGGGTCGTCGCGCAACAATTCCTGCTCCAGCCGTTGTTGCTCCTGCAGCGCCCGCAGCGCCGACCACAGCGCCGCTTCCACTGCTTCTTCCTGCAGATGGGCCAGCACGCGCGCGGTGAAGGCATGGCCGGTGTGGCACCGGAACCGCGCCGGCGCCGCGCCGTCGAGTTGCCATAACGCGCCGCCGCACTCGGGGCAGGTATAGCCGCTCGGCTTGCCGATGCGCTGCAGGTCCGGCAAACCGGCTTTGCCTTGCACGAAGCTGTTTTCCACTTTTACCCACGTCGGCGCCGGTGGTGGCGGTGGCGCCGATGGTGCCTCTGGTGGCAGCGCCGCCAGGCTGGTCAGCAGCGCACCCATCTCGGCGACGCGCAGCACGTGATCCACCGCGACGTTGCCGATCGCGCTGGCCGGCATGTCGGGCACTTGCGCTTCCTGCGGGTCTTGCACTACCGCCTGGCCGCCGCAGGCCTTGATGGCCTGCAGGCCGGCCGTGCCATCGTCGAGATAACCGGTCAGGATGGCGCCGATCACGTGACCGTCGAAGGCGGCGGCGGCCGAGCGGAACAGCGGATCGATGGCTGGGCGCGTGTAGTTTTCCTTGGGGCCGTGCCACAGGCGCGCGCGCGGCTGGCCGTCGTGCTGTTCCACGGTCAGGTGGCAATCGGGCGGCGCGATCAACACCTGGCCCGGCAATAGCGGCGCCCGGTCCACGGCGTGGGTGACCGGAAGCGGGCAGCGCTTTTGCAGGATGTCAGGCAACAGGCTGTGACGCGCGCCAATGTGCATGACGATCAGCACCGTGGCCGGCAGGTCGGCGGGCAGGGCGGCGGTAATGTGCGTGAGTGCCGCCACGCCCCCGGCCGAGGCGCCTATCAGTATCAGTTTTTGCATCGATGTTCCTCCTCTTCCGACCATGCTGGTGCTGGGAGCGTTTTAGTTCGGTGCGTTTTCTCACATGCGCGCAGGTCGCGTCGTACGTCGCATATTTAATACAGATGGAAAAATTTTCAACGGTGTAAAATTGACCTTCTTTTTTACCGGAACTGCTGATATGGCCCCGTCCGATCATTCTCCCCAGCGCATCCATCTTGTCCAGGACAAGGTCATGCGCAGCGCCCAGCAGTTTCCGGTGGTCGGCCTCGGCGCATCTGCCGGCGGCATCGAGGCGCTGCTCGATTTCTTCGGACATGCCCCGATCGATGCCGGCGCCGCTTACGTAGTGGTCATGCATTTGTCGCCGGTGCACGACAGCAATGCCGACGCCATCTTGCAGCGTGCCACCCGCATGCCGGTGGTGGTGGTCACCAGGCCGGTGCACGTGGAACAGAATACGGTGTATATCATTTCTCCCAATCTGACGTTGGAGATGAACGACGGCTACCTGCGCGTGGGCGAACGTAAACCGGGCGGGCCGCCGGTGGCGATCGACCAGTTCATGCGCACGCTGGCGCTGGCGCACGGGCCGCGCGCGGTGGCGGTGATCTTGAGCGGCACCGGCGTGGACGGCATCGGCAGCCTGTCGCTGGTGAAGGACCAGGGGGGGATGGTGCTGGTGCAGGCGCCCGAGGATGCTGGCCAGTCCGGCATGCCGCGCGCAGCCATCGACACCGGCTTTGCCGACTTTGTATTACCGGCAGCGCAAATGCCGCACAAGCTGGCAGACCTGTGGCGCAATCTCCGCAACCTCCGCGACATCGACCTGCCGCAGGCGGCAGCCAATGCGCCGACGCCGTCCGAGCCGGGACAGGACGAGATCGTACGCGAGATTCTCGGCCTGCTGCGCACCCGTACCGGCCACGATTTCTCTAAATACAAGCAGGCCACGGTGCTGCGACGCATCGAGCGGCGCCTGCAGGTACGCGAGCTGCACGCGCTGCAAGACTACCGCGACCTGCTGCGCCAGGAACCCGGCGAAGGAAATGCCTTGTTGGCCGACATGTTGATCGGCGTCACCCAGTTTTTCCGCGACCGCGAAGCGTTCGACGTGCTCGCGCAGGACGTCGTGCCCGAGTTGTTCCGCGACCGCCACGACGACGACCTGGTAAGGGTGTGGAGCGTGGCGTGCTCCACCGGCCAGGAAACCTATTCGCTGGCAATGCTATTGGCCGAACATGCCGACAGCGCCAACCTCGGCTACAAATTCCAGTTGTTCGGCTCCGACATTGACGAGCGCGCCATTGCGGTTGCGCGTGCCGGCCTGTACGCCCCCAGCATTGCCGACGACGTGGGCGAGGCCCGGCTGGCCCAGCACTTTACGCGCGAGGACGGCCGCTACCGCATTCGCAAAACACTGCGCGACACCATCCTGTTCGCCAGCCAGAACGTGCTGCGCGATCCGCCGTTCTCGCGGCTCGACCTGATCAGTTGCCGCAACCTGCTGATCTACCTGAACCGCGACACCCACGCGCAATTGCTTGAAATGTTTCATTTCGCCCTGAAGCCGGGCGGCTACCTGTTCCTGGGCAGCTCCGAATCGGCCGATACGCTGGCCGAGTTTTTCGTGCCGGTCGATAAGAAAAACCGCCTGTACCGCGCCAAGCCGGCGCCGCGGTTTGCCCGCACGGCCCCGCCAATTCCGCTGGTAGTGGCGCCGGTACCACACCTGGCAGCGGCCAACCCGGCCCAGCCCGACAAGGTGATTTTTTCGTATGCATCGGTGCACCAGCGGCTGCTGGCCGAATACGCGCCGCCCAGCGCGCTGGTCGATCATGATTCGAACATCGTGCACCTGTCGGAAGGTATCCACCAGTTCCTGCGCCATGCCGCCGGCGAGCCCTCGCGCAACCTGATCACGCTGGTGGAGCCCGAGTTGCGGCTCGAGTTGCGCACGGCGATGTTCCAGGCCATTCAAAGCGGCAAGAGTGTTGAAACCCGCCGGATTGTCATGCAGCGCGGCGAGCGGTCGTTCTACGTCAATATCGCGGTGCGGCCGGTGTTCGATGTGAACACCGGCACCGACTTCGTGCTGGTGCTGTTCCACAAGGCCGAGCAGACCACGGAAGAGCAGGTCATCAACGCCGACGGTGTCGAGCAGGACGCCGTGCTCACCGGCCTCGAGGAAGAACTGCGCCGCACCAAGGCGCAGCTGCAGGACACGGTCTAGCATTCCGAAACCTCCAACGAGGAACTGAAGGCGTCCAACGAAGAGCTGCAAGCGATCAACGAAGAATTACGCTCGGCCACCGAGGAACTGGAAACCAGCAAGGAAGAGCTGCAATCGGTCAACGAGGAACTGGTGACCGTGAACTACGAGCTCAAGAACAAAGTGGAGGAAGCGGGCAAGGTCAACGACGACCTGCAAAACCTGATCACGTCCACCGACATCGCCACCATTTTTGTCGATCGCAGCCGCCGCATCAAGCGCTACACGCCGCACGCGGCCACGCTGTTCAACCTGATCCCCGGCGACGTCGGCCGGCCGTTGCACGACATCACCCACAAGCTCGACTATCCCGAACTGGCCACCGACGCCAGCACCTCGTTCGATACCCTGCGCGTGGTCGAGCGCGAAGTGAGCAGCGACGATGGCCGCTGGTTCATCAGCCGCATCCTGCCGTACCGCACCGGGCAGGACCGCATCGATGGCGCAGTACTCACGTTTATCGACATCACGGGCCGCCGTCGGGCCGAAGAGCAGATGCGCCGCAACGAGGAACGCATGCGCCTGGTGGCTGCCAGCACCAAGGATTACGCCATCATGACGCTCGATTGCGATGGCCGCATCACCAGTTTCAACAGCGGCGCCGAGCGCATCTTCGGTTATACCGAGCAGGAAGTGCTGGGCCGCCACGACGCCATCATCTTCACCCCCGAGGACCGTGCAGCGGGCGCGCCGGACGACGAAAAGCGCCGCGCGCGTGAAGACGGCCGTGCCGAAGACGAGCGCTGGCACCTGCGCAAGGATGGCAGCCGGTTCTTCTGCAGCGGCGTGATGGCGCCGCTGGCCGACGGCGAATTCTTCGGCTACGCCAAGATCGGCCGCGACCTCACCGGCCGCGTGGAGCACGACCAGCAGCGCTCGGAGCAACTGGCGCTCGAACGCGACCGCCGCGCCGAGGCGCAGACCGCCAATGCACTCAAGGACGAGTTCTTGGCCGTGATGTCGCACGAACTCAAGCATCCTCTCAACCTGATCCACCTGAATGCCGACCTGATCTGCCGGCTGGCCGGGGCCCAGGGCAATGCCGTGCTGAACAAGGCGGCCGAAACCATTCGTGCCTCCACCGTCAGCCAGGCCAAGATCATCAACGATTTGCTCGACCTGTCGCGGCTCAAGACCGGCAAGATGGCGATCAACCGCCGCCGCATCGATCTCAATGTCATGACGCGCACGATCGTGGACGTGGTGCGCGCCGACCCGGCCGCCGCCAACCTGCACATTGCGCACCGCGAACCGGACGAATCGCTGTGGCTGTATGCCGATCAAACCCGCATCGAACAGGTGATCTGGAATTTGCTCAACAACGCCATCAAGTTTACGCCGGCGGCCGGCACCATCGACGTGGTGCTGAGCAGGGAAGGGGACCAGGCCCGGCTCGACGTACGCGACAACGGCCAGGGTATCGCGGCCGAGTTTTTACCAACCATTTTCGACATGTTCGGCCAGGGCACGCCGAGCATCGTGCGCGGCACCAAGGGCCTGGGCATTGGCCTGGCCATGGTGCGGCAAATCGTCGAACTGCATAACGGCCAGGTGGAAGCGGCGTCCGGCGGCAGCGGCCAGGGCGCCAGCTTCACGGTCTGGCTGCCGCTCGACAGCCGCCGCCAGGAACGTGAAACGCTGGCGCCGTCACAGGGCGCAGCGGCGTTGGAGGGCGTGCGGATACTGGTGGTGGACGACAGCGAAGACGTGATGGAAGCGTTTACCCAGTTGCTGCAATTTACCGGCGCCACGGTGCGCCCCACCACATCGCCCCACGCCGCGCTGGCTATCCTGGCGGAAGAGGACATCGACTTGCTGATTTCCGACATCGGCATGCCGGAGATGGATGGGCTGGCGTTTATCGGCGCCGTGCGCGCCGGCGCGCGCAACGCCAGCGTGCCGGCAATTGCGGTCACCGGCTACGGCCGCAAGGCCGATATCGAACGGGCGCTGGAGGCCGGCTTCGACAGCCACGTCAACAAGCCGGTGGAAATCGACCAGGTGGAAGCGGTGGCCCGGCGTTTGCTGGGCCGCGATGCCGATTGAGCGCCTTGCTACCTCAGCGACTTACTTGAGCGACTCCTGGAGTTTTTTGGCCATGTCGCCATGCTCGGCAACAATCGGTTCGAGCTTGGTGGCCAGCGCCTTGATATCGGCGTCCTTGGCGCCGGTCATGTCTTTTTTGAGCTTGGCGTGCACTTTGGCATGGTCTGCCACGCCGCCTTGCTTGATGTAGGCCTTGTCGAATTCCGTGCCCGACAGCTTTTGCAGCTCGGCCGCCATTTTCTGGTGGGCAGCGTCGGGCGCAGTGGGCAACGTGATGTTTTTCGCCGCCGCGACCTTTTTGGTATCGTCCAGCCCGGTGGTGTGATCGTCGATCATCTTCTGGGCAAACGCCTTGACGTCGGGGTTGGCCGATTTTTCAACCGCGATCTTTCCGGCTGCAATTTCGGCCAGGTTGGCCTGGGCGATGGCGGCCAGGCGGTCGGCATCGGCCTTGGCCACCGTGGCATTTTGGGCGAACGCGACACCGGTGGCGGCGAAAGCGAGCGAGAGGGCGGCAAGCAAGCGGTTGGTTTTCATGGGCTATCTCCTGGTTAAGTAAATGGCAGTGGCGAGCACTGCGAACCAGTAGTCTGCTGCAGACGCGCCCTCAAGCTCTGTGCGTCACGTCACCGATGCGCGTTCAAGCCCGGAACGCGCGGCGCATGCCGTCGAAGTCGACTGCCGGCTGGTGCTGTTCCACCGCTGCCGCCGTGACCTTGCTGGTCGGCGCGAACACCAGCCCCTGCACCAGCATTGCCGCCAGCAACAGCAGCCCGAAAATTGCAGCGATCTTGATCGTGACCATGATTGTCTCCTTCTGTATCGGCCGGTATGCAGATGCGTCCGGCGCGGGTTGTTATATCCAGAGTAGGCCGTACCCAGGCTAAAGGGAAGCTGTTTCGTCGGATAGCTGGTATTTCCGGTCCGGATGGCTGGCCATCGGTACAGGCGCGTTTGATCTTGCACAAGGCCGTAGCCGCATGCGCCCACTACGCTGGTCGTTGATCCGGGAGGCGACGATGGCGAAATTCCTGTATGCATTGTTGTTGTTTTACCTGTGCGGCTGCGCCGGTACCTCGCACCGTGCCCCCGCCCCTGGCGACGCGGAAGTGATACCGATTACGGCGCAATGGCTGGCCGGGCAGCGCCGCGAGCGCAATGTTGACGACGCTGCCAGCGCCGTGTCCGCGCTGTCGAGGCCAGCAGCATTGCCGGTCCCAGTCCCGATCCAGGTCCCGGTCCCGGTCCCGGTCCCGGGTTCGGTCCGGATTCCGGCCCCGGCTACCGCTGCGGGCACCGACAGCGCCTACCGGCTGGGCGTGGGCGACGTGCTGGCCGTCACCGTCTGGGACCATCCCGAGCTGACCGGCGCCGGCCTGCCGTCGCGATCCGACAACCTCGACGGTCAGACCGGACCACCGCCGGCCACCTTTGTCATCGACCAGCAGGGACAGTTACATTTCCCGTTTGCCGGCGCCGTGCCGCTGGCCGGCCTCACCCGCGAAGCGGCGCGCGACCGGCTGGCGCAGCGGCTGGCACGCTACTTCCGGGCGCCGCGCGTGACGGTGACGGTGATGGCCTACCGCAGCCAGCGCGTGTATGTCGATGGCCAGGTACGCACGCCCGGCCCGCAACCGATCAACGACATTCCCATGACCGTGCTCGAAGCGCTCAACCGTGCCGGTGGCCTGTTGCCAACGGCCGACCAGAGCCGCATCTCGGTCGAACGGGCGGGGCGGCGCTACCGCATCGACCTGGCGGCGATGATGGGTGGCGGGCTGCCGCTGCCGCCAGCACCCGCGGACAGTGTCAGCACCGGCCGGGGGCACCCGGCCGCCGTGCTGCTGGCCGATGGCGACGTGGTGCGGGCGCCGCCGCGCGACGAGAGCAAGGTGTTCGTCGGCGGCGAGGTGCTGTCGCCCCGCGCGCTGACCATGCACGACGGTCGCCTGACGCTGGGCGAGGCGCTGGGCGAGGCCGGCGGGCTCAATCCGCAAAGCGCGGATGCGGGGCAGGTCTACGTGGTGCGTCGCGCACGGCATGGTGACGATGTGGCGGCTGCGGATGCGGCTGCTGATACGGTGCACGGTGCCGGTGTGCCCGGTCGATCGCTGGTCTACCGGCTCGACGCCCGGTCGGCCAGCGCGCTCGCCCTGGCCGAGCAGTTCGAATTGCAGCCGCGCGATGTCGTGTACGTGGCCGCCTCCACGCTGACCAACTGGCACCGCGCCATCAGCCAGCTGTTCCCGGGCGAGCTGTCGTCGGCCGTTGGCGTCACCACCCGGCCTTAGGATACCCACAATGGATGCCCCCATGGACGCCCCCCGCGACGCCGACACCTCCCGCATGCTGCGCGCGTTGCCGGGCGTGGCGCAGCCGGGCCGCCTGATCGAGTACCCGGCGCCGCCCGCGCCGGCCGATCCGACCATGCTGGCCTGGCGCGCCTGGTTCCGCGCGCTGGCCGCACGTCGCTGGCTGATCGTGGTGGTCGCCGCACTGTGTACGCTGGCGGCGCTCGGTTACGCGCTGGTGGCGCCGCCCGTGTATCAGGCCAACATGCTGCTGCACGTGGAAGAGGAGCAGCCCAATGCGTCGAAGAACATCCTCAACGAAGTGTCGTCGCTGTTCGAGACCAAGAAGGCCGCGATCGCCGAAATGGAGCTGCTGCGCTCGCGGCTGGTGGTGGCGCCTGCGGTCGATACCTTGCGCCTGTACATCCACGCGCGGCCGCGCTACTTTCCGCTCGGCGGCGAATGGATCGCCCAGCGCCGGGGCGGCCAGTTGTCGGCGCCGGCCTGGTTCGAACGCGGCGGTTACGCCTGGGGTGGCGAAAAAATCGACGTCGCCGTGTTCGATGTGCCAAGCCACTGGTATGGCCGAAAGTTCAACCTCATGGCGCTCGGCGGCGAGCGCTGGCGGCTGACCGATGGCGCCGGCCGCGCATTGCTCGATGGCCGGACAGGGCAGCTGGCGCGGCTGGCGTTGCCGGCCGGGCCTGCTGCGACGGGAGTAACTGGAGCGGACGGCACGGCGGGTTTCGCGGCGACGCGTACCACGCCCGATCACCTGGAATTGCTGGTCACGCGCCTGCGCGGAGCGCCCGGCACCCGCTACGTCTTGCGCCGCACGTCGCGGCTGGCGGCGCTTGAAAGCGTGCAGCGGTCGCTGCAGATTTCCGAACAGGGCAAGCTGTCGGGCATCATCGCGGTCACCTTGCAGGGCAGCGATCCGCAGCAGGTATATGCCACGCTGACCGAAATCGGCCGCGAATACATGCGGCAAAACCTGGCGCGCCGTACCGAGGAAGCGCAAAAGACCCTGGCCTTTCTCGACCGCCAGTTGCCGGTGGCCAAGCAGCAACTGGAAGCTGCCGAGGCCAGCTACAATGGCTTTCGCAGCGGCCACGAGACCATCGACCTGACCCAGGAGGTGCGCATCGCGCTCGACACGTTGGCAGCCGCGCAGGCACGGCGCAGCACGCTGGTGCAAAAGCGCGCCGAGCTGCTGGGTCGCTTTACCGACGAGCACCCGGTGTTGCAGTCGGTGGCGCAGCAAGTGCGCGAAAACGACCGCGAGATCGGCGCGCTGGAAACCCGCATCAAGCGGCTGCCGCGCATCGAGCAGGAACAGGTACGGCTCGAGCGCGACGTCACGGTCAGCACCAAGCTGTACACCGAGCTGCTCAACACGGCCCAGCAATTGCGCCTGATGGCGGTGGGCAGCATCGGCACCGTGCGCATGGTGGACATGCCGGTCGCGCCCGAGAACACGCTCAAGCCCAACCGGCCGCTGATAGTGTTGCTGGGCATGGTAAGCGGGGTGTTCCTGGGTGCGCTGCTGGCGCTGGCTTGGCGCGCCGTGCGCGGCGGCATCGACGCACCCGAACGGATCGAGGCGCTGCTGGGACCGAACACGGTGCACGCGACCATCCCGCACAGCCGCAGCCAGGACCGGTTGCGGCGCCAGCTACGGCGGGCAGGCAAGGCCGAGCCCTCATCGCAGGCCGGGCAGCAGCTGCCGGCGGTGCGCTCGCTGGCGCAGGCCGCGCCCGACGACGTTGCTGCCGAGAGCCTGCGCGCCTTTCGCGCCACGCTGCAATTCGTGTTGCCGCACAGTCGCAACAACATCGTGTGCTGCCTCGGCCCCACGCGCGAGGTGGGGGCGGCTTTTGTTTCAGTCAATCTGGCGCTGCTGCTGGCGGCCGGTGGCCAGCGCACCTTGCTGGTCGATGCCGACTTGCGCGACGGCACGCTGCACCAACACTTCGGCCTCGACCGCGCGGCCGGCCTGGCCGATTGCCTGGCCGGGATGTTGCAGCCGCACCAGGCGCTGCGCGCTGCGGTGGCGCCCCGGCTCGACTTCATCGCTGCCGGCGGCGCGGCGCCGCACCAGGCCGAACTGCTGCAATCGAGGCTGTTTGCCGACGTGCTGGCGCGGCTGGGTGCGCGCTACGACGTGGTGCTGGTGACGGCGCCGCCGGTGCTGGTGGCGGCCGATGCGCTGGTGGTGGGCGCCAATGCCGGGTCGGTGTTCCTGGTGGCGCGCGCCGGAGTCACCACCGAGGCCCAGCTCGGTGCGGCTGTCAAGCGGCTCAACCATGCCGGCATCGCGCCGCGCGGGGTGGTGTTCAACGACGTCTGACGCATTTTTCGAATTTCTTTTCATTTTTTTTCACCCCGACTTTGTCCCCCTTTCTGCTTGCAAGCCGCATGCCTGCTGGGTTGCGTCTTGCCGGTGCGCATGGACTGATGACTGTAAATAAATCTTGTCAGAAATTTTTTACTGAAAGCATTGAACTATAGAATTTGATGCAGATCAAACCTCGCTCATTCACTTTGAAATTGCGAGGAACGGCTGATGAAATCATCTGTCAACTATCTGTCTCAAACTGCTGGTGCGACCGCCTGCATGATCTTGCTCTCCGCCTGCGGCGGTGGTCAAAGCGATAGCGCCAGCGAGGCGCCCGCCGTCATGCTGGCCACGACGCAACTGTCGGACCAACCGGCGGCGGACGCCAGCTACAACGCGGCCGCCACCGTGCTGTACGTCGCCATCACCGGCGCCGACAGCAACCCCGGCACCAGCGCCAAGCCGTTCAAGACCATTGCACGCGCGGCCCAGGCAGCCACCCCCGGCACCGTGGTGCACGTGGCGCCCGGCACCTATGAAGGCGGCTTCCGCACCAGCACCAGCGGCACGCCGACGGCGCGCATCCGCTACGTTTCGGACACCAAGTGGGCCGCGAAGATCGTCCCGCCGGCTACGTCCGCCAATGCCGTGGCCTGGGACAACCGTGGCAGTTATGTCGATATCGATGGTTTCGAAGTCGACGGCAGCGGCCACAAGGCCGGTACCCGCTGGGCCGTGGGCCTGTACACCGCCGGCTCGTTCGGCACCGTTACCAACAGCCATGTGCATCACATCGGCCAGGGCGCTTGTGCATCGGGCGGCGGCATCGGCGCCGACAGCTATTACAAGGGCGCCAGCAACGACGTGTTGGCCAACGTGGTGCACGACATCGGCGCGGCTGGTTGCAAGACCATGTCCGGGGTGTTCGTCAACAGCGCCGATAGCGACGTCAAGAACAACCTGATTTACGCCGTCTCGCAGGCTGCGGTGCTGCTGTGGCACGATGCCGCACGCGTGGCCGTGAGCCATAACACGATCTTTGCCGCCCATACTGGTATCGTGGTGGGCGGCGGCGATCCTTATGTGTCCAATGGAGTCAACGATTACTCGCGGGTAGCCAACAACATCGTGGTCGATACCCAGTACGGCGTGGTCGAGCAAGGTAACGTGGGCAGCAACAACACTTACACCAACAACCTGATGCACCAACAATCGGCCTATCCGTACATGTTGCTCAAGGGCGTAGCGGTGGCCACCATCGCGGCGGCGCCGCAGTTCGTCAACTATGTTCGTACCGGCGGCGGCGATTACCAGCTGCAGGCAACGTCGCCCGCAATCGACAAGGGACTTGCCGGCGACGCCACCGCCACCGACCTCAACGGCAAGGCGCGTCCTGCCGGCGCCGGTCCCGACCTCGGCGCCTACGAGTTCAACGGCGCCACGCCGAGTCCGACACCGACACCGACGCCTGCTCCGCAGCCAGTACCGGATGCAGCCCCTGCGACGGCGAACAACCTGTACGTCGCCACCACGGGTTCGGACAGCAACTCGGGCACGCAAGGCTCGCCGCTGCGCACGATTGCCCGTGCTTCCGCGCTGGCCAAGCCCAACACCACGGTGCACGTGGCGCCGGGCACCTATGCTGGCGGCTTCAAGACCACCACCAGCGGTACCGCCAGCGGCCGCATCTACTACTACTCGACCGTCAAATGGGGCGCCAAGATCGTGCCGCCGGCCAGTTCCAGCAACAACATCGCCTGGGACAACCGCGGCAATTACGTCGACATCATCGGCTTCGAGGTCGATGGCAGCAAGCTGCAGGGCGGCACCGTGTGGCGCAGCGGCTTGTACACGGGCGGCTCGTACGACGTCATTCGTGGCAACCGCGTGCACCACATCGCCAACACGCTCGCGTGCAATGGCAGTGGCGCGTCGGCCATCGGCGTCGATTCTTACTACAAGGGCATCAAGGGCGATGTGATCAACAACTTCGTGCACGATATCGGCCCGGCCGGTTGTAAATACATCCAGGGCATCTACGTGAGCACGTCGGGCAGCGTGGTGGGCAACGTGGTGTACCGCGTGTCGGAGGCGGCGATCCACCTGTGGCACGACGCCACCAATGTGGTCATCGCCAACAACACGGTGGCCGCTTCCGGCACCGGCATCGTGGTGGGCGCAGGGGACTTCTACAACCGCACGGCGCCCAACGACTACACCCATGTCGTCAACAACATCGTGTACGACAACCGTTACGGCATCACCGAGCAAGGCTCCACCGGTACCCACAACACCTACCGCAACAACCTGGTGTACCAGAACAGCATCTACAACATCAGCCTGAAAAATGGTCTGCAGGCGACCGGTACGGTGTCGGCCGATCCGCAATTCGTCGGCTACACGCGCAGTGGCACGCCTGACCTGCACCTGCGCGCCTCGTCGCCGGCCAAGGGCAAGGGCACGACCGACTACGCGCCCAAGACCGATATCGAGGGCAAGCCAGTCACAGCCCCGGTGACCATCGGGGCTTACCAGTAAGCAGGATCGGGCGGTCAGCCGGCATCGGCTGACCGCCCGGCAGGCGCGGTTTTAACGGTACGGGCGAGGTCCTGGTCGCCCGGCAAGCGGGGCCGCAGCAGCCGCCGCAGCCTGCCGGTCTGCGCTTCGAACGGCAAGTGAAACAGGTAGGCCAACGCCAGCACCACGGCCAGCATGGCGGCATACACCGCCAGGCTGGCTGCATCCCCCGGCGCCAGCAGCGCGCCGTCGCGGTACGACCACAACATCCGCTGCAACGGGATATGCACCACGTACAAGGTAAAGGAGAAGCCGGCCAGGAAGGCCCCGGTCTTTGCCACCGCCGCCACCGGCCGTCCCCGTCCCACGCTGCACAAGCACACCACCAGCAGCACTGCCAGCAAGAGGTCCGGCCCCAGCGTGGCGAGGGTGAAGTCGCCATCCTGGCCACCGAGGCGCAGCAGCGCCGCCACGACCAGCAGCACGCCACGCCACAGCCAGCGCTGCGCAGCCGAAAAATCGAACCGCAGGCGCGACGCCGCCACCCCCAGCAGCCAGACCAGGAAGTAGCCGGTAACCGCCGCGCCCAGCAGCACCGTCAACGCCAGCGCCAGCGCCACGCAGCCTGATCGCCACCAGGCAGAGCCGGCGCGCGCACCTGTCACCAGCAGCGGAAACAGCACGTAGTACCAGGTTTCATTGGCCAGGCTCCAGAGCGGGAAATTCTCGCCGAAAGGAGGCACGGCCAGCGTCTGCAAGCCCACCAGGTTGCCCAGCAACGTGGTGAGAGACCAGGCCGAGCCGGCCATGGCGAGATCGGAGCGTGGCAGCGCGCCGTCCCATGCCAGGGCCAGCATCAGGACGAACGCCGGCAACAGCACGGTCCACAGGCGCGTGGCGCGGTCGACGGCATAGTCGCGCAGCGCCCGTGCCCGCGGCACGTTGTGGCTGCGGTCGAGGAATACGCCGCCCACCAGCCAGCCACTGAGTACAAAAAACACCAGCACCGCCTGGTGCGCAAAACCGGTGACGAACGCCAGCCCCTGGTACCACAGCGGCGGATCGGTCAAGGCGCCCAGGCCGGGAAACACCTGGGCCCGCAAGTGCGCGGCCGCCACCTGCAATGCGGCCAGCCCGCGCAGCCAGTCGATCAGCACCGACTGTCGGCCGCCCGGCATCAGCCGGCTGCTGCGCACGATGCGCAACAGCGGTCGCTTGCGGCGCACGCCGAACAGCAGCGTGGCCACCGTGCACAATAAAATCTGCAGGTCGATGGCGAAGCTGCGGCGCTGCACGTAGCGCGCATAATAGGCGAGTTTGATGGGCAGTACCTGGTGCAGGTAGGCGTGTTCGGGGTCCGGCGCCTGGCGCAGCAGTTCGCCCTCGTTGCGAAAGCGCAGCGCGGCCCAGTCGGTGATGCCCGGCGCCACCGACAAAACCACCGAGCGCACGGCTGGCGGATAGTGGGCCACGTAGCGTGGTACTTCTGGGCGCGGACCGACCAGGCTCATGTCGCCGCGCAGCACATTGACCAGTTGCGGCAGTTCGTCGAGCTTGTGGCGCCGCAGCCAGCGCCCGGCGCGGGTGGCGCGCTGGTCGTCGGCCACCGACAACTGGCCATCGCGCTCGGCGCCGGCAGCCATGGTGCGGAACTTGATGATCTGGAACGGCGCGCCGTGCCGGCCCACGCGGCGCTGGCGAAACAGCACCGGGCCCGGCGAGTCGCAGCGTACCCATGCCGCCAACAGCAACAGCAGCGGCGCCAGCAGCAACAGGCCCGCCAGTGCGGCGGCGATATCGAACAGGCGTTTGGCTAACATAGCAGCTCCGTCAGGGTGGCGATCACGCGCGCCTGGTCGGCGTCGGTCATGCGGGTGTACAGCGGCAGCGTCAGCTGCGCGTGGTAGCTGGCTTCGGCGTGGGGGAACTGCTCGGGGTGCAGCTGGTAGCGGTCGCGCCAATAGAGCTGGCGGTGCAGCGGGATATAGTGGACGCTGGTGCCGATGCCGCGCTCCGCCAGCAGCTCGATCAGGCGGTCGCGCGCCAGCGGCGCCTGTGCCGTCAAGCGGACCGGGTACAGGTGCCAGGCGTGCTGGCTGCCGGCTGGCGCATCGGGCGGCAGTGTCAAGGGCAGGTCGGCCAGGCATTCGTTGTACTGGCGCGCCAGGTGCTGGCGGCGTGTTAGAAAGCCGTCGATCTTGCGCAGCTGGGCGCGGCCGATGGCGGCGGCGATATCGGTGAGGTTGTACTTGAAGCCTGGTGCGACCACCTGGTAGAACCAGGCCGGGTGCCGGGAGACGAAGCGGTCGAACGCGTCTTCGCTGATGCCGTGCAGCCGCATCACCCGCACCCGCGCTGCGATGTCGGCCGCGCGGCAGACCACCATGCCGCCTTCGCCGGTGGTGATGGTCTTGTTGGCATAGAAGCTGAACACGGTGGCGTCGCTGTCGAGCGTGCCCACCAGGCGGCCGCGCAAGGTGGTGGGAAAGGCGTGGGCGGCGTCTTCGACCACGCGCAGGCCGTGGCGGCGGGCCAGCGCGACGATGGCGTCGATGTCGCAGGCCAGGCCGCCGTAATGGACCGGGATCACCGCGCGGGTGTCGGGCGTGATGGCAGCTTCGATGGCGTCCGGCTGCAGGCACAGGGTGTGCGGATCGACATCGACGATCACCGGGTCGGCGCCCAGGTAGCGCACCACTTCGGCGGTGGCGGTGAAGGTCATGGTGGGCACGATCACTTCGTCACCGGGACCGATGCCCAGCGCCTCCAGGGCCAGGTGCAGGCCGGCGGTGGCCGAGTTGACGGCGATGGCGTGAACGTCGCCGCCCAGACAGGCAGCGAAGTCCTGCTCGAACTGGCGGCTGACGGGGCCGCTGGTAATCCAGCCGGAGCGCAGACAGGCTAGGACGGCGGCGGCTTCTTCCTCGCCGAGGTCGGGGAGGGCAAAGGCGAGAAAGTCGTCGGTTGATAAGGTCATCGTGATCTCCTTTGGTGCCTGTTGGTGGTATGGCTGTATGGCTGTGATGCTGTCTATGGATTCCCGCGTGCGCGGGAATGACGGATTTTTCGCTCACGGTACTGCGGGTGGTAGCGGGTGGTAGCGAGTGGTTGCGGGTTGTAGTGACTTTTGGCGCGCTGCTCAAGCTGGTTCAATGGGGCGGCGGGCCGGGGCGGCAGCACGCGTCGAGGTAGCGCTGCGCCAGCAGCCGGTAGTCGAGGTGGCGGCGGGCGTAATGGGCGCCGCGCTGGCCCAGTTGCTGGCGTTGCGGTGGCGGCAGGCTGGCCAGGCCGGTGATGGCGGCGGCCAGTGCGCCGGGGTCTTCGGGGGCGACGCTCACGCCGCAGCCGGCGTCGGCGACCGGGTCGTTGGCGGCGTCCACCGCGTGGATCACCGGGCGCGCCGCCATCAGGTAGTCGCCCAGCTTATTGGGCGAGATGCCGTAGCGGTACAGGGGCTGGCGCCGCCAGCCCAGGTAGGCGATGTCGAAGCTGCCCAGCAGCGCCGGCATGCAGGCCTTGGGCAATGGCGCCAGAAAATGCACGTGGTGCAGGCCGTCCAGGTCCACCCGCCGCTGCAGTTGCTGCTTGTCGGGGCCGGCGCCCGCCAGCACAAAGGCGAGCGGCTGGCTGCGCAGCAGGCTGGCGGCGTCGAGCAGGGTGTCGAGCGCGTTGGCGGTGCCGTGGCTGCCGGCGTAGCCGACCAGCGTGCGGCCCTGGGCGCGCAGGGTGGCCAGCAGCGACGTGACAGGTGCCGGCAGCGGCGGTGGCGCCGCTTCCCATTCGGCCGGTACCACGCCGTTGGGCACCACGTGCAGCTTGTGCGGCGCCATGCCGCGCGCCACCATGTGACCATCGGCGTGCGGCAGGATCGAGATCACGGTATCGGCGTGGCGATAGGCATAATCCTCGGCCGCCTGCATCACCCGGATGAACGGATGGCGCGGCGACATGCCCCCGAGTTCGATCGGTGACAGAGGCCACAGGTCATGCACCTCGAATACCAGGCGGGCGCCGGCCAGTGCGGCGATGCGGCGCGCGGGCCAGATATCGGCCGGGTAGGTGCTCGATGCGATCACCAGGTCGGGCCGCTCGGCGGCCAGCTGTTTCGACTGCTGGTACAGGCGCGCGATAAAGGCGGCGAGATTGGCTGCGCGCCCCGCGCCATTGCCTTCGTAGGCGGGCGTGGCCAGCCAGCGGTAGGCGATGCCGTCGATCTCTTCGTCCAGCACGGCGCGGCCGTTCAGCTGCGGTGCCTGGGCGCGCAGGTGCGAGGCGCTGGCCGCCACGATGCGTACCCGGTGGCCGGCACGCACCCACTCGCGCGCCAGGTAATAGGGGCGGTATTCCATGCCGTGGCGGATCGAGCCGGCGTAGTGATTGATCAGCAGGATGTTCACGGGAGCTCCTTACCAGCGCAGTGCGTCGAGCGCGCGCACCAGGTTCTTGTGACTGTTGGCGGCCCAGCCGGCGTGCCACTGCGACGGGTGCGTGAGCAGGCAGATGCGCCTGTGCCTGCCCAGCGCCGCCTGCGGCGCCACCGGGTGGAAGTAGCGCGGCGCCGGCTTGTCGCTGATGTACAGGTCAAAGCTCGACAGCAGTTCGTGGTCGTAGCACTCGGCGGCGATGCCGCAGCGGGCGCGCAGGTCGCTGTCGCCCAGCACCGCGCAATTGGTGATGCCCAGGCGCCGGTTGGCGAAGTCGCCGTGGCTGGCTACCGTGTGCAGCTTGCGGCCCAGCGTGGTCTCGATACGCTGGAAGTTGGCTTCGAATTCGGCGCGGATCTGGTCCAGCCGCGCGCTTACCTGTTCCGGGAGTTTCAGGTGCGTGCGTTTGGCATAGGTGGCCAGTTCCTCGTAGTGGTAGCTCGCTTCGCTGCCGTAATCCTCGATCGCTCGCATGAGGCCGAAGTCCAGCGTGGACAGGCGGAAGTAGTAGCTGGCGCGCACACCGTGGCGCTGCTCGATCTCGAACATGCGGCGGGCGGTGGCCAGGTCGGTGTCGATGTCGTGGCGGTGGACCAGCACCGGCGGCGATGACCAGCGGTGGCCGACGCCGTTGCCGCTGTTCTGGCTGCGCAGCACATGCAGCCAGCTGCGCACCGAAGTCTGGCGGTAGCCGTGATCGCGCGCCTGTGCCAGCAGGGCGTCGTAGTGCGGCAGCCGGCACGGCATCAGGTAGTCGGCATACAGCCGGTTCAGGATGGTTTTCATTGCAGTGTGTACCGCACGCGGTAGGGCGTGAAGCCGAGCAGGGTTTTGAATTGGCGCAGGCCGGGCTGGGCGCCGAAGAAGGTGTCGTACATCACGTAGTCGGGGCCGTCGCCGGAGCAACGTTCCGCCAGCAGCAGGTTGACGATGTCGGCGATCATCAGGTGCATCACGCCGTCGTTGTTGCGGTAGCCAAGCAGCTGGGCGAATGCGGCAAAGTTGCCGAAGCGGCCCATGTTGGCGTAGGCAACCAGCTGGCCGCACTTGTCGAACACGCCGAAGTAGCGGTAATGGCACTGCGGCTCGTAGCGGGCAGCTTTTTGCTGGTAGTGCGCATCCATCGGCCGGCCCTGGCGGTTTGGCACGCTGGTGTTGATGGCATGGATGGCGTCGAGGTATTCGTTGCGGTCAATCTGCGCCAGCCGGTAGCCGCGTTTGCGCGCCTTGCCCACGTAGCTGGCGGCGCCGCTGCAGGGGTATGCTGCATTGTCAGCCAGCAGGCGCAGGTCGATCAGCGCCACGCCGAACTGCTTGTGGCCGATCACCTTGTAGCGCGGATGGCGGCGGGTGAACAGTCGATAGGTATTGCGCACGTCCTCGGGATGGTAGCGGGTGTCGAAGCACAGCCTGGCGACAGGCAGGCGCGCCACGTCGAGCGCGAGTCGGCAGCCGCGCGTGAGCGGGGCAAAGCTGAACAGGTGAGTGAGCTTGGCGATCATGGAAACCTCATGCAATGGCGTAGCGGATACGGTAGGGCGCAAAGCCCAGCTTGCGCTTGAATTCGCGCAGGCCGGGCAGGGCCCCGAGGTAGGTGTCGTACATCAGGTAGTTGTAGCGGTGTTGGTCGATCAGGCGGCAGGCGATATCGGCCAGCAGCAGGTACATCACGCCGTCACTGTTGACGCCGAGCAGGCGATCGGTGGCGGCGAAGTCGCCGTAGATGCCCAGGTCGCAGTAGGCCACCAGCTTGCCGCTGGCATCGAGCACGCCGTAGTAGCGGAAACTGTCCACCGCCACGTAATGGTCGGTGCGGTCGGCGTAGGCCGGGTCCATCGGACGACCCTGGCGCACGTGTTGCGAGGTGTTGATGCGATGGATGTCGTCGATGTAATCGTTGCGGTCGATCTCGGCCACCGTGTAGCCGCGTGCACGGGCGCGCCGCGCCTGGTAGCCTGCATGGTCTTTTTGCGCCACCGACTGCAGGTAATCGGCGCCGCTGGCGAACGCGCGTAGGTCGATCAGCGCGACCCCCAGCGACTTGTTGCGCACGATGCGGTAACGCGGGTGCGGCATGGTGAAGCTGGCGTGGGTGCGCCGTACCAGCTCGGGATTGAGCGTGGCGTCGAAACACAGCCGGGCGCGTGGCAGGCGCACGATGTCGCCGATCAGTCGCAGCCGCGCCAGCACGGTGGGCCAGAATCCGGAATTGTCAGAGGTGGTCATAGAAGTCGATCAGCTTGGTGGACTGGCTGCGCCAGTTGTAGCGGGTGCGCACCGCGCGGCGGCCGTTTTCGCCCATGCGGCGGGCGATGTCCGGGTGGCCGGCCAGGTAGTCGATGGCGGCGGCTATCGCCGGCGGGTCGTACGGATCGACACACAGGCCGCAGGCGCCATCCGTGCCGCCCGCGCCGCTCACTGAGCCGTTGGCGCCATCGCCTTCGATGATCGCCCGCCAGCGCGGAAAGTCGGAGGCGATTACGGGTATGCCGGCAGCCATGTACTCGAACATCTTGACCGGCAGCGCGTCGAGGTGATTGAGCGTGGGGTGCAGCGTAACCAGTCCCGCGCGCGAGGCGCCCAGCAGCGCCGCCACGTCGCCGCGCGCCAGCTGGCCGAGGGCGTCGACGTGGCGCCAGCCGGGGCGGGCGCGCAGTTGCGCGGCCAGTGCCGGTTCGCTGAAAGCGCCGGCCAGCTGCAGCCGCACCGGGGTTTGCAGCAGTTCGCAGGCGCGCACCAGTTCGGCGATGCCGCGTATCGCCGAGAGCCCGCCGGCGTAACACACTTGCAGCGGCTTGTCGGCCCAGGCCAGGTCGGCGCCGAATTCCTCGGGCATCGGGTAGTTGTTGATGTCCACGGTGGCGCGGTTGATGCGCTCGAACCGTTCGCGGATGAACGGCGTGGCCGTGATCACGCCATCGAGCCGGCGGCAGGCCTGGTGCTCGAACCGTGCATAGGCGGCGGCCAGCGCGCGCCGCGCCCAGGGCGGCAGGTAGGGCTTGCCGAGCAGCTGGCGCGGCACGTCTTCGTGGGCGTCGAAGATCACCTTGCAGCCGTGGCGTTGCAGCAGCAGGCCAGCCGGCAGCAGCTCGGGATCGTGCAGCTGCACCACGTCGGGCGCCAGCGCCAGCGCGCAGCGGTAGACCCGGGTGGTGGCCGAGATCATCCGTTGCAGCCGTCCGCGCGCGGCCCCCGCATCGACGATATGCACGCCATGGCAATGTTCGTCGCCACGGCCGTCGGCCACCACCAGCGTGACCCGGTGGCCGTGGTCGGCCAGCGTGCGGCACTGCTTGCCGAAGATGCGGGCGTCGTGACGCGGATGGGCAGACGTCAGGTGGGCGATGCTGAGCATGTCAATCTCCGGCGCGGTACCGCGCATAAGCGCCCAGCGCGGCGCCGATCAGCATGTCGCTGAAAAAATGCGACAGGCACAGTAGCAGCAGGGTGCTGGCCAAGAGGCTCCAGGCCAACAGGAAACGGTGGTCGCGGCTGGTGCGTCCACCCAGCAGGTAGCCGTGGATGGCCAGGTGCGTGAGCGGGTAAAGCAGTAACGCCAGCAGCGCTGCAAAGCCCAGCAGGCCCAGGTCCACCCACGCCGACAGGATGTTGTGGGCATAGCGCCCACTCGGGTAGCTGCCGTAGTCGCCCAGAATTGGATGGTCGGCGATGGTGCGCAGCGCCTGTTCGGTCAGTGCATGGCGCGCGCTGGCCGACGTGGAGTGCGACAGGTCGAGCAGTTCCAGGGTGCGGTTGCCCGGCACTGCCGCCACCAGCGCATCGAGATTGAGCTGCAACAGCATGATGGCCCCTGCCATCAGCACCAGCATGGCCAGGCGCGAACGGGCCGCGTGCAGCTCGAACAAGGGGATCAGGAACAGCAAGGCGCCGAACTCGCTGCGTGCGGTGTTGATGTACAGCGTGGGCAGGCCCAGCGCATACAGCGCCCAGCGCAGCGCCGCGCGCCGCGTGCAGGCCAGCAGCACCACCATCGGCAGCAGGTACGAACGCGAGAACCCCTGGTAGGTGGCCACGCTTTCCGGGTCGCGCGCGGCGCCCAGTGCGGCGAGGTAAAACGTGCCATCGACCGCGTAGGCGAACACCACTGCCGACATGGCCGCCAGGCTGGCCAGCAGCATGACCTGAAAACGTTTCGATTCAAAGTCGAGGGTCTTGAAGATCACGAACAGCAGGAACATGTACAGCAGGCCCAGGGTATGGTGGCTGGTGGCGCCACCGCCAGCCAAGCCCATGTGCAGCACGATGATGGCGGCGTAGTAGGCCAGGAAGGCCAGCCACGCGACATCGACCCGGTGCACGCGCCAGCCTTGCGCGCTCATGCGCAGCAGGTAGGACAGCAGCAGCGGCGGCAACATCAGCAGCGAAATCCAGGCAAAGTAGCCGCCCAGGTAGGCGCGGATCAGGCCCAGTCCGAGCAGCGTCTGGTAGGCGAAAAAGCCGGGGAACAGCAGCCAGAATGCCAGTTCGGCCCAGGTCGGCCCGAGCAGACTGAGCAGACCTGGCGCACCGGCGCGGCTGCCGGCCGCATGGACCTGCGCCAGCGGCGTCGACTGGAAGGTGATCGCGTCAGCCGGCAACATGGAGCCTCCGGCCCGACGGGCGCTCGCGTGCGTAGCGGTAAGACAGGTGCAGGTACACCAGGTACAGCAGCGAATAGCCGATGCTGTAGGCCAGCACATTGTGCGCCAGCGACAGCGGTGCCACGAAGGCAGCCACCGTGGTGGCAAACAGCGCGACCTGCCATAGCAGCTCGATCTTTTGCCGGCCCGCCACCGAGAATACGTAGCTGAGCGGTCCGGCGACAAAATTGAGGAAGAACAGCGGCGCCATGATTTGCGCCAGTTCGCCGGCGCCGCGCCAGGCCGGCCCGAACACCAGGCCGAACAAGGCGGGGGAGGCCAGCCACAGCACCAGCGCCGGCGCCGCGCCCAGCGCCAGCAGCACGCGCAGCGCGTGACGGTAGGCGGGGCGGCAGTCGCCATGCTCCTGGTACTGGCGTACCGATTCGCGCTTGAACACTTCCAGCACCGAGGCCGCCAGCAGCGAAATCGGCGCGGCCAGCACGCGCTGGGTGAGCGCAAACAACCCGGCCGCCATCACGCCGTGGCGCGCGCCGATGATCAGCAGCGGCAACTGGCCGACGGCCGCGTTGAGCAGACTCGATGGCAAAGTGAAACGCCAGAAGGCGCGGTGGCGGCGCAGGTAGCGGCGCTGCGCGGTGGTGGGCAGCAGGGCGGCCAGGTTTTGGCGGCGCAGCCGGCGCAGGTAAGCCAGCCATCGCAAGGCTGCGCTACTGGCGACTGCGGCCGCGTTGCTTGCTCCAGCGGCATTGACATCGTCAGCTTGCCGCGCCGTGATGCCGGAACCGAAGCGGCGCAGCGGCAAGTTCAGCAGCCGGCGCGCAGCCACCAGGCCGACGGCCATGCCCGCCAACTGGCCGGCCAGCAGGGCGTCGCCGCCGGCACCGGCCAGGTGCGAGGTCAGCCAGGGCAGCCCCGTCAGCAAAGCCAGTAGCGCCAGCTGCACCCCGGCCACGCCACCGGCGGCCACGATGCGCGCCTTGGCGGCAGCGGCAAAGCCGTTGTGCGAGGCGGCGTAAGCCAGCGTGGTCTGCATGCCGGCGGTGAGCCACGCCGCCAGGCCCAGCGTCAGTATGCCTGGCCACGACAGGGCGACCAGGTCCAGCCACCGCGCCGCCAACAGCGCCACCGTCAGCACCACCGCCAGCCAGCTTGACGACCATGCCACCACGCCAAAGCACAGCCGCTGGCGGATGCGGCCCGGATCGACCACCATCGCGAACTCCATGCGCAAGGTGGCCGCCACGGCGGCAATGGCGACGATGCCCAGCCACACGCTGAACGCGCCCAGTTCGGCCGGGGTGCACAGCCGTGTGATCAGTGGCGCGGCCACGATGGGCAACGCCTGCGCGGCCAGCGACCCGCCCAGGACCGTGAGCAGGTGCTTCCAGAAGGTGGGCAGGGTGGTCAGGGCGGTCATGGCGGTCATCCCGGCTCAAGCAGTCAGGCGTCGAGCGCGGCCAGCACGGTGGCGGCCACGCGGGCTACGTCGGCCTGGCCCAGGTGCGGTCCCATCGGCAGGCTCAGCACCCGCCCGGCCAGCAGCTCGGCCACCGGGCAGGAGACGTCGTCGTAGCGCAGGTAGGCCGGCTGCAGGTGGATCGGCTGCGGGTAGTGCACCACGCTGGGGATGCCGGCGGCCGTGAGCGCGGCCTGCACCGGTTGGCGGCGCGGCGGCACGATGGTGTACTGGGCCCAGGCGCTGGCCTCGCCGCCACCCAGGGTTTCGACACGGCTGCCGAAACAGCGGTCGTAGGCGGCAGCCACGCGGCGGCGGGCGGCGATCTCGTCGTCGAAGGTGGGCAGCTTGGCCAGCACCACCGCGCATTGCAGGGTGTCCATGCGGCCGCCCACGCCTACGCGGGTGTGGCGATAGCGCTCGGCCTGGCCGTGGATGCGGATCTCGCGCATGGCGCGCGCCAGTTCGTCGTCGCTGGTGAAGATGGCGCCGCCGTCGCCGTAGCAACCGAGCGGTTTGCTGGGGAAAAAGCTGGTGCAGCCGATGGTGGACAGGTTGCCGCTGCGCTGGCCGCCGGTTTGGCCAGGATAACTGGCGCCAAAGCTTTGCGCGCCATCCTCGATCACGGCCAGGCCGTGGCGGCGGGCGATGTCGTTGATGGCGTCCATGTCGGCCGGCTGGCCATACAGGGAGACGGGCATGATGGCGCGGGTGCGCGCGCCGATGCGGCGCCCGACGCGGGCCGGGTCGAGATTGCCGGTGGCGCGCTCGACATCGACAAACACCGGCCGCGCGCCAGCGAGCACGATGGCTTCGGCCGTGGCGATGAACGAAAACGGCGTGGTGATCACCTCGTCGCCGGGCTGCACACCGAGCGCCATCAGGGAAATGAGCAGCGCCTCGGTGCCGGACGAGACGGTGATGCAGTGGCGCGCGCCACAGTACTCGGCCAGTTGCGCTTCCAGCTGCGCCACCTCGGGTCCCATGATGTACTGGCCGTGGTCAAGCACGCGCTGGATGCCGGCCTTGATATCGTTGCGCAGCAAGTCGTATTGCTGTTTCAGGCTCGTGAATTCCATCTGTCTCTCCTGGATTAGCTTGCTGTTTGAACGGTGCAGACACCGCCCGCCACCGTGTACACGTCGCCGGTGTGCGGGCAGCGCGCCTTTCCATCGCCGGCGCGCGGCAGGTCGAGGCGATCGCCGTGGCGGCTGACCCAGCCGATGTGGCGCGCCGGCACCCCGGCCATCAGTGCGAAATCGGCCACGTCTCGAGTGACCACGGCGCCGGCGCCGATCATCGCGTATGCGCCGATGGTCACGCCGCACACCACGGTGGCGTTGGCGCCGATCGACGCGCCCCTTCGCACCAGCGTGCGCCGGTACTCGTGCTTGCGCACCACGGCCGCGCGCGGATTGTGGACGTTGGTGAAGACCATGCTGGGACCGCAGAACACGTCGTCTTCCAGTACCACGGCGTCGTACACCGAGACGTTGTTCTGGATCTTGACGTTGTGGCCGATGACGACGTCATTGCCGATGAAAACGTTCTGGCCCAGCGAGCATTGGCTGCCGATGCGCGCACCGCCGCACACGTGGCTGAAGTGCCAGACGCGGGTGCCGGCGCCCAGCACCGCGCCGGCATCGACTATCGCGCTGGCGTGCACAAGGTTGTCCATGGTGCTCTCCTAGTAGTCGAGCGGCAGCGCCACGCGGCGGCCGTCGCGCGCGGAGCGGTAGGCGGCGATCAGCACTTCCAGCGATTTCAGTCCTTCGCGCCCGTCGGTTTCCGGCTCGGCCTCGCCGCGCAGCACCTTGACCACGTTGTCGTAGTAGAGCGGGTGGCCGAAGCCGTAGACCGAGGCGGTTTCGTAGCTGGCCTGTTGGACTTTGGCGTCGTCGTCGTGGGGTACGGCAAAGTCCCATTGCTGCACTTCGTTGACGGCTACGCCGCCGATGCGCGCGGTGCCCGTCTCGCCGAGGATGGTAATGCTGCCCTCGAGGTTGTGCGGGTAGGCCAGCATGGTGACGTTCATGGAGCCGAGCGCGCCGTTGCGCCAGCGCAGGCTGATCACGCCGGTGTCTTCCACTTCGATGTCGCGCGCCAGGGTGGCGGTGTACGCTTGCAGGCTCTCGATCGGGCCGATGATCCAGTCGAGCAGGTCGACATAATGGCTGGCCTGGTTCATGAAGGCGCCGCCGTCGAACTCCCAGGTGCCGCGCCACGGCGCGCTGTTGTAATAGCTTTGCGGGCGAGTCCAGAACACGTTGAGATTGACCATGTAAATACGGCCGAAGCGCTTTTGGTCCACCGCGCGCTTGAGCAGTTGCAGCGTGGCGTTGCGGCGGTTCTGCTTGACCACGAACATGCGCACGCCGGCTGCATCGCACGCGCCTACCATGCGCTTGGCGTCCTCCCAGCGCGTGGCCATCGGCTTTTCGGTGATGACGTGGCGGCCAGCCCGCGCTACCCGCACCGCCTGGTCCGGGTGCAGCCCCGACGGCGTGGTGATGATGCAGGCGTCGATATCGCTGCGCGCGAGCATGTGGTCGAGGTTGTCGAACGGGACGGCGCCGGTGTCGGTAGCGGCGCAGTCGAGGGCGGCGGCATCGACGTCGCACACGGCGACCAGTTCGCAGCGGTCGGCATGCTGGGCCAGCGCGCCAAAATGGTTGCGGGCGATACGGCCGCACCCGACCAGGGCGAAGCGCAGCTTGCGGTCGGTGACGGCAGGGCAGAATTGACGCATGGGGCTACTCCTTGCGGTGGAATAAAGATCTGGAACGACAATTGGAAGCACAGTCAGGAAGCAAAATCAGGAAGCGTGGACCGCCACCGGCGCCACGGCCGCCACCGGTTGCACGCGCAGACGGCGCAGCGCAGCCTCGCTGTCGGCGCTGCGCACGGCGGTTTGCGGCGTGAATTCGGTGATGATGGTCTTGAGCATGGCCTCGATCAGGCAGCGGTCGTTGCTGGCGCAAGCCACCAGCAGCAGTTCCAGGTACTGGTCGAGCAGGGCGGCGGGCAGCGCCTGTTCCTTCATGCGCAGGATGCGCGGGTGGCGGCTGGGGGTGGCGCCGTCGGCGATGAGCAGCTCTTCCTGCAGCTTTTCTCCGGGGTACAGGCCGACGTAACGGATTTCGATGTCGCCCTGCGGATAGTGCGGGGTGCGCTCGGTCAGGCCGGCCAGCGCAATCATGCGCCGCGCCAGGTCGACGATGCGCAGCGGCGCGCCCATGTCGAGCACGAACACCTCGCCGCCTTCGGCCATGGCGCCGGCCTGGATCACCAGTTGTGCGGCCTCCGGGATCAGCATGAAGTAGCGTTCCATGGCGGCGTCGGTGATGGTGAGCGGGCCACCTTGCTGCAACTGCTGGCGAAACAGCGGTACCACCGAGCCGGACGATCCCAGCACGTTGCCGAAGCGGACCATGCTGAACGTGGTGGCGCCGGAAGCATCATCTTGCGCGGCCTGGAACACCAGTTCCGACAGGCGCTTGCTGGCGCCCATGATGGTGCTGGGCCGTACCGCCTTGTCGGACGAGACCAGCACGCAGGTGTGCACGCCGTGGCGCGCGGCGGCGGCAGCGACGTTGCGGGCGCCGACGACGTTGTTGCGCAGTCCCTCGACCATATTGGTTTCGACGATGGAGACGTGCTTGTAAGCCGCCGCGTGGTAGATGGTGTGGATGGCCGCGTGGCCCATCACGCGTTCGAGCATGCGTTCGCTGCACACGGAGCCCAGGTGGGCGTGCAGCACCAGTTGCGGCCAGCTTGTGCGCAGTTCCTGGGCGATGGTATAGAGCGCGAACTCGCTGTGATCGACCAGGTGCAGGCAGCGCGGCGCCAGGCTGGCGATTTGCCGGCACAATTCGCTGCCGATCGAGCCGCCGGCACCGGTGACCAGCACGTTCCTGCCGCGCACGCAGCGGGCGAAGAGCGCGCTGTCGGGCTGCACCGGCGGGCGGCCCAGCAGTTGTTCGGGGGCGAAGTCGGGCAGGGGGAGGCGCGCGGCGCGATCGAGCGTTGGCGGTACCTGGTGATGCAGGAGCGAGCGCAGCAGGGCGCGCATGCCGGCGCGCGAGGCGATCAGGTACAACATCGCCAGCGGCCAGTACATGGCCAGCACCGGGCCGGGAATGCGCGCCACCGCGCCATCCTTGGTCAGCAGGTACAGCGCGACAATGGCCGCGCCCAGCGCCAGGCCGGCCAGGATGAGCGTGCGCTGTTCGAGCTGGCGCAGGGCGGCGCCGTACAGCGATGCAATCGACAGCGCCGAGACGCTGAGCGCGGTGAGCAGAAAGGCGGCGGGCCACGGCGGCATGGCGCCGGTGATGACTGCCATCGCCAGCACCAGGCACAGGGGCAATGCCGCGCCATCGGCCACGCACATCAGCAGGCGTTTGCCGCTGCGGTTGATGGCGGCCAGCCGCACGCACAGCTGGCGGAATAAAACAGCGGGGTATTGGACGGAAACGGACATTGTGCGGTACCTTCAAAAAGCATGCGAGGCCTGGGTGGGCGGCTCGGGATGCACTGATTGTCGGCTGACCAGCACTGAGGGACTTGACTCCCGTCAAACGGCCACACGGAGCTTGTCCATGCGGCTTGACAACTAATTTCCTGTTCCTACTATTTTCCGGAATTAAAGTTTATTTGGAGACCATTTGGAGGGTCTAACAAAACCTTCAGAGCAAGGCGCAGCAACGTCGCTATGGAGGTTTTGTCAGACGCTCTTGATGACGTAAACGCAGCGTCTCGCGCCGTTGAGCATGTGCTCCACGCGTCCAACCGAGCAATCGCTGCCCAGCACGCGCTGGAACAAGTCCAGCTCCGAGCGGCAGAATTGCTGGCACTGGCGCGCGGCCGCGCAGATCGGGCAGTGGTTTTCGATCAGGAGCAGGGCGCCGTCATCGGCGGTTTGCACTTCCGCCATATAGCCTTCCACGCTGCGCGCCTGCACCAGCGCGGCCACGCGGTCGGGCAGGGCGCGGGCCCCGGCTGCGGCCAGGTGCTGGCGGTACTGCTGCTCGCTGACCTGCTCGCGCGAGGCGATCAGCTGGTCGAGGCCCGCGTCGCCGAACAACTGGCGCACCTGGGCGATCAGCTGCACCGTCAGATCGGCGTGGCGGTCGGGGAAGCGCGCGTGGCCCGCTTCCGTCAGCAGCCAGCGCCGCGATGGACGACCAGGTTTGTCGGCCACGTCCTCGTAAGTGAGCATGCCTTTTTCCTGCCACGCTTCGAGCTGGCGGCGTGCGCCCATCGAGGTGAGGTCGAGCAGCGCGGCCAGCTGCTGCGCGGTTTGCGGGCCGCGTGTCTTGATCAGGAACAGCGCCTGGTCGGCGGTGTTCATGACAGCGCTCCTGCCGCCGGCACCGCCTGCTGCAGGCTGTAATGCCAACGTTGCAGGCGCCATGCCGACCACGCGCCCAGGGCGGCCGACAGCAGCAGGATCAGGCGCGTGTCGATCAGCGTGAGCACCGCCCCGATCAGCGCCATCACGATATTGGCCAGGCAGAAAGTGGTGGAGATCAGGCCCATCACCGCGCCCTGGCCATGGGCGCCGAAGCGCTCGGCGCACCAGTGCGGCACGATGCTGCTGTGGAAGGCGTGCGGTATGCCGAACAGCACGATGGCGGCCAGGCCGATGTTGGCGTCGCCCACCGCGAGCACCGCGATCAGGCTTGACGTCACGTACGCGAAGCCGCGCGCCCGCAGCAGCGGCTCGCCCGCGAACTTGCGGCCGGCGATGATCGTCGTGGCGGTCATTACCGCGCACATCGCGGCCGTGGCCCAGGCGATGCCGCGCGGGCCGTAGCCCGGCACTTCCACCAGCCACAGCGGATAGAACTCGTAGAAGCCGGTCACGCAGCAGCTGTAGGCCAGCGTGATAATGAACAGCGTGCGCAGTTCCGGCTCGCGCAGCAAATTGAGGGCGTGGCGGTGGCGCGCCACCTGCCACCACGAGGTGGTGGCGGCCGACGGCGCTTCGTGCGGCAGCGCCTTGGCCACCAGCACGGCGGTGCCCAGCAGCAGGACCACGGCGATCCAGAACGGCGTGGTAACGCCATACCCCAGCGTGAAGCCGGCCATCAGCGGCCCGACCAGCCAGCCCATGTAGAACGCGCCGTTGAGCCACGACAGCGCCTTGCGGCGCAAGTCGCCTTCCAGTTTATCGGCCAGCATGGCGCGCGCCACCGAGCCGTTACCTTCCAGTAGGCCAGTGATGAAGCGCGCCACGATAAACAGCGGGAACGATTCGAGCACCAGCGCCAGCGCGGTGATGGCGTGGCCGATGGCCGCACCGACGGCGGTCACCAGCAGCACCGGCCGGCGGCCATAGCGGTCGGACATGGGACCGAGCAGCGCGGAGCCGATCAACAGGCCCAGCGGATTGATGGTCAGCGCCAGGCCCAACAGCAGCTTCGGCGGCAGGCCGAGGAAGGTGTTGAGGCCGTTGGCGGTGCCGTCCGCAAACAGCGGTGCCAGGATCGGGTACGGCAGCGCGGCGCCGACCGTGGAGAGCAGTGCCAGCAGGCAGGCGCTGCTGATGAGCAGGGAGTTTTTCATGACGTTACTGTAACGGCGCACCCAACATAAGTAAACAAAAATGTTTATTAATTACCGGGGCCGCAAGCGCACGGTATGATGGCGCTCTTTTTACGGAGCGAAAATGGCGGAGCATGATCAGCAAGTGGCGTAACTGGTTCGGCGGCCGGCGTGGCGGGGTGTTCTTCCTGCTGCTCGGCATCGGCATCATCGGCATCTTCATCGCGCTCGAACTGCGCCTGCCCAGCGCCGCGCAATTGCAGACCGTCACCGGCCGGGTGGACTGGACCTACGACAGCCGGGGCGCCATGTATTTTGCCGCCCGCACCACGCCGCAGCAGTTCGTGGTGCACGTGAAGGGTGACGCCGATGGTCGCTTGCGCGCGGCGCTGCGCTCGGCCACCAGGCTGTACCCGGTCACGGTGCGCTTCGACCCCAGGCAAACCAACCATCCGGGCTTTTTGCCGGGCGACTTTCACGTGGCGTACGGCGTCTCGGTGGGCGGCAAGGAGGTCACCAGCCTGGACGACGTGCGCGCCAGCTACCGGCGCGACAACCTGGTGGCGCTGGCGATGGGACTGGTGTTCATGCTGCTGGGCGCGCAGCGCTTGTACATCTATCGCGACTGAAAACTCAGCGGAGATCGCGCTGGCGGCGGAAAGCGAGCCAGCCGGCGATTGCCGTAAAGCTGGCCACGATCAGCACCACCACCAGGAAGCCGTGCGGCGCGTCGGCCAGCGGGATCCCGCCCACGTTCATGCCCAGCAGGCCGGCGATGATGTTGATCGGCAGGGCCAGCACGGTCACGATGGTCAGCACGAACAGGCTGTGGTTGTTGCCCTCGTTGACCAGCGCCGCGATTTCTTCCTGGATCAGCTTGATCCGCTCCTGCAGCGAGGCCATGTCGGCCAGCACCATCGAGAATTCCTCGGTGGACTGGCGCAGTTCCTGGGCGTCGATCTCGGCCACCCAGGCCGGCGGCCTTTGCAGCAGCCGGAACAGCGCGGCCGGTTCGGGCGCCAGCAGCCGGCGCAGGCGTACCAGCACCCGGCGCAGTTCGCCCAGGCTGGCGCGCTTGGTATTGAGTTTGCCGGCCAGCAGATTGTCTTCGATGCTGTCCACGGTGGCGATCGCGTGGCGCACGATCTTGATCAGCGCGTCGGCCTGGTCGCGCAGCAGGTGGATCAGCAGTTCCACCGACGAGCGGATCGGTTCGCCATTGCGCACCGCGTTGCGCAAGCTGTCGATGGCGCGCAGCGGCTTGCGGCGGGCGCTGATGACCACCTGCTTGTCCACGCTCAGCCACAGGGTGGAGATGTCGGACGGGTCGAACGAAAAATCGTGCAGCACGTCGTTGACCACGGCGATCAGCGTGTTGTCGGCCACTTCGATGCGGGTGGAGCGCGGTCCTTCGTGCAGGCTCTCGTAGAATTCCTCGGGCAGCGACAGGTGCTCGTTGAGCCACTTCTCGCTGGCGGTATTGGCCAGGTTGTAGTGCAGCCAGATGAACTCCGCCGGGTGCTGCTCGCGGTTGTCCAGCCACGCGCAGGCTTCGTCGGCGTTGAGCGGCATGCCCACGCCTTCCTGGGCGCGGCCGAACACGTAGCCGCACACCAGGCCCGACGCGTCGGAACCGTAGGACAGGGGCGCTTGCTGCATGCTCACACCAGCAGCGCGGCGCTCATCTCGGCGGCGTTGTCGCGCGCCTGCTTGAGCAGCGCCTGCATGCGCTCCGCGTCGATGAACAAATCGATCGCCGATTCGGAATGCGGCGGCAGATCGCGCTCGGCTTCCTGCAGCGGCGAGCGCACCGGTGTGAGCAGGTTGGCCAGCAGCAGCGTGTCTTGCAGCGAGTCGGGCGGGATCGACATGAAGGCGTCGCGCAGGCCTTCGATGGCGTCGGCCACCGGCTCGGGGATGCACAGCTTGCGCATTACCTCGCGGGTGATGATTTCTTCGCTGGCCGAGTGCCAGTTTTCCGGGTCTTCTTCGAGCAGGCCGGGGAACTCGTCGGCGCGCGAGAGCAGGTAGAAGCCGCCCACCTCGTGCACGATGCCGGCAAACAGCGCGGTGTCTTCGTTGACGCCGGTGACCTCGCGCGCGATCAGGCGCGCCAGCGCGGCGACGGCGATGGTGTGGTCCCACAGCTGTTCGGCCTTGACGCGCAGCGCCGGGTCCACGAGCTTGCTGCCGAACTGGCGCACCACCATGGCGGCGGCCAGCGCGAACAGGTTCTGGTAGCCGATGCGCATGATGGCGCCGCGCACGTTGGTGACCACCGGCGCACCGGCGCGCGCGAACATGGCGGAGTTGGAGATGGCGACGGTGCGCGCGGCCAGCGTGGGCTCGGCCAGCACCAGGCTGATCGCCTTGTCGATCGGGCAATCGGGATCGTCGAGGGCAAGCTGCACCCGCAAGGCGGCGTTGACGCTGGTGGGAAATACCAGTTCGCCACGGATGGCCATGGCCGCAATATGGCCGAATGCTTCGAGTTTATTCATGATCAAAATTATACGCACGCCAGCGCACAAGCTCAACGCCATGTTGGCCTGCGCGTGCCTCGATTCACGAATATAGGTCGCAATGCAACAGTGTTAATGTTGAAACGATAACCATCAAGCGCTGGCGAGCTGCGGCTGACGCACCGCAGGCGTTGCCGTGTAGCGCGCCACCGACAAATCGTCGGCCAGGATGGCCGGTTTGCGGGCCGAGATGATATCGGCCAGCAGTTGCGCCGAGCCGCACGACATGGTCCAGCCCAGGGTGCCGTGGCCGGTGTTTACAAACAGGTTGCGCAGGCCGGTGCGGCCGACGATGGGCGTGCCGTCCGGGGTCATCGGCCGCAGGCCGGTCCAGAAGCTCGCTTCGGCGGTGGCGCCGGCGCCGGGGAACAGGTCGTTGACCACCATCTCCAGCGTTTCGCGGCGGCGCGGATTGAGGCGCTTGTCGAAGCCGGCGATTTCGGCCATGCCGCCGACGCGGATGCGGTCGTCGAAACGGGTGACGGCGATCTTGTAGGTCTCGTCGAGGATGGTGGAGACCGGGGCCGCCTCGGCATTGACGATCGGTACCGTGATCGAATAACCCTTGAGCGGATAGACCGGGACGTTGACCAGGCCCTTGAGCAGCGGCGTGGAATAGGCGCCAAGCGCCACCACGTACGAATCTGCCGTCAGCAGTTCGCCGCCGGTTTGTACACCCTTGATCTGGTCGCCGCTGGTGACCAGCGCCTCGATCTCGATGTTGTAGCGGAATTTGACGCCAAGCTCTTCGGCCATGGCGGTCAGGCGCGTGGTAAACAGCTGGCAGTCGCCGGTCTCGTCGTTGGGCAGGCGCAGGCCGCCGACCAGCTTGGTCTGGTCCAGGCCCGGCTCGGCGCCGACCAGTTGCTCGCGGTTCAGCAGTTCGTACGGGACGCCGGTTTCCTGCAGAACGGCGATATCCTTGGCTGCATCATCGAGCTGCTTCTGGGTGCGGAACAATTGCGTGGTGCCTTGCTGGCGGCCTTCGTACTCGATGCCGGTGGTGGCGCGCAACACCTTGAAGCAATCGCGGCTGTATTCGGCCAGGCGCACCATGCGTTCCTTGTTGACGGCGTAGCGCTCGGACGTGCAGTTTTGCAGCATCTGCCACATCCACTGCAGCTGGAACACGGTGCCGTCGGGCGTGATCGACAGCGGCGCGTGACGCTGCATCATCCACTTGACGGCTTTCAGGGGAATGCCGGGGGCGGCCCATGGCGAGGCGTAGCCGGGCGAGATCTGGCCGGCGTTGGCGAAGCTGGTCTCGAGCGCGGGACCGGGCTGGCGGTCGATCACGGTGACATCGTGGCCGGCCTGGGCCAGGTAATAGGCGCTGGTGACGCCAATGACACCGCTGCCGAGTATGAGTACGCGCATGTGAGCCCCCGAAGATTGTGACTGGACGCAGCGCGCCCCTATAATCCGCTATGGTATGCTGGAATGACCAGCTTTTGTTACTGTAATACACGATAAATCTAGTGGAATTTCATGCGAATACAGAAGGAATCGGTCCGTACCCTGGACAAGCTCGACCGCAAGATCCTGCACATCCTGCAAGCGGACGGCCGCATCTCGATGAAAGACCTGAGCGAGCAGGTCGGCCTGTCGATCACGCCTGCCATCGAACGCGTGAAACGCATGGAGCGCGATGGCGTGATCACCGGCTACCACGCGCGCATCGATCCGCCGGCGCTGGGCGCCAAGTTGCTGGTGTTTGTCGAGATTACGCTCAACCAGAAGTCCGGGCCGGTGTTCGAGCAGTTCCGGCGCGAGGTGCTGCGCATCCCCGAGGTGCAGGAGTGCCACCTGGTCTCGGGCGACTTCGACTACCTGATCAAGGCGCGCATTCACGAAATGGCCGAGTACCGCAAGCTGCTGGGCGACATGCTGCTCAGTTTGCCGGGCGCGGCGCAGTCGAAAAGCTATGTCGTGATGGAAGAGATCAAGGAGACGCTGGTGCTGGCGACCGGGGCGTGAGGTCCGATTTGCTGTCATCCGTTAAAATAGGCTGACGAAACTTATGAAGCTTATGAAATTGATGAAGTATAGCCAGACGGAGCAAGTGTGAACCCCCACGGTACCCCCGCCAACACCATCCACGTGCGGACCCTCGACGAACATCTGTCCGCCGACCAGAGTTTCAGTTCTGCCTACGCGCGCACGATAGGCGCCATTGCCGGCCGCGATGGCAAACTGACGCTGGCGGAGTTTGCCGCCGTCACCGAGCTCGCTGGCGACGGCAAGTCGTCGGCCGTGTTCACCGCGCTGGTGCTCAACGCCATCGAGTCCGGCGTCGACGTGGACTGGGCCCTCAACGCGCTGGCCCGCAGCGCCGCCCCCATCGAACAGGCCGCGCGCGAGAATGCGCTTGGCAATGCGATTCCGCTGCTGGCGCTGCACGGCGGCGACGCCCGGGCGTTGGCGCAGCGGCTGGCCAAGGCCCTGTCGGTGCGCCTGGCGCCCGAGGACCTCAACCGTTTGCCGCAGGCGGAAGAACGCGGCCTGCTGGCCAACCTGGGCGAGCAGGCGCGGCGCCTGGTGCGTGGCCGCTCGCTGTCCGATGCGGTGGCCGATTTCGGCCGCAACGCCGGCCAGCCGGTGCTGGTGGAACATGCGCGCAATTATCAAACCGGCCAGATCGATCATGCGCAGCTGCACACGCTGGTCTCCAGCACCACCGAGGCCATCCTGCAGGACATCTCCGCCTACCTGGAGCAGGCGCGGCAAATGGGCCTCGATGAATCGATTGCCGCCACCCTGGTCGCCACGGCCGACGAAATGAAAAGCCAGGTGATGCAGCGGCTGGTGCTGGTCGAGCAGCGCATCGCCCACGAGCGGCGCCTGCTGGCCGAGGAAATCGACGACGCCGTGCATGACGCCGGCAACGCCATCGAACTGGCGATTGCCGACCGCCTGGCCACCGACAAGTGGAAAGAGGACGAGGTGTGGGAGAGCATCGGCCGCAACCAGTTCGGCCAGGAGATGGAGCGCCGGCTCGACCGCATCGTGCGGCGCAAGGAGCAGGCGCTGCACTTGCTGCAGGAAGACTTGCGGCTGTTCCAGTCCGGCATGCGGCTGGGGCAGGTGTCGATGTTCCAGCGCCAGCACCATTCCGCGCTGGCCCGCCTGATGCCGCGCCTGCGCATCGGCACGCGGCTGGCCAACAGTGTCGATACGGCTGCCAATGTCACCTTGATGAGCGGCGTGGTGGCAGCTGCCGGCACCGGTACCGCCGCCTACCTGATCGGCGCGGCCGTGGTGCTGCCGGTGGTGGCGCCGGCGGCGCCGTTCGTCGGTGGCGCGGTGCTGCTGGCCGGCGCCTTTAAATGGTTCACCGACGGCGGCAAGCGCAAGCGCACCGAAATCCGCGACAAGCGCAGCGCCTTCGAAGCCGAATTGCGCAAGCAGCTCGAAGGCGCCGAACACACGTTCAACGCCCAGCTGGACCTGGTGGCACAAGGCTTCCGCGAATCGGCCGAACAGATGCTGATGCCGCTGCTGCTCGAAGCGGAAGCAGCGGGCCGCGTACCCGGCATGCGCCAACGCATCGCCGACCGCGTGATCACCCAGGCCCAAACCGCCATCACCGAGCTCGACGCCGAACTGCGCAAATAGCCCAGGCCCGCAACCCCAGGTTCGGGGTCAGTGCCGACATTCGGACACGGTCTCAGCTACTGAAAGTTGAGCTCGTGTCCGAATGTCGGCACTGACCCCCGAAGTTTAGTGCAGGTTGCGGGTGATGATGGTGTCGGCGGCGGTGGTGGCCTGTTGCAGCGGCTGCGACAGGGCGGCGGTCTGGTACACCGGTTGTTGCGGCATGGCCGCGCCCAGTACCGGGCCGTCGGTTTTGCTGATGTCTACCTTGACGGTGGTCGACAGGCCGATGCGCAGCGGGTGGGCGCGCAGTTCGGCGGTGTCCAGGGCGATGCGTACCGGCAGGCGTTGCACCACCTTGATCCAGTTGCCGCTGGCGTTTTGCGCAGGCAGCAGCGAGAAGGCGCTGCCGGTGCCGGCTGACAAGCCCACCACCTTGCCGTGGAACTCAACCTTGTTGCCGTACATGTCAGCTTCCACCGTGGCCGGCTGGCCCACGCGGATGTTGCGCAGTTCCGATTCCTTGAAGTTGGCGTCCACCCACAGCTGGTCGAGCGGCACGATGGACAGCAGGGCCGTGCCCGGCGTGGCGCGCGCGCCCACTTGCACCGCGCGCCTGGCGATGTAGCCGGAGACCGGCGCGACGATGGTGTTGCGGCGCGCGGCCAGCCACGCCGCTTGATAGTCGGCCTTGGCTGCCAGCACGTCCGGGTGATGCGACACGTCCACGCCCGCCACCGACGCCTGCGCTGCCTGCTCCTGCTTCATTGCCACGGCCACGGCAGCGCGGGCGTTGTTGACCGCCTGGCGTGCGTGCGCCACTTCCTCGCTCGAGATCGTATGGTCGGCTGCCAGCGGCAGGCGCCGCGCCAGGTCGTCCTCGGCGCTCTTGAGTTCGAGCTGGCGCAGGACGACCGTGGCGCCGTATTGACCCACGTCGGCGTAGCGCTGGCGCTGCTGGCGCACGGCTGTGCCCAGCTTGGCGTCGGCCTGCGCCAGCGCGACGTCGGCGTCGGCCGCGTCGAGCGTGACCAGCGGCGCGCCCGCTTGCACCATCTGGGTGTCGTCGGCGCGGATCTCGGTGACGGTGCCGGTCACCTGCGACGACAGGTTGACCAGGTTGCCGCCCACGTAGGCGTTGTCGGTTTCCTGGATTTTCGACAGCACCGCCTGGTAATACACGGCATACGCGGCGCCGGCGGCGATGAGCAGCACGGTGATGCCGGCCAGGACGGTGTTGCGTTTCTTGTTGTTGGCGGTTTTGACGGCGTTGGCTGGTTGGTTTTCAGTGGTCATGATGGTCTCGTTTGCTTATTTAAGTACCTGTTTCATTGCGGTGGCCAGCGGCGCCTGCTCATGGTAGCCGCCACCCAGGGCGTTGGTCAGCGCGACTTCGGCCAGGCGCTGCACCTGTTGCAGGGTCAGGTCGGCGTCGCGCTCGCGCAGCACGGCCAGCTGCGCGTGGAGCACCGCGGCGTTGTCGGCCAGTCCGCGCTCGTAGCGTTTTTGCGCCGACGCCAGTTGTGCGGCGGTCGCCTTACTGCTGGCTGCCTGCTCTGCAATTTGCTGTTCGATGCCCTGCACCTGCAAGGCGTCCTGCGCCACTTCGCGCACCGCGTCCACCACGGCCTGGTTGTATTCGGCGATGCGCTCGTTGCGCGCGGTGCGGGTGGCGTCGAGCTGGGCGTCGAGCCGGCGGCTGTCGAAGATCGGCAAGCTCAAAGTAGGTCCCAGGTACACGGTGCGGCTGGCCGCCTGCAGCAGGTTCTCCACCTTGATGGTGTCGAGGCCAATCGAGCCGGTCAGGTTGACGTCCGGGTAGAACGCGGCCTTGGCGGCGTCGATCCGGCTCAGCGACGATTCGACCTTCCAGCGCGCGGCCTGCAAGTCGGGACGGCGCGCCAGCAGGTCGATGCCGAGCCGCGCGGGCAGGGCGTGCGCCACCGCCTTCGCCTGCACCGGCTTGAGATCGGCCAGCGCCGCGTGGTCGGCGCCGAGCAAGGCGCGCAAGGCTTCGCGCTCGACGCCGATGTCGGTGTTCAGTTGCGCGGTATGCTTGCGCAGCTGGGCCAGTTCGGCCTGCGCCGCGTGGCTGGCGTCGGCGCTGGCCAGGCCGCTGTCGATGCGGCGGTTGCGGTCCTGCGCCAGTGCAGTTTGTGCGGCAGTCATGCGCGCCAGGTTGTCCAGGCGCGCAAAGTCGCCTTGCAGGCGGAAATAACTCTGGGCGATGGCGGCGGCCAGCGCCTGTTCGGCCTGGGCATACGCGGCGCGGTCGACGTTGAGCGCGCCGACGGCAGCGGCCACCTGGGCGCGGTTCTTGCCCCACCAGTCGAAGTTGTAGCGCGCTTCGAGGCGCAGCGTCTCGGTGGTGAAATAGGCGCCGCCGATGGGCGCCGGGAACAGGCCGGTGCCCGAGTAGCGCTGGCGGTTGGCGTTGGCGTAGCCGCTGATGTCGATGCCCATGTCGGCCATGCTGCGCGACAGTTCCGACCGCGCGCTTCCGATGCGTGCCGCCGCCACTTCCAGGCTCGGGCCACCCTGCAACGCCTGCTCGACCAACGCGTTCAGCTGCGCGTCGCCATAGGCAGTCCACCAGCGCGCCTGCGGCCAGCCTTCGCGCGCCAGGTGGATGTCTGCGGTCAAATCGGCGGTGGTGATGTCGCGCTGGGCGGCAATGTGCGCGTCGGGTGGAATCGCGGCGCAGCCGGCCAGCAGCAGGGCCGCCATGGTGAGTAGAGATTTTTTCACGGTGTGTCTCATCAGGTGTCAATCGTGGGCGGCGTGCACCGCCGGCGCTTCGTGTTTTGCGGCTGGCCGTATCAACAGCAGCAGTGGCAGCACGCACAAGGTCAATATCAGCATCAGCCAGAAGTCGTCCACGTACGCGATCATCGACGCCTGCCGGGTGATCTCGTTGTTGAGCAGCGCGGCGCCCTGCGGTGCCTCCAACGCATCGAGCGCGGCCGGATTGGCGATGGTGATTTTCTCGGTCAGCGCCGCGTGCATGGTCTGCGTGTTGCGCACCAGGAGCGTTTGCACCAGCGCGATGCCGATCGAGCTGCCGATATTGCGCATCAGGCTGTAGATCGCCGTGCCCTCTGCGCGCATTTCCGGCGACAGCGTGGCAAAGGTGGCGGCCGACAGCGGCACGAACACCAGTCCCAGCCCCAGGCCCTGGATCACGCCGGGCCAGATGATGTCGCTCTGCGAGAGCACGAGCGTATAGCGCGTCATCTGCCACAGCGAAAACGCGGTAATCGCAAAGCCGGCGCCCAGCAGCAGGCGCAGGTCCACCCGGCCCACCAGTTTGCCGACGATGAGCATGGCGAGCATGGTGCCGATGCCGCTGGGCGCCGTCACCAGGCCGGCAATCGCGGCCGGGTAGCCCATCAGGCTTTGCAGCATGGTCGGCGTCAGCGCACGGGTGGCAAACAGCACCAGGCCCACGATGAAGATGAACAGCAGGCCGCTGACATAATTGGCGTTTTTCAGCAGCCGGTAGTCGAAGAACGATTTGCCGGCCGGCTGCATGGCCGTGTGCACGGCAAAATAGATAAACGCCAGCGCCAGCACGATCGCCTCGATCCAGGTTTCGGTGGCGGCAAACCAGTCGTTCTGTTCACCGCGGTCGAGCAGCAGCTGCAAGGCGCCGATGGCCACGCTGAGCGTGACGAAACCGAAAGCGTCGAACTTCATCTTGCGCGGCGCGCCGGTCTTGCCGATGTAGCGCCAGATGCCGTAAAACGCCATCGCGCCGATCGGCACGTTGATGAAGAACACCCAGCGCCAGTTGTAGGCGTCGGTCAGCCAGCCGCCCAGCGTGGGGCCGAGGATGGGGCCGATCATCACGCCCATGCCCCATACGGCCATGGCCGAACCATGCTTTTCACGCGGATTGATGTCGAGCAGCGTCGCTTGCGACAGCGGCACCAGCGCCGCGCCGAACACCCCTTGCAACATGCGCGCTGCAACGATCTCGCCCAGGTTCATCGACAGCCCGCACAGCACCGAAGCGAGCGTGAAGCCGGCTACGGCGGTAAGAAAAATATTTTTCTGGCCAAAGCGGTCGCACAGCCAGCCGGTGAGCGGCGTGGCAATCGCGGTGGCCACGATGAAAGAGGTCAGCACCCAGGTGATCTGGTCCTGCGAGGCCGACAGGCTGCCCTGCATGTGGGGCAGGGCGACGTTGGCAATGGTGCCGTCGAGCGCCTGGATCACGGTGGCCAGCATGATCGACACCGTGATCATGGTGCGGTTGATGCCCGCGTCTTCCGATACTACATCGCTCATATGCCCGACTCGATATCGCTTTGCATCTGCTCGAGAAAGTCCGTGACGATGGCCAGCACGGCCGGATCGGCCTTGGCCAGCAACTCGGTGCGCATCGCATCGGCTTCCTGTTTCACGCTGCGGTACACCTGCATGCCCGATTCGGTCAGGCTGAGCAGCTTGACCCTTCGGTCGGTCTCCGATGGGGTGCGGAGCATGTAGCCGGCTTTGACCAGGCGGTCAATGGTGGCGACCATGGTGGGGTCTTCCACGCCCACGCGGTTGGCCAGGCGGGTTTGCGACGGCGGCTCTTTTTCCTTGGCGGTAAGGGCAATCGCCATCCAGCTCGACTGGCTGATGCCGAGGTGGCGCAGGCGGCGGTCGATCGCCAGCCGCCAGGCGCGGGCGCTGCCGTGCAGGGCCATCGAGAACCGTTCTTCGATAGTGGGCATATAATTAAACTGTGAATGGTTAGGTGTCGAACTATTATTCTAGCATGGCGGACTCTGCTCGGAGGTGGAGAGAAAGATTTCGCCACCCTTGGTATCATGGGGATTACACAGAGATCGAGTCGAACAGGGAGAAAAACTTTGCATAGCAAAATTGTGATCGTAGGCGGCGGCGCCGGCGGGCTGGAGCTGGCATGTAAGCTGGGCCGCAAGATGCCGGGAGCGGTAATGCTGGTCGATAGCCGCCTGTCCCATATCTGGAAGCCGTCGCTGCACGAAGTGGCCGCCGGCACCCTCGACGTCCACCAGGAAGGCCTGTCGTACCAGATGCTGGCGCATGACAACGGCTTTACCTTTGCCTACGGCCCCATGCTGGCGCTGGACCACGTCCAGCGCACCATCACCATCGGCGCCATTACCGCCGGCGACGAGCGCGACGAAGTGGTGCTGCCCGAGCGCCAGGTCGGCTTCGACTCTTTGGTGATCGCGGTGGGCAGCACCTCCAATTACTTCGGCGTGCAGGGCGCTGCCGAGCACACGATTTCGCTCAACGCCACCGAGGACGCCGAACGCTTCCGCCTCACGCTGTTGAAACTGCTGACGCTGGCGTCGCTGCAAAAAGAGCACAACGTGCAGGCGGGCGTGGACGTGGTGATCATCGGCGGCGGCGCCACCGGTGTCGAGCTGGCGGCCGAGCTGCGCGAAGCCAGTGGCGTGTACGCCACCTACGGTTTCGGCCAGTTGAAGGCCGAGCGCGATATCCGCATCACCCTGCTCGAAGGCGCGCCGCGCATCCTCGCGCCCTTGCCGGAAAAAGTGTCGAGCGCAGCGCTCGACCTGCTGCACCAGCGCGCCGTCACGGTCGTGACCAATACCCGCGTGACGGCGATTGCGGCCGACAGCGTTACCGCTGGCGACATCGTCTATCCGGCCCAGCTGGTGGTGTGGGCGGCCGGCATCAAGGCGCCGGACTTTCTCAAGGAGCTGGGCCTGCCTACCGTGAAGTCGGGCGCGCTGGACGTGGACCAGCACTTGCAGGTTAAAGGTTTTCCCGGGATTTATGCAATGGGCGATTGCGCCGCCTGCATCGGGCCGGACGGCAAAGCGGTACCGCCGCGCGCCCAGGCCGCGCACCAGCAGGCCGACTACCTGCTCGACACCTTCCTGCGCCAGCGCGACAACAAGCCGCCACAGGCCAAGCCCTACGAATACAAGGATTACGGTTCGCTGGTGTCGTTCGGCCAGACCACGTCGGTTGGCAGCTTGATGGGTTCGCTCAAGGGCTTGAGCTGGTTCGTCGAAGGGTTTGTGGCGCGGCTGATGTACGTGAGCCTGCACCTGCTGCACCACAAGGCCGTGCTGGGTACGGTGCGCACCGGGGTGCTGGCGCTGGCCCGCTTCCTGATCAAGCGCAGCACCCCTTTAGTGAAACTGCACTAATTAAATCGAGCGCCTGACGGACCTTCAAAGCAAGGCGCAGCGACGAAGACAGTACGACTGTACGCCGAGGAGCTGCAGCGCAGCTTTGGCGGTTGGTCAGGTGCTCGGCGGCTTCGGCAATATCATCGTCAGCATGGCACCGCCGGCATGGCCGGGTGCCAGGGTGAGGGTGCCGCCCAGGTAGGCGGCGCGTTCGCGCGCCATGCGCAGGCCGAACTTGACCTGGTCGGCGCCAGCTGGCGCAGCAGCAGTGGTAGCGGCTGCGGCCAGGCCGACGCCATTGTCTTTCACCGTCATCATCACTTCGTCTTCATTGTCGTCCACGATCACGTCCACCTCGGTGGCGCCAGCGTGGGCGACGATGTTGCGCAGCGCTTCTTCCAGCGTGTGCAGCAGCACGATGCCGTGGCTGCGCGGGCAATCGAGTTCGTCTTCGGGCAGGCTCGACCGTGCGGTGATGTTGTGCTGCTGGCCGAACTGCTCGACCAGCTCGCCCAGCGCCACGCGCACGCCGAGGAACTCGAGCTTGTCGTTCCACAGCTTGATCTGCATCTGGCGGTTGGTTTCCACGATCTGGTTCAGCAGCTTTTTCATGTGGCCGGCGCGGTCCTGCAGCGCCTGGTCGTCCGGCAGCTTTTGCATCAGCAGGCCGAGGTGCATGGTCAGCGCGGTGAGCGACGAGCCCAGGCTGTCGTGCAGCTGGCGCGACAGCGATCGCCGTTCGTTATCCCAGCACGTGTGGACATGACCGAGCAATTCGCTCAGGTCGGCGCTGCGCTGGGCTTCGTGATGTTCTGGTGGGACCGGTACGGACATGGGCATCTCTGTTTGTATAGAAAGACTTGATGTAAGTTGTAAAGAAGGAGTCTCATTTCCGATGATACCCGAGCTTTCCGCAGGGCGGCGCTCCGCAGGGAAATCATTTTCCTGACATTACAGTTTTACCGGTTCCTGCATGGAACTTTCGATTGCATCCATTAATTGTTCGATGCCGACCGGCTTGACCAGGTGACGATCAAAGCCGGCTGCCATCACGCGCGCCAGGTCGTCCGCCAGGCCGTAGCCGGTGAGGGCGATCAGCTTGATGTGGCGGGTGGCCGGATCGGCGCGCAGGCGCCGCGCCACCTCGTAGCCGTCGATGCCGGGCAGGCCGATATCGACCAGCGCCAGGTCGGGGCAGAACTCGCGCACCGCGTCCAGTCCGCGCAAGCCGTCCGCGGCGGCGCGCACCTGGTAGCCATAGCAGCCGAGCATCATGGTCATCATCTCGCGACCGTCTTCGTTATCTTCGATCAGAAGCAGGCTCGGCTTGGCGCCGGCAACCGGCGCCACTGGCGTCACCACCGGTGCCTGGTGGGCAATGCGCGGCAGGCGCAACGTAAAAGTACTGCCGGCGCCGGGGCCTTTGCTGTCGGCTTCGATGTCGCCGCCGTGCAAGTCGGCCAGGCGCCGCACCAGCGACAGCCCGATGCCGAGGCCGCCCTGCGAACGGTCTAGCGTGCTCGCGCCTTGTACGAACACATCGAATACATGCGGCAGCAGCTCGGCGGCAATACCGACGCCATTGTCGCGCACGCTGAGCACGACCTGCTCACCCTCGGTCCAGGTGCGCACCTCGATGCGGCCACCGGCCGGCGTGTACTTGAGGGCGTTGTCGATCAGGTTGCTGGCGATTTGTTCGAGCCGGGTGGCGTCGCCGTCGACCCAGCCGCCGGCCAGGTCGTGCGCCAGGTCGTAGCCGCTGCTGCGGCCGGTGGCGCGAAAGGTTTCCAGCGTGCCGGCCACCAGGGCGGCCAGGTCGACCGGCGCACGGTCGAGCAGGATCTTGCCGGACATCGCGCGCGACAGGTCGAGCAGGTCGTCAACGATGCGGCCCAGGTGCCGGCTCTGGCGTTCGATGATGTTCTTGGCGCGCTGCACGCCATCGACGCTCACGCCCGGCAGCCCGATCAGCGCAGCGGCGCTGCTGATGGCGCTCAATGGATTGCGCAGTTCGTGGCCCAGCATGGCGAGGAACTCGTCCTTGGCGTGGCTCTCCCGCTCGGCCACCTGGCGTTCCGCGATCTCGCGCCGCAGGCGGCCGTTGGAGGCGGTCAGCTCGGTGGTGCGCAAGCTCAGTTCGCGCGCCTGTTTTTTCAGTTCCTCGTTCTTGGTGGCCAGCGCCACGAACACGGAAATCTTGGCATACAAAATTTGCGGGATCACCGGCGTGAACAGGAAGTCGACGGCGCCATGCTGGTAAGCCTTTAGCCGGTCGAGCTCGTCGGCCAGGAAGGCGGTGATGAAGATGATGGGGATGTCGGCCGAGCGCGCCCGCGCGTGGATCGCTTCGGCGGTCTCGAAGCCGTCCATGCCGGGCATGTTGACGTCGAGCAGGATCACGGCAAAGTCGTGCATCAGCACCTGGCGCAGCGCCTCCTGCCCGGTGCGCGCGGCCAATACTTCGTAGGACTCCTGCTCGGCCCATAGCCCAAGCAAACTGGTCAACGCGAACAGGCTGTTGGCGTCGTCGTTGACGACCAGGATTTTGGGTTTGTCTGGCATGGGCGCGTTGGTTGGACAGCAGCGGGAGAGACCGGACGATCATAACAATTGCTTGTATGAATGTCAAAAAACCGAAAGGCTATGGCGCTGTGCTACCAGTGCGCTGCCCTGTGTTTGCTTCCGCACAGACCTGCCGCGCTGGCGCTGTCACAGTGAACGTGTATCCACCCACTCAAGGAACACATCATGAATATCGATACTGTCGTGGACAAAGAATATGTCGGCCTGAGCTTTCGCGCTCTGGCCTCGTCGCCAGTGAGCGCACTGCGCGGCATCAGCGCCAAGGACGCCAAGGCGTTGGCGCAAGCCTTCAACGTGCACTCGGTGCGCGACCTGGCCAATATGGACTTCGTCAAATGGGCGCAAGCCATCACCACCCTGGCTGACCTGGAACAGTCCACCCCGGCCGAACAAGCCAAGGAAACCCTGCTCGACGACGGCCTGGAGATGACCTTCCCGGCCAGCGACCCGGTCTCGGTCGATGCGGGCATCACGCGCATCGAGGTGCCGCCGGAGATGGTCGATGCCAAGCATGACCACCAGCACAGCAACAGCGCAAAAAATCTGAAGGGTAAGGACAAGACGCCAGCGTAATTTGTCTGGCCTGGTCGGCAGGTGCGATGTCCGCCATGTCCGCAATCGCGGCATGGCGGATTTTTCTGTTTATACCGTGGTGGACAGCACTGGCTCGGCGGGGGACTGGGTGCGGAGGGTTTGCGCCGTGCAGCTGCGGTTCTTGCCCGAGCGCTTCGCTTCGTACAGCGCCGCATCGGCTACAGCAATGACTGCCGCCACTGCATCGGCGTCGTCCGGGAAGATGCCGATACCGATACTGGTGGACAGTTGCAGCGTATGGCCGTTGACGATATACGGCTGCGACACCGATTCGATCAGCTTGTTGGCGGGCTCCTGGGTATCGCCCACGTGCGAGATATTGCCCATCACGATGACGAACTCGTCGCCACCCACGCGCGCGACCGTGTCTTCCTTGCGCGCACAACTGACCAGGCGCTGGGCCACCAGCTTGAGGATCTCGTCGCCGGCCGCGTGACCATAGGTGTCGTTGATGGGCTTGAAGCCGTCGAGGTCGAGGTACATCACGGCAGCCTTGTTCTGCTGGCGCGTGGCGTGTTGCAGCACCGTGGCGATGCGGTCTTCGAGCAGGCGGCGGTTGGGCAGGCCGGTGAGCGGATCGTGCAGCGCCAGTTCCTGCTGCTGCTTGCTGTATTGCGCCAGCTCTTTATAGAGCAGGCGCACCTCGAGCATGTTGTGGATGCGCTTGTGCACCTCGAGCAAGTCGAATGGTTTGCTGATGAAGTCGCGCGCGCCGGCTTCGAGCGCGGCGATCTTGAAGCTCGGCTGCGCGGTGAGCGCCAGCACGGGCAGGTAACCGCCTTGTTCGATTTCCTTCAAACCCTTCATCACCTGGAAACCGTTCAAACCTGGCATTTGCAGGTCAAGCAGGATCAGGTCGTAGCAATGCTGGCGATGCATGGGGCATACCTGCTCGGGCAGCATGGTCGAAGAAACGTCGGTGTAACCGGCTTCGCGCAGGATTTCCAACATTAGCTCGACGTTGTCGGCGCTGTCATCCACCACCAGGATCTTGGCGTGCAGAATATCGTCACGGCTCGGCATATTTTTTTCTCAATCTGTGTCATCTAAGCGGCGGGGGCCCGGCCGCGAAACGTCATTGCATAATAAATAGATAATATCGCAAACCGCTGTGCTGCGGCGCACACATCTACAATTAATTTCTGCATAGAAACAATTCTACCTGGTTTCCATGATTTTTCTAGTGTAGCAAGCATGCTCGTGATTGCTTGTAGGACATTGCCGCGTCTAAAAGTAGGAGCGGTAAATGTGCTAAATTGCAATAAATTTTACCGTTGTTTATTGAATCACATCGCTGCTCAGAGGGGCGACTGTCAACCTCCGCGTTTGTCGCTGCGCGCAGCGGCGACTTTGGCGATCAGTTCGCCGGGCTCCACCGGCTTGGAAATATGTGCGGAAAAACCACTTGATAACGCTTTCACGCGGTCTTCCACGCGTGCAAACGCTGTCAGCGCAATGGCCGGCATGTCGCCGCCGCGCGCCGCGCCCAGCGCACGTACCCGTTCGAGCAGACCGTAGCCATCGACATCGGGCATGCCCAGGTCGGTCAGCAGCAGGTGGGGGCGGGCATGTTCGAGCATGTCCAGCGCCTCGGTGGCATTGGCGGCAGTGAGCACGTCGGCGTGGCAGTCGTGCAGAATACGGCGAATCAATTCGCGCGAGTCGTCGTCGTCATCGACCACCAGCACTTGCAAGCCGGCCAGATCATGCGGTGCAGCACATGCCGACGTCGGCGCCGCGTCGTTCTTGCCGGGCCGGCGCGGCAAGCGCAGCGTAAAGCAGGCGCCCTGGCCGGGACCGTCGCTGTGCGCGGCGATGGTGCCGCCGTGCTGCTCCACCAGGTGCTTGGCGATTGCCAAACCCAGGCCCAGTCCGCCATGCTTGCGAGTGGTGGTGGCGTCGGCCTGGCGGAAGCGCTCGAACACGTGGCCGATGAAATCGGCGGTGATGCCGGCGCCGGTATCGCGCACCTCGACCGCCACCTGGTCGGCTTCGCGCCGCACCGCCACCGTGACGCTGCCGCCCGCCGGCGTAAACTTGATGGCGTTGGTGAGCAGGTTCCAGATAATTTGCTGCAAGCGGCTGGCGTCGCCCGACACCATCCCGGCCGTGTTGTCGAATTCGGTGGTGACGTTGATTTGCCGCGCTTCGGCGGCGGGGCGCACGGTATCGATGGCGGCGCTGGCAATCGCCACTGGCGACAGCGGCAGCAGTTCGAGCCGCACCTTGCCCGAGGCAATGCTGCTCATGTCGAGCAGGTCTTCGATCAGTTGTGCCTGGGCGCGGGCATTGCGTTCGATGGTTTGCAGGCCGCGATGCAGGTCGGCCTCGTCGCGGGTGCCGCGCCGCAGTACTTGCGACCAGCCGAGGATGGCAGTGAGCGGCGTGCGCAGCTCGTGCGACAGGGTGGCCAGGAATTCATCCTTCATTTGGCTGTTGCGTTCTGCTTCGGCGCGGGCCTCGCGCTCGCTGTCGAGCAATTGCCTGCGCTCTTCGGCCGCTTGCTGGGTCGCTTCGTACAGGCGCGCATTGTCGATGGCAATGGCCGCCTGGGCGGCGATGCCGCCGATGATGCGCTCGGTGCGTTCGGTAAACATGGCGCGCTCGGGATGGCCGAAAAACAGGCAGCCGATCACCGCGCCGGTGCCCAGCGCCACCGGCACCGCCAGGTAGCTGCGCACCAATGGCGTGCCCGGCGGCAGGCCATGATTGGGACTGGCCTGGTCGGCGCCGGCTTCTGCCGGCAAATCGACACTGCGGATGGGTGCCTGGCGGTGCAGCGCATCCACGCTGCCGGAGTTGCTGACCAGTAGTGCCTCCGCGCGCGGCGCGCAAAAGCCGGCGAAGCTGTCGCCAGCGCCATCCGACAACGTATGCCGCATGGCGCTGGCGCCGCTGTCGTCGGGCGCCTGGTAAAAGAACGCGCCATAGCGGGCACCGCTGATGCTGGTGGCGGCGTCGGTCAGTTCCTGCAGCAGCGGGTGCAGGTCGCGGCGTGCAGCGAGGGCGGTGCCGGTGCGGTTGACCAGTTCGAGTGCGGCGGTTTCATCGCGCAAGGCTTCCTGGGCGCGCTTGACCTGGTCGACGTCGGTGCTGGTGCCGAACCAGCGCACCAGCTTGCCGTCGGCGTCGCGCACCGCGTTGGCGCGCACCAGGAACCAGCGGAACTCGCCGCTGGCGCTGCGGATCGGCACTTCCAGCTCGAAGGCTGCGCCGCTGGCGCGGCACTGGTCCCACATCTGATCGAGCGCGTCAATGCAGTCGGGCGCGTACACGCGGCGCCAACCGTCATCCAGCATGTCCTGTGGCGTGGTGCCGGTGTAATCGTACCAGCGCTGGTTGTACCAGATCATCGCGCCGTCCTGCTCGGCGATCCACGCCAACTGCGGCATGGAATCGGCCAGCGCACGCAGTTCGTGCTGGCTCTGGCGCAGCGATTCGCGCGCGCGGCGCAGTTCGTCGAGAGCGTGCGGTAGATAGTCGAGCGCGGCGTCTTCTACCGGGACGGCAGAGGTGGCGCTCACAGGCTCATTTGGAGAAATCATGGGTGGCGGCGGCCTTCGCGCCACTCCTGCACGCCGTGTGGCGCACGGGGAAGCGCGAAGCTAACACTGGACAGTTAACGGTTTGACCATTCTAGCGTGATAGTTCGCCTCGCCACCGCACGGTTGAAACGGCGCCGGAAGCTTACGCCGCCTTGACTTGCACGCTGCGTGCCAGCTGCACCAGGGCGTCTTGCAGCACGTCGATGTCGTAGGGTTTTTGCAACGAACGGGCAGGGAATTCCAGGTGGCGGGTGAGCTCGTCGCCGTAGCCGGAAGCGAACAGCACTTCCAGCGCCGGCTGGTCGCGCCGGGCCTGGCGCGCCAGGTCCACGCCGGACATGCCGGGCAGGCTGACGTCGGTGAACAACACGTCGAATTGCTGGCTGGCCAGCTGCGGCAGCGCTTCTTCTGCGCTGGCGGCCGCTTCCACCTCGTGGCCCAGTGCGCGCAGGGTTTCGCACACCAGGTAGCGGGCGTCGGCATTGTCTTCCACCACCAGCAGCGTCAGGGCACGACCGGCGTCGGCCGCCGGCATTGCCTGCGCCGGTGCCAGCGCGCACAGCACGCCTTGCACCACGTTGTAGTCGTCGCGCACCGGGGTGTAATACAGGTCGAGCGGCTTTTGCGTAAAGGCGTGGTCGCGCCATACCGGCAGGTTGCGGCTGCGGTAGCTGGCGCTATGGCCCTGGCGCGCATGGACGATGACGTCCGGATTCCAGCTCCACACCGACGGCTGCATCGGCGGCACGTTGCCACCGGGCGCGCGCAGGCTGGGCAGGCCGAGCAACTCGACATACGCGTCGTTATGGACCATGATTTGTTGCTCGCCCCATTGCAGCACCATGGGCAGCGGGGAGTTGAGCAGAATGTCGACCGTCAGCCGCAAAGTGGCGGGCCAGGCAGCGCTATCGCCAAGGGCGGTGCGGGTCCAGTCCGGGGCGGGCGCTGCGATCGAATCGGGAAATGACATACGAGTTGACCTCTTCACAAGATGAACGCATCGTACACGGTAAAAAAAAAGCCCGCTACGGGAGCGGGCTAAATCTATTTCCTTGGAGGAGAATAGAGGAGACAGCTCAATAATGCTGCAACGCGCAAACGAATGCAAATTTTTATTGATGATGATCGAGATAAGCACCGTGAATGGCGTGCTTTTTCGTCCATGTTGCAGTGCAGATTTAATACGGGGGAACCATGGCAACGGTAGTCAAACACAGGGGCGTCAACATCATCTTGCTGGAGGCGGGCGAGCAGTTGCTGCAGGTCTGCCGGACTGGCGACATCGGCATCATCGAGGATGGCCAGGGCTGGTGGATCAAATTTATTGGCGATAACGGCGCCATCGATTGCTATGGCCAACCGTATCCCTCGTACAACGAAGCGCTGTGGACCGCCAAGGCGGCTGCAGAATATGGCGTGTGATGCAGCGTGAATTGAATCTCGATCGAGGGGTGGACAAGCGCGATAACCGTCCCTATAATGCTGCTTCTTTCGAACGGCACGCCGGTTGAAAGAAGCGCAGCAGAGTAGGGGTAAACTGTTTGCAAAGGCTTTGTTCGGTGTTTCGTGCGCCAGGCAAACAGAACCGATAGAAATGTCGGACTTTGCGAAATAAAGTTTATCTGATACAATGTTGCAGATGATGTTTTGGCGGCTGTAGCTCAGCTGGATAGAGTACTTGGCTACGAACCAAGGGGTCGTGGGTTCGATTCCTGCCAGCCGCACCAAAAAATCATGTTTTACCATGCAAGAAACGCTGTTACAATCTTGTTTTTTGCGGCTGTAGCTCAGCTGGATAGAGTACTTGGCTACGAACCAAGGGGTCGTGGGTTCGATTCCTGCCAGCCGCACCAAAAATTCGTGTTTTACCGGACAAGAACGCTGTTACAATCTTGTTTTTAGCGGCTGTAGCTCAGCTGGATAGAGTACTTGGCTACGAACCAAGGGGTCGTGGGTTCGATTCCTGCCAGCCGCACCAAAATTCGTAAGATGAAAGGCCTGATGAGTGATCGTCGGGCCTTTTTTCTTTAAATGTAAGCCCTTGAAAGATAATGAGTATTCTTCTTTTGAGTGCTATACCGGACGACAGAACGCTGTTACAATGTTGTCTTTCGCGGCTGTAGCTCAGCTGGATAGAGTACTTGGCTACGAACCAAGGGGTCGTGGGTTCGATTCCTGCCAGCCGCACCAAAATTCGTAATATTCGTAAGATTCGTAAGAAGCGGGGCCTGATGAGTGATCATCAGGCCCTTTTTCTTTGCTCTTCAGCTTGCAGGCTGCAGCGGAGCTGCCTGCTTGGCGCAGCGGGCCGACAGGATCGAACGTTCAATCGGATCGGCCACCGCCCGGATCGCCTCCTGCGAACAATTGGCCGCTGTAGCGTCTGGGACCTTGGGCTTCTTGCCCAGCTGGTGCCAGGCCCACGTTGACAACAGCACCACTGCAATCAAGGTCATCACGGTACTGGGCTGGATTTTCATGCCACCACCTGGCGCGGCGCGCCCGCCACCCATGCTTCCACGTTGTCGATCAGCTGGTCCGCCAGCACCTGCATGGCTTGCGTGCTGGCCCAGGCCGAGTGCGGCGTGAGGATGAAGTTCGGCAGTCGCAGGTTCAGCAGCGGGTTGTCGGCCGGCGGCGGCTCTTGCGTGAGCACGTCGACACCGGCGCCGCCGATCACGCCGGCGCGCAATGCATCGGCCAGCGCCTGCTCGTCCACCAGGCCGCCGCGCGCGGTGTTGATCAGCAGTGCGCTGCGCTTCATGCGCACCAGTTCCGCCGCGCCGATCAGGTTGCGGGTCTGGTCGTTGAGCGGCAGGTGCAAACTCAGGACGTCGGAGGTCTCCAGCAGTTCGTCCCACGACACCTGCGCCACACCTTCGTCGGTCACCGGCGAACGGTTGAATACCACCACCTCCATGCCGAACGCGCGCGCGATCGCGGCCACCGATTTACCCAGCGCGCCGTAGCCGGCCAGGCCGAGGCGGCTGCCGGCCAGGTCCTGGACCGGATGGCCGAACAGGCAGAATTGTTCGGCCTTCTGCCACAGGCCCGCTTCGATATCGGCGCGGTAGGCCACCAGTTGCCGCCGCAATGCCAGCATCAGCGCAAACGTATGCTCGGGCAGGGTGTGCACCGCGTAGTTGCGGATGTTGGAGACCACGATGCCGCGCGCGCGGCACGCAGCCAGGTCGATGATGTCGGTGCCGGTGGCCGACACCGCGATCATCTTCAACTCCGGCAGCTGGTCCAGCGTGTCCGCGCGCAGCGGCACCTTGTTGGTGATGGCGATGGTGGCGCGCGCATCGCGCAGGCGCGCGACCGCATCGGCAGCTTTCGTGGCCGGATACTCGGTCCACTCGTGTGGAAAGGACGGCTGGCGCACGTTGGCGATCAGGCTGTCGCGGTCAAGGAAGACGATGCGGTGATTGTCATTATTGCTCATACGGCGGACTCCAAGGTTGAGGGTGCGGTGCGCTTGCCGGCGGCGGCGCCTTCGGCAAGCGCATGCCGGGGTGGCTGGCAAACAGTTCGGCGATCCATTCCACGAACACGCGCACCTTGGCCGACAGGTGGCGGTTTTGCGGGTACACCACGTGCACCGGCAGCGGGTCGATCGACCAGTCGTCGAGGATGGTGGTCAGGCGGCCGTCCGCCAGCATGGCGTCGACCACGAAGCCGGCGGTCTGGATGATGCCCAGGCCCGCCACCCCGGCGGCGATGTAGGCGTTGGTATCGTTGACGGCGATCAGGCCGGGCAGGGCGACCTGCAGCCGTTCGCCGTCGCGGGTAAAGTCCCATTCGAGGATTTTACCGCTGCGCGAGGAAAAATAATTCACGCACCGGTGCTGCAGCAGTTCGCGGGGATGGGCAGGAATACCGTAGCGCCGCAGGTAGTCGGGCGCGGCGCAGCAGATAAAGTCGAGCATGCCCACCCGGCGCGCGATCAGGCTCGAATCGACCAGCACGCCGCCGCGCACCGCGCAATCGACGCCTTCCTCCACCAGGTCCACGCTACGGTCGCTGCACCCCATCTCCACCTGGATGTCCGGGTAGCGCGTGAAAAAGTCGGGCATGGCGGGAATGATGACGTCGTGCGCCAGGCCGGTGGGCACGTCCACCCGCAGCCGCCCGCTGGGACTCAAGCGCGTGCGCGACAGCGATTCCTCGGCGTCGCGCACATCGGACAGGATGCGCAGGCAGCGTTCATAATAGGCGGCGCCGTCGGCGGTTACGCTCACGTGGCGCGTGGTCCGGTGCAGCAGCTTGACCGACAACGCCGTCTCCAGCGAGGCGATCAGGGTCGACACCGTGGCCTTGGGCAGTTGCAGGTTGTCGGCCGCGCGCGTGAAGCCGCCGGTATCGACCACCTCCACAAAAACTTCCATCGCTTGTAGTTTATTCATTTGTTCGCCTCATTGTTCAGGATCCTGAACAATCAATTCAGTTTTGCCGTCTTTATCGGATTGTAGAACAGGTTTAAGATTGCTGTACTGCACAAAGAAAAAGAAATGATTCCGGTGGCAGGCTACAGTTGAGGAAGGGACCTATCATGAAAAATCTGGATGGAATGTTTGCCACGATCGCCATTGCGCTGACCACGGTCGCGCTGGCGGGCGTCATTTCCACCGATGCCTATCTGCAGACGGCCAAGGCCGAAGTGCAAGGCGTTCGTGCCCTGACCGAAGTCGCCAGCGGCGACGCGCTGGCCTGTGCCGACACCTCGCTGGTCGCCGGCGACGGCTTGACGGTGACCCGATGAACACCGAGTCCAGCACCAGCGCTAGCCAGCAGGAGCAACCGCTGCCGCAGCTGTCCGACCGCATCAAGGTGCGCGCGCTGGAAGTGGGCGGCGCCGAAGGCCCGCTCGCGGCGCGCCTGTACACCAGCGGTGATTCGGCTAAACGCGATGGGGGCAAGCGCGACACCCTGCTGGTGTTCTTCCACCCGGGCGGTTTTGTCGGCGGCGACCTCGATGGCGCCGACATCTTCCTGCGCCACCTGGCCGACGACAGTCCGCACATCGCCGTGCTGTCCTCGAGCTATACGCTGGCCACCGAACGCGCCTTCCCGGCAGCGGTGGAAGACGCCCATGCAGTGCTCAACTGGGCCAAGAAGAACAAGGCCAAGACTGCATGGACCGGCAAGCGCTTGCTGGTGTGCGGGATCGAAGCGGGCGCCAATCTGGCGGCAGTCTGCGCCTTGATGTCGCGCGACCGCGGCGGCCCGGCGCTGGCCGGCCAGATCCTGATCATGCCCATGCTCGACCCGGGCCTCACCACCTGCTCGATGCGCGAACTGCAGCAGGCGCCGGAACTGCTGGAGGTGGCCGATGCCTGCGCCGCCGCCTACGCCGGCTACCTGCCCAATTGCGCCGACCGCACCCACCCGTATGCTTCGCCGCTGCAATCGAGCCGCCTGAAAAACCTGGCCCCCGCACTGATCCTGTCCGCCGAGGACGATCCACTGCGCGACGAGGCCGAACAGTATGGCGCCAAACTGATCGCCAACGGCGTCAAGACATCCGTGATCCGCATGGCCCCCGCGCTGCAGTCAGAAGCGGGTGAGCGTAACGAGTGCGCGTGCAAGTGCGTCGCGCTCGGCGAGATCGCCACCTTCATCGCGGGCCTCGACCGGCCCGGTGCGGAGTCTCCTTCTTAGCGGTACCGATTACCTGTTAGTCCAACAGTAACACCCACGTCCCCACTGGCTTGCCGGCGGGGCGCTCGACTCTTGTTGTCTGTTTTTCCGTGCATCGCCCTGGCTGTCGGCAGGCGCCGCCGTTTCTATTAATAATTTTCATGCATAAAGGGATAAAAAATGAAAACCATTAAACAAATGACCGCTTTGGCAGGGCCGCTGGCCGCTGCCATGGCGCTGGCGGGCCTGGCCACGATAGGCCTCACCGGTTGCGACGATGCCAATAGCAAGACCGCACAAGCGCAGGGCGCACCGCAAGGCGGACCGCCGGTGTCAGCAGCGGCCGTGGTCGAAAAGACCCTGACCGAAACCCAGGAATTCTCGGGCCGCCTGGAGGCGATCGAACAGGTGCAGATCCGTCCGCGCGTGGCCGGCTTCATCACGGCGATTAATTTCAAGCCGGGCAGCCAGGTCAAAAAGGGCGACGTGCTGTTCGTGATCGACGCCCGTCCGTTCCAGGCCGAAGCCAACCGCGCCAGGCTGCTGCCGGTTCGGCCCGTGCCAAGGCCGAACTGGCCAAGCTGGAATTCGATCGCGCTGAAAAGCTGCTGGCCGATAAAGCCATCGCCCAGCGCGAACTCGACGAACGCTCGTCGAACTTCAAGCAGCTCGACGCCGACGCCCGCGCCGCGCAAGCCCAGTACGAAGCAGCCAAGTTGAACCTTGATTACACCCGCGTGACGTCGCCGATCAGCGGCCGCGTCTCGAAAGCGGAAATCACGCTCGGTAACCTGGTCGATGCCTCGGCCGTGCTGACTTCCGTGGTCTCGCTGGAAAACATCTACGCCTCGTTCGACGGCGACGAAGAGACCTACCTGCGCGTGGGCGCCGCTGCCCACAAGGGCCAGCCGGCCGTGGTGCGTATCGGTCTGGCCAACGAAGAAGGCTTCCCGCACGAAGGCAAGCTCGAATTCGTCGACAACCAGCTCGACGCCCGCAGCGGCTCGGTGCGCATGCGCGCCCGCCTGGCCAACGACGACGGCGCCCTGGTGCCTGGCCTGTTCGCCCGCGTGCAACTGGCCGGTTCCACCGGCGCCAAGCCGGTCATGCTGATCAACGACCGCGCCGTGAGCACCGACCAGAATCGCAAGTTCGTCTTCGTGGTCGGCGCCGGCAACAAGGCCGAGTACCGTCCGGTCACGCTCGGCCCGCAAGTCGATGGCCTGCGCGTGGTGCGCTCCGGTCTGAAAGCCGGCGAGAAGATCGTCGTCAACGGCCTGCAGCGCGTGCGCCCCGGCGCGCCGATCACGCCGACCATCGTGGCGATGGACGCCGACCCGCTGGCCGCCAACGTGGCGCAGCCAGAAACCAAAAAAGATGAAAAAGTCGCCGCAGTGTCCACTGCTGCCAAGGCTGGCGCTACCAAGGAATAATTACAATGAACATCTCCCGATTTTTTGTCGACAAGCCGATTTTCTCGGCCGTCCTGTCGATCATTATTTTTGTGGCCGGCTTGATCGCAATTTTCAAGCTGCCGATTTCCGAGTATCCGGACGTGGTGCCGCCATCGGTGGTGGTGCGCGCGCAGTACCCGGGCGCCAACCCCAAGATCATCGCCGAAACCGTGGCCGCGCCACTGGAAGAGCAGATCAACGGCGTCGAGAACATGCTGTACATGTCCTCGCAAAACACGTCCGACGGCGCGCTGGCGCTGACCGTGACCTTCAAGATCGGCACCAACGTCGAGCAGGCTGAAACGCAGGTGCAGAACCGCGTCCAGCGCGCCTTGCCGCGCCTGCCGGAAGAAGTGCGCCAGATCGGTGTCACGACCGTCAAGTCGTCGCCCAACCTGACCATGGTGGTCCACCTGCTGTCGCCGAACGGACGCTACGACGACCTGTACCTGCGTAACTACGCGGTACTGAACGTCAAGGATCAACTGGCGCGCCTGCCCGGCATGGGCGAGGTGCAGCTGTTCGGTTCCGGCGACTACGCCATGCGTGTGTGGCTCGATCCGCAAAAAGTCGCTGCGCGCGGCATGACCGCCGGCGACATCGTCGACGCGATCCGCGAGCAGAACGTGCAGGTCGCTGCCGGTGTAATCGGCCAGGGCCCGAGCAAGGGCGCCGACTTCCAGCTGACCGTCAATACCCACGGTCGCCTGCAGAACGAAGAAGAATTTGGCAACATCATCGTCAAGGCCAGTGCCGACGGCGCTGTCACGCTGCTCAAGGACGTGGCGCGCCTGGAAATGGGCTCGAACTCGTACGCTTTGCGCTCGCTGCTGAACAACAAGTCTGCTGCCGCAATTCCGATTTTCGAAGCGCCGAACGCCAACGCGCTGCAACTGTCGGCCGACGTGCGCGCCACCATGGAACGCCTGTCGAAGGACTTCCCGGAAGGTGTCGCTTACGACATCGTTTATGACCCCACCCAGTTCGTGCGTGAGTCGATCAAGTCGGTCATCCACACCCTGATCGAAGCGATCGTGCTGGTCGCCCTGGTGGTGATCATCTTCCTGCAAACCTGGCGCGCCTCGATCATTCCGCTGCTGGCCGTGCCGGTGTCGGTGGTCGGTACCTTTGCGGTGATGCTGGCCTTCGGCTTCTCGATCAACACGCTGTCCCTCTTTGGGCTGGTGCTGGCCATCGGTATCGTGGTCGATGATGCGATCGTGGTGGTGGAAAACGTGGAACGTAACATCCACGACGGCCTGTCGCCGCATGACGCGACGATCCAGGCGATGAAGGAAGTCAGTGGCCCGATCATTGCGATCGCCCTGGTGCTGTGCGCCGTGTTCGTGCCGATCGCCTTTGTGTCCGGCCTGTCCGGCCAGTTCTACAAGCAGTTCGCGCTGACCATCGCCATTTCGACCGTGATTTCGGCATTCAGCTCGCTGACCCTGGCCCCGGCCCTGGCCGCAGCGCTGTTGAAGCCACACGACGCACCGAAAGACATCGTCACCCGTGGCATGGACAAGGTGTTCGGCGGCTTCTTCGGCTGGTTCAACCGTTTCTTCAACCGCGCGTCGAACAACTATGAAAAAGGCGTGACCGGCGTATTGAAGCGCAAGGGCGGCTCGCTGGTGGTGTACGCGGTGCTGGCCGTCGCTGCCGGTTTCATGTTCAAGGTGGTGCCGCCGGGCTTCGTGCCGGCGCAGGACAAGCAGTACCTGATCGGCTTTGCGCAATTGCCTGATGCCGCTTCACTCGACCGCACCGACGCCGTGATCCGCAAGATGTCGGACATCGCCAAGGACATTCCTGGCGTGGCCAACTCGATCGCGTTCCCTGGCCTGTCGATCAACGGTTTCACCAATGCGCCGAATGCCGGTATCGTGTTCGTCGGCCTGTCGGACTTCCACCAGCGCACCAGCAAGTCGCAGTCGGCCGAAGCCATCGCCGGCGAGATCAACAAGCGCATGGGCGCCATCGAAGGCGCGTTCGTGATGGTGCTGCCACCACCGCCGGTGAATGGCCTCGGCACCACCGGTGGCTTCAAGCTGATGCTCGAAGACCGCGACAACCTCGGTTACGACGCGCTGTACAAAGCGGTGCAGGCAGTGCAGGCCAAGGCCGCGACCAACCCGAAGCTCGCTGGCGTGTTCTCGAGCTACCAGATCAACGTGCCGCAGCTGTTCGCCGACGTCGACCGCGTAAAAGCCAAGCAGCTCGGCGTGCCGCTCAACACGATCTACCAGACCTTGCAGATCAACCTCGGTTCGCTGTACGTCAATGACTTCAACCAGTTCGGCCGTACCTACCAGGTGCGGGTGCAGGCCGACCAGCAGTTCCGTTCGCACGCAGAAGACATGGGTCAACTCAAGGTCCGCAACGACCGTGGCGAGATGATTCCGTTGTCGTCGCTGATGCGCGTGAAAGACAGCTATGGCCCTGACCGCGTACAGCGCTACAACGCTTTCGTCGCCGCTGAAATCAACGGTGCACCGGCGCCTGGCGTATCGTCGGGCGAAGCACAGGCCGAGATGACGAAAATTGTCGAGGAAGTGCTGCCGAAGGGCATCTCGTACGAGTGGACCGAATTGGTCTACCAGGACATCCTGTCCGGTAACACCATGATGTACGTGTTCCCGTTGTGCGTGCTGCTGGTGTTCCTGGTGCTGGCCGCCCAGTACGAAAGCTGGACCCTGCCGCTGGCCGTGATCCTGATCGTGCCGATGTCGATCCTGTGCGCACTGATCGGCGTGAAGCTGACCGCTGGCGACAACAACGTCTTCACCCAGATCGCGCTGTTCGTGCTGGTGGGGTTGGCGTCCAAGAACGCGATCCTGATCGTGGAGTTTGCCCGTGAACTGGAACTGCAAGGCCGCACCATCGTCGAAGCGGCGCTGGAATCGTGCCGCCTGCGTCTGCGCCCGATCCTGATGACGTCGATCGCCTTCATCATGGGTGTGCTGCCGCTGGTATTCTCGAGCGGCGCCGGTTCGGAAATGCGTCATGCGATGGGTGTGGCGGTGTTTGCCGGCATGCTGGGCGTGACCTTCTTCGGCCTGTTCCTGACGCCCGTGTTCTACGTCCTGCTGCGCAACCTGTCGGTCCGGCTGGAGCGCAAGAAAACCGTGGTAGCCGGCGCACCTGTCGTCACCGCACCAAAACTGGAAGGGAACCATTAACATGGACACTAAGATGAACAAGCTGCAAATGATCGCCAAAGGCGTGGCTCCCGTCTTGGCCGCATTGCTGATGACCGCATGCGCCGCCCCCGAGTTCAAGCAACCTGCCATCGACGTGCCGACCGCCTTCAAGGAATCGCAGGCGCCGGTACCGTCGGAGGTCACCACCCACGTGCAGACCGCTGCCGACGGCAGCACCTGGAAACAGGCGCAGGCTGCCGAAGCGCAGCCGCGCGGCGAGTGGTGGCTGGCCTTCAACGATACGGCCTTGAATGAGCTGATCGCCGAAGCCACCCGCGCCAACGCCAACCTGGCCGTGGCAGCGGCCCGCGTCAAGCAGGCCCGCGCGATTGCCGGCGTGGCCGAAGCGGACCGCATTCCGCAAGTGGGCGCCAACGTCGGCGCCCAGCGCCAGCGCGCCTCGGCGCCGTCGCTCGGCCTGCCGGATGGCACGCCGGTCCGCCCCGGCAACGTTTATACCGCCAACCTGTCGGCCAGCTACGAAGTCGATCTGTTCGGCCGCGTATCGTCCAACGTGGCGGCAGCCCGCAACGATGCCGCCTCGGTTGAAGCGACCTACCGATCGGTGCTGCTGTCGGTGCAGGCCGACGTGGCGCAGACCTACTTCCGGCTGCGCGCCACCGACGCCGAACTGGAAACCCTGGCGCGCACCGTGCAGACGCGGGAAGAAGATGTGCAGGTCAACCAGCGCCGCTTCGACCTGGGCGACATCGGCGAATTCGACCTGTCGCGCGCGAAGACCGAACTGGCGACGGTGCGGTCCGAAGCGATCGGCCTGCAACGCCAGCGCGTCACGGCCGAACACGCACTGGCGGTCCTGCTGGGCAAACCGGCGGCCAGCTACACGGCCGGCGCCAGCCCGCTGCTCGATACCGCGCTGCTGCCGGTGATTCCTGCCGGCCTGCCGTCGTCGCTGCTCGAGCGCCGTCCCGACATCGCCGCCGCCCAGCGCACCATGGAAGCGGCCAACGCCCGCATCGGCGTGGCCCGCTCGGCCATGTTCCCGGCGCTGACCCTGAGCGCCACAGGTGGTGGTACCGCCGCGCAGTCGTTCTCCAACGTGTTCGAGTGGAGCAGCCGTTCGTGGATACTGGGTGCGCTGATGTCGATGCCGATCATCGACGGTGGCCGCAACAAGGCCAACATCACGCGCAGCGAAGGCGCGCTGGAAGAATCGGTCGGTACGTATCGCCAGAGCGTGCTGGTAGCCTTCGCCGAGGTGGAAGACAACCTGGCCGGCCTGCGCATCCTGGCCGGACAAACCGCGCAGATGGAAGCTGCGCTGGTGTCGGCCCGTCGTTCGGCCGACCTGGCGCAAAAGCTGTACGCGGCTGGCCGGTCGAGCTATATCGACCTGCTCGACGCGCAGCGCAACCTGGCGGCGGTGGAACGCACCGCAGTCCAGCTGCGCGGCACCCGCGCGGTGACCACGGTGGCGCTGATCCGTGCGCTGGGCGGGGGCTGGGATAGCCCGACCGCGCAGACGGTGGCGCAGCAGTAAATGAAAAACGGACCTCAAAGGTCCGTTTTTTTATTCCCCCGCACTGCCAGAGCCGGGGTCGGACCCCTCCGGGTCCGCCCCCCAAACCGGAGCGATCGCGCGCCACAGCACGCGATTCAGGGCTTACTTGGCTGGGGTAGCTGGCGTTGCTGGCATCGCCGCTGCATCAGCTTTCACGGTTTTTTCGTGGGCTTTGGCCTTGGTTTTGTGGGCCTTGGCGTGGGCGTCGGCCTTGTCGGCTTTGGCATCGGCCTGGGCTACGGCGACGTCCTTGTTGGCTTCGGCTTCTGCCTTGGCGGTTTTGGCGTCGGCCTTGATGTGGGCCTTGGTTTCCTTGGCGGTGGCTTTGGCATCAGCCTTGGCTTCTTTCGCTTCGGCCTTGGCTACAGCCGGTGCCGCTGGGGTGGTGGCTGGGGTTTGAGCGAAAGCTGCGGTAGCGAACAGGCCGGCGATCACGGTAGCGATAATTTTTTTCATGATGAAGTTTCCTCGTTTCGGTTGATAGGGCCCGGGACTATTCCCGTGTCTCTGAGCGTAAAAACGCGTGCCGATCAGTTGTCGTTGACGGCCTTTACAATCGCTTACATGTTCGTCATCGCACAGAAACACAGCGGCGTCGGGCCTACGCTGGAGCCATGACAGCCTCTCTCAAAACCTACAAGTCCAAGCGCGACTTCACCATCACCCCGGAACCGGCCGAAGGCGGCACCGAGGGCGGTGAACACCTGGCCTTCGTGATCCAGAAACACTGGGCCAGCCGTCTGCATTACGACTTTCGCCTCGAGCTCGATGGCGTGATGATGAGCTGGGCCGTGCCGAAAGGCCCAAGCTACGACACCCACGACAAGCGCATGGCCGTGCACGTGGAAGACCATCCGATTTCCTATAACGACTTCGAAGGCACGATCCCGGCCAAACAATACGGGGCAGGGAAGGTCATCATCTGGGACAAAGGCAGCTGGCAGCCGGACGGCGATCCGCGCCAGGGCCTCGCCGCCGGCAACCTCAAGTTCACACTGCACGGCCACAAGCTGCGCGGGCGCTGGGTACTGGTGCGCATGCGCGGCAAGGGCGAGAAGCAGGAGCCGTGGCTCTTGATCAAGGAGAAGGACGATTACGCACGGCCTGCCACCGAGTTTTCCGTGATCGATGAGATGCCCGACAGCGTGAAGGCGCTGCCGATGCCCGATGGCGCCGGCAAGCTGACCGAGGCCGCCGCGAAGGCGGCCGATACCGCCAAAGCCACTGGCGGCGCCAGGGCTGCAAAAGCCGGAAGGTCCACGGGAGCTGCAAAGGGCGCCAAGCCAGCTGAAAAAACCACCACTGCCAAAACTGCGAAGCCTGCCAAGGTCGCACTGCCGGAAAAGCTGTCGCCCCAGCTGGCCACCCTGGTGGACGGCCCGCCGCCCGACCCCGAGAACTGGCTGTTCGAGATCAAGTTCGACGGCTACCGCATTCTGGCCCGGGTGGATGGCAAGGATATCCGCCTGATTACCCGCAACGGCAACGACTGGACCCACAAGCTGCAGCCATTGCAGAAAGCGCTGGCGAGCATGAAGCTGCCGCCCGGCTGGTACGACGGCGAAATTGTCGTCCATAACGAAGAGGGAAGGCCCGACTTCGGGCTGCTGCAAAACGCTTTCGATGTCAATTCGCCTGGCGAGATGGTGTACTTTATTTTCGACGCGCCGTTCCTCGATGGCCGTGACTTGCGCGATACGCCACTGGAAGAGCGCCGCGCGCAGCTCGAAGCGGTACTCGATAAACGTCCGAACGACACGGTGCGCTACAGCGCCGCCTTGGCCGCCGCGCCCGAAGACATGATCGCCGCCGCGTGCAGCATGGGGCTGGAAGGCATCATCGGCAAGCGCCGTGATGCCAGCTATGCGGCGCGGCGCAACAGCAGCTGGATCAAGCTCAAATGCGGCCAGCGCCAGGAATTCGTCATCGGCGGCTATACCGACCCGCAGGGCGCGCGCAGCAGTTTCGGCTCGCTCCTGCTGGGCACCTACGATGCGGACGGCACGCTGCGCTACGCCGGCAACGTGGGCAGTGGCTTCAATGGCGCATCGCTGCGCGACCTGAAAGCGAAGATGGACAAGCTGGCAACGGGAAAAAGCCCGTTCGCGCCCAGCCGCGACATCGACCGCAAGGCGCACTGGCTCAAGCCCACGCTGGTGGCGGAGGTGGCGTTCGGTGAATGGACCAGCGCCGGCTCGATCCGGCATTCGGTTTTCAAGGGGCTGCGCAAGGATAAAAAGGCGACGTCCATCGTGCGCGAACTGCCCGCCCACATGAAGGAGGAAAAATCCGTGAAAGAGCCCGAGCCACTGGTAGCGGGCAAACTGCCCCCATCGTTCAAGGTCACCAATCCGGACCGTGTGATCGACAAGCAGAGCGGCGCCACCAAGATCGACCTGGTGCGGTACTACGCGCTGGTCGGCGCGCTGATGCTGCCGCACCTGAAGGGCCGCCCGGTCTCGCTGGTGCGTGCGCCGGCCGGCGTGGGGGGCGAACTGTTTTTCCAGAAGCACGCCGATACCGACAAGATGGACGGCGTGAAAAACCTCAAGCAGTCGCTCGATCCCGAACACGCGCCGATGCTGGAAGTGTCCACCCAAAAGGGGCTGCTGTCGGCAGCGCAGTGGAACGTGGTGGAGCTGCACACGCAAAACGCCAATGCGGCCACGTACGAAAAGCCCAACCGCATGGTGTTCGACCTCGACCCCGGCAAGGGCGTGGAATGGAAGCAGGTGCAGGAGGCGGCCATGCTGATGAAGGCTTTCCTCGACCAGCTGGAATTGCCGGCATTTTTAAAAACCAGCGGCGGCAAGGGGCTGCACGTGGTGGTGCCGATCAAGCCCGGTTATGGCTGGGACGATGTAAAAGCGTTCTCGCAGGCGATCGTGGCGCACATGGCGCACAATATTCCGGAGCGCTTCGTGCTCAAGAGCGGTCCGAGCAACCGGGTAGGGAAGATCTTCATCGATTACTTGCGCAATGGACGCGGCGCCACCACCGCCTGCGCCTGGTCGGCGCGTTCGCGTCCCGGCCTGGGCATTTCGGTGCCGGTGAGCTGGGAAGAGTTGGGCGAGCTCCATGGTGGCGACCACTGGACGGTGGCCACCGTGCACACCCGGCTCGATGTCGGCAATACGCCGTGGGATGGCTATGCCAAGGCCGCCAAGGGGCTGGCGCCGGCGATGAAGATGCTCGACTTCAAACCCCAAGGCCGCTAGGTTCAGCCGGACGTCTTATTTTGCCAGGCTGGAGATGTCGTCCCCGCGCAGGCGGGGACCCAATGGGCAGGCGTTGACGTCAAGCCGCCTTGCGCGCAGTGGGAGACTTGGCGGCAGGCTTGCGGGCAGCCGCCGTTTTGGCCTTGGCGGGGGCAGTTTTGGCAGCGGCCCGCTTGCGCGGCGCCGGCGCCTCTTCCTCGGCTTCCTCGTCCTGCGCAGGCGTGGCCTTGGCTGCACCCTTGCCGGAGCGCTTGCCCAGGCTGTCCTGCAACAGTGCCACCAGGTCCACCACGTTCGACGACCTGGGCGCCTTGCGTTCCGGTTCCGGCGCAGTGAGGGTCTTGGTCTGGCCGGCCTTGATCTTCTTCTTGATCAGGGCCATCACGTCTTCCTTGTAGGTGTCGTGATATTGCGACGGATCCCATTCCTCGGCCATACCCTCGACCAGCGAGAGCGCCATTTTCAGCTCCTTGTCGCTGATGCCAGCGCTTTTAAGTGACACCGGCGGGAGCTTGAGATCTTCGCTGTCGCGGATCTCGGTCTCGAAGCGCAAGGTGTTGAGCACGATCTTGTCATCCATGCACACCAGCGCGCACAGGTGCTGCTTGGTGCGGATGACCACCGTGGCGATGCCGATCTTGCCGGCGCGGCGCAGCGTTTCGCGCAGCAGCGCATACACCTTGGCGCCGCCTTTCGACGGCGCCAGGTAATACGGATGCTCGTAATAGGTGAGCGGCACGTCGGCCGCATCGACAAAGGCCTGAATGTCGATGGTGCCGGTGGCCTCCACGTTGGCACGCTTGAGGTCTTCGTCGGACAGCACCACGTATTCGCCGTCCTCGTACTCGTAGCCCTTGACGATGTCGTCCCAATCGACGTCCTTGCCGTTCTTCTTGTTATAGCGTTTGTAGCCCACGGGCGAAAAGTCGCGCCGGTCGAGCATCGACAGATCAAGGTCGTGCTCCTGTACCGCCGTGTACAAATCCACCGGGATGTGCACCAGGCCGAAGCTGATGGCGCCTTTCCACAACGCGCGGGCGGCCACTGTCAGCTCCCCACCGAGCCGGTTACCGGCAGCACGATGCCGGTGATGTAGCTGGCGCAGCTGGGCGCGGCCAGGAACACGTAGGCAGGCGAGAGCTCCTGCGGTTGCGCGGGCCGGCGCATGTCGGCCTGGGCGCCGAATTCGGTGATCTTGTCGGGCGACTGGTCGGCCGGGTTGAGCGGCGTCCAGACCGGGCCGGGCGCCACGGCATTGACGCGGATGCCAAGCTCGAGCAGATTCGACGCCAGCGACATGGTAAATGCGTGGATCGCGCCCTTGGTGGTCGAGTAGTCGATCAGTTTGGCAGAACCCTTGAGGCCGACGACCGAACCGGTATTGATGATCGCTCCGCCTTTTTTCAGGTACGGCACCACCGCCTTGGCCATGTGGAAGTAGCCATACACATTGGTCTTCATCGTCATGTCGAACCGTTCCTCGGTGAGGTCGGTGATTTTTTCGGCATGTTCCTGGAAGGCGGCGTTGTTGACCAGGATGTCGAGCCGGCCGAAGCGCTGGTGCACCTGCTCGGCCACCTCGCGGCAGAACTGCGCTTCGCGCACGTCGCCGCGTATCAACAGGCAGCTGCGGCCTTCCGCTTCCACGTACCGCTTGGTGTCGATCGCGTCCTGGTCCTCGTCCAGGTAGACGATGGCGACGTCGGCCCCTTCGCGCGCATACAGTACCGCCACCGCGCGGCCAATGCCGGAGTCGCCGCCGGTGATGATGGCCGCCATGCCTTCGAGCTTGCCGCTGCCCTGGTAGTCGGGCGCCATGAATTCCGGCTTCAGGTCCATCTGCGCCTCGAGCCCCGGCTTGGCCAGGTGCTGCGCCGGCAGCGGTGTTCCCGGATAATCGTGGTCGGTGGTCTGCACCGGCCCCTTGCTTTCCCCGGACTGGCTGCCGCCCGATGGTGTTTTTTGCTGGTCATGCTGATCCTGGCGCTGCTGGATCTCGCGCTGTTCGCTGGCGGTGCTGCCGCCGCTGCTGTTGCCTTGATTGCCGTGATTGTGCTGGTTGTCCATGGTGCCTCCGATTGCGATGAACTATCAGTATTGGCGCCGCCCCCATCGATGACGGTGCGCTCTTTCACACAAGCCCGGATTTATGACGACTTCGACACGGCCAACCTGGCTTCCTTATATGTTTTTCGCATTAACAAAGTCGAAAAACGCATTTGGCGCTGGACCGGCCAGGGTCAATCGCGTACCCTGTCGCTTTCCCCGATTTTTGTACCCAGCATGCTGCATTGGTTGAAGCACTACCGGCGCGCGCTCCTGCCCGGCGATATCAGCGCCGGCCTGGTCGTGGCCATGATGATGATCCCGCAGGGCATGGCCTACGCCATGGTGGCCGGCCTGCCGCCGGTGGTGGGCCTGTATGCCAGCATCATGCCGCCCGTGGTGTACGCGCTGTTCGGCAGCAGCATGACGCAATCGGTCGGCCCCATGGCCATCATCTCGCTGATGACCGCCGCCGCCATCGGTCCGCTGGCCGCTCCCGGTTCCGCGCTGGCTGGCGTGCTGGCGGCGCAGCTGGCGCTGGTGGCCGGCGCCACCTTGCTGCTGTGCGGCCTGCTGCGCATGGGCTTTCTCGCCAATTTCTTCTCGCGTCCCGTGATGAGCGGCTTTACCGTCGGTTCGGCCATCGTGATCGCCCTCGACCAGGTTCATACATTGCTGGGCGCGCCCATTGCCGACGTGCTCAAGCTGCATGTGCATGGTCCCAGCGCGCTGCTGGGCGTGGGATCGCTGCTGTTGCTGCTGCTGGCGCGCCGCTACCTGGCTGCCCTGTTGCGCGCCTGCGGCCTGCCGGCGATTGCCGCCGACATCGGCGCCAAGCTCGCGCCGATGCTGGTGGTACTGGGCGGGATCGCCCTGATGGCCACGACCAGCCTGCACGACCTGGGCGTGCGCACCACGGGCGCGGTGCCGGCCGGGCTGCCGGGGCTCAACCTGGCCACGTCCGGCGCCCACTGGCCCGCGCTGCTGCAACCGGGTCTCTTGATCGGCTTCATGGTGTTCCTGATGTCGATGTCGGCGGCGCAGTCGCTGGCCCTCAAGCGCAACGAAAAACTGGTGAGCAACCATGAGCTGATCGGCCTTGGCGCCGCCAACGTCGCCAGCGCGCTGTCGGGCGGCTTTCCCGTGACCGGCAGCCTGTCGCGCTCCGCCGTCAATTTCGCCGCCGGCGCCAACACCCCGCTGGCCAGCCTGATCACCGCCGCCTTGCTGGCCGGCGCACTGCTGGCGCCCACCGGCTGGCTCGCCTTGCTGCCGCTGCCGGTGCTGGCGGCCACCATCATTGTCGCCGTGCTGGGCATGCTGGAGCTGGGCATCGTGCGCACCGCCTGGTCGTACGACCGCAGCGACGTGCTGGCGTGGGCCGCCACCTGCCTGGGCGTGCTGGTGCTGGGCGTGGAGGCGGGCGTGATCGTCGGCGTGGCGCTGTCGATGGGTACCCTGATCTGGCGCGCCAGCCGGCCGCACATCGCGGTGCTGGGCCGCATCGCCGGCACCGAACATTTCCGCAATATCGAGCGCTATCCGGCCGCCACCCAGCCCGAGCTGCTGATCCTGCGCATCGACGCCAATCTGTTCTTCGGCAACGTCGAATCGGTCAGTGAACGGATCGAGTGCGAGCTGCGCACCCACCAGAGCGCGCGCGACCTGCTGCTGGTGATGACGGCGGTGAGCTCGATCGATACCACCGCCCTGTACGCGCTGGCGGAACTGAACCAGAGCCTCAAGCGGCGCAGCATCGGCCTGCACCTGGCCGAGGTGAAGGGGCCGGTGATGGACCGCCTGCGCCACAGCGACCTGCTGCGCGACCTGAACGGCAAGCTGTTTCTCAGTACGGCCATGGCCTGCGACCATATCCAGGCCGGCCAGCGCTAATACGCATGGACTTCCGGGCAGTTTGACAATATGATCAGGGGCAACGTTCCACATCCACCCACCGATGGCCCGCTGATACCGATGCTGCACCAACTTGCCCGCCGCGCGGGACGTATTTCGATCGCCGCCTTCGTCAGCGTCACGCTGACCGCCGTGGTCACCGTGGTGCTGGCCACCTTTGCGCTGTACTTCTACACGCTCGAACGCGAGCAGCGCTGGGAGCAGTTGCACAAAACCCTGGTCAACAGCGCCGACGAACTGGCTGCCGCCGTGGCGCTGCCGGCCTGGAATTTCGATGACAACCAGATCACCACCATCATCAAGAGCGGCTTGAGCAACCGCGACCTGTACGCCGGCGCCGTCACCCCAGCCCTCGGCGGCAAGACCTTCATCCTCACCCGCAACGCCCAGGGGCAACTGACCGAAGCCACGCGCCTGCCCGACAATCCCGACCTGCTGTCGGCCCGGCGCGACATCGTCGCCGCCGGCCAGTCGATCGGCGCCATCACCGTGTATGCCTCGCCCGAGGCGATGACCGAGCAGCTGCGCCAGCGGCTCTACACCATCGCCGGCATGATCTTCGTGCTCGACGTAACGCTGGTGTTCTGCCTGTACCTGCTGCTGTCGCACCTGGTCTTCAAACCGATCACCACCATCGAGCGCTACGCCGCCAACGTCAAGGCCGGCCAGAACCCGGGCGCCTTGCCGCCGCGCGACTGGTACTTCGGCGAGCTGCGCACGCTCAACGCCTCGATCCGTGAGATGGTGCAGCTGATGGACAGCCGCTACAAGTCCATGCACGACAGCGAGGAGCGGCTGCAGATCGCCAGCAGCGCGGCCTCGATCGGTATCTGGGACTGGAATATCCACAGCGACAGGATGGTGTGGGACGACCAGATGCACCGCCTGTACGGCGTGGAAGACGGCCACACCGGACCGCACGTCTCGGCGGTGGACAACTGGATGCTGCTGGTCCATCCCGACGACGCGGTGCCATTGCGGACACTGCTCGGCAGGGCGCTGGGCGGTGGCGGGGATTTCGACAGCGAATACCGGGTGCTGTGGCCGGACGGCTCGCTGCATCACCTGCATGGCGAGGCGGTGATCTTCCGCGATGCGGACGGCAGCCCGGCGCGCATGGTGGGCGTGTGCTACGACGTCACCGAGCAGAAAACTGCGGAACAGGAGCTGCGCCGCCACCGCATCCACCTCGAAGAACTGGTAGCCGAGCGCACCAACGCGCTGTCGGTGGCGGTGCGCCAGGCGCAGGCGGCCAACCAGGCCAAGAGCATTTTCCTCGCCAATATGAGCCACGAGCTGCGCACACCGCTCAATTCCGTGATCGGCTTCTCGCGCCTGATGGCCGACTCCAAGCACATGCTGCCGGAAGAAAAGCGCAACCTCGCCATCATCCACCGCTCCGGCGAGCACCTGCTCACGCTGATCAACGCGATCCTCGAACTATCCCGCATCGAGGCCGGCCGCGCCACCCTGCAAACCGAGGCTGTGCGCATCGACGACGTACTCCAGGAAGTGATGGACATGGTGAGCATGCGCGCCGGCCAGACCGGCGTGCACCTGGCGCTGGAAGCGGCCGGGTTGCCGCCAGGCGCGCGGGTGGATGGCACCAAGCTGCGCCAAGTGCTGCTCAACCTGATGTCGAACGCGGTCAAGTTCACCGGCCAGGGCAACGTCACGCTGCGCGTGGCCGGCACGCTCGTGGGCGACGGCCAGTGCGAGCTGGCCTTTGCCGTGATCGACGACGGTCCCGGCATCTCGCCCATCGACCAGACCCGCATTTTCGAGCCGTTCATCCAGGCCCAGGGGCCCGGCGCCAAGGAGGGCACCGGCCTGGGTCTGACCATCTCGCGCGAGTTCGTGCAGTTGATGGGGGGCGTGCTGTCGGTGCAGTCGGTGCCTGGCGCCGGCGCCACGTTCCAGTTCACCATCCGGGCGCCGGTGGCCGACGCGGCGCAGCTGGCGGCTGCAGGCGGCATCAGCGCCCAGGAGATGCTGCGCGCGCGCCGCTTGCTGACCGCGCCGGCCGAGGGCCCCGGTCCGCGCAACGCCGCGCCGCTGGCCGCTGCCGACCTGGCGCAGCTGGCGCCGGACCTGCGCGCCCAGCTCAAGGCGGCACTGCAGGAACTGAACCTGGCCCGGGTGGCGCTGCTGCTCGAACCGCTGCCACCGGTATTGCACGCCGTGGTGGAGGGCATCGAACACATGGTGCGGCTGCACCAGTACCCGCAACTGTGCACGTTGCTGGACCAGGCTGGAGAACCGGGCCATTGAGGTATATGATGACGTTTGGATCACACGCAATATTGGCGCGATAGAGAGTATTCATGCACCGGGATTTATCGGAACCACATACCAAGGGTGAAGTGCTGATCGTGGAAGACACGCCGGCCTCGCTCAAGCTGCTCAGCGACCTGCTGACCGACGCCGGCTACGACGTGCGCCAGGCCCCCAACGGCGAACTGGCGCTATGGACCGCGCAATCGCGGCCACCGGAACTGATCCTGCTCGACATCCGCATGCCCGGCATCGACGGCTTCGAGGTGTGCCGGCGCCTGAAGGAGTCGCCCGAGCTGCGCCAGGTGCCGGTCATCTTCCTCTCGGCCCAGCATGACACCGACGACAAGGTGCGCGGCTTTGCGCTGGGCGCGGTGGACTTTATCGCCAAGCCGTTCCAGGCCGAGGAAATCCTGGCCCGCACCGACGCCCACGTGCGCCTGGGCCGCGCCCAGCACGCGTTGGCGCAGGAGCGCGCCACGCTGGAACAGCGGGTGGCGGAGCGCACGGCCGAACTGGCGCGCGAGATCGAGCAGCGCCGCGCCAACGAGGAATTCATGCGCCTGTCGAGCCAGGTGTTCGAGGCCACGCGCGACGCCATCGTCGTCACCGATCCCGAGGCGCGCATCGTCGCCACCAATCCCGCCTTCACGCAAATCTCCGGCTACAGCCGCGATGAAGTGCTGGGCAAGAACATCACCATGCTGCACGCCGGCGAGCAGGACGCCGCCAACCTGGCGGTGATGGCACAGGCCATGGGCAAGAGCGGCCACTGGTCGGGCGAGCTGCTGGCGCGCCGCAAGAATGGCGAAACTTATCCGGGCCTGCTCAGCGCCTCGTCGCTGCGCAACGGCGCGGGGGAGGTGACCAATCACGTCGCGCTGTTCCTCGATATTACGGAGCGCAAGGCCGAGCAGCACCTGATCGACTTCCTGTCCCACCACGATGCGCTCACCGGGCTGCCCAACCGCCTGCTGGCGCGCCAGCGCTTCGAGCAGTCGCTGGCCAACGCCCGCCGCGAGGGGCGCTGCGTCGCGGTGATGTGCCTGGACCTGGACCGCTTCCGCAGCATCAACGACTCGTATGGCCACGAGGTGGGCGACAAGGCCTTGCAGGTGGTGTCGCACTTCCTTACCGACAGCGTGCGCGAGGGCGACATCGTCACCCGCCAGGGCGGCGACGAATTCCAGATCGTGGTGCAGGACGACGCCCAACTGGGCGCCACCATGGCCCTGGCGCAGAAAATCCTGGCCGGTTTGCGCCGCGAGCTGGTGATCGACGGCCAGCAGATCACCGTCACCGCCAGCATCGGCATCGCCGTCAGTCCCCTCGATGGCAACAGCTTCGACGAACTGCTGCGCAACGCCGACACTGCGCTGTACCGCGCCAAGGAAACCGGCCGCGATAACTACGCCTTCTTCACCGAACGGATGGACGCCGAGATCCGCGACAAGCTGGCGATCCAGAGCCAGCTGCGCGGGGCGATTGCCCGCGACGAATTCGAAGTCCACTACCAGCCGCAAATGTGCTTGCGCAGCGGTCGGCTGGCTGGCGCCGAGGCGCTGCTGCGCTGGAATAACGCGGTCCTGGGCCGGGTGCCGCCCAACCGTTTCATCCCCCTGGCCGAGGAATATGGCCTGGTCAACTCGATCGGCGACTGGGTGCTGGAAAGCGTGTGTGCGCAAATCCGTGTGTGGCAGGACCAGGGACTGGGCGACGTCAAGGTGTCGGTCAACCTGGCCGCCGGCCAGTTCGCCAACGACGCCACCGTGCCGTACGTGGAAAGCACGCTGCGCCGCTATGGCCTGGCGCCGTCGTGCCTGGGCCTGGAAATTACCGAAGGCACCGTGATGGGCGATCCGGACAAGGCGGTGGCCGCGCTGCACCGGCTCAAGGATATCGGCGTGTCGATCTCGCTCGACGACTTCGGCACCGGCTACTCCAGCCTCGGTTACCTGAAGCGCTTCCCGATCGACACCCTCAAGATCGACAAATCCTTCGTGGACGACGTCACCACCAGCGCCAACGACGCGGCGATTGCGCTGTCGGTGATCTCGCTGGCGCACAACCTCAATATGCAGGTGATCGCCGAGGGCGTGGAAACGCGCGAGCAGGTGCAGTTCCTCACAGAGCGCGGTTGCGACGAAATGCAGGGATACTTTTTCAGCCGACCGGTGAGCGCCGGCGAATTTACCGAATTGCTGCGCGAGCGGCGCAACCTGTTTGACGTTTAGGAGCCTTATGCACAAGAAGTTCAGCACCATCGCCGGCGTAGTCGCCGGCGCCTGCCTTGTCCTGTCGATGAACGCGCAAGCGGCAACCAGGCCCGGACCGGCCGACGCCCGCTTCAAGGCCATCTACACCGAAGAACTGAAGTGGCGCCACACGCAGCAGCAGGAAAGCGATGAAGACGATGACAATGGCGTGACGTCCGCGCTGCCGCGCATCGACGCCGCCACCCAGGCCAGGCGGCTGGCGTACTGGCAGGGCGTGCTGAAAAAACTCGATGGCATCAAGCCGGCCAGCCTGTCGGGCGAGGAGAACATCAACTACCAGGTGTACAAGGCGCAGATCGCCGCGCTGGTGGCGGAGATCGCGTACCGCGAATACGAAAAGCCGCTCAATGCCGACACCGCGTTCTGGTCCAACCTGGCCTACAGCGCGCGCCGCCCGATGACCACCGAAAAGGACTACCGCGCCTACATTCGCCAGTTGCAGGATGTGCCGCGCTACTTCGACGAGGAGATCGTCAACATGCGCGCCGGCCTGGCGCGCGGCTTCACGCCGCCCAAGGTAACGCTGGTGGGCCGCGATGCGTCGATTTCATCGGTGGCCGAAGCCAGGACGCCGCAGGACAGCATTTATTATGAGCCGTTCAAGGCCATGCCGGCCACCATGCCGGCGGCAGTGCAGGAAGACCTGCGCGCGCAGGGTATAAAAGCCATCGCGACGGCGGTGCAGCCGTCGTTCGTCAAGCTGCTGGGTTTCATGCGCGACGAGTACGTGCCCAAGGCGCGCGAGGACCTCGCTGCCGAAAATCTCCCCGACGGCAAAGCCTATTACCAGTCGAAGATCGTCGAGTTTACGACGACTACCATGACTGCCGACGAGATCCACCAGGTGGGCGTGGCGGAAATGGCCAAGATCCGCGCCGAGATGCAGGACGTGATCAAGCAGACCGGCTTCAAAGGCGACTTGCCGGCGTTTTTGCACTTCCTGCGCACCGACCCGCAGTTCTACGCCAAGACCCCGGAAGAGCTGCTGATGCGCTCGGCCTGGGTGGCCAAGAAGTTCGACGGCAAGGTAGCCCAGTATTTCGGCTACCTGCCGCGCCGGCGCTTTGCCATCATCCCGGTGCCGGCTGACCAGGCGCCGTTCTACACGTCGGGGCGGGGTGGGCCGGGCGTGTACCTGGTCAATACGTACAACCTGCCGTCGCGCGCGCTCTACAGCATGCCGGCGCTGACGCTGCACGAATCGGCGCCGGGCCACGCATTCCAGATGCCGATCGCGATGGAGCAAAAGGGCCGGCCGTCGTTCCGCAACGCGTATATTTCGGCCTATGGCGAGGGATGGGCGCTGTACACCGAGCGCCTGGGCGCCGAGATGGGCATCTACGAAACCCCGTACGAAACCTTCGGCATGCTCAGTTACCAGGCCTGGCGCGCTTCGCGCCTGGTGGTCGATACCGGCATCCACAGCAAGGGCTGGACCCGCAAGCAGGCGCAAGACTACCTGCGCGCCAATACCGCGCTGTCGGACCACGAGATCGAGACCGAGGTCGATCGCTACATTTCCTGGCCGGGCCAGGCGCTGTCGTACTACCTGGGCCAGATGAGCATCATCAAGGCGCGCCGCAAGGCCGAAGCCGCGCTGGGCGAGAAGTTCGACATCCGCAATTTTCACGACACCGTGCTGCAACTCGGTTCGGTGCCGCTGCCGGTGCTGGAAGCGCGCATCGACCAGTTCATCAAGGACGGCGGCAAGAGCCCGTATCCTGCCCTGGAATAAGGGCGGCAGTGACAATTTGCGTGTTTTTCAATGTGGCGGATGGAGTAATATTGTTCTTTTGGGCAAACTTATTTCATCCGTCTTTTGATAGGCATTCTCCGTGTATAAAAAATCGATCGCGCTCGCCACGTCCATCCTGGTATTGAGTCTCGGCGCCCATGCGCAACCGCCGGCCCCGGCGCCGGCTGCAGCCAATGTGCCAACGCCCGAGATCATCCAGGTCACCACTGCGGCCGCCAAGGAACTGGGCCTGCTCGATGCCAGAGAACCGAACATCAACAAGCGCATCGCCGCGTACGACAAGTTTTCATTCTCGCCCGAGCTGCAGCCGCGCCTGAAGGCGGTTTTCGGCACCGACAAGCCGTTCGCGCCGCAGCGCCTGCCAGATAGCGGTGGCCGCCAGCACTACCAGAGCATCCTCAAGGCTGGCGGCCACGCGGAAGCGCAGGCGTACGCCGCCTGGAGCGATGTCATCCTCAAGACCAACACCAGCCCGGCCGGCAACCAGATGGATTACACGGGCGAGGCGGCCTCGCTGACGTTTGGCGTGGTGACACGTGCGCAAGTGTCCGATCTGCGTTTCGCGGGCCGGCAGTCGCGCGCCAGCGATGGCCTGTGGTACGGCGCCATGAACATGAGCGTGGCCAGCATCGCCGTCAAGGGCGCCGGCGGTCCGTTACTGGTCGAGGACTTGCGGCTCAAGACCGAAGTGCAGCGGCGCGGCAAGAATGTCGATCTCGCGTACGGCCTGTCGATGCGCTCGGCCGGCGTGGGCGAGCACAAGATCGAACGTCTCAACATTGCCACGCGGGTGCTGGGCATGGACGGCCAGGTGGTGGCCGACTTCACCCGGTTCGTCAGTTCGCCGCAGTTGCAGCAGCTGGCGCCCGAGGCGCAAATGCAGGTCATGCTGATGAAATTCAAGGAACTGGGCCGGGCGCTGCTCAGGGGCGGCGTCACGGTTGTCATCGATGACATCAGCGCCGCCTGGCGTGACCAGGTCGCCTCGATCAAGGGTCGCATCGGCTTTGCCAAGGGCGCCGACGCAGAACTCGATTCGATGCCGGCCTTGCTGAACAAGCTGCTGGTGCGCCTGGAAGTGCGGGTTCCGGTGCTGGCCTTCCGTGAGTATGCGCGTTTTGCCGCCGCCAGTGCTATCAAGGCTCAGTCCGCAGAAGACCGCGCACCCGATCCGGCGCAACTGGCAACCATCGAGCAGCAGATGTCCGACAAGATGCTCGGCGATATCAGGAAGTCCGGCTTTGCCGTGGTGGACAAGGACGAGGTGCGCACGGTGATCGAGTTGAAAAACGGCGTGCTGACCCTGAATGGCAAGGGACCGTCGATGCCCGGCATGAAGGACGGCAAGCTGGCCCTGCCGCCCAAAGCCACCAAATAACCGGTATGGGCCAGCAATGATCGCACCTCACATGGTTTTCTCCGGCCTGGTATTGCGGCCGTTCGCCGACACCGATGCCGATGCCTTTGCCGCCGCCGTGGTGGAATCGGTAGCATCGGTGTCGCCGTGGATGGGGTGGTGCACCAGCGACTACACCGCCGCCGATGCGCTGGAATGGTTTGCCATGTGCCGCGCTGGCCAGGCGGCGGGCACCGCCTTCGAGTTCGGCATCTTCGACCAGCAGTCGGGCGACTTCCTGGGTGGTGCTGGCCTCAACGACATCCGCATGTTGCACAGGTTCTGCAATCTCGGCTACTGGGTGCGGCAATCGCGCCAAGGACAGGGCGTGGCCTCGCGCTGCGTGCAGGCGCTGGCCGCGCACGCATTCGGCGCGCTGGATTTGCACCGGGTGGAGATCGTGGTCGCCGTCGGCAACGCGGCCAGCCTGGCGGTGGCGGCGAAGTCGGGCGCGCTGGACGAGCGCATAGCGCGCAACCGGCTGTGCATCGATGGCCGGGCGGTGGATGCGCATGTGTTTTCGCTGATCTCAGCGCACGGTGCAGCCCCCGAATACCGCGTGCTGCCGCACTGACGGCGTAAACAGGCTGTAGAGCATCTTCATCTCCGGCGCGCTCACCGCATCGAGCGCGGCCCTGTGCTCGTCAGACAGGCGGACGTCGAGCGCGGCGATATTGTCGGCAACTTGCGCAGCGCTGCTCACACCCATCAACGTCGATGTAACACCCGCACGGCCGGTAATCCACGCCAGTGCGATGCTGGTCTGGCTCAATCCCGTCTCGGCCGAAATCCTTTGGAGCGTCCCCAGGATGCTCCAGTTCTTTTCGGTAAACAAGGTGTCGCCAAACGGGTTGGCGCCGTCGAGCCGTTTGTCTCCGGGTGAGCGCTGCTCGCCGTCCCGCGCGGCATCGCGGGGCAAGCCGGCGCTGCGCGGGTTGCTGCGCTCCACCGTGGCGCGGTCGTATTTTCCGGTCAGCAAACCGAAGGCCAACGGGCTCCATGGCACGATACCCATGCCAAATTCCGCCGCCAGCGGTACGAATTCATCTTCGATATCGCGATTGGCCAGCGAATAAAAGTATTGCAGGGCAATGGGGCCGGGCAGGCCGCGCACCGACGCCAGTGTTGCCAGTTTGGCCACGTACCAGGCCGGGGTATTGGAGACGCCCCAGTAGCGGATCTTCCCGGTCCGGACCAGCGCGGACATGGTTTCGAGCAATTCCTCTGCCGGCGTGACAGCATCCCAGACGTGGATCCAGTACAGGTCGATGCAGTCGGTTTGCAGGCGGCGCAGCGAACCTTCCAGTGCGGCGTGAAGATGCTTGGCGCCGTTGCCGCCTGCGTGCGGCCCCTGGCCGTCGGCAAAGCCCGACTTGGTAGCCAGCACGATGCTGTCGCGTAAGCCCCGTTCGGCGATAAAGGCGCCGAGCATTTCTTCGCTGCGCCCGCTGCCGTAGACGTCGGCGGTGTCGACAAAATTGCCGCCTGCAGCGACGTAGGCATCGAACACTGCGCGCGAGGCGTCGGTATCCGACCCCCAGCGCGCAGTGCCGAAGGTCATGGTGCCGAGGCAGAACGGGCTGACCGCCAGTCCAGAGCGTCCCAGCGTGCGATAGTCAGTGAGCGACATGTCTTTACTTTCCGAGTGATTGATAGGAAAATAGTACCCGACATCAGCGGGCTATACAATTAATTTCCTATCGATCACTAGAAATAAATGACTGACACCACACGTAAAAAGGGCCGGCCGCTGTCGTTCGACCGCAACGCAGCGCTGCGCAAGGCCATGCTGCTGTTCTGGGAACATGGCTACGAGGCGACGTCGCTGAACGACCTCACGACTGCGCTGGACGTCAAACCGTCGAGTATTTACTCCGCCTTCGGTGACAAGAAGGGACTGTTTTTCGATGCCATCGGCCTGTACCTGTCAGGGCCCGTGACGGCGGACACCATCATCGCGCAGGCCCCATCGGCGCACGCGGCGGCCAGCGAGTTGCTGCGGGTTTCGGCCATCGGTTTTACCGGCGCTACTACGCCTGCCGGGTGCTTGCTGGCCAGTTCCGCCATCAGCTGCTCGCACGCTGCGCGCGAGGTACGGCAGGCGCTGGGTGCGATCCGGGGCGCCATCGAGGACCGTTTGCGGTTGAAGATCGTGCAGTCGATCGAAGACCGGCAGCTACCGCACGAAACCGACGCCGCTGCGCTGGCCGCGCTGACCATGGCCGTAATCCAGGGCATGTCCACGCTGGCGCGCGATGGGGCGCCGCGCGAGAAGCTGCTGCTGGTGGCAGAGGTAGCAATGCTCGGCTGGCCCAAGCCAGCTGCGGTTGCGGCTTAGCGCAGCATATCGCGGGCAATCCAGTCGATCACCGAGGGACCATGCGGCTGCCATCCGAGCACCTCGCGCGCCTTCTTGCCGCGCACGCGGCTGTTGGAGCCCAGGCCGTACGACGCCATCTCGTAGCCCCATTCTTCCTTCGCTTGTTCCAGCGGCCAGTCCTGCGGCGCACCGAGGCCCAGCGCCCTGGCCATCGCTGCGGTCATGTCGCGAAACGCCGCTTCGCCGCTTTCCACGAAATAGAACGCGCCTGCCGGGGTCTTTTCCAGTGCCAGCAGGTACAGGTCCACCACGTCGTCGATATGAACGTTGGACCAGATGTTCTGGCCCGGCCCGACGTGGCGCACGACGCCGCTCTTTTGCGCTTGCTTGAGCAGGCGTGGCAGCTGCACGCTGTCGCGCGGCAGGGCGCCGTGGCCGTAGATCAGGGTGTTGCACAGCACGGCCGAACGGACACCCTGACCGGCGGCGGCCAGCACCAGCTTGTCAATGGCCACGCGCGCGGCCTTGTCGGCGGTCGGTGCCGGCAGCTGGTCTTCGTAATAGATCTTGTCGGTGCCCAGGCCGCCCGAGGCGTCGCCAACGATGCTCGAGCCGCTGGTGTGCAGGAATGGCTTGCCCGAACCGGCCAGGCCTTCGATGATCGCTTCGACGGCGGCGCGGTTGTCGCTGCTGGCGGCGTTGACAACGGCATCGGCGGCCTGGCTTTGGGCCACCAGCAGGTCGTGGTCATCGAGCGTGCCGACGATGCCGGCTACGCCGATCCTTGCCACTTCCGCCACCTGGTCCGGGCTGCGCACCAGGCCAACCACCTGGTGGCTAGCCTTGACCAGCCCCGCTGCGATCGAACCGCCGATAAAACCTGCCGCGCCTGTAACGAATACTTTCATGCCGTGCTCCCGTTGAATGAGGTGAAGCACCAAGTATGGGAGCGATCATCACGCACACCAAGACGCGCGCGGGCAAAGCTGTTTTGACGGCGGCGCAAGAATGCCGTTACGGCGCGGTCATCATCTGCTCCAGCAGCGGCTGCATCGCATCGGCCCACAGCTGGTAGCCGGCGGCGTTGGGGTGCAGCTGGTCGGGCATCACCGCGTCCGGAATCTTGCCGTCCTGGTCGAGGAACACGCCGGTGATATCGAGGAAGCGCACCGTCTTGCCGTCGTCCAGCTGCGCCAGTTCCTTGTTGACGGCGCGGATGGTGTCCATGCGCTTTGCCGCTTCGGCCACAAAGGCCGGCGTCACCGGGCCGCCAAAGCGGTCCCGCGGTCCGCGCGGGAACACGCCCAGCAGCAGCACCTTGGTGCCCGGCAGCCTGGCGCGCACCATGTCGACGATCTTGCGATTGGCTGCCGCGATATCGGCCGCGCTGTAATCGAGGCTGTTGTTGGTGCCGATCATGAGCACCGTGACCTTGGGCGCGATGCCATCGAGCTCGCCGTGCTCGATGCGCCAGATCACGTGCTGGGTGCGGTCGCCGCCGATGCCGAAGTTGGCCGGCTGGTACTTGCCATAGTATTTATCCCAGATCTCGGGCGCCTTGCGCCAGTTGTCGGTGATCGAGTCACCGAGGAACAGCAGGCCCACCGGCCCGCTTTTGGCGCGCGCCAGGTTGATCTCGTGCTTCTTGAGGAACTTGCCGTCGTCCTTCTTGGGCGAGGCAATGGAGGCGCTTTCGTGCGGATTGGTTTGCGCAAACGCCGGGTTGGCCAGCAGGGCCGCCGTGAGCAGCAGGGTACGGAAAATGGGTGACATCATGGAGTCTCCTTAACTTGGATGGCGTGAGGGCGCACCGGTTCGACGGCGCCGCCGAGCCAGATCGACAGGTACACCAGCGGCACCAGCGCGGCGCCGAGGACAAAGAACAGCGTGTAGTTGCCGCCAGCGGTGAGCACCGGCACCAGCTGCATGCAGCCGATCACGCCCAGCACGGCAGCCGTACCACTGACACCGGCCAGCGAACCGACCGTGCGGCCCGAAAAGAAGTCGCTGGGCAGGGTCTGGATATTGGTGATCGCCGCCTGGAAGCCGAACAGGATCACGGCAATCGACAGCACGGCGGCCAGCGGCGTGGCTGCTATGGCGGTGAGCAGCAGGGCCGGGAACATCACGATCAAGCCGAGGGCGATGACGAATTTGCGGGCGCGGTTGACCGACCAGCCGCGCGCCAGCAGGCGACCGCAAAACCAGCCCCCGGCCAAGGCGCCGATGCCGGCGCCCACGTACGGCACCCAGCCGAACAGACCGATCTGCTTGACGTCGAAGCCGAATTTTTCGTTCAGGTACAGCGGCAGCCAGCCCACGAACAGCCACCATACGGGATCGATGAAAAAGCGTGCAGCGATCACGCCCCAGCTCTGGCGGTGGCGCAGCAGTTCGCCCATGGTCGGTACATATTCGTCTGCGACCGCTTGCGTGGTCTTCTGGCCGCCGAGGATGTAGGCGCGTTCGTCGGCGGTAATCCATGGATGCGAGTCGGGGCCGGATTTGTACACGATCAGCCACGGCACGATCCAGATGAAGCCGAGTGCGCCGATCAGGATGAACGTGGTTTTCCAGCCCACGTACGCATACAGAAAGGCGACCAGCGGCGGCGCGATGATCGAGCCGACCGAGGCGCCCGCGCCGAAGATGCCCTGGCCCAGCGCCCGTTCGCGTACCGGAAACCATTCGGCAATCGCCTTGGTGGCGCCGGGCCAGTTGCCAGCCTCGCCCACGCCGAGCAAAGCGCGGAACAGAGCGAACGACAAGGCGCTGCGGGCGACGAAGTGCAGGCCGATCGACACCGACCACACCACGATCGACAGCAGGAAGCCGATGCGGGTGCCGAGCGCGTCGAAAATTTTGCCGAACAGCGACTGGCCGATCGCGTAACCGATCAGGAACACCGTGATGATGTTGGCGTAGTCGCGCTTGTCCAGCCCCAGCTCGGCGGCGATGCCGGGCCACATGACCGCCAGCGCCGAGCGGTCGATGTAATTGATGATGGTGGCGGCGGCGACCAGTGTGATCACCAGCCAGCGCAGCCCTTTTTTGGTTGTCATGCCCTTGTCTCCTTATTGGTTTATTTACGGGCGATGGTGGCTCATGGCGCAGGCGGCGCCATGGCCTCGGCCAGCTCCTCGCGCGTGGGCAGGCCGTCGCAGTCGCCACGGAACTGCACCTGGCGCGCACCGATGGCGTTGCCGCGCGCGGCGGCGTCGCGCAGCGAAAGACCCTCGAGCAGGGCGCTCAACACGCCCACCGCGAAGCCGTCGCCGGCGCCCACCGTGTCCACCACCTTTGCCACCGGCTGGCCGGGTACCGTGCCCCGGTTGGCGCCGTCGGCGTAGTAGGCGCCGTCCGGCCCCAGCTTGACCACCACCTGGCGCGCGCCGCGCTCCAGGTAAAAGTCGGCGATGCCGGCGGCGTCAGCGCGGCCGGTGAGCAGCTTGCCCTCGGACAGGCCCGGCATCACCACGTCGCTAAGTCCCGCCAGTTCGTTGATGATGTCGACCATCGCCGCTTCGGACGGCCACAGGCGCGGTCGCAGGTTGGGGTCGAACGTGACCAGGCGGCCAGCCGCGCGGGCCTGGCGCGCCATGGCGAACACCAGTTCGCGGCAGCCGTTCGACAGCGCCGGCGAGATGCCGGTCACGTGCAGCAGGCGCGCCTCGCGCCAAGGATCGGGCTCACGCAGGTCGGCCGGTGACAGCCGGCTGGCGGCCGAACCGCGCCGGAAGTATTCCACTTGCGGGTCGCTGCCGTCGTCGGTCATGGCCTTGAGCATGAAGCCGGTGGGGTAGTCGTGGTCGATGCGCACGTGGCTGCGGTCGATGCCTTCGGCGTCCATGAAGGCAAGCAGGTTGGCGCCCAGGCTGTCGTTGCCCAGCGCGGACAGGTAGCCCACGCGAAAGCCGAGCCGCGACAGGCCGACCGATACATTGAGTTCGGCGCCGGCGGTGGCGCGCTCGAAGTCGCGCACGTCAGCCAACGGTTTTGCTTCGCGGGCGATGAACAGGGCCATCGCCTCGCCTATGGTGACTACATCGGGCTTATGTTCGTCCTTGCGTTCATCCTTGCGTTCATCCATTAACAGGCCTCATGGTGGTGATGATTGACGTTTCGCGCGCAGCCGGCATCGAGATGCGCAGCACGGAGCCGCGCTCCTCGCGCGGGCCCTTGTCCACGTTGCCCGGCGGGCCGGCAGCGGTCACCACACCTTTTTCGACGACTGCCTTGGCGCCGGCGGTCTTGATGTCCACTTGCAGCGCGGCTGGTTTGCCGGCTACAAGATAGCGCTGCTGGCCTCTGGATGCAATCGTCGTGTCGCCGTGCACCTGCGCGGTGAGCACCACCGGGCGCGATGCGCGCAGGCGGTCGGTCGTGGTCCAGGCGCCGTCTTCGTACGTAAAACGGCGTTCCAGCTTGTCCACGCCCAGCTCCTGCCGGAACGCGCCGGTGAGGTCGGCCACGATTTCGGCGCGGTCGGCCGCCAGGTTGACGGTGGTGAGGCGGATCGTGTCGAGCCGCGCATACGGGTAGTCGGCAAACGCATCGTGGCCATGGCCTTCGTTGGCCTGGCCCTGGCCGTCGATCAGCACCGTGTTACTGAGGTTGCTGCGCGGGATGCCTGCGTATCCCATCGGGCCCGATAAATAGGTGCCGTTGGCGTACAGGATAAAGCTGCCGGCGTCCGGGTGCGAGTGGCCCATCGACAGGTGCCAGTCGGGCAGCTTGTCGAACAAGGTGGCTGCGTGGTGACCCTCGGGCGGGCCCGCGCGGAAGGCGAACGCGGTGGCCTTGTCGGTCCAGTCGCTGCGCCAGTACACGGTGCCCAGGTCGTCGAAGTGGTGGTGCGGCGCCAGCGCCGTGATCGGTGCGGGCGTAATCGACGCGTCGCGCCATTGCAGGGTCCAGAAGTCTTCCGCGCACACGTGGCCCAGGGACTTCATCCAGTCCGCCACGCCCTGCGCTTCGGCGCTCTTGAAGCGCGCAGCGAGGCGGTAGATCAGGTTGTAGTTGGAATGCAGCTTGCCGTTCGGGTGGGTGCGCGCCGCCTCGTCGCCGTGGCGCGAGCGCGTGAGCGGTCCCTCGAAGGCATCGCCGAAGTCGAAGATGTCCTGGCCATTGGGCGTGAGCGAGTGGGCCATGTACAGGTGGGCTTTTTGCAGCGCCGGGTGGTCGTACAGGTCGTCGCCGGCGGCGTGGGCAAAGGCGTCGAGCGCGTGGATAATCCACGGCATCGAGAACACCCAGTATTCCACGCCTTCGTAGAAATAGCCGTCGGGCGAGGCCACGTCCAGCACGCGCGAGAAGATTGCCCGCGACTGCGCAGCCCAGGTGGCAGCTTCCGGCACTTCGTCCCAGATCGCGTACGCGGCAATGGCCAGGCCGGCGATCGGGATGAAGCAGTGGTTCTGGCTGTACGAAAAGGTCTTGCCCGGCTTGGGCGCGAAGTGTGCAGCGAGCAGGCGCGCCTGGTGCGCCAGCTTGTCGCGGTAGCGTTTGCGCTCGTCTTCGGTCAGCACGTCGAACAGCAGATCGTAGCCCATGCCCAGGCCGTAGAGCAGGTGGCCGGCGGCCAGGTCCACGTTCGGCTTGCTGTAGGTGTAGCCCCAGACCGGGTAGCTGACCGCCGCTTCCATGTACTTGCGGGCAGCGGCCAGGTAACGCTCGTCGCCCTCGATGCGGTACGCCATGGCGGCGCCGGCGATGCCGATGGCCACCGTGTTCTGGGCGCGGCGCTTTTGCGCAGGCGAGGGCGCCGGGTCCTGCTTCATCGCTACCAGGCCGGCCAGGGCCTGCTGCCATTCGGCTTTATGGGTGGTAGTGGCCCGTTGTTTGAGGTCGGCCAGGCCGGCGCTGGTGATGAATACGCGTGGATGCACGCCGCGCAGTTCGGCGCGCAGCGGCGCCGGCCTGGCCTGCATCAGCGCCTGCAGCGGGTGCGGGCCGCCCTTGGCCTTGCCCTGCTTGGGGCCCAGCGCTTCGCGCGCATCTTGCGCCATCAGCTGGCCCGACGAAAGCACGGGCAAAGCAAGGGCTGCGGCGCCCAGAAAACGGCGTCGTGTGATCGATGGATTCATGGGGGTTCCTGGTTAGTCGCTTAGTAGAGTGCGAGGCCGCCGTTGACCTGGATGATTTCGCCGGCCAGGAAGGCGGCGCGTTCCGACGCCAGGAACACCACCACGTTGGCGACGTCTGCCGGCTGGCCTTCGCGCTTGGCCGGCGTGCGCTCGGCGATCGCCAGGCGGTTGGCGGGCGTATTGAAGGTATCGTGGAAGCGGGTGGCGATCAGGCCCGGCGCCACGCCGTTGACGCGGATGCCCAGCGGGCCTACTTCCTTGGCCAGCGCGCGGGTGAACGTGGCCACCGCTGCCTTCGATGCCGCGTAGTGCGACGAACCGGGGCCGCCGCCGTCGAAGGCGGCCAGCGACGACATGGTGACGATGGTGCCGCGACCGCGCGGCTCCATGCGCTTGAGCGCGGCCTGGCAGATCAAGAAGGTGCTGGTGAGGTTGAGGTTCATCGACTCGTTCCACAACGACAGCGGCATGTCGACCACGCGGCAGCGCTGGATCAGGCCACCGATGTTGGCGAACAGGGTGTCGATCTCGCCAATGGCGTGCTCCGCCTGGGCAAATACCTGTTCGGCCACGTCGGCATCGGCAACGTCGGCGCGGATGGCGTGGGCCTGGCGGCCCAGGGTGCGGATTTGCGTGACCACCTGCTCGGCTTCTTCTGCGCTGCTCCAGTAGGTGAGGACCACGTCGGCGCCGGCGGCGGCCAGTGCCAGCGACGTGGCCTTGCCGATGCCCGAGGCGCCGCCCATGACGAGGGCTTTTTTGCCGGTGAGTTCAGTGCTTTGCTTGAGTTCCATGTTTGTCTCCGTATAGATATGCAAGGTCAGGATTGCGGTGGTGTGGCGGTGGATGAACGGACGATCAGCTCGGGCGCGAACAGCGCGCCGTCAGCGGGTTCGTCCGGCGTCAGGATGCGTTGCAGCGCGGCGTCGGCCATGGCCTGGATCGGCTGGCGCAGCGTGGTCAATGGCGGATCGTGTGCGGCGCAGAAGAAAATATCGTCGATGCCGATCAGCGAGATATCGGCCGGAATGCGCCGTCCCATTTGTTTCAGGCCTACGCCCACGCCGATGGCCATCATGTCGTTGATCGCAATCGCCGCCGTGGGCCGCGCCGACGACGTGACGATGCGCGACGCCGCGCTGCGGCCAAGTTCGAACAGCCGGGTGTCGCCGTGCAGGTCGGTGGGACCGTCGGTGGCGTCGGCAATGATCAGCTCACCGACGATGCCGGCGGCGGCGGCCGCCTGCTGGAAACCGCGGATACGCTCCTGGCGGTTCAGCGTGTACGGCGGCGGCGTCACCAGCGCGATGGCGCGGTGGCCCAGCATGGCCAGGTGTTCCACCGCCAGCGTGGTGGCGGCGGCGTTGTCCATCGAGACGGTGGCGATGCGCTGGTCCGAATCCTGGTCGCGCTTGATGTCGAAGGCGACCACCGGGCAGCGCGAGGTGATCGCCGCCAGGTGCTCGGTATCGCTGAGTGCCGAGCCGGTGATGATGCCTTTCACCCCGTACGCCAGCAGGTCGGCCATCACGCCGCGTTCGCGCTCGGGATCGCGGAAGGTGCTGAAGGTCATCACGTGGCAGTGGTGGCGGGCGGCGGCCGCCTCCACGGCGCACGCCAGCGCACCGAAGAACTGGTTGGCCAGCGACGGCACCAGCAGGCCGACCATCGAGGCCACGCCGGTCTTGAGCTGGCGCGCGGCGTTGTTGGGCCGGTAGCCCAGCTGCTCGATGGCCTGCTGGATCTTGGCCTGCGTGTCCGGCCGCATCTGGCCCATGCGGTTGTTGAGGAAATTCGAGATGCTGGACGGGGAAACCCCCGCCAGGCGCGCGACATCCTGAATTTTTGGTTCGCTCATGGTGTCCTTGAGTTGAGCGGCTGGTCAGAAATTGACGTCCAGCCGGGCGGTGTAATAGCGGAATGCGTCGCGCGCTGGCTGCCAGCCATACGAGCGTATATCGGGGCCCGACGTCTGCTTGAAGTTCAGGAAGCTGCCGCCGTTGCCCACCGAGTAGTGGTGGTCGAACAGGTTCTTGATACCGACCGACAGCTTGTATTTTCCACTGCGGCCGGCGATCGAGGCGCCCAGGTCAACGATAGCATGGCCGGGCCGTTTCAGGCTCGGGTCCTGGCTGATCGCGCCCTGCACCTTGGACTGCGCGCGCACGTTGGCGTTGATCGCAGTCTTGAAGCTTTTGATCGGCAGCGTGTACTCGCCGCCGACATTGGTTTTCCACTTGGGCGAGTTGGGCATCAGGCCGCCGCTGGCGTCGCGCAGGAAAGCGCCCGGCACCAGTTCGTTGGGCACGGTGCAATCCTTGGCGCCGCTGTAGCAGGGGCCCTGGCGCCAGTTCACTACCGTGGCGCGGGTAAAGGCGAGGTTGGCCGACAGCAGGAAGTCGCGCGTGAGCAGGGCCGAGGCGTCGGCCTCGAAACCCTGGGTCTGGATCTTTGGAATGCTGTACAACACGCTGGCCTGGCTGCCGTCCGAGAAGCGCTCGGTGGCCGACGTCTGGTAGTCGCGGAAGCGGGTCTTGAATACGGCCAGGTTGAGCGTGGCGCGGTTGTTCCACAGGTTGGCCTTGAAGCCGGCTTCGTAGCTGGTGGCTTCCTCGGGCGCCAGCGGCAGGCGCTTGAAGACGTTGACGTTGTTGGCGCCACTGGTCATGTCGTAAGCGACGCCCTTGGTGCCGGTGGAGGCGGTGCCGTACACCATGGTGTTGGGCGTGAGCTTGTAGCCGTAACCGAGCTTGCCGGTCACGTAGTTTTCGTGGTGCTTGGGCGCGTTGTAGTAGTTCTCGCCGGTGTGCACATTGTTCGGCGCCGACGACAGCAGGCTGTCGATGGTGTGGAACATGTAGTCGTTCGATTCACGCGTGAGGCGCACGCCGCCGGTGAGCGTATGTTTGGGCACGAAGTCCCAGCTGCCGTTGAAATACAGCGCGCGGTTGAGCACCGACGACGAGGTCTCGTAGTTGGTCCAGCTGGTCTCCTTGACGAACGGATTGCCGCGCCGGTAGGTACGGTCGATGCTGGTGCGGGCGATCCACAGGCCGGCCAGGTAGCGGAAATTGCCGCTGTCCGGCGACGTCAGGCGAAACTCCTGGCTGGTCATCTTGGTGTCCATGGTGCCGTTGATCTCGGGCCGCTCGTTGATGCCCGACGGTTTGCCGAAGTGGTCGAGCTGGTAGAACGTGGATACCAGGTCGATATTGTCGTTGTCGCGGAAGTCGTTGGACTTGTTGTTGTCCACCGACGTGATCGAGGTGAGCGCATGGCCAGCCATCGGTGAGCTGTCCGGGAACAGGTAGTTCACCCGCACGCCGATGCCGCGATCGGTCGCTTCCAGCCCGGTGGGCGAGTCGTTGCGGATGGTGGTGTTGAACTGCGAAACGTTAATGCCGCGCAGCACCTCGGTGTTCGACAGCGCCTTGTAGTTCTTGTTGTACAGGTAGCCGACGCCTGGTCCGATCGAATTGATCGCGGCGGTGTTCCCGGTGCGCAGCGTGTGGTCGTAGCGCGGCGCCAGCTGCACGTCGAGGTCCGGCGTGACCTGCCACTGCACCTTGGCGAAGAAGGTCTTGCCGCCGGAGCCGTTCTGCATGCTGTCGGTGGTGAGGTTGTAGAGCAGGCCAGGGAAATTGGTCTTGCTGGCGAACAGGCGCACACCGACGGTATCGGACATGCGTCCGCTCACGGACGTCTGCACCCGGTACTCGTCGTCGCTGCTGCGAAACAGCGAGAGCTTGCCCTTCATCGGACCGGCGCCGATCGGTTTGGTGGTGATCACCACCGCGCCGGCAATCGCGCTCTTGCCGAACATGGTGCTTTGCGGGCCCTTGAGCACCTCGACACGCGCCACGTCGGACTGGTCGCGGAAGGCCTGCTGCGCCTGGGCGTACGGCATGTCGTCGACGATCACGGCCACATCGCCCTCGATGCCGATGTTGTTGGACGTGGTGCCGATGCCGCGCATATTGATGCTGTTGGTGCCCACCTGGGTGCCGGTCGAAATGGTCAGGGCAGGGGACAGATTGACGATGTCGTCGAACTCGCGCACGTTGTTGCGCTCCAGCGCTTCGCCGGTGAGCACCGAGATCGATTGCGGCACGTCTTCGAGCTTTTCGATGCGGCGGTTGGCCGACACGACCACCTGTTCCAGCTGCGGCGCAGCAGCCTGGGCGGCCTCATGGGCCTGCGTGATGGACGACAGTTGCAGCAGCGCCAGGGCGGCAGCCATGGGCTTCATGTTGGGATAGCGCGGCAGCTGGCTGCCGGAATGCGTTGTGACCATCGGTTGTCTCCGTTGTGGTTTTTATAAGTGCGCTCTGACTGCATCGATGCACCAGATGGACGATCCGTTCGGTCTGAGCCTTACTAAATCGATTTAGTGCAACGATTTAGTAAGCATATAGGAATCGATTTCGATGTCAATATTTATTTTTTAGCGTGAGAATTGCGCCACATTGGTGCGGACGCACCTTAATGGTGCGTGGCGTGTCTAAAACCGCTACGAATGTTTGTCGCTCGCTGGCACGCCGTTTGCATACGACACGACATTATTTGTCGATGAAACCCTCATGCCAGATTGCACCGCACCGAGCGAACGTCTCACCAGGCCAGCCAGCCAAGCCGGCGCCTGGCAGGCCAGCCTCACGCTCGGCTTTGCGGACGATGGCGGTACCACGCGCCTGTACAACAACCGCCACCACGGTCCGCTGCGCGTCCAGAAGGCGCTGTACCCGGAAGACGCAAAAGTCTGCCACGCCATCGTGGTCCATCCGCCGGGCGGGGTGGTGGGCGGCGACCAGCTGGCCATCGATATCGGCGTGGGCGACCGCGCGCACGCGTGCATCACCACGCCCGGCGCTGCCAAGTGGTACCAGGCCAACGGCAAGCGCTCACGCCAGACCGTGCACCTGCACGTCAACCAGGACGCGGCGCTCGAGTGGCTGCCGCAGGAGACCATCTTCTTCGACACCGCCGACGTGACCCTCGACCAGCACGTGGAGCTGGCGCTTGGCGCCACCTACATCGGCTGCGAGATCCTGTGCATGGGCCGGCGCGGTTCGGGCGAGGTGTTCGAGACCGGCACCATCACCCAGCGCAGCAGCATCCGTCGCGAGGGCAAGCTGCTGTGGTGGGAGCAGGGCGCCATGCTCGGCGGGCAGCTCGATAGCCCGCTGGCGCTCGGTGGCCATACCGTGTGCGCCACGCTGATCGCGGCGGGCAAGGCGCTGCCGGCGGCGCAGATGAATCAACTGCTGGCCGACATCCGCGCCGACATCACGGCCGACGGTGCGGTCAACGGCGGGCATCGGTTCGGCGTTACCCATACCAGGGGCGTGCTGGTGGCGCGCCACCTGGGCGACGACAGCGAGACCGCGCGCCGCCTGATGCTGGCCGTGTGGCGTCGCGTGCGCCCGCAACTGCTCGATCGCGCAGCCATCACGCCGCGCATCTGGCAGACCTGAACAAGAATACGAATATGACTGGAAGCACATGGAACTGACACCAAGAGAAAAAGACAAGCTGCTGATCTTCACCGCCGGCATCGTGGCCGAACGGCGCCTCGCGCGCGGCCTGAAACTCAATTACCCGGAAGCGGTGGCGCTGATCACCTGCGCCATCATGGAAGGCGCGCGCGATGGCAAGACCGTGGCACAGCTGATGTCCGAGGGGCAGACCATTTTGTCGCGCCAGGATGTCATGGAGGGCATCCCCGAGATGATCCCGGACATCCAGGTCGAAGCCACTTTCCCCGACGGCAGCAAGCTTGTCACCGTCCACAATCCCATACCCTGAACGAGGAGATCGCGATGATTCCCGGTGAATATCGACTCAAGGACGGCGAGATCGGTCTCAATGAAGGCCGCGAGACCGCCACCGTGGTGGTGACCAACCAGGGCGACCGCCCGGTGCAGATCGGCTCGCACTTCCACTTTTTCGAAGTGAACACGGAGCTCAAGTTCGAGCGCTGGAAGGCTTACGGCAAGCGCCTCAACATCGCCGCCGGCACCGCCGTCCGCTTCGAACCGGGCCAGCAGCGCACGGTGGAACTGGTCACGCTGTCGGGCGACATGGAAGTCTATGGCTTCAGCGGCAAAGTCATGGGAAAACTCGATCCAAATCCCCCTAAAAAATAAAAAAGGCAGACATGGCTACAATCTCGCGCCGCGCTTATTCGGAGATGTTCGGTCCCACCACTGGTGACCGTATCCGCCTGGCCGACACCGAACTGTTTATCGAAATCGAAAGAGACTACGCCATCTACGGCGAAGAAGTGAAATTTGGCGGCGGCAAGGTGATCCGCGACGGCATGGGCCAGTCGCAGCGCTGCCGCACCGACCCGCTGGTGATGGATACCGTGATCACCAATGCTGTCATCGTCGACCACTGGGGCATCGTCAAGGCCGACATCGGCCTGCGCGACGGCATGATCGCCGCCATCGGCAAGGCCGGCAACCCTGACATCCAGCCCGGCGTGGACATGATCATCGCGGCCGCCACCGAGATCATCGCCGGCGAAGGCAAGATCGTCACCGCCGGCGGCGTCGACACCCACATCCACTTCATCTGCCCGCAGCAGATCGAAGAAGCCCTGATGAGCGGCGTGACCACCATGATCGGCGGCGGCACCGGGCCCTCGGCCGGCACCTCGGCCACCACCTGCACGCCGGGACCGTGGCATTTGCACTCGATGCTGCAGGCGGCCGACGCCTTCCCGATGAACCTCGGTTTTCTCGGCAAGGGCAATGTAAGCCTCCCCGCGCCACTGGAAGAGCAGGTACGCGCCGGCGCCATCGGATTGAAACTGCACGAGGACTGGGGCAGCACCCCGGCCGCCATCGACAACTGCCTGACGGTAGCCGACGAGATGGACGTGCAGGTGGCGATTCACAGCGACACACTCAACGAAGGCGGCTACCTGGCCGACACCATCGCCGCCTTCAAGGACCGCACCATCCACACCTTCCACACCGAAGGGGCGGGCGGCGGCCACGCGCCCGACATCATCGCGGCCGTGGGCGAATCGAACGTGCTGCCATCTTCCACCAATCCCACCCGGCCGTTTACCGTCAACACGCTCGACGAACACCTCGACATGCTGATGGTGTGCCACCACCTCGACCCGGCCATCGTGGAAGACGTGGCCTTTGCCGAATCGCGCATCCGCCGCGAGACCATCGCCGCCGAAGACATCCTGCACGACATCGGCGCCATCTCGATGATGTCGTCCGACTCGCAGGCCATGGGCCGGGTGGGCGAAGTGGTGCTGCGCACCTGGCAGACCGCGCACAAGATGAAAGTGCAGCGCGGCTCGCTGCCGCAGGACTCGTCCGACAACGACAACTTCCGCGTCAAGCGCTACGTCGCCAAGTACACGATCAACCCGGCCATCACCCACGGTATCGCGCATGCAGTGGGCTCGGTCGAAGTGGGCAAGATCGCCGACCTGGTGCTGTGGAAGCCGGCGTTCTTCGGCGTCAAGCCATCGACCATCATCAAGGGCGGCATGATCGCCGCCGCGCCGATGGGCGACCCGAACGCCTCGATTCCGACGCCGCAGCCGGTGCACTACCGGATGATGTTCGGCGCCTTTGGCGGCGGCCTGAAAAAGTCGTTTACGTTTGTCTCGCAGTCGGCGTTCGACGACGGCATCGGCGAACGGCTCAAGCTCAATAAAACGCTGATCGTGGCGAAGAATATGCGCGCGCTGCGCAAGTCCGACATGATCCACAACGACCTGGCGCCAAAAATGGACGTCAACCCCGAAACCTACGAAGTGCGCGCCAATGGCGAACTGCTGGTCTGCGAAGCGGCCAGCGTGCTGCCGATGGCGCAGCGTTACTTCCTGTTCTAATCCTGTTCCAAGTAAGCGATATGTTCACTTTCCATACCAAAATTTCAGCGGCCGAAGCCGGCCCCATTGCAGCCCGGCTGGTGCTGCCGTACGAACTGCGCGAAAAATGCCGGCTGCGCGCCACGCTCGACAACGGTGAGGACGTGGCCGTGTTCACCTCGCGCGGCACCGTGCTGCGCGACGGCGACCTGCTCACCGGCGAAGACCGACGCGTGATCGCGGTGGTGGCGGCCTTTGAGCCGACCTACAAGGTCACCTGTGTGGATGCCCACACGCTGTTGCGCTGTGCTTTCCACCTCGGTAACCGCCACACCCAGGCCCAGGTGGGCGACGGCTTCCTGCGCATCCGGGCGGATGCAGTGCTGAAGGAGATGCTGGCGGGGCTGGGCGCGGCGGTGGTCGAAGAGATGGCTGCGTTCGAGCCGGAGTCGGGCGCCTATGGTGGCGGCCATGGACATCACCACGACAACCATCCGCTGGCGCCGATACCGGTGCGTCAAAAAATCCATCGCCCTGGTGACGCCAATTGACAGCCCCAAATCCGTCGTCCTGCATCAAAGGGAATCCAATTGACATGCGGACCGCAGATCCGTCATCCTCGCGAACGCGGGGATCCATGCTGAGCCGGAATGCACGCGGTCTATGGGTCCCCGCTTGCGCGAGGACGACGGATCTGAAGGCGGCCAAATAATGCAAGCGTCAGCACTGCTCAACCTCCTGCAATTCGCCAGCCCCGCGTTACCGATCGGCGCCTACAGCTACTCGCAAGGCCTCGAAGCGGTGCTGGAAAACGGCACGGTCCACAACGCCCCCACCGCGCGTGCCTGGATTTTGCGGCACCTGCACGAAGTGGTGGCGCAGTGGGAGGCGCCGATTGCCTGGCGCCTGATGCAGGCATGGACCAACCGCGACTGGCAGGGCGTGGACGACTGGAGCGAGCGTTTCATCGCCTCGCGCGACAGCGCGGAGTTTCGCGCCGAAACCATCCAGATGGGCTACTCGCTCACCAAGCTGCTGGCCGAACTCGATATCCTCGACGCCGAAGCGAAAGCCCGCCTGCAGCGCGAGCCCGAAGTGGCGCTGCCAACGGCATTCGCCTGCGCGGTGGCGGCGCTGAAGATTCCGCACGACGCGGCGCTCCTGGCCATGCTGTTCGCGTGGGCCGAAAACCAGGTACTGGTGTGCGTCAAATCGGTGCCGCTGGGGCAGGTGGCGGGGCAGCGCATGCTGCTGTCCTTGCGGGACGATATCGAGACGGCTGCCCGCTACGCGCAAACCGTGCAGGATGACGCCATGTGCAACTGGGCGCCCGGCCTGTCGCTGCTGTCGATGCAGCACGAGGTCCAATACAGCCGGCTTTACCGATCATAAATTTTAAAAACGAGATAAACGATATGAGTCAAATCACCTCCAATCCCCTGCGCGTCGGCATCGGCGGCCCGGTCGGTTCCGGCAAAACGGCGCTGTGCGAAATGCTGTGCAAGGGCATGCGCGATCATTACGACATGGCAGTCATCACCAATGACATCTACACCAAGGAAGACATGGAGATCCTGCTGCGCGCCGACGCGCTGCCGGCCGAGCGCCTGATGGGCGTGGAGACGGGCGGCTGCCCTCATACTGCAATCCGCGAGGATGCCTCGATCAACCTGGAAGCGATCGCCCGCATGCAGGCCGATTTTCCCAACCTGGACCTGATCCTGGTGGAGTCGGGCGGCGACAACCTGGCCGCCACCTTCAGCCCCGAACTGTCCGATCTGACCATTTACGTGATCGACGTGGCCGGCGGCGAAAAAATCCCGCGCAAGGGCGGCCCCGGCATCACCCGCTCCGACCTCCTGATCATCAACAAGACCGACCTGGCGCCGCACGTGGGCGCGGACCTGGACGTGATGGCGCGCGACGCCAGGCAACAGCGCGGCAGCCGGCCGTTCATCTTCACCAATTTGCGCAGCGGCGACGGCGTGACCGCCGTGATCGACTTTATCCGTGAACAGGGCCTGCTCGGCCAGACACCACACTTTGCCCAGGAGATCCAATGAAACGCACCGTCAAGATACTCGTTCCAGCGTTGACGCTGGCGCTGGCAAGCACCGCCGCCGTCGCCCATCCACAGGCAGGCGCGCACGCGCACGGCTTCCTCGATGGCTTTACGCATCCGTTTTCCGGCATCGACCACTTGCTGGCGATGCTGGCGGTCGGCGTGTGGAGCGCGCGCCAGTCGCCCGGGCAGTGGCTGCCGCCGACATTTGTCGGCATGGCGATGGCCGGTATGCTGGCTGGTGCGCTGGGCATGGCGCTGCCGGGCCTGGAACTGGGCATCGCGCTGACGGTGGCGGCGCTGGGGGCGCTGATCGCCCTTGCCGCGCGCTTGCCGGCTGCGGTGGGCGTGGCGATGGTGGGCGCGTTCGCTTTCCTGCACGGCAATGCGCACGGGCTGGAACTGCCGACTGTGCCGGCGGCATTTGGTTTGCTGGCAGCGAGCGCGCTGCTGGTCTACGGCGGGCGCCTGCTGGGTCGCGCGGGCCCGGCGCTGGCGGTGAAGTTTTCCGGCGCGGGAATTGCCGCCACCGGCATGGTGCTCGCTGCAGCAATCTAACCCGCAATACCAACCGGGGTCGGACCCCGTACGGGGTCCGACCCTAATGCCGTTAAGTTAAGCTCAGCGTACCCGTCGTACCCGCGAAGGCGGGTACCCAGGTTCTACGAAATTCGTCGAAATGCACGCCAAATTGGGTCCCCGCCTGCGCGGGGACGACGTTTCGATGCTAAAAAAATTAAAACTTCAGCTTAACTTAACGGCATTAGGGTCCGACCCCATGGGTCTCAGGGGTAAATAGCGCCCGTACGGGGTCCGACCCCATGGGTCTCACGGGTAAACAGCGCCCTGTGGGTCCGACCCCAAGCGGTACGGCATGCGTTGTGGCGAAAGAGGCCTTGGGGGGTCAGTTACGTGGCTCCGCGCGCCGCTCGCCGAGGATGATCGGCGCCGCATTCTCCGGGTGCAGCCCCTGGTGGCCTTCCAGCACCGCGCGGATCGTTGCCATGTCGGCCTCCTGGTCGCCGGTCAGGTACACGTGATCGACCAGGCTCAGCGTCTTGGTCGGATAGTCCATGAACACCAGCACCAGCGGCACCTTCGCTTCCCTGGCCAGGTGGTAAAAGCCGCTCTTCCAGTTGGGCCGGTACGCGCGCGTGCCTTCGGGCGTGATCCCTACCCAGTAATAGTCGGCGGCGTTCATGCGCTCGGCCTGGGCCTTGATGGTGCCTTGCGGCGCGCCGCGCTGGACCGGCTCGCCACCGAGCCAGCGGAACCACGGTCCCAGCGGCGACTTGAACAGCGAGTCCTTGGCCAGAAAACGGAACGGCTGGTCCATCGCCCACTTGCCCAGCAGGCCGATCGGGAAATCCCAGTTCGACGTGTGCGGATAAATCACGCAAATGCCACGCGGGCCCGGCAGGGGGCGGAACAGTACCTTCCAGCCGAACAGGTTCAGTACGCGCAGCGCCAGGCGCTGACGCAACCTTGGCAGCGCCGCTGCCTGTAGTTCGAATTCGCTCATGTCATGCACCCTGTATTGGTTTATTTATACTCTTGACATGGCGACATCTTCCTCGTCAAAAAACTCGGCGCATTCTATATTGGCCCCGGATGGGGGGCAAGTTATTCATCCTTTTGAGGCAGGTGTTGGCGTGCAGTTACGGTAAGCTGTCAGGTTCCAAAATGCCAACAATAAGGAAAATCATGTCGCACATCGTACGTTCGTCCCGCTTCCGGTCCCGGTCCCTGCTGGCTGCCGCGGTCGCCGCCGTGTTTGCCGGCGCCATGGCGCCAGCCCAGGCTGCAGCACCGTTCGCCAAGTTCCAGGCGCCAGGTTTCTATCGCACCACGCTCGGCGACTTCGAAGTGACCGTGCTCAACGACGGCACGCTCGACCTGCCGGTGAGCAAGCTGCTCAAGCAGCCGGAAGCGAAAACCAAGGCGGCGCTCGATAAATCGTTCCTGAAAGAGCCGCTGCAAACCTCGGTCAATGCCTTCCTGATCAACACCGGCAGCAAGCTGGTATTGATCGACACCGGCGCCGCCGGCCTGTTCGGCCCCACCGCCGGCCAGCTCGCAGCCAGCCTCAAGGCCTCCGGCTATACGCCGGACCAGGTCGATGAAATCTATATCACCCACATGCACAGCGACCACGTCGGCGGCCTGGCCAGCAAGGACCAGCGCGTATTTCCGAACGCCATCGTGCGGGCCGGCAAGCAGGATGCCGATTACTACCTGAACCAGGCCAACCTGGACCAGGCCAAGCCCGACGACAAGTCAGCCTTCGAGGGGCCGATGGTGTCGCTCACACCGTACGTCAAAGCCGGAAAATTCCAGCCGATTACCGCCAATGGCGAGCTGGTGCCCGGCATCCGGTCGCAATTCAACGGCGGCCATACGCTGGGGCATATCAGTTACGTGGTGGAGAGCAAGGGACAGAAGCTGGTGTTGCTGGGCGACCTGCTGCACGTACAGTCGGTACAGTTCGACGATCCGAACGTCGGCATCGTCTTCGATACCGACAGCAAGGTGGCGATCAAGGAGCGCAACGCGGCGTTTGCGGCAGCGGCCAAGGGCGGCTACCTGGTCGGCGCGGCGCACCTGTCGTTCCCGGCACTGGGCCACGTGCGCGCCAGCGGCAAGGCTTACCAGTTCGTGCCGGTCAGCTACACGCAGCCACGCTAAACCCGCACGGCGCAATGCTTTGGGGTCGGACCCCGTACGGGGTCCGACCCCATGGGTCTCGGGGGTAAACAGCGCCCGTACGGGGTCCGACCCCATGGGTCTCGGGGGGGTAAACAGCGCCCGTATGGGGGCCGACCCCATGGGTTTCGGGGGGGAACAGCGCCCGTACGGGGCCGCCCCCTTCACTGGGATGCGCGTTTAAGCGGCCAAAGCGGGGTAGTCGGTATACCCTTCGGCCGACGGGCCATAGAACGTTTCGGCATTCCACTTGTTCAGTGGCGCATCGATTTCCAGGCGGCGTGGCAGGTCCGGGTTGGCGATGAAGTCCTTGCCGAAGGCCACCGCGTCGGCCGTGCCTTTGTCGAGCAACTGCTGGGCGCCGGCCTTGTCCAGGCTTTCGTTGGCGATGTACACGCCGCCGAATTCCTTCTTCAACAGCGGGCCCAGGCTGTCTTCGCCCACGGCTTCGCGCGCGCAGATGAAAGCGATCTTGCGCTTGGCCAGCTCGCGCGCCACGTAGCCGAAGGTGGCTGCCGGGTCGGAGTCGCCCATGTCGTGCGCGTCGCGGCGTGGCGCCAGGTGCATGCCCACGCGGTCGGCGCCCCAGACGGCGATGCAGGCATCGGTCACTTCCAGCATCAGGCGCGCGCGGTTTTCAATCGGGCCGCCGTAGTTGTCGGTGCGCTGGTTGGTTTTGTCTTGCAGGAACTGGTCGAGCAGGTAGCCGTTGGCGCCGTGGATTTCCACACCGTCGAAGCCGGCCTTCTTGGCGTTTTCCGCGCCCAGTTTGTAGGCGGCCACCACGCCGGCCAGCTCTTCCGTGTCCAGCGCGCGCGGCACCGGGTAAGGGCGCATCGGGCGCAGCAGGCTGACGTGGCCTTCGGCCGCGATCGCGCTTGGCGCCACCGGCGCGTCGCCGTTCAACAGGCTCGGGTCGGAAATGCGGCCCACGTGCCACAGCTGGGCGAAGATCACGCCGCCGGCCGCGTGCACGGCGGCAGTTACCTGTTTCCAGCCTTCCACCTGCTCGTCGGACCACAGGCCCGGCGTATCGGCATAGCCGACGCCTTGCGGGGTGACCGAGGTGGCTTCCGAGAGTATCAGGCCGGCGCTGGAGCGTTGCACGTAGTACTCGGCCATCAGGGCGTTCGGCACGCGGTTGCCGCCAACGGCGCGGGCGCGGGTGAGCGGGGCCATGACGATGCGGTTTTTCAGGGTCAGGTCGCCAATGGTGATCGGGTCGAAGAGGGTAGGCATGTGTTTCCTTTATAAGGTCATTTGGTCGATGAAAGCCCGGATCGTGGCTTCATCACGTTGAAAATAATTCCACTGGCCCACGCGGTGCGACGTGATCAGTCCCGCCTTGAGCAAGATCGCCAGGTGGGCCGACACGGTAGACTGCGACAGCCCCACGCGCTGGTCGATCTGGCCCGCGCACACGCCATTGCTGAACGGATGCGACTGGGTTGGAAAGAACTGCTCGGGGTCCTTCAGCCACGCCAGGATCTGGCGCCGCGTGGGATTGGCCAGGGCTTTGTGGATCGCGTCGATATCCATATCGTCTTTTTACGATGTCAATATCGTGATCTTACGATATAAATGGAAAACGTGCTGGCGACTGCAGCAACCGTGCGGCCGCCAGGATAGCGAGGGGTTTATTGCTGGGCGATCACGCCCTGGTTGCCGCCGCCGGTCTGGACCAGGCTGGCATCGAGGCGCTGGCCGTTCTGGCGGATGGTGGCAATATTGTTCAGGTCGGCTCCTGTAGCGCCGTTCTGGCGCACCGCTGCCGTATTGAAATTGCCGCTCTGGGTGATGCTGAAGTCGCTGCTGCGGCCCAGTTGCTCGGTCTTGGCCCCATTGCGGTTGCCGGTCTGGATCAGGTCGCCCCGGCTCGCCTCGGCAGACGTGCGGATGGTGGCAAGATTGTCGGCGCCGTTCTGGGTGATGTTGTAGAGCGTGAACCTGGCATCCTGGCTCGAGGCATTCACCTGGTTGTGTTCGCCAAACTGGGCAATGTCGTGCAGGGTGTAGCCGGAGTCGGCTTGCTCGATCGTGATCTGGTGGGCTGCGCCGTCCTGGCTGGTGTAGGAGTTGGAGTAGCCGTTGCGCCGGTTGAAGACGTTGAGGGTATTGTCGTCGCCGGTCTGATCGGCGGTAAAGCCGTTGGTGAAGGTGTTGGCGGCATCGCCGTCGATCCGGTTGTTACTGCCTGCCTGGTTGATCCACGTCGACGTTTCACCCGCCGCATCCTGGCGTACCGCCGTGACGTTGGCGGCGCCTGACTGTGCCAGCATGATGATGGTGCGCTGGTCACTGCGCTGGCTTGCGGTGGCCTGGTTGGCGTCGCCGGTCTGGCGTATTTCCATGCGCAGATCGGACGCTTCGTATTGCCACACCCCGCCGCTCCGGCTGTCCGGATTGCCCACCAGGTTGTTATTGCCGTTCTGGATCACCGTGACATACACGCCGTCGCCGTTATCGGTCTGGGCGATGTAGGCGCGGTTGCCGACGCCGTTCTGGCTGGCGCTGGCGTTGTTGACATCCTGGGCGGCGCACAGCTGGCACAGCGTGGCCAGCAGCGCTGCACTACAGGCCGAGAGAGGTGGTTTCATGATAACTCCTGGGGTGGGGGGAAATCAGCGCTGGACGATGTTGCCACGGTTGCCGTTGCCGGCCTGGGTCAGGTTGAAGCGGTGGTCGGCGCCGTGCTGCCCGGTGGTGGCGACATTGCGATCGCCGACCTGGGTGATGAAGCCGTCACTGACTACGGCGGCGCTGGTCAGCGTGACCAGGTTGTCGGCGCCCACCTGGCTGACCAGTGCGCTCGTGCTGAACGAGGCTTCATGGCTGCTGGCGACCTGGTTGCGTTCGCCTAGCTGGGCGATGTCGACATAGGCGTAAAACGCGTTGGCGGCGTAGTCCCGGACCAGGTTGGACGCGCCGTTCTGGTCGATGTAAGGGCCGCCGTATCCGCTGTAGCGGTCCACGACCGCGATCCGGTTATCGGCACCGCTCTGGACGGCATCGAAGCCGTGCGCACCCGAGCCGATACTGTCGCCGTCCACCCGGTTGCGCTCACCGCGTTGGGCCACGCGGGTAACGGAATAGCCTGCGCTGTCCTGGCGCACGGTGCTGAGATTGTCGTTACCACCCTGCTCGAGGTAGAACAGCGCGCGCCAGCCGCCGAGCTGGCTGAGCGCAGCCTGGTTGGCTTTGCCGGTCTGGCGCACCTCGGCCACTTGCACGTCCGAGTCGGTTTGCAAGATGCCGCCGGTTTGGATGACCGGATCGCCAACGAGGTTGTTGGCGCCATTCTGGACGATCAATGCCGAGACCTCCGCCCCGGCATTGATCTGGGCGATATGGGCGCGGTTGCCGGCGCCGGCCTGCGTGGCAATGGCCTGGGGCCCCTCCTGCGCCAGCGCTGGCGGAGCGATCAGAACAGTGCAGGCTGCAACAACAGTGGCAACAGCGGCGGTGGCAAGCGCACTGGCCGACGGCGCGCAGCGCTCGGCGGGTGGATGGTTTTTCATATGGTCTCCGATGGTGGGATCAGTGTTGCAGAATGAAGCCCTGGTTGCCGGTGCCGGACTGGCTGGCGCTGGCAGTGGCGCCGTTGCCCAGTTGCGTCACGCTCATGCTGTTGAACTGGCCGGTGTTGGAGATGCTGGCGCGGTTGTCGGCGCCTTGCTGGGTGATCGACATGCCGTCGGTCATGTACGCATCGGTCTGGGTGATCTCGGCCAGATTGCGCAGGCCGGTCTGGCTGATACCGATGCCGGAGTAATAGTCGAGGTATTGTTCCACCCTGGCGCGGTTGCCGTTTCCTTCCTGCGTGACCACCGGCCCGGCGAAGCCGCCGGCACGCTCGACAATGACAATGTCGTTATCCGTTCCGGTCTGGCTGGTCTGGATCAGGAACGGGAACACGCTGTCCTGCAGCAGTTGGGCCGAGTTGCGCTGGCCGGTCTGGCGGGCGACTATGCCTGACAATAGCGTGTCCTTCTGGCGCGCGACGGCAACGTTGTCGTTGCCGCGCTGGGTAATCTCCGCCGAGGTAATGTAGGCCGCTTCCTGGCCGAGGTTGGCCACATTGCGGCTGCCGGTTTGGGCAATGCGGGCTTCGACGCTGTCCGAATCGATCTGGGTGATGCCCGCCAGGTTGCCGGCGCCGGCCTGGGTGATATTGGCGCTGATTTCCTGCGCCGTGGCGGCGGGAACCAGCAGCGACCATTGCAGCACGATCGCAGCAATGGCGGCTTTGAGCAGGGCGTTCATGTCGTACTCCTTCAAAGACAGGGTGAACAGGGAACCCCTCGTGGGGGCTCCCTGCGGCGTAACGCTAACGATCAACGTTGTACGATGGTTGCGCGGTTGTTGTTGCCGGTCTGGGCGAGGGCGGCATTGCCGTTGTTACCCAACTGCATGATCATGGCCACGTTCGGTTGTGCGGCGGTCATTGCGGTGCCGGCCTGGGTAATGGTAGCGGTGTTCAGGTTGCCGAGTTGGCGGATCTCCGATTCGTTGAAGTTCTGGGTCTTGTTGACGGTCGCCAGGTTGTTGTTGCCGGTCTGGGTGACGATCGAGTTGTTGCGCATGCCGCTGTTGCTGACGGTGGCGCGGTTGTCCATGCCGGTCTGACGCACCGTCATGTTCTGGGTCTCACGGGCGTTGTTCTGCACCATGTTGGCTTCGTTGCGCATGCCATTCTGGTAAATGGAAGGGTTCGAAGCGTAGTCGAGCACTTGCTGGACATTGGCCACGTTGGCCGTGCCTTGCTGCTCGACCACCGGCGAGGTGTTGGTGGCGCGCTCCTGCCGCACCGACAGCTCGTTGTCCGTGCCCACCTGGCGCGTGTTCACGGTGCCGGTCGCCACCTCGAACTGCGCGAACTCCGCGAAGTTGCTGGTACCGTCCTGGCGCGCGCTGATGTTGGCGGTGGTCACCGCTTCCTGGCGGGCCACCACCTGGTTGTTGTTGCCCAGCTGGGTAAAGGCCGCCGTGCTGTTCTGCACGTCGTCCTGCGCCACGGCGGCCTGGTTGGCGTTGCCGTTCTGGCTGATGGTGGCGGTGACGTTCTGCGAATTGCTTTGCATGATGCCTGCTGCGCCACCGGGCGTGCCCACGGTATTGTTATTGCCGGTCTGGGTGACGGTTGCGATGGCGTTCTGGGCGCTGGCCATTTGCTCGATGTTGGCCAGGTTGTTGGCGCCGTTCTGGCTCAGCGTGGCGCGGTTGCTTTGCGCGGTGGCAGGTTGCAGCACGCACATCAGGCTTAGGGCGGCGGCAACGGCGCCGGAAATGATGGTGGTTCTCATGACAGTCTCCTCTGGTTGGTTGGGTACTACGGGGTGAAACGCTGTGGTTCTGTAATGGGTGCAGGGGCAGGGGCAGTCGCAGCAGGCGGGGCATGGGCGGCCAGGTGCTCGCCGGCGTAGCGCTGCACCACCGGGTTCGACCACTGGGCCGGGTCGGCCAGCGCCCAGTTCTGCTCGCGCACGCCCTGCACGATCAGGTGGCCCAGCGCGGCGGCGATCGCTTCGCTCACGCACAGCTGCGCCGGTTCGTTGCGGGTCATGCCCGCTTCCACTTCCACCAGGTCCTTCACGCTGACGAACTTGAAAAGGCTCGGGTGCAGCTCGTACGAATAAATGGTCTTGGTGGTGGAAACGCTTTGCAGGATCTGGCCGCCGCGGATATCGACCGTGCGCAGGTTGACGGTGACCTGGTCCACCCGGTACTGCGACGACATGCCGATGCCGAGAAAGCGCGCGCCCGCGCCGCCGGTGCGCACATTGCTTTCGTAGGCGACGATACCGCCTTCGATCAGCACCGAAGCAGCGAGCAGCGGCGGCATTTGCACCGGCGGCGTGTCGGCCGGTTGCGGCATTTCCAGGGCGCGCACGATCTTGCGTTCGGTGAGCAGGTTCTGCAGGTTCTCGCGCTCCACCGGCACGAACCAGCCCGAGTCCTTCAGCGCCTTGACCAGCAGCGACGAAGCGCCCTGCGTGACGGCGGTGGAAAACGAGCTGTCCGGCGACGGCTTGTACTGGCCGGTCTGGTCGCGGATGCCGTACACGGCCACGGCAATCTTGCCCTTCGGTGGCGGCAGTTGCAGCAGGTCGCGGCTGGCGGCGGTGAGCGTGGTCAGTTGCGCCACCGATCCGGCCTCGTCGCGCGGCGTTGACGGCGGGTGCGAGACGGCGCAGCCGGCGCCGGCCAGCGCCACGGCCAGCAGCACGATAACTGCGCGCGGCTTCATTGCGACACCTCGAACGAGGTGGACGTGCCGGTGGTTTTATCGACGGTGGTGATGCGCAACATGCCGCCGCCCAGGTCGGTGACGGTGATGGTGAAGTTCGACGTCTGGAAGGTGCCGGGCAGCAGCTTGCCATCGGGGCCGGTGAGCTTGGACGTGGCGGCCGACGCCAGCTGCGAGAGCACCGTGCGTTCGAGTGTCTGGTTGAACTGCGCCAGCGGCGACTGGTCGAGCAGCGACGAGTAGCCCAGCCCCCCCTTGTCCACGTGCTTGTTGGTGGCGGTGGCCAGCGCCAGCAGGTGCTGGCCGTTGGCCGGATAGCCGCCGAAGGACGGGTTCACGGCCTGGTACACCAGCTCGGTGGCGTGGGTGTTGCAGTGAAGGGCGCCGGCAAGCAGTATCAGCATGCCAGTGCGAAATGTACAGGTGCGCATCGGAGTCTCCTTGTTGTGAGGTCAGAATTCATCGGGCGCCAGGTCGGCGTCGTGGAACAGCTTGCGTTCGGCGTCGGTACGCTGCACGGTGGCCCACACGTGCTGCACGGCATTGGCGGCCAGCTCGGGCAAGGCCGCGCGCGCCGGCGGCAGGCGCAGTTGCAGCACGGTGCGCTGCGCGTAGTCGATCCACACCTCGCTGCCGAAGCGCGCCGACGGCCGTTCGCGGATCGCCAGCGTGACCTGGTCGCTGCCGTCCTGGTCGCGCCACGCCGCCAGAAAATGCTGGGAAAAATCGTGGCCGGAGGTGGTGATCGTCTGCACCGTGACCACGCCGGTCGCGCGCGGCGGCTCGGGGGCGGCAGCGAATGCGCGCATCGAAAACAGCGCTGTTGCCGCAATAAACATGACGCGTAAAAACATGTGATCCTCGCTGCCGTTGGGGCCGTAATGGCCGGGTGGTCAGTCGAGTATAGAAGTCGCGTTCGCCTCAAATTTGACGACGATCACGCGCGGGGACGATATGATTTTGTGGGGGAAAGGAAGTGGAAAAACGTGCTTGAGCCCGTGAAATCAATTAGTGTAGAGGTATCGAAAACGGCTCGGGGAGCATCTCATGTCCAACCATTATCTCGACGTTGCCATCGGCTTGTCGTTCACGTTTCTGGCGGTCAGCCTGCTGTGCAGCGCCACCCGCGAAGCGATCGCTTCGCTGTTTCAGACCCGTGCCAAGGTGCTGCTCGACGGCGTGCTGACGATGTTGCACGAATCGGCCGCCAAGCCGCGCCTGCGCGGCGTGGGCCCGTCGATCGCGCGCCTGCTGCGGCGTGACGACTGTTTCGGGCTCGACCGCCTCGGCGATGCCTCGCTGGCGGCCGACGTCATGCGCCATCCGCTGATCGTCGGCATGGCGCAGCGCGGTCGCATGCCGTCCTATATCCCGGCGCCGATTTTTGCGCGCGCGTTCGTGTCCACGCTGATCGCCCGCTATGGCAAGGCCCACACCGCGCAACTGCTGCTGGCCAGCACCGGCAACGACGGCCTGGCGCGCACCCTGCTGGCGATCATGGGCGAAGGGCCTAACGACGCGGCCGCGCTGGAAAACGCCGTGCGCATCTGGTACGAGACGGTGATGGAACGCATCACCGGCTGGTACAAGCGGCGCTCGCAACTGGTGCTGTTCTGCGTGGGTTTGTTTTACGCGGGCGCGATGAATATCGACGCGCTGGTGCTGAGCCAGCGCCTGTGGCAGGACGACAGCGTGGCGGCCGAACTGGCCAAAACCAGCGCCGAGACCATCGCCGCCGGCCGCGTGAAAGCAGACCCAGCCGCCACCCCGGCACAGGCGCTGGGCCAGGCCGTCGCGGCGCAAAAGGCGATCGACAAGGTGGCTGGTTTGCCGGTCGGCTGGCCGTCGTCGCGCTTCGAGAATTCAAGCGGGCAGGGCGCAGCGGCGTGGATGCTGGCGCTGGGGTTTGCGCTGCTGGGCTGGATAGCGACCGCGTTTGCCTCGTCGCTGGGGGCGCCGTTCTGGTTCGACGGCGTAGGCTGGCTGCTGGCACTGCGCGGCACCGGCGTCAAGCCGCCGGTGGAGTCGGTGCCGGCGACGGCGGTGACGGTGTTGCCGAGTTTGACGACAGCGGTGCGCGAAAACTAGCGCCGCCCCGATTTTCAGTCGCCGCTGCGACGCAGCGGTGTCTGGCGTGGCAGGCGCACGGTAAAAGTCACGCCGGCATCCTCGTGCGAGCTGACCGAAATTTCACCATCGTGCGCACTGACGATCTCTTTGACCACGTAGAGTCCCAAGCCCAGGTTTTGCATGCGCGCCCCCACCCGTTCGCTGGCCGGGCGGATGGCGAAGCGCTTGATCGGATCGAACAGGGTGCGTAATTTGGTCTGGGAGAAAATTTCGGCCTGGTTGTTGACTTCATACACAACCTCGCCGGCAAGTCCCATGATCGATACGCTGATCGGGCTATCGGGGGTACTGTGTTGAATGGCATTGGAAATCAGGTTGGAAAATGCCTGGGCCATGCGTTGTCCATCCCATGTCCCGACCAGGTCACCGCCTGCGCTCAGTTCGAATTTGCGGTCGGGATTGAAGGTTTTGGCTTCATCGATCGTGTGCTGGCAGATTTCCAGCAAATTGACCGTGCGCGGATCGATCGGGATGCCTTCCCCCAGGTGCGTGGTCGAGAAGTCCAGCAGGTCGCGCACGATGGCGTCCATGCGTTTGGAACTGTTGAGGATGCGCAGTCCCACCTTCAATGCCTTCGATGGCAGTGTCTGGTCCATCAGCAGCACCTGCGCGCCCATGCTGACCGCGCCGAGCGGTGTGCGCACGTCGTGCCCGAGGATTGCCAAAAACAGGTTTTGCGCTTCCCGCAGCATTTTTGCGTAGCGCGCCATCGACTCGGTCTGCGCCTGGTCGATTGCCTCGTTAAAGCGGATCATGTCCTCGATGTCGCCAGGCGATGTGATTTGCTTGTGCTGCGCCCACAGACGTAAGACGCTGGAGCGCAGCGCCCTGAATTCCGCCATGACATGTTCGCCGGAGAATCCTGCCGCAACCCGTTCTTCGGCGTGCAGCTGGGCGGCTGTATCGCCCGCGAGAGCGACCGCCAGGCCTTTGGACTTGGCAATGCCCTGGTGCTCCGACTGCGGCGTATCGAGGTCTTTTGCAATCACCCGCAACACTGCGCTTGCATGGTCGCGCAGTTCGACCCTGGTGGCGTCTTCCAGTGGCGCCAGCGATGCGGCAAACTCTTCCCATTCCTTGAGGATGGGTTCCATCTTTTCCAGAATGAAGGCAGACAGTTTCATGGCTTGCCTCCGGCTGCCTGGGTGGTTGTCGCTGGCGTTACCAGCTTGCCGACCTGCTCCATCAGGGCCTCTGCCAGGAACGGCTTATTGATGAAGCCATCGTAGCTGTCCCCGTGCGCCACGGTCCTGCGCAGGGAGCCGCTCATGAGCAGGATAGGCAGGTCAATGCGGCTGTGATCGGCCCGCACCAGCGCGCTGAGTTCCAGGCCGGAGCGGCCAGGCAGCACGCAGTCGGAGATCAACAGGTCGGGCTTGCGCTCGGCTATTTTGAGCAAGGCCTCTTCGGCGCTATGAGCTATCTCCACCTGGTGGTGATATGTTTCCAGCACCATGGAACAGGTTTCCGCCAGGTCCACGTCGTCTTCGACCACTAAAATCATCATGCCATTCTCCGGTGATTGCCTTGTACACCGAAGAAATGATCGGACGGGGAAGCAAACCCACACGCAGTGTCGGCTTATTGAGCGGTACTCTCTGTACGCTTGCGTACATTGCCTTGGGTAGTGACTTTTCCGGTAGCTGACGTCACTGGTCAGCCAGTACGTCACTGCAGCGTCCCTTCTTTTGCACGCAGCGTTGCGGGCAGGGCAAACAGCACGATCGCCGCGCCGGCGACACAAAGGCAGCCAATCGCATATAAAGCTGGCGTGGTACTGCCCGTCGCATCCTTGATACGGCCCACGAGTACCGGGCTGACCATGCCGCCCAGTTGGCCCAGGGTATTGATCAATGCGAAACCGCCTGCCGCACCCACACCAGTGACGATTTTCGGGGGCAGTGCCCAGAAGGCCGGGACCGATGCGATCACACCTGCTCCCATGACGGCCAGGGCAGCAATCAATACCGCCGTGTTGTGTGCGAAGATGCCGGCGCTGAAAAAACCGGCGGCGGCGAGCAGCATCAGGACCATGACATATTTGCGTCGTTCGCCGGAGCGGTCGGACAGGCGGCCAACCACCACCATGGAGATTGCACCGCACAGGTACGGGACCGCCGTCAGCAGGCCGATGGTTGCCGGATTGGTCATGCCCGACGCGCGTATCAGGTGCGGCGCCCAAAAATTGAGGCCGTAGGAGCCCATCTGGATCAGGAAGTACACCAAGCACAGGGTCAGAAACCCCGGCGTCTTGAGGGCGCCGAGCAAGGAGTGGCCCTGGCCGCCGATCGAACGGTTCTGCTCGTCGATGCGGCGCGACAGCAGTGCCTGCTCGTCCCGGGTCAGCCAGGTGGCGTCCACGATGCGGTCCTTCAACACCTTCAGGACCAGGAAGCCAAGAAATACGCACGGAATGCCGCCGACCAGGAACAGCCAGTGCCAACCGCGCAAGGTCAGCAAGCCGTCCAACTGCGACAGGATCAGTCCGGCGCCCGGCGCTCCCAGCACACCGGCAAACGCCGACGCCAGGCACAGGGTCGACGTGATGCGGCCCCGGTAGGCAGAGGGAAACCAGAGCGTCAGGTAGTACAGCACGCCGGGCGCAAAGCCGGCCTCCAGGGCGCCGATCACGAAGCGTAAACCATAAAACTGCCACTCGACCTGGACGCACGCCATCAGGGCGGTGGCAATTCCCCAGGACACCATGATGCGGGCAATCCAGCGCCGGGCCCCCACCTTGTAGAGCATCAGGTTGCTCGGCACTTCGAACAGGACGTAGCCGACCACGAACAGGCTGGCGCCCAGACCATAGGCCGTATCGCTCAGGCCGAGATCGGTTTGCAGGGCAAATTTGGCGAAGCTGACGTTGATGCGATCGAAAAAGGCAAACAGGTAGCAGACCATGATGAGCGGCATGATGTGCCACGCCACCTTGCGCACGATGCGCGCTTCCTCGATTGCCGAGGCAAGAGCCGTTGTTTCGGAGTGAACAGATGATGACGTCGACATGGAGCCTCCTGATGGAATGCTTGAAAGCATTCTGCCGCTCAGAGTGTCGACGTCTTCCCGTGTTTGCTCCGTACGCTAGCGTACATTGCAACTTGCAATTAACTTCGGCGATTGACCACTTCTGCAGGTCAGCCGGCGCTAGCGGCGAAATGCAGAGCCAACGCCACCACCGCGGGCAAGGTCTGGATCAGCAGGATGCTGCGCTTGACCGTCAGGCCGCCCCACACGCCGGCCACCGCCACGCAGCAGAGGCCGAATACGGTGAAGGCCGAGCCCACCACGCTGTTCGGATGGGCAAAGCCGACCACCAGCGCTGCAACCAGGAAACCGTTGTAGCAACCCTGGTTGGACATGCCGGCGCGGACGATTTCCGCTTTTTCCTGCGACAGGCCGAACACTTTGCGCCCGCGCGTATCGAACAACACGGTTTCCAGCAGGACGATATAAATGTGGATCAGCGCGACAAAGCCGGTGACGATCTGGGCCAGTAACTGCATGGTTGCTCCTGTTATTGTTAAGCAATGATTATCTCCGAGATTGTTGCTGATGGTATAGTTTTATGTTGCGCGCTGATTGGCAGGGACCGCCTTGCTGCGTACTGGAGACTTTATGACCTGGATTATCCTCATCATCGCCGGCCTGCTGGAAGTGACCTGGGCCATCGGCCTGAAATACACGGCCGGCTTCACCAAGCTGATGCCCACGCTGTGGACGCTGACCGCCATGCTCGGCAGTATCGGCATGTTGGGCCTGGCGCTGCGCACGCTACCGCTGGGCACCGCCTACGCCATCTGGACCGGCATTGGCACGGTCGGCACCGTCATCTACGGGATCGTCGCGCTCGACGAACCGGCCAGCGCCATGCGCCTGGCCTGCATTGCCATGATCATAGGCGGCATCATCGGCTTGAAACTGACCAATGCTTAAAAAGCGGGATTGGCGCGGGTGAGGTAATACCACTCGGCGCCGGCCGCTGCTGCGCTGTCGGGGAACAGGATGCGGCCGTCGAACCCGGCCAGCACCGGGGTGCCGTCGGCCCGCGTGCCGATCTGCTCGCCCTTGGCGACAGCGTCGAAGCTGCGCCAGGGCTTTGAGAACACATCGTCGGCCGAAATTTTATCGACCACGGCCACCATGGTCAGCGCTTCCATGGCCCGCGCAGCGACTGGCGCGGGTGGCGTGCCATCGGTCATGCCCAGGAAGGCGAGCGTGTTCAGAATGGCGCGATAGGCTACTGTCCGCGCTTGGGGGTCCTGGTGCTGGCCGCATTCGAGCGTGAGCGCATAGCCGCCGGTGCCGCGCATGTATTCGGTGGTGCCCATGTCGTAGCGCAGCACGGTTTCAAGCTGCGATTCATCGCCGAGGCGGCGCCGCACGCCATCGCCATACGCGCGCAACCACCCATCTACAAACCGCCGCACGCCCAGGTGGCGCGCCAGCGCGCGCTCGGCCTGTTCGTGCTGGAACGGTTCGAGCGCGCCGGTGTTGTTACGGGGGCCGACCATCACGAACGGCTCGCCGGGCGCGTTGAAGGAATGCAGGTCGAGCAGCACATCGTGCTGCGCCAGCAGCGGGCACAGCCAGTTGGCGACATGGTCTTCGAAGTCTTGCGGATGCGCGGTCGGGAACAGCTTGCGGTTGAGATTGCGGTCGCCATTGCGGCTGCGCCTGGCGTAGGCGAGGGGATTGGCGATGGGGACGAAAGTGACGCGGCCGCTGCGCAGAGTCAGCGTGCCGCTGTCGAGGTCGGCCATCACGCGGGTGATGGCCTCGGTGCCGCAGGTTTCGTTGCCGTGGATGGCGCCGGTGATGATGAGGCTGGGGCCGGGGTTGGCGCCAGTGTGCTCTGCCATTCCGAAGTCATTTGGGTGAAACAATTTAATTTTACTTAGCTTTGAAGAGTTGGTGAACTGGTATGGCGAGAAGAGATGGAAAGCGTCAGATCTGGCGCCAGCTGCTTATCTCTGCGCTTCATCGGGAGATGGATTTTTCATTGTACATCTGGATCATTTCTTACTTGAGGGTCGTGGGCGAAGCTGTGTCCCAGAGTCTTGTTGGTAAACTCGAGATTCAGACTGATCCAGCAGCAGTGGGTATTTGCATCGCTCACGGTTAACAGCTTGCCGCTTTGGCTGATCGAAGGAACGCTAATCTGGTTGAGTTCTGCCGGTGTGACTTCCAAGCCACTAAATACGATATCTTCACCGTACGTGTCGACAATTTGATAATTGATCACGGTATCTTTTTGTACTACCTTGGGCACGGCCGGTTCGCAACGTACTTCATATCCTTCTTCATCGTTCTTCTTTTTGACCCATACCTGTACATTGATAAATGGGGTAATGGAATAAGCTACAGTCATGGCATCGCTTTCTTTGGTGGGTGGGTGGAGATATATTCAAGGTAAGCTGGGTGAAGGTAAGCCATCGCAGCAAGCTTTTCTTTTGCGGATGTGGCGTCTTCTGGGCGATTCATGCAAGTATTTGCCTTAACCCACATGACCAGGATCTTGAAATCCATGGTGTTATGAATTAAAGGAGCAAGCGCTGCACGTGCAGTTTTGCATGATTCCTGATTGTCCGTAGTTTTTAGCTGACGGATATCCGCTGCAAGAAGCAATGTGTCGATCCAAGCATTTCGTATTTCTGGGTCGCTCGAAGTATTCGCCATTAGACCCTGCAGCTTCGACTCAGCTACTTGTAATTCCAAGCTCGCTGCTGGAAGATCATGTAGGCGAAGCATTGCTTCGATTATTCGCTGCGATATTATTATTGAGGTTATTTTGAAGCTTTTATTTTTTTGATTGGCAGAAATTAGTTTCTCAAATTTTTCCTGCAATAGGCTAAATTGAGCTAAATCAACTGATGGATTCGGTTTTCTTGACAAGGAATCATATAGGCGGAGTTCTGAGATTGCTAACAGACGCTGCCAAATTCTGTTTGTAGGGTCGAGCGCGACCGCTTTTACATACAGCGAGTAAGCTTGTTTTGCGTTTTCATGGGCCTCAGAAAGATTGCCCATCGCTTGTTTAAGTTCCGAGCTCCGCGACCAAGCAGCTGCCAACTCTTTCACCCAAACAGTGGCGCTTGGGTCAGCGTTATTTAGTTTCTGAAGCAGCTCCAGTTGGCGGGCGTAAAGCGTTTCTGCGGCGGATAACTTACCCAGTTGTATCTGAGCTTGTGCTTGCCACGAAAGGCTATCCGCGAGATCTGCAATTAGCTGATTGTTCGTTGGCAAGTGTTTATAGGCCTTTGTCTTCAAATCCACTGACAAGGAAAATTCCGCAGCAGCGCGGTGGGCGTTGCCGTACCTTAGCGCTACACTACCTAAACTATTATGAGCATACGACTGTTCTACCCAACTATCTACATTGGATGGGTCAAGCTCAGCTCTTTTGTTTGCATAATCACGATATTCTTCAAAGTAGCGCGTAGCATTACTCCAGTCACGTTTGTCGAAATAAAGCTGGCCTAGCCAAAATGAATTTTCTCCAGCAATCTTCAACAGCGCTGCATCAATATGCCCAGCTTTAAATTGGTCCTTGATAATGGTCCTGGCTGCCAGCATCGCAGACTCGGCAGCCGTAGGGTCGGTTCGCGCAAGCCGGACTTCCGCGATGATCTGCAAGGATTTTGCACGCTGGATTGCGTCGCCTCCATCGTTGGCGCGACCTGGAGACGATAAATAGTTAAAAGCGCGTGTGCTGACGCTGTCGAGCAAATCGAGCTTCCCCAACGGCCTCAATTTCTCGACAAACTCCCCCAGCATAAATCCCATCAACCCCTCGGCCTCGGTCCGGTGCGCCTCGGCCTCCACCTGTGCCGACCGCGCCTTCAGTCCCATCCCTGCGGCCAGCAACGCCAGGCAGGCCATCATGATCATCACGCCCAGGCGCAGGCGCTCGGCGCGCCTGGCGCCGGCCAGCGACAGGTCGATGAAGCCGCGTTCCTCGGCCGTGAAGCTGAAGGCCGTGGTCGTTACCAACTCGCGCGCCTGGTTCGCCTGCGTACCTGACGGCAGCAACATATCGCGCTTGCGGCCGCTGTCTTGCCAGCGCCGTGCCTGCGCGCTGATGCGGCTGCGGGTTTGCAGCGACTGGCGGTGTTCTTCCACCCAAGCCACCACGCGCGGCCAGCGCCGCAGCAGTGCTTCGTGGGCGATGCCGAAGGCCGGGGCGCCGCCGTGCAGGTCGCTCACGAACAGGTGGGCGTCCACCAGCGCTTGCACCAGTTTTATCTCGTCGTCGTTGGTGACATCGGACCACGGCACGCGGCGCGAGGTGACCGTGGTATCGTCTTCGGCCACCAGCACCAGACGCGACAGCAGTTGCGGCAGGGCCGCGATCTGCGCCGGGCCCAGGCTCGAGATGACTTGTTCGGCGCGGGCGCCGATGGCGCCTTCCAGGCCACCCATGGCATGGAAGGCGGCATGGGTCAGCTCGCCGCTGTCGGTGCGCTGGCGGTAGAGTTCTTGCAGGCAGTATTGCAACAGGGGCAGGGTGTCGGGGCCGGACCGAGCCGCGCTGCACAACACGTCGTCGAGCGCTTCGCCGTGTTCGTCCACCGTGTAGCGCAGCTGGGCGGCCTGGGCCGGGTGGCGCACGATCTGGGCGATGTCGGCGCTGCCGGGCGGCGCCAGGTCGAAGTGGCCGCCGCGCAGTTTGACGTTCATCAGGACCGGATAAGCGGTCAACTGCGGGTAAAAGTCGTTGCGGCACGCCAGGATCAGCAACAGGCAGCCCGAGCGCGCCAACTGGTCCAGCACGTCGATGAAGACTTCGCGTTCCCCGGCAGTCACGTGCGGCAGGCGGAAGATCGCTTCGAAGCGGTCGACGAACAGCGCCAGGCGCAGGCTCGGCAGTGCGGCCTGCAAGTGGGCGATCAGGCCCGGCATATCCTGCGCCATGTAGCTTGCCAGCGCGGCCGCGCTGGTGTTTTCGAATAACTGGCGGCCGTCGATTTCGGCGTCGAGCAGGGTGCTGCCCAGGGTTTCAAGCAGGCCGGACTGCCCCATGTCGGCGCAATCGATCTGTACATGGTCGGTGATCGTGATGCCTGCTTCGGCCGGGGCCGCGCCCGCTTTCAGGGCGGGAATCAGTCCGGCCTGGATCAGCGAAGTCTTGCCGGCGCCTGACGGCCCCAGCACCACGACCATCGCACACGCAGCCTGGACTTGCTGAACCACCACCTGCACCAGGCGGTCCACGCTGACCTTGCGGCCGTAGAAAATCGCCGCGTGCTGTTCCTCGAAAGCTTCCAGGCCACGGAACGGCGAGGCGTGGATCCAGCTGCCCTGGCTGACGTCATCCTCGTAGCTGAGCTCGGCCACCAGGCGGTAGCCGCGCTTGCGGATGGTCTCGATATAGCGCGGATCGGAGGCCGAATCGTCGAGCGCACGGCGCAACTGGGTGATGATTTTATGCACTGCGTTGTCGCTGGCCGGAGTCTCGCCCCAGCAGGCGTCAAGCAGGGCGTCGGCCGCAATGACGGTGTGCGGATGCCGCGTCAAATGTAACAAAACATCCATCGCGCGCGGCTCGATCTGCCTGCTGAGTTCACCCGAGTTGAGCGTATTGGTGGCGGGATCGACACGCCATTGGCCAAAGCGGAAGCTCTTATGGTTCAAACTGACCTTTTACGCAAAAAATTAAATCGATATTAATCAAGGACTTATGGACAAGAAGGTTTCCAGAAGGCCGGTTTCATGCTGCGCGGGTAAAGTTCTTTCATCCCTGCATGATTTTTGAGAATATAACATTAAGCTGGAGAAACTATTAAACATTCTGCTTACCCTGTTGCATTAAGTGTGACATCAGCACGCAGCGCGCCGCTGGGCGCCAGCGATCCGCATCCCAACGATGTGCGCGCCGAACTGCATCGGATCGCGGTCAGTCGCGCCTTCGCCCACGCTGGCGCCAGCTGCCAGTTGCTCGATTACCTGGTCAGCCACCGCCACGCGCAGCTCTACAGCGCTTACTCGATCGGGGTCGAGGTATTCGGCCGCTCGCCGGCTGCCTTCGATCCCGCCGACGACCCGGTGGTCGGGCTGCAACTGGTGCGCTTGCGGAGCAAGCTCGGCCAGTACTACGCCGGCGAGGGGCGTGGCAATCCGCTGCGCATCCGCATACCGGTGCACGGCTACCGCGTGCGCATCGAGCGCGCCGAGCCGGAGCCTTTGGCTGGTCCGATGCCACGTCTGCGCGCGGTTCCCGCGCCTTCATCCACGATTCCTGCAGGAGCACCCATGGTTGTCATGACCGGCGTCAAAGCCGCTTTCGAACTGACGCAGCACGCAATAGCAATCAAGCAACAGGGTGTCGATTTTGCCATCCGCTACTACAGCCACAGCGCGGGCAAGAATTTGTCGATGGCCGAAGCGCGGGCGCTGACCGATGCCGGCATCCACATCGGCGTGGTGTGGGAGACCATCGGCGCCCACCTGCATTCGTTCAGCCGGGCCCAGGGCATGGCCGATGGCGCCGCCGCTTATTTGATGGCGCAGTCGGGCATTACCCAGCCTTCCGGCTCGGCGATTTATTTCGAGGTCGATTGCAATCCCAATTCCGACGATATCGCCGGTCCGATCACACGCTATTTCGAGGGCGTCAACCAGGCGTTCAAGGCGGCCCGGCCGGGCGAACCGGTGTACCAGGTGGGGGTGTACGGTTCGGCTGCCTGTTGCGAGGCGATGGTCAGTGTCGGCCTGGCCACGCTGAGCTGGCTGGCGCCGGCGCCGGACAACACACCGTCGGCGCCGGAAGCGCCGAAGTTCGAGTCGTTCAACCTCAAGCAGCTGGCGCCGGCGGTGCTGCCGGTCGATGATGGCCGCCGCATCCATGTCGAACTGGCGCGCAGCAATGAGGGCTGGCCTACCGGCTTCTTCCAGATCCTATAAATCAGGCGCTTCAGGCTTTCATGTCGATGACGTCGAAAGGCGAGTGAGTGGAGGAGAGGAATGCCATCACGCTGCGGGCGCGTTCGGCGATGTCGTCGTGGCGGGTGCCGGCCACTTGGGCGCGCAGGCCGGGAATCACTTCGGTGATGTGGGCGCTGTCGTAGGCGTGCACCAGTTGCACGGCCAGCTCGGTGGCGCGGCCGCGGTTGTGGCGCATGCGTTCTTCCAGCACGGCCAGCAGCGCGCGCTGCATGCGCGGCGTGGGATTGTCGATCTGGCCGAACACCAGCGGCGTGTTGGCAATCGCCTCGCACAGGCGCTGTTCGATCTGGTCGGGTTTGACGTAGGACGCAATGTCGAAGTAGGCGCCGTTCCAGCGCGTGCGTTCGTACGGATGGCCGGGCGGGAAGGACGATACCGTTTCAAAGCCGAGCATGTAGCTCAGCTTGCGCAGCCATTTCAGGAATAAGGGGTTCATCGGCGTATTTTATCCGAGATTAACCCGGCAAACGGTCACGGTCATGCTTGCGCCGCCGCATGGGGTCGGACCCTGGACAGGCTCCGACCCCGGTTGGCCGCGGTTGGTCATGTGGGGTTCATGCGTGCGTTTCTTCGCCCAGCTTGCCGCCGCGGAAATCCTCCACCGCCTGGAACACCTCGGCCTGGGTGTTCATCACGAACGGGCCGTATTGCGCGATCGGTTCGTTCAGCGGCTTGCCCGCCACCAGAATGAAGCGGCTGGCGTCCAGCGCGTGGACGTTGATGCCGTCCGCGCCCTCGGTGTTGGCCAGGATCGCCATGCGCCCGGCCGCCACGTCCTTGTCGCCCACCCGTAGCAGGCCGCGATACACGAACACGAAGGCATTGTGCCCTGAAGGCAGCACCTGGCTGAACGACGCGCCGGCCGGCACCTCGACGTCGAGGTAAATCGGTTCGGTCACCTCGCGCTGCACCGCCCCCGCCACGCCGTGGCTGCTGCCGGCGATGACCTTGACCTGGACACCGGCGGCGGTGAGAAAGCGCGGCAGCTCGTCGCCGTTGAAGTCGCGGTACCACGGTTCGCGCAGCTTGTCCCTGGCCGGCAGGTTGAGCCACAATTGAAAACCTTCCATCCGGCCTTCCTGCTGCTCGGGCATCTCGGAGTGGATCACGCCGCGACCTGCGGTCATCCATTGCACGCCGCCGTTGGTCAGCAAGCCCTCGTTGCCGGCGCTGTCGCGGTGGCGCATGCGGCCCTCGAGCATATAGGTCACGGTCTCGAAGCCCCGGTGCGGATGGCTGGGGAAGCCGGCGATGTAGTCGTTGGCTTCGCCGCTGGCGAAATTGTCGAGCATCAGGAACGGGTCCAGACGGCGTTGCAGCGGCTGGGTGACCACGCGGTTGATTTTCACGCCCGCGCCATCCATTACGGCCTGGCCGGCCAGCACGCGTTCCACGCTGCGTTCGCGGGTGACGGTATCGCTTGCTACGTTGTTCATGGCGCTGCTCCTTTTAAATTCAAACCAGTACTGCGTTGATGTCGGCGTCGGCCTGCGCTTGCGCCTTGGCCACCGCCTCCGGACCCATGCCCATGCCTTCCGCGTACACGAACTGCACATCGGTCATGCCCAGGAACGCCAGGAACATCTTCAGGTGCGGCAGCTGCGTGTCGCTCGGACCATCGCGGTGAAAACCGCCACGGGCGATTGCGACATACACTTTTTTACCGGTGACCAGGCCGACCGGTCCGGTGGCGCCGTATTTGAAGGTGACGCCGGCGCGGGCAATCGCGTCGAACCAGGCTTTCAGTTGCACCGTGATGCCGAAGTTGTACATCGGCGCGCCGATCACGATGGCGTCGGCCGCCTGCACCTGGGCGATCAGGGCGTCGTCGAGCGCCACGCGGGCCGCCTGTTCGGCGCTGCGCTGGTCGGCCGGGGTGAACAGCGCTTGCAGTGCGGCTTCGTCCAGCACCGGGTGCGGGTTGGCGGCCAGGTCGCGGCGGGTAACGACGGCGCCGACGTTGGCGGCCTGCAGTTTGGCGACGATGGCGTCGGCCAGACGGGTCGATTCGGAACCGGTGCTGCGGGCGCTGGAGTTGATTTGCAAGATATTCATGGTGGGGCTCCTGGTGTTGGTTAGGTGCTGCGATGGAGTGACTTTAATCGTTTCAAAACCAATGCGGAATCCCTTAAAATGGATAACATTAACTCACCAGTGGAACAATCATCATGGATATCGATCCCGCCGACCTGCTGCTGTTCGCCCGCATCGTCGAATGCGGCAGTTTCAGCCTGGCGGCCGAGCGCGTGCAGCTGCCCAAGTCCACCGTCTCGCGCCGCATCTCGCTGCTCGAGGGCCACCTGGGCGAGCGCCTGCTCCAGCGCACCACGCGCAAGCTGGTGCTGACCGAATTCGGTTCGATCCTGCTCGAGCACGCGCGCCGCGTGGCCGACGAAACCGAGGCGGCCGGCGCGCTGGCCCAGCACCGCCAGGGGGCGCCGAGCGGCTTGCTGCGGGTGTCGATGCCAGCCGATTTCTTCGACCTGGGGCTAAGTGAAATAGTGGCGGGGTTTTTAGCCAGATACCCGGCCATCTCGCTGGAGCTCGACCTGTCGCCGCGCCGGGTGGACCTAGTGGCGGAAAACTTCGACCTGGCGATCCGCATGGGCGACCTGCCTGACGACGCCACGCTGGCTGCGCGCCGCATCCTGCGCAGCGGGCTGGGACTGTACGCCGCGCCCGGCTACGCCAGCGTGCGCGGCCTGCCCGAGCATCCCGATGACCTGTTCCGCCATGATTTACTGAGTCTGCCGCCGCGTATCAACGGCCTGGTGCGCTGGCCGCTCACGCGTGGCAAGGTGCTGTGGGAGCGCGAGCTGCCGGTGCGGGTGCTGGCCAATTCGCCGGAGCTGCTGATGCGCATGGCCAGCACCGGCATCGGCATCGGCGCATCCACCGAACCGATCGCGCGGCCTTACCTGGAGCAAGGCAAGCTGGTGCGGGTGCTGCCCGAATGGTCGTTCCCGCAGGTGACGGCGTGGGCGGTGTTCCCGGGGCGGCGGCTGATGCCGGCCAAAACCCGGGTTTTCCTCGATGCGCTGGAGGAAGCGATGAAGGACTATTAGTCGGCTTCCGCAGCAAACGCCATCCGCGAGAAGCTGGCGATGCACGCCACGCCGGCAAACGCCGCGCCCAGCATCAGCGCGTAGCGGGTGCCGTTGGCAGCCGAAACGGTAAAGCACCAGGCCACCAGCGCGGCGCCGGTGGCTTGGCCGGTCAGGCGGGAGGTGGCGACGATGCCGCTGGCGCTGCCGGCGCGCGACTTGGGTGCGCTGCCCATGATGGCCTTCAAATTGGGCGCCTGGAAAAAGCCGAAGCCGATGCCGCACCACGCCATGCGCCAGCCGATGTCGAACGCGGTGGGCGCTGCCGGCAGCATCAGCATGGCCACCAGGCCGGAAGACAGCAGCGCCAGGCCGATACCGCCGAGGACACCGGGCGAATATTTATCGCTGAGGCGCCCGGCAATCGGCGCCATCACCGCCACCAGCACCGCCCACGGCGTCATCAGGAATCCCGTCTCGATCGGCGAGCGGCCCAGGGTGTGTTCGAAGAAGAACGGCAGCGACACGAACGCCAGGCCCTGCGCGGCAAAGGTGCACATGGCGGTGAGCGACGACAGCGCGAACAGCGGCCGGCGGAACAGGTCCACCGGCAGCATCGGCGCCGAGTGGCCGGCCTGGCGCCGCAGCAGCAGCACGAAAAACAGCACGGTCAGCGCAATTTCCGGCGCCAGGGTATGCCAGCTCTGCAGGTGGGCGCCTTCGCCGAAGGCCAGTATCAACAGGCCAAACGCGAGCATGTTGTACACCACGGTGAGCACGTCGATCTTGTGGCCGGCCAGCGCGGTGGCGGGCAGCGCGCGGCGCGCCATGACAATCGCCAGCAGGCCCAGCGGCACGTTGATGGCGAACAGCCAGGGCCACGAGGCCACCGCCAGGATCAGCGAGGCGGCAGTGGGCCCGATGGCGAACGACGTGGCCACCACCAGCGAATTGAAACCGAAGCCACGCCCGGCCAGCTTGGCCGGATAGATCGCCCGCAGCAGCGCGGTGTTCACTCCCATCAGCGCCGCGCCCCCCACGCCCTGGAACAGCCGCGCCATCACCAGCGACGGCAGCGACCACGCCAGCGCGCAGGCCAGCGACGCCAGCGTAAACATCGCCATGCCGAAGATGGCCACCTTGCGGTAGCCGATCACTTCGCCCAGTGCAGCGAAGGGGAGCAGGGTGGCGACCATCGCCAGCTGGTAGACATTGATGATCCAGACCGAGGCGGCCGGGGTGGCATTCAACTGCTCGGCAATGGCCGGCAGCGCGGTGTTGGCGATCGCCGTGTCGAGCGAGGCCATGCCCACGCCGATGGCGACCGAGAGCATGGCCCAGCGCCGGGCATCGGGCGGCAGGCCGTCGCGGTCGGCCAGCGAGGCCGGGTTGGTGGTAACACTCATGCGCATCCGATGCTTGCTGTGACTGAGGCCGTCATTGTCGCGCAAAACCGCCGCGCTTGCAGGCGACGTTTCAGTCGGCCGCAGCGACCGTGGACGACGCCTGCAAGTCGCTACAGGCCTGCTCCAGCGCCGCCTCCAGCTCCACCAGCATGGGCGCCACCTGGTCGAGGCGGCCGGCGTTCGCTGCCGCTTCGAGCTCGGTGCACAGCGCGTGCAGGTGGTTGGAGCTCAGGTAACCGGCGCTGCCCTTCAGGGCGTGGATGGCGGCGGCTGCCGCTTGCGCATTACCGGCGCGGACGGCAGCGCGCGCGGTGCGCAGGCGGCGCGGCGCTTCGTCGAGGAAGGCGTCGGTAATGCGCTGCAAGTGCTTGTGCGACAGGCCGGCCAGCGGCATGATCTGCACTCCCTTGCCCGATTCGGTGCATTCGTTCGCGCGCGCAGGCGCCACGCCGAACTGGGCGTCCAGGTCAGCCTGGCGCGCGCCCGGCAGCAGCGCCGGATCGACCGCGCGCAGCGTGCGGCCGCGCGCCAGGTGCAGCGCGATGATCTTTTCGATCTGGTCGTACAGCAGCCTTTCATCGACCGGTTTGCTGAGGAAACCGTCCATGCCCACGCCAAGATAGCGGGCGCGGTCATGGTCGCTGGCGTTGGCGGTGAGGGCGATGATGGGAATGCCGGCATCGCGCATGCGGTAGTCCTCGTTGCCGCCGGCGCGGATCAGGCGCGTGGCCTGTTCGCCGTCCATCATCGGCATGCGGCCGTCCATCAGCACCAGGTCGTAGTCCGATTCGGCCAGCGCATGCAACGCCTGCAGGCCGTTTTCCACGATATGGATGTCGTGGCCCATGTTTTCCAGCAGCGTGCCGACGATGATCTGGTTGGTGCGCACGTCTTCGGCGCACAGGATGCGCAGGCGATAGGCGTGGTATTCGCGGTGCGGTCCCGTGTCGGGCCCGGCCAGCGGCGCCGCGCCCAGCGCCAGTGGCAGGGTGAACCCGAAGGTCGAGCCCACGCCCACGCGGCTCTCGGCGGCAATGGTGCCGCCCATCAGCTCGACGAGCTCCTTGCAGATGGCCAGGCCCAGGCCGGTGCCGCCGTAGCGGCGCGTGGTGGAGTGGTCGGCCTGCTCGAACTTCTGGAACAGGCGCGGCATGGTATCGGGCGGGATGCCGGGGCCGGTGTCGATGATGTCGAAGCTGACGCTGGCGAGGGGACGGCCGGCGACGGGGGCGAGCGCGGTGGCGTGCAGCCGCACCTCGCCGCGGTCGGTGAACTTGATGGCGTTACCGAGCAAATTGAGCAGGATCTGGCGCAGGCGGGTGGGGTCGCCGCGCACGAAGCGCGGCAGGTCCGGCGCCAGCTCGCAGCGCAGCAGCAGGCTCTTGGCGTCGGCCTGGCCTTGCAGGATGCCGATGGCGTCGTCGATCAGCGCGATCAGGTCGAAGTCCACGGTTTCGATCGACAGCCGGCCGGCGTCGATCTTGGAAAAGTCGAGGATGTCGTTGAGGATGGCCAGCAGCGATTCGCTGTTTTGCAGGCCGATACGCAGGTATTCCTCGGTACGGCCGCGCACCGACTGGTCGCGCATGGCGAACTTGATCATGCCGATCACGCCGGCCAGCGGGGTGCGGATATCGTGGCTCATGGCCGAGAGAAAATCGATGCGATGGCGGCTCACCACCTCGGCGTGTTCCTTGGCCTCGGTCAGTTCGGCGGTGCGTTCCTGTACCCGCTGTTCGAGCGTGTTGCGCAGCAGGCGGATCTGGTCGGCCAGCGCGAAGGCCAGCAGCACGCCGTCGAGGGTGCCGCCCAATAGTGTAAACAACTGGGCGTTGGTCACCAGCGCCGGGATCAGGCCCACGTTGGCCGGCAGGATCACCAGGCTCGGTAGCAGGAGCGCCAGGAAACCGAGCACGAAGAAGCGCGCCGGCTGGTAGCCGCGCCGCCACACCACGATGCCGGTCACCAGCGCCATCGACACCCAGATCGCGATGACGATGGTGGCGATGGTATGGGCGTAGCTGAGCGCGAAAAGGCACGAGGGCAGCGTCAGCAACGGCAGCACGATATTCACGCGGCTGAGCAGGAACAGGCGCGGCGCGTTCTCGCGCAGGCGCAGAAAATTGGTGTAGAACAGGGTGCTGATCACCGGCAGCAGGAAGAACGGCACGTAGTGCCAGTGCAGGTTATGCCAACCGAACATGTCGGCCGACAGGTGGAAGGTCATGCCCCATGCCACCGCGTAGCACAGCACGTACAGCGAGTAGTACAGCGACGAGCGGTCGCGCGTGATCGAATAGATGAAGAAATTGAACACCGCCAGCGCCATCAGCGCGCCGATGGCGCCGATGATCAACACGTTCTCGCGCGCCACCAGGCGCTGATAGTCGGTGCGCGGCAGCGCGGTAAACATCGGCGTGCGCGCGTAGTAGGGGCTGGAGAAGCGGATCAGCACCGGGTAGCTCTTGCCCGGTTCGAGCTGCACGCCCTTGCCGTAGTGGAGCAGGTAGTCGTGCGGCTGGCGGTAGCCGGTTTTCAGCAGCCGCACCTTGCCGTCCGGCTGGTACAGGTAGATGTCGACCACGTCGATCAGGGTGTCGTTGGGATCGAGCACCCAGTCGGTCAGCACGCCGTCGTTGTGCAACTCCGCCACCAGCCAGTAGCCGCCACCGAGCAAATCCACCTTGGCGGCCGGGCGCAGGCCGGCGACCATGGCCGGCAGCGCAGCGGCGCTGGCTGGCGCCAGTTCGCCTTCGTCCAGGTACAGCTTGCCGTCGCGGGCGATGTCGATGGCGACCTGGGTGAGCGCGATGCGCGGGAGCTGGGCAGGCGCCTGGGCGCGAACCTGGCCGGCCAGGCATAGCGCCGCGAGCAGCAGCAACATCAGCGGCAGCGAGGGCGACAGGTGGCGGAGGACTCGGCCCGCGAAGGCGCTAAGCGCGTGGTACATCGTGCAAGCTTTGGTTATTGATATGGATGGATGCCGAGCCGCCGTTGCGGACGCAGGAATCCGGTCATTTTATACGAGAACATATTGGTTTCAGAAAATATGATGTGGTTGTAACATAACAATGCGACAGTTATCATCACCGCTTCCAGCCCTTACCGAGCCCCTCATGTTAATTTCGCCAGAACAGTTCATCGGCTTTCTCAGCGCCGCCTTGCTCATCACGATTTCGCCGGGACCGGACAACCTGATGGTGCTCAGCGTGGGGGTCTCGCGCGGGCGCCGCCAGGGCATGGTGTTCGGTATCGGCTGCGCGCTGGGCTGTTTGAGCCACACCGTGCTGGCCGCGCTGGGCGTGAGCGCGCTGATCGCCGCTTCTCCCACCGCGTTCGGCGCACTGAAGATCATCGGCGGCGCTTACCTGGTGTGGCTCGGCATCGGTGCGCTCCGCAGCCGGGGCGTGGCGCGCGTGGCGCACACCAGCCTGCAAGACGAAAGCCTGGGACGGCTGTTTGCCAAGGGCCTGCTCGCCAATGCCATCAATCCGAAGGTCGTGCTGTTCTTTCTGTCGTTCCTGCCGCAGTTCGTGGCGGCCGAACGCGGCGATGTGAGCTGGCAGACCGCACAACTGGGCCTGCTGTTCACGGCCCAGGCGGCGGTGCTGTTTTCGCTGCTCGGCTATTTTTCCGGTGCGGTGGGCGCGTGGATCAACCGCCATCCCGGCGCCGGCACGTGGATGGACCGGGTGGCGGGGGCGGTGTTCGTGGGCCTCGGACTGAAACTGATTATTTCGCGCTGAGGGCTCTTAAAACGTGCGCGTGTCATCACGCCGTCATGTTGAGGGGAGATACTGATCTCGCTCTTTCAAGTCTCTCCCGATTTGAAATCCTTCAGCCCGCGCCGTTTGTGTCGCGGGCTTTTTTTTATCTGGCAACCAGGGTGAAACGCAGTTCCATCCGGTCTTCCACGGCCATCGCGCCGCCCATCACCGAAAACGGCACCAGCCCGAAATCGGTCTGCTTCAGATCGACCGTGCCGCTCACCGTGATGGCGCTGCCGTCGCGGGTGAATATCACGGGGATGCGATAGTCGCGGGTGACGCCGTGCAGGGTGATGGCCACGCGCAGCGGCTGGTCGTCGGCGATGCGCTCGGCGCGCACGGTGACGACAGGGTAGCGGTCGGCATCGAGCACCTTGGTCAGCATATTGGTGCGAGTGCCGGCCACCGCTTCCGGCGATGGCTGCTTTTCCAGCCCGGCGACCTGGCGCAGCGCCGGCTCGTCCACCGTCATCTGGTCGAGGCGGAACTGGAACTCGGCGCGGTTGTGCTGCGGCGCGACGCTGCCGGTGATGGTGCGCGCGGCCACCACGTGATCGTGGCCCAGGCGCGCCAGCACGCCGCCGCGCCGCACGGTCACGGCGATCAGCGAGCTGGCGCTGTCGATGGCCAGTGCGCCTGTTGCGGGCGTGGCTGGCGGCGCCGCCGTTGCCGAGGCGGCAGGGGCTGCGGCAGATGGGACGGTAGTGGGCGGTGGCAGCGGCGCGCAGGCTGCCAGCACTAGCGTCAGCGCCAGCGTGCAAGCTGGCTGGCGCTGGCGAAATCGGCTGCGCAAGAAAATCGATAACATGGTTACTCGCTTTAGTGTGAACGTCATGGGCTCGTCATATTGCCCGATTATGATGCCAAGCGCTGGTCCCAGCATCTTCCAGTTGGTCGCCGTGTCCAGGTTGGCACGGGAATTCACGGAACATCGCTCAGCGGGCTTGCCGGTGGCCTGAAACACCGGCACCAACCTTTCTTCGATTCGCCCTTCCCATGGCAGGCTTCATGCAGTTTAATGAAGTCCTAAGCCTGTCCTTGCGATTAACTGGCAAAGTAATACCTGTAGCGCGCGGTCAAACCAGACGCCCGGCTGCCGGACCTTCATTCCGGCACAAATTCAGTCCAGACGGCACAGGCATCCATGTTAGCCGCCGGACCACCGGCCATCCCCACGCTTTCGAGCGTTTTGCAACCAGCACCCCCGTAAAGGTGGCGCTGGTTTTTTTTGCCTGTTACTTTTGCTGCGCCAGCCAGGCGTCGATTTCCGGCAGGCGCTCCTTGCGCACCTTGATGCGGTACTGGATCGAGGCAATCGCGACCTTGACGTCGCCGCGCGCATCGGCCGCCAGGTGCTGGTCGGCGTAGGCGTTCAGCTTGTCCACCATGGCCGGATCGGCCGAGTGGCGGACCAGGCCGGGGTAGAAGCGGCTGCGCGAGGTGGCGTCGATTTTCTTTTCCACCTGCGCGCGGTGCGCCATGGCGAAATCGAACGCCAGGTCGGGATGCTGGCTGGCGACGTGGCTGATGATGCTGGCGCTGTTGGTGGCCCCGGCTTCGTCGGAGAGCGCCAGGTCCAGCGCGCGGCGGGCCAGCGCCGGATCGTGGCTGGCGCCCAGCATGCCATATTGCTCGGCCTTGATCATGGCGGCCTGCTCGTTGCGCGCCTCGGCCAGCAGCGCATCCCAGGTGGCGGCATCGGCGTTGGCGGCGATCACGCCCAGGATCGGGCGGCGCAAGGCCACCGGCATGGCGTCCTTGTCGCTGTCGCGCAGCGCGTAGCGGCGGCGAGCTTCGGCCAGCACCGCCGGGTCGTCCATCTCGCCCAGGGCGGCGATCAGCGTGCTGCGCAGGTTGGCCACCGGCGCCGCTTCGCCGGGCGCCGCGGTCCAGCCCACGCGCGCCAGCACCGGCGCCAGGCGCGCGCGCGCAAAGCGCTCAAAAGCGGCGCGCTGCTCCGGCCGGCCCTCGTAGCTGGCGTGCAGGCCGGCCAGGGTACCGGCGATGTCTTCCCACACCTGCGGCGCGGCATCCACCGGCGTGGTGGCCACCAGTTGCAGGTAGCTGGACGCCGGCATGTGACCGGACATGCCCAGCGCACCGGCGTCGGCCAGCAAGCCCATTTGATCGATGGCCGGCAGGTCGGCGAAGCGTTTTGCCAGCGCGGCGAATCCCTTGCTCGTGTACAGCGTGCGGTAGTAGCCGCTCTGACCGGCGTTGACCAGTACCGCGCCGCATTCGGGCAGCGTGATGGTGGCCTTGCCGTCGGCGACCACGGTGCGCACGGTGGCGCCGCCCACGGTCCTGGCGATGACCGGCACGCGCCAGCTCAATGGCTTCTTGGTGGCGTCGTCCTTGGAAAATTCGCCCTGGGTGAGGGCGATGGTGGCCTTGCCGTTCTTGCACACGGCGTCTGCCACGCGGATCAGCGGCACGCCCGGTTGCAGCGTGAAGTCGTGGGCGATCGCCGTCACCGGTTTGTGGGCCGCCTTTTCCACCTGGCGCCACAGGTCGTCGGATACCGTGTTGCCATACGCGTGCTGGGCGATGTACGCGCGCACGCCGCTGCGCCAGGCGTCCGCACCGACGTAGTCTTCCAGCATGCGGATCACCGCCTCGCCCTTCTGGTAGGTGATGTTGTCGAAGGCCTGGCTGGCCTGTTCGACAGTGGCGATGCGCTGCACCACCGGGTGGGTGGATGCAAGGGCGTCGCTGGCCATGGCGCCTTCGCGCGTGTGCACCGCGTGCAGGTGCCAATCCCATTCGGGATGCAGGCGTGCGGTGGTGCGCGATTCCATCCACGATGCAAAACCTTCGTTGAGCCACAGGTCATCCCACCAGGCCATGGTAACCAGGTTGCCGAACCACTGGTGGGCAATTTCGTGGGCGGCGGTGACGAACGTCCGCTCGCGGTTTTCCTGGGTGGCGGTGCGCGGGTCGAGCAGCATCGCGTATTCGAAGGTGAAGATGGCGCCCCAGTTTTCCATGGCGCTGAAGAACTGGCTTTGACCCGGTGCGGCGATGTTGTCGAGCTTGGGCAGCGGGTACTTGACGCCGAAGTAGTCGTTGTACTCGCGCAGCACGTCGCGCGATGCGTCGAGCGCAAACCGGGCCTGGCCCACGTTGCCCTTTTGCGTGATCACGCCGATCTCGGTGCCAGCTTCGGTGGTGGTGGCGCGCTCGAATTCGCCCAGGCCGAAGAACAGCAGGTAGGTGGACATCTTGGGCGACGTGGCAAAGCGCACCAGTTCGCGTCCGTCGGCCAGCCTGGTGGTCGCTGCCACCGGCATGTTCGATACCGCCATCTGGCCGGCGGGAATGGTAGCCTCCAGCGCGAACGTGGCCTTGTAAAACGGCTCGTCCCACGACGGGATCACGCGCCGCGCTTCGGAATTTTCGAACTGCGTGTATAGCGCGCGCTTGGTGGCGCCGCCGTTCTGGTAGTCGAGCGCGAACAGGCCGGCGGCCTGGGTGCCGATCAGGCCCGTGTAGTCGAGCTTGAGCTGGTAGCTGCCAGGCTGCAGCTGGCGGCCGAAGCGGAAGGTGGCGGTCTGCTTGTCTGCGTCGAGATCGATGCCGATGGCAGCTTGGGCCGGCTGACCGGCGCCGGCGCTGAGCGCGGCGCTGGAAAATGCCAGGTCGGCAGCGTTGAGCACCAGGCGGTCGGTGGCCTGCGTGACGGTGAGCGAGATGACCACGCTGGCGCTGAAGGTGCGGGTGGTGGCGTAGGGCGTGAGCGATACCGCGTAATGCGTGGGCACGGCATTGCGCGGCAACTGCGTGGTTTGCCGGACGGCCGGCTGCGCTGCTGCCGGTGCTGCATGGGAGTTTGCCGGGGCCAGTACCGGAGCCAGGGCCAGCGCCGCCATCACGGCGATCGACATCGAACTGCGTTGCATGTGTTTCCTTTTCTTGTTAATTGAGCCAGACCTCAGTTCAGCCACACCCTGAGCAGCGACAGCAGCTGCGCCACATCGACCGGCTTGGTGATGTAGTCGGAGGCGCCGGCGGCGATGCATTTGTCACGGTCGCCCTTCATGGCCTTGGCGGTGAGCGTAATGATGGGCAGCGAGCGAAACCTGGCGATGCGCCGGATTGCGCGCATGGTGTCGTAGCCATCCATTTCCGGCATCATGATATCCATCAGGACGATCTCGATGGACGGATCGCGCTCGAGCACTTCGATACCGTCGCGGCCGTTCTCCGCGAATGATACCTGCATTTGCTGGCGTTCGAGCAGCGACGACAGCGCGAAGATATTGCGCACGTCGTCGTCGACGATCAGCACCGTGCGTCCGGCCAGGCCGCCCTCGGCTGCACGCACATCGTCGAGCAGCTGGCGCTGGGCTGCGGTCAGGTGCTGCGGCGACCGGTGCAGGAACAGCGCGGTCTGGTCCAGCAGGTGCGCGGGCGAGCAAGCCACGCTGATCACCATGGCGTCGGCGCCGGCGCTGGTGGTTCGCTGTTGCAGCCGCGCGCGATCGGTATCGGCGGCAGAATCGGCATCGGCATCGGCAGCGACCATCACCACCACCGGCAGGTCGCGCAGCGCGCGGTTGGCGGCGATGGCGTCCAGCAGCGCGAAGGCGCCGCTGTCGGGCAGCGCCAGGTTCAGCGCCATGCAGTCGACGTGCTGCTCACGCATGGCCGCGAGCGCGGCCATGCCGCTGTCCACCGCCACGATCTCGAGGTCGTCGGCCGCGAGCAGCGCCACCGTAGCGGCGCTGGCGGCCGCGTCGTGGTCCACGAGCAGCAGGCTGCGCCTGCTACCGGCGGCAAAGCGGCGAATGTGCGCAAACAGGTCGCGCAGCGCCGCGCGGTCCGCCGGCTGGTACTGGTAGAGATCGAGGTACAAGCACACGTACGACAGGGCGCCCAGGCGCAGCGCCTGCTGGCGGTCCTGCGCCTGTTCGCGCCGGTTCGACAGCGCGTGTACCGGAATGTGGCGGGTTCCGGGATCGCGTTTCAGGCGCGCCAGCACGGTGAGACCGTCGATATCGGGCAGGTCGAGGTCGAGCAGGATGGCCGAGGGCAGGTAGTCGCGCGCCAGGCTCAGGGCCGAGTCGCCGCTGGCCGTCACCACGCCTTTGAAATGCTGGGCGCGCGCCAGGTCCAGCAACATCGCGGCCAGGCGTTCATCGTCGGCGATGATCAGCAGGGACGGATCGCCGGGCGCGAGCAGCGCGCGGTCGTCGTGGTGGTCATGGTAGTCGATGTCGTCTGGCGTCTGCTCGTGCGGCAGGAATGGCGATTCCACGGGCTGGGCTGCCACTGCGTTGACCACCGCTTTCGGCGCCGGCACCGTTTCCGCAGCGACGAAGCCGGCGCGGTGCCAGGGCAGAAAGAGGGTAAAGGTTGACCCCCCGCCCAGCACCGATTGCACCCGGATCTCGCCGCCCAGCAGGCGCGCCAGTTCGCGCGAGATCGACAGCCCCAGGCCGGTGCCGCCGTACTTGCGGGCGGTGGAGCCGTCGGCCTGCTGGAACGCCTCGAAGATCAGTTGCAGCTTGTCGGCCACGATCCCCACGCCGGTGTCGGTGACGGCGAACGCCAGCACCGCGTGGGCGTGGCACAGGGCGGGGTGGTCGCTGGAATAGCCGGCGTCGGCCAGGCCGATGGTGAGCGCCACGCGCCCATGCGGAGTAAACTTGAAGGCGTTCGACAGCAGGTTTTTCACGACCTGCTGCAGGCGCGTGGTGTCGGTCACCAGGCTGGCGGGCAGGTCGTCGTCCAGCGCGATCGAAAAGTCCAGGTGCCTGGCTTCGGCCATGTGGCGGAAGGTCCGCTCGACGTAATGGTGCAGGTGTTCGAAACGGTATTCCGAGAACTCCAGCGTGACGGTGCCCGATTCGATCTTGGACAGGTCGAGGATGTCGTTGATCAGCGTGAGCAGGTCGGAGCCGGAACCATGGATGGTGCGGGCAAATTCCACCTGTTTGCCGGAGAGGTTGCCGTCCGGATTGTCGGCCAGCTGCTGCGCCAGGATCAGGAGGGAGTTGAGCGGCGTGCGCAGCTCGTGCGACATATTGGCCAGGAACTCTGACTTGTACCGCGACGACAGCGCCAGCTGGGTAGCCTTTTCTTCCAGTGCCAGCTTGGCCTGCTCCACCTCGACATTCTGCTCCGACAGCAGGCGGGCCTTGTCCGCCAGTTCCTGGTTGGTCTGGCGCAGCTCCTGCGCCAGCGATTGCGACTGCGTGAGCAGCGACCCGGTGCTGCTGCCGGCGTCCAGGACCGCGCCGTTGGCCATGATCTGGTTGAGCGTCGCGGCCACCTGGCCGGCCACCCCGGCCAGGCCGGACGGCATGCGTGCGCTGAAGTCGCCGTCTTGCAGGGCGCGCAGCGTTGCGAGCACCAGCCTGGCGTCGATCTTGTCGCCCGGTTCGGTCATGGGATTCATCGGTGGTCATCCTCGGGCAGGGCGGTACAAACGCATATTGTAGCAATCCCGCCAGCACCCGCCGCTTCAGCGCCCCGGATCGTAGGCCTTCCACGGCTCGGTGCCGAGCTTCAGCATGTACTTGCCGTGGTATTCGAGCATGGTGGAACCCTCGTTTTCGGCAACGTAGGGCGTCAGCGGCAGGCCGGCCAGGTAATCGGACGGCGCGAAGCCGGCCGCGTCGAACGGCGGCTTGTCCAGCATGGCCGAGACAATGTGCGACAGCGCCAGGTAGCTGGTGGCGTCGTTGACGTGCACGGTGCCACCCAGCGCATGCGCGCCCGGACCGATGACCTTGATCGCGACCGGCACGTTGGTCAGCGCGGGCGTCGGGATATCGCGCAGGCCGGCCACCTGCATCTTGTCGCCGCGCACGGCGGCACCGTGCTCGGGCACCACCACCACCACCGCGCGCCGGCCGCTGCGTTCGAGCTGGGTCATGAATTGCCCGATGTCGTCGAGCAGTTTCGCCGCGCGGATGCGGTAGGTGCCGCTGCTGTCCTTGCCGGCGTTGGGACCGTTTACGAAGTGGTTGCCGTCATGCAGACTGATGGTGTTGTAATACAACGCCACCCGCGCCGCGCCGTCGCTGGCGCGCGCCGTGGCCCAGCGGTTCAGCATGGCGCCATCGTCGTACACGGCCGAATCGTCGAAAGCGCGCAGCGGCGCCGGCACGCCGGCCAGCGGCGTGGCTGCCACAGACAGGCCCTGCTTGCGCAGCAGGCCGATGAAGTCGTCGAAGTGGCCGTCGTGGTTCATGGCCATCTGCTGCGTGAAGCCGGCTTTTTCCAGGCCGGGCATCAGCGCGCAACGGTCGCCGGGGGGATCGTAGATGCCGGTGTGCGACTGCTGCCCGCACGGGCCGCGCATCAGGCGGATCGCCGCCGGGCCACTGTACGAGGCGGCCGAATTGAAGTGGTGGAACAGCAGGTCGGCCTGCTTGAGCACCGGGTGCTGGTCCAGTCCCACGGTCTGCAGATCGTCCCACGACAGCGAGCAGATATGGATGAAGATCAGGTCGAACGGCGTGCTGTTCGCTGCCGGCGGCTTGAAGGTGGCGCTGCGTTTGCCTTCGCGTTCGAAGAATTGTTGCAGCGCCAGTTGCGGCGTCTCGCCCGCAACTGCGCCCGGCGTCTGCACCGCCACCGCAGCCAGCACCGGGGCCTGTTCGGCCTGATTGGCGCGCAACTGCTGCAATCCCACCGCGCACAACATGGCCGCCGTCAGCACGCCCAGGCGCAAATAGCTGGCGGCAACGCGGCAGACTACCCAGATCAGCACCAGCAGTGCAACAAGTTCCCATTGGATGAAGCGCCCGGCCAGCTCGACCAGGTAGCCCGGACTGAAGCTGCCTACCAGGTGCGCTTGCGACCACAGCCGGTTGAACGGCGGCAGGAAAGAATCGTAGTAAAGCAGGCTGACCGCAGCCGGAACGGCCACGATGTTACGCAAGGCGCGCAGCCGCGCGCTGCGCAACGGCAGGCTCAGCAGCGCAAGGAGGGCCAGGTTCGCCAGCGGGTGCAGCCCGATCAGGCCGCGCCAGAACAGCAATAGCTTGGCGATGAAATAAAAGCTCCAGCCACCCAGGGCCAGGCGTGGCGGCGGCGAAGGCACTTCTTCCTCGGCGGCGCGTCCGGACAGGGGATCGGTCAAAGCGCACGCCCCTCGCTGTCGGATTGGGTGGGCGGCGTGTAGCGCTTGATCAGCTGCGGCTTGAAATGACGGCGCTGATAGCGTTCGCGCCATTGTGCCAGCGGGGTGCGCAGCCGGTGGCCGCAAACCAGGCCGATGGCGAAGATGGCAAGCATGATGATCAGGTTCATGGTGTATTCAGTATTCTGTCAGATGGCAGGTGGTGATCAAGGCGCCGTCCAGGCGACGGTCAGCCTGGAAGCCAGCGGCAGGGGGCGGCGCGAAGCGGGCGCGACGGCGACATGGCGCTGCGGCGCTGGGCCGTTGTTGGTCGTACCCGCAACAGGTGCCGAAGCCAGCGCCTTGCCCGGTTGCTGAATGGTGGTGGCGGCCAGGGCCGCGCCCAGGTCGGCAACGCCGCGCGCCCGCCGGGCCAGTGCGGCGCAGGCATCGGCAATGTCGCGCGCGGTGGGGTAGCGGCTTTCGACGCTGAACAGCTCGCTCAGCGGCAGGCGCAGCAGCGACTTCATTGCAGCGGCCAGGTCGGCCTCGCGGCAGGCGTACAGGAACAGGTAGACGGCGTCGGCGTCGGCCGTGACGAGGTCGCCGGCACGGCGGGTCTGGCAGTAGCGCAGGGCGTCGAGCGGCGTCAGGCCCTTGACCAGGGTCAGCCTGACCATGCAGCTTTCGATGCGGTATTCCTGGCAGCGCTGCATGCTGGACTGCACTGCCGCCAGGAAGGCATCCGGCGCCAGGTAGCCTTGCTGCTGTTCCGGCATGGCGGCAGCCACTGCCATCTCGTACGAGGCCGGCAATTCATGCTGGAAGACCTGGTCGCGTACTGCCACGCACAGGCTGCTCACGCGCGACAGGCTGATGCCATCCGGCATCACCAGGTTCGCGCCCAGGTGCATCAGCAGCGCTTCCTGGCTTTGCCGCATGTGCTGGTGCAATTCCCGCACCACGATCTTGACCCGGCGGCCGCAGCTGCGGCGCAGGTCCAGCACGGTGCGCGCCAGCCCATCGAAGCTGGCGCCGCCGTCGAACGGCAGCATCAGCGTGGCGCTGGGGTGGATCGCCGCCTCGGCCTGCAAGGTGGCGGCGTCGTCCAGCAACTGCCATCCGGCCCCGGCGGTTTCGCCGGCCAGCAGCGCGCCGCGCAGCGCCAGCATGTGCAGGGCTTCGTCGGCTGCTGGCGCGGCGTTGCGGCTCGCTTGCGGCGGCGCCAGCCGGCAGGCGCCGGCGTCATCGACCAGCAGTGGCTGGATCATGTCGCTGCTGACACCGTCGGCATGGTGCCAATGAAACGTTTGCCAGGTTTGCTGGCCCTGCCTTCCGCACAGGCGGGCGATGCCGCCAAACAGCGCGGCGCACGGGCGCAGCACGCGCATCGGGTCAAGCGCGTCGGCCTGCGCGCTGCGCAGCACCAGCACCAGGATCTTGTTGTCGCGCTCGGCCCAATCGCGCAGTTGGCGGGCCAGCACCAGGTTGTGCTGTACGTCCTCGCCGAACAGCACGTCGGCATGGTCGAGCAGCACGGTGGTTGAATGTTGGTGAGCTTGTCGGCCAACCTGGGCCAGCTCTTCGGCCAGCCGCGCAACTTGGCCGGCGCCGCCGGGGAAGGCCGATTCGAACATGGTCAGGTGGCCGCTTGCCAGCTGCGCCGCGAGCGCGCCCGCCGGGCCGCAGGCCAGGATCTCGCCCAACTGCCGGCGTGGTGCGACCAGGCAGACGCCCTGCGCGTCAGCCTGGCCCAGCGTGGCGTAGATCAGGTGGTCGAGCCGGGCCAGGCCGTCTTCCGCGAGCGCATACACCAGGCCGCGACGCAGGCTGGTGTTGGCGGCGGTAATGCCGGCGACATAGCGGGGATGATCCGAATAAGACATATTTTTAGCGACGCTCCTATCATGAATGACGATATCGGCGAGCGTAACTTGGGGAGCGCCTGGCAGGACACGCGAAGTGTGTCGGCCAGACCAGGGTTGGGGGTCCGAACTGCCATGGCTTTAATTGTAATCGAGGAATTTCTTTTTGGGAATATACAAGTTTTCAAAGAAATGATTCCGTACAACATGAAACAAAAATTTCATAGCCATACTAATGGTTTCTGTGGTTCAATTTAGTCTTGTACTGCAAGATTGCTGCCCAACACATGCGGAATCTGCTTCCCTCTCTTTATATTTTGGAAGGCATTCACGCTATGATGGACTACAGCCAGGCACGACCCCTCGTGGACGATGCCCCCAGCGACATTGCAACGCTCTACACCCGCTTCGGCCAGGCCGGCGCCGCCGGAAACTACCAGGAAATCGTGCGCGACCAGTCCGCGATGAATGCCGCTCTGCGTTGGCCGCTCCTGGCCGAAATGCAAGGCGTCGCCACGCCGTTCCACGTCACCGAAGATACTGCCAGCGCCGATCGTCAGTCGTGAAAACAGTTGCAATTATCGGCGCCAATGGCGGCGCCGGCGTGACCACGGTCGCTGCCCACCTGGCGGCCGGACTGTTTGCTGCGGGACGCTCCGTGCTGGCGGTCGATGTCAACCCGGACAACCTGATGCGCCTGCACCTCGGCATGGCCTGGGATGACCCGCGCGGGTTTGGCCAGGCCCTCGCCGCCGGCACCGACTGGCACGAGGCCGCCTATCGCAGCGCCGCCGGCGTCGACTTCCTGCCCTTCGGCGATCTCGCCAGCGATGCCGAGCTGACCCGTCTTGGTGATTACATGACCAGCCACCCGCAATGGCTTCGCTCCGCCTTGGCGTCACTGACGCTGCCCGGCGAGACCATCGTGGTATGCGATTGCCCGCGCCTGCCGTCGCCGTTTGCGGCGCAAGTGCTGGCGACCGCCGACCTGGTGCTGGTGGTGATGGAACCGGACCCGATTTCCTATGCCGTGGCAACCCGCATGGCCGCGCGCGCCAACGCGCCGGGCAGGCCGCCTGCGTTGTTGCTGCTGAACCAGTTCGAGCCGGCCCGCGCGCTGCATCGCGACATCACGGTGCTGCTGCGCAGCGCTTTCCGCGCCAGCATGTCGCCGGTCGCCATTCACCGCGACGCCTACGTGGGCGAAGCGCTCGGCTGCAAGCAGACCGTGTTCGAGTTCGCGCCGCCCAGCCAGGCAGCGCACGAGTTCGCGGCGCTGTCCACCTGGGTGCTGACCCGCCTGGCACTCGCAGGAGGACAGTGACATGGCCGCATCCTTTGGCGTCCGGCTCGGTGCGCTGCTGGGCGTGAGCGCGGGTGCCCGCTGGCCGCGCATGCTGGCCGAGCTGCTGCTGCGCGACCCGGCCCATGCGCCATGGAGCGCGGCGGCCCGCCAGCGCATCGGCGCCAGCTTTCCCCACATCGACCTGGCGCGCCCGCGCTGGGCCGACCCGTTGCGCGTGCTGTTGCAATGCCTCTGGCTGTTGCTGGTGCGCACCCAGCCGGTCAAGCCGCCGGTCTGGCAGATGCCGCCAGTGCTGTTGCGCCTGCACGTGCCGGCCTTGCGCGGCTGGCGCCGGGTACAGGGCTGGCTGCCGCAGTTCGACCGCGACCGCGCGGAAACGTTGATCGAGGGCGCCGCCGACCACAGCAGGTGGGACCATCCGCTGCTGCGCACCAGCGCCTACGTGGTAGCGGCCGCGCTGGCCATCCTGTGCATCACCACGCCGTTTTCTCTGGCCGCGCAAGCCGTGTTCGTGGTGATGCTGTGGGTGATTGCGCTGATCATGCGCCAGATCCCGGGGCCGGTCGCCACGCTGCTGCTGATCGTGCTGTCGGTGACCGCGTCGTCGCGCTACATGTGGTGGCGCCTGACATCCACGCTGAACTGGGACGAGCCGCTCGATTTCTTTTGGGGCATGCTGCTGCTGGGCGCGGAAACCTATACCTGGCTGATCCTGCTGCTGGGCTACCTGCAGAGCGCCTGGCCGCTGCGGCGCCAGCCGATGGCCATGCCGGCGGCGCTGCACGAGTGGCCGACGGTGGACGTCTACATCCCGACCTACAACGAGCCGCTCAAGGTCGTGATGCCGACCGTGTACGCCGCCGTCGGCATCGACTGGCCGCGCGACAAGATCAATGTGTACCTGCTCGACGACGGCCGGCGCGACGAGTTCCGTCGCTTTGCCGCCGAGGCGGGCGTCGGCTACATCGTGCGTCCCGATAACAACCACGCCAAGGCCGGCAACCTCAATCACGCCATGAAGCTGACCAATGGCGAATACATCGCCATCTTCGATTGCGACCATATTCCCACGCGCACCTTCCTGCAAACGACGATGGGCTGGTTCCTGCGCGACGACAAGCTGGCGCTGATGCAGACGCCGCACCACTTCTTCTCGCCCGATCCGTTCGAGCGCAACCTCGGCATGTTCCGCCGCACGCCCAACGAGGGTGAGCTGTTCTACGGCGTGATCCAGGACGGCAACGACCTGTGGGACGCCACCTTCTTCTGCGGCTCGTGCGCGGTGCTCAAACGCGGTCCGCTCGAGGAAGTGGGTGGCATCGCGGTCGAAACCGTGACCGAGGACGCCCACACTGCGCTCAAGATGCAGCGCCTCGGCTACCATTCGGCCTACATCAACATGCCGCTGGCGGCCGGCCTGGCCACCGAGAGCCTGTCGGCCCACATCGGCCAGCGCATCCGCTGGGCGCGCGGTATGGCGCAGATTTTCAGGCTCGACAACCCGTTCCTCGGCAAGGGGCTGAGCTGGGCCCAGCGCATCTGCTATGGCAACGCCATGCTGCACTTCCTCAACGGCGGGCCGCGCCTGCTGTTCCTGACCGCGCCGCTGGCCTTCCTGTTCTTCCACGCCTACGTGATCTATGCGCCGGCCATCGCGGTGATGCTGTTCGTGCTGCCGCACATGGCGCACGCCAACCTGACCAACTCGCGCATCCAGGGCAGCCACCGGCACTCGTTCTGGGCCGAGGTGTACGAGACGGTGCTGGCGTGGTACACCGTGCGTCCCACCATGGTGGCGCTGATCAATCCGGGCAAGGGCAAGTTCAACGTCACCGCCAAGGGCGGGTTGGTCGAGCGCGACTACTTCGACTGGACCATCTCGCTGCCTTACCTGGTCATCGTCGGCCTCAATATTGCCGGCCTGCTGGCCGGAGTGGGGCGCCTGATCTGGGGGCCATCCACCGAAATCGCCACCACGGTCCTGAACCTGTTCTGGACCGTGTACAACATCCTGCTGCTGGGCGGCGCCATTTCGGTCGCCTCCGAAACGCGCCAGGTGCGCCTGTCGCACCGCGTGGCGATCCGTTTGCCGGCGGTGCTGCACCAGCCCGATGGCCGCCTGCTGCGGTGCGAGACGATCGACTTTTCCGATAGCGGCTGCGCGCTTGCCGTGGCGCTGGCCACCGGCCTGCAGCGCGACGACCGCGTGATGGTGTCGTTGTGGCGCGGCGAAGAAGAGCACGCGTTCAGCGCCAGCGTGATCTCGTCCGACGCCACCCAGGTGCGCCTGCAATGGGTGCTGGCCACCCAGGAGGAACGCATGATGCTGATTCAATGTACCTTTGCCCGCGCCGATGCCTGGGTGTCGTGGACCGATGGTCGCAAGGACGACAGGCCGCTCGATGGCCTGCACGCCGTGCTGCGGGTGGGCGTGCTGGGCATCGTCCGGCTGTGCCAGCACGCCACGCCGGCCGGCGGCGCCGCCTCCCGGCGCCTGCGCAACAGCGGCGCTTGGCTGCGCGGCGTGCTGCCGCGCCAGCCGCGCGCACCGCAGTAGCCTCCCTTTCAATACCAGACAACGACCTTGACGACAGTGACTACCATGCGCCGACTTTTACTGATTATCCTGAGCCTGACCAGCTGCGTGCTGACCGCCGCGCCAGGCCCGACCAAGCCGGCCAGCGGACCGACGGCAATGCCCGCCGCTGGCCCGATGTCTGCGCCGCTGTCTGCGCCGATCACTGCGCCGGTGACGACCGGCGCCGCCGATGGCGCCGGCCCGGCCGTCACGCGCACCTATCCGCTGTCGGGCATGGGCGGCGGCACGGTGCTGCGGCTGCGCACCACCAACGGCATCGAGGTCGTGCGTTTCGGCGCACGTGCCGACGAACTGGTCACGCGCGCCGTGCTGCGGCTGCGTTACAGCTACTCGCCGGCCCTGATCCCGGGCCAGTCCCACATCAAGGTGCTGCTCAACGACGAGGTGCTGACGGTGCTGCCGGTCACACCGGAAAACGCCGGCAAAACCCTCACCAGCGACATCGAGATCGACCCGCGTGTGCTCACCGACTACAACGCGCTGGCGCTGCAGTTCATCGGCCATTACACAGACAAGTGCGAAGACGCACTGCACTCGAGCCTGTGGGCCGAAGTGAGCGGCGCCAGTACGCTGCAACTGACGGTGCGTCCGCTGGCGGTAGCCACCGACCTGGCGCGGCTGCCCGAACCGTTCTTCGACCTGCGCGACAGCCGCCGCCTGACGCTGCCGTTCGTCTTTGCCGCCAAGCCTACGCACGCCACCTTGCGCGCCGCAGCGGTCAGCGCCTCGTGGTTCGGCAAGCTGGCCGCCTGGCGCGGCAGCCGTTTCCCGGTCACGCTGAACCAGCTGCCGCAAGGCCACGCGGTGGTGTTTGCGACCAATACCGAACGGCCGGCGGCGCTGGCGACGCTGGCGCCATTTGCCGGCCCGTCGATTTCGGTGATCCGCAATCCGGCCGATCCGTTCGGTTTGCTGCTGCTCGTTGGCGGGCGTGATGCCGCCGACTTGAAGGCTGCCGCCGACGCCCTGGCGCGCGGCAGCGCCGCGATGAGCGGCAGCCAGATCGCGGTGGCCGCCTCGCGCACCGAGCGTCCGCGCGCCGCCTACGATGCGCCCAACTGGGTGCGCATGGACCGCCCGGTCAAATTCGGCGAGCTGGTGGAAGACAAGCAGCAGTTGCAGGTGTTCGGCCACGCGCCGGCGCCGGTGCGCATTAACTTGCGCATTCCGCCCGACCTGTTTACCTGGCATAGCCGCGGCGTGCCGGTATCGCTCAAGTTCCGCTATACGCCGCCGATCCGCGCCAGCGAATCGCGCATGAGCATGAGCATCAACGATGAACTGCTGGCGTCGCTCAACCTGCGCTCGTCCGGCCAGGGCGGCGACTCGGCTCACCTGGTGCTGCCGCTGCTGGAAAACGGCCTGCTCGGTGACGGCAAGGAAGTGCTGGTGCCCGCGTTCAAACTGGGCAGCCGCAACCAGATGCAGTATTCGTTCTCGTTCAGCTACCAGAAGGAAGGGCCGTGCGAAACCCAGATCGACAACGTGCGCGCCATGATCGATGCCGATTCGACCATCGACTTCTCCGGCTACCCGCACTATGCCGAGATGCCGAACCTCGGCTACTTCGCCAGCGCCGGCTTCCCGTTTTCCAAGTTTGCCGACCTGGCGCAGACCACGGTGGTGCTGCCCGACGCGCCTGCCGCGCAGGATATCGAAGTGATGCTGGGGTTGCTGGGCCGGGTGGGCGAATCGACCGGTTACCCGGCCACGCTGGTGGAAGTGACTACCGCCGGCAACGACACCCTGCTCAAGGACCGCGACCTGCTGGTCATCGGCGCCGCCGGCCAGCAAAAGCTGTTGCAGCGCTGGTCGGCCAAGCTGCCCGCAGCGCTGGACGGCCGCACCCGCAAGATCAGCCAGCCGGTATCGACCGCCAGCAGCCTGTTCGACTGGCTGGGCTTTGGCACCAACCCCGATCCGCAGGTGGCCAGCTCGGAGTCGCTGAGCGGCAGCGGACCGATGGCGCTGATGACCGGCTTCGAATCGCCGATCACGGCCGGCCGCAGCGTGGTGGCGGTCACCGCCGGCACGCCGCAGGACATGCTGCAAGTGCTCGATGCGCTGGCCGACGAGGTGACCGTGCGCAGCTTGCAAGGCAGCGCTGCGTTCGTCAGCGGCAAGCGCGTCGAGAGCATGCTGGTGGGCGACACCTACAAGCTCGGCGAGCTGCCGTGGTGGACCCTGATCTGGTTCCACATGTCCGGCCACCCGGTCCTGCTGGGCTTGATGGGCGTGCTGGCGGTGCTGGTGATCGCCTTTGCGCTGTGGCGCTCCCTGCGCGCGATCGCCGCGCGCCGCCTGAAAGTGGACCAGCGCTGATGGCCCGTCTGCGTCCAGCGGCCTTGTGGCTGGCGGCGGCATGCCTGGCCGCGCCGGCTAGCACCTTGCCTGCGCTGGCCGCATCCGCATCCGCGTCCGTGCCGACGCCGGCCGCGCGCGCGGACACCGGCGCCGTCGATGCCGTGCTCAGGCGCGCCAGCTTCTGGGAAGAGCGCGGCAACGACGAGCTGGCGCTGGTGGCGCTCGACAAGGTACTGCGCCTGGCGCCCGACCACCAGGACGCGCTGGGACGCCTGGCCATGATCGAGCTGCGCCTGCAGCGCGCTCCCGCAGCGGCGGCCGCCATCGCCCGCCTGCAGCGGCTCAACCCCCGTCATCCGGCGCTGGCGCTGTACCAGGCGCAGCAGAAGCAACAGCAGGGCGACGGCGCCCAGCGCTGGCGCAGCGCGCGCGCGCTGGCCCGCTCGGGCCGCGTGGACGAAGCACTGCGCATCATGGACGCGATGAAGGCCAGCCAGCCGCTCGACAGCACCATGCAGATGGATTACTACCAGGTGCTGGCCCGTACCAAAGACGGGCGCGACAAGGCGCACCTGGGCCTGCGCGAACTGCTGCGCCAGCAGCCCGACAATATTGCGCTGCAATTGGCCGTGGCCAGGCTCGATCTGAACCAGCGGCCCAACAACGGCGCCGCGCTCACCGCGGTGATGCGCATCAGCGCCATGCCCCGGTTCGGGGCGGCGGCGCGCGATATCTGGCGCAGCGCCATGCTGGCGCTTGACCCCGAACCCGCCAGCCTGGTCCTGATCGACCGCTACATGCAGGACGAAAGCGGCGAGGATAGCGCGGTGCGTGAGCAGCGTGCCGCCCTGGTGCGCGGCATCGAGCAGCGCCGCCAGCTTCTGGCCGACCCCGGCTACCGCGCCCATCTTGACGGCCTGGCGCTGCTCGAGGCCGGCCAGCTCGAACAGGCCGAACAAAAATTCAACCAGGCCCTGTTGACGCGGCCGAACGATGGTGACGTGCTGGGTGGACTGGGCACGGTTTATCTGCGCCAGGGGTTGCACGACCAGGCGCAGCAGCAGTTCCAGCGCGCCCAGCGTGCCGATCCCGAGCAGCAGCGGCGCTGGAAATCGATGGAGCGCACCGCCCGATTCTGGGGCCTGATGCGGGCCGCGCGCGATGCTACCGAAGGCGCTGCCGGTGCCGTCGATTATGCGCTGGCCGCGCGCCTGCTCGGCCAGGCGCGTGAGCTCGATCCGGGCGAACCTGCGGTGCTGCTGGCACAGGCCCGCTTGGCCGAGCTGCGTGGCAATCACGCCGAGGCCGAAAAGCTGTTGCGGCAGGCACTGGCCGTGGTGCCTGAACCGTCGGGCGCGCGCGCGGACACGGTTGAATTCTTCCAGCGCCAGGGCCGCGACGCCGAAGCGGAACAACTCGCCGCGCAGGCGCCGCCCGCACAACGGCAGGCGTTGCAGCGCGATATCGCGCTCAGCCGCGCCACGCGCCTGCAACAGCAGGGCGACGCGCTGGTAGCGGCAGGCGATGCGCGCGGCGCCCTGGAACTCTACGAACAGGCAGCGGCGCTGGACGACGCCGACCCCTGGCTGCGCTACGCGATGGCACGCGCCTATGCCGCCCAAGGCGAACCGCAGCGCGGCTTTGCCGCGTTCGACCAATTGCTGGCAGCCCATCCCGACGATCCAACCGCACGCTACGCCTATGCGCTATTCCAGGGTAACCAGGCGCGCGAGGCCGAGGCGCTGGCCATGCTGGCCACGATCAAGCCTGAGCAGCGCACGCCGGAGATGCAGCGCCAGGCGGGCCGCTTCGAGGTCGGTCTGGCCACGCAGCGCGCACGCGCGCAGGCGCTGAGCGGCGCACGCACCGCTGCGCTGGCCGGGCTGCAGGCCGCAGCCCAGCGCTACGCGGCCGAACCGGACCGCTTGCTCGACCTCGCCGATGCCATGGCCGATATCGAGGCGCCCTCTGCGGCGCTGGCGGCCTTGAAAGTCCTGCCGAAGGACATCAATCCCGACCAGGCGATCCGCAGCGCCCGCATCCTGTCGGACGCCGGGGCTAGCGCCGAGGCGCTGGCCGTCCTCAACGGTTTGCAGCCGGCCACCTTGTCGGCGCAGGACGCCACCGCGTGGGATACGGCGGCGGACGCCATTGCGCTGGCCACCGCACGGCGCCTGCGTGGCGCCAGACAATACCCGGACGCCTTGCAGGCGCTGGCGCCGCGCCTGGCCGCGCATGACGATAGCGCGCCGCTCCGGGCCGAACGAGCGCGCATCGAAAGGGCGATGGGACAGCCGGCACCGGCGCTGGCCAGCTACCGCAAGCTGCAGGCGCTGGAACCGGATAACGCCAGCCATGGCGCTGCGCTGGTGGAGCTGCTGGTGGAGACAGGACAGCGCACCGAGGCGCGCGCGGAGATCGACCGCTTGCTCGCTGGCGGCGCGCCGCAGGATCCGCAGGTGGCCGCCGACCTGGCCAGTGCGCTGGTCGACCTGGATGACCAGGCCGGCGCGGCCCGCCTGGTGTGGCCGGCGTTGGCCGCCCATCCCGGCAACCTGGCGCTGCTCGACCGCGCGGGCGGGCTGGCCGTGCGCGCGGGGCAGGTGGACCAGGCCATCGGCTACTACCAGCAAGGCAATGCCCTGGCCGGCCCGGTGCTGGAATCGTACCGGGTCAACCGCCTGGCGGAACTGCTGGACAAGCGCGAGGCCTGGGTATCGAGTGCGCTCAACCACGAGGCGCGCAGCGGCACGCCCGGCCTGTCGCAACTGGGCATGGATACCCTGGCGCTGGAATACAAGTTGCGCCAGCCGGGGCCGGACCGGGTGGCGCTGCGCGCCGACATCGTCGACATCCGTGGCGGCCTGCTCGATCCGGCCTTGCCGGACGCGCGCAACGCCGGCACGGTGCTGCTGTGCTTCCCGCGGTGCACGGCGCCAGCGGCCAGCCAGAACGCGCACGGCATCGCCTTGAACGCGGGCTGGGAGCGCGGTCCATGGAAGGCTGACGTGGGCACCACGCCGCTGGGCTTCCCCGTGACCACGCTGGTTGGCGGGGTCACGTACCAGGGCGACCTGGGACCGGTCGGCTACGCGGTCGAAGCGTCGCGCCGGGCGCTGACGTCGAGCCTGCTGTCCTACGCCGGCATGACCGACCCGGCCACCGGCAAGGTATGGGGCGGTGTCACGCAGAACGGCATGACGCTGTCCGCCAGCCGCGACGACGGCGGCGCCCTGGGCCTGTGGACCAACGCCGGCGTCCACAGTTTTACCGGCAAGGATGTGCAGACCAACCGCCGCCTGCAATGGATGGGGGGCCTGATCGGCCGCGTGATCAATACCGACAACCGGCTGTTGTCGGTGGGCGTGACGGCGATGGTCTGGCGCTTCACCAAGAACGTGGGCGAATACACTTTCGGGCACGGCGGCTATTACAGCCCGGCCTCGTATAAATCGGTGTCGCTGCCGGTCACTTACGGCGAGCGCATCGGTCGCCTGTCGTTCACGGTGCGCGGCGCCGTCTCGCGGTCGCTGTCACAGACCAGGGCGGCCGATTATTTTCCGACCGACAGTGCATTGCAAAGCCAGGCCGACGCCCTGGTCGCCACCAATTTCTTCGAGCCGCGCTACGGCGCCGGCGCCGGCACCAGCAAGAGCGTCGGCCGTTCGCTGGCGACCACGCTGGAATACCAGGTGCGCAAGAATATGTTTATCGGCGGCAGTTTCAGCCTGGACCGTTCGATCGACTACGCACCGAACCGCTTCATGTTGTACCTGCGGTTTGCGCCCGACGGCGTGGCTGCCAGGCCGGTGCCGTTCCCGCCGGTGCCGGCACCGGTGCGCTGATAGCCAGTTTCAACCTAACTTGAGCAATTCTCACCAATTCTTCCACTGGTTTCATTCTGGCATTAATAGTATGCTTCCGTTGCAACTTTTTGCATTCGTGAAACCATCTCATGCTCACATCGGGTACCAGTACCAGTAGATTCAACGCCGCGCGGCTGCTGCTGTGGGGCGCCGGGTGGGCGTTGGCCGTGGCCGTGGGCGTGGCCGCGTATTTCGTGGGCGAACGCATTGTCGATGCCGATGCGCGCCAGCGGTTCGACCACGTGGCGCGCAGCACCCAATACGCGATTTCCGTGCGCATCAAGGCGTACGCCGGTGTCACGCGCGGGCTGGCGGCGCTGGTGCGGGCCAGCGACGATGCCGACCGGCGCCAGATCCTGCAATACGTCGATGGCCTGGAGCTGCCACGCCAGTTTCCGGCCGTGGTGTCGATGACCTGGGAGCCCGACTCCGGTGCGGCGGTCGTCGTCCATCCGGGCACCGCCCCGGCTGGGGCCGAGGGGGTGCTCGGCATGCGCCTGCCAGTCTACCGTCCCGGCCTGGCGCAGGTTGATGCAGCGCAGCGGCGGGCTGCGTATCGCGGCATGGTGAGTCTGAACTTTTCGGTCGCCAGGCTGATGCAGGTGGTGCTGGACGAGACCATGGTGCGCGGCGTGCAGCTGGACCTGTACGCGGACGGCAGCGTCGATGCCGACCGCCGCCGGCTGGTGATCGAGCCGCGCGACCGGCTGCTGTTCAGCGAGCGTGGCGCCGAACCTGTTGCGGCCATGGCGACCGCCGATTATTTCGAGTCGGTGCTGCCTGTCGATTTCAACGGGGCGTTATGGAAGGCGCGCTTCCGGGTGCGCAAGCAGGCATTGCGCAATGGTTTTGACGTGTACTTCCCACTGGCGGCCGGGGTGGCGGGCGGCGCCGGCACGCTGCTGCTGTACAGCTACCTGGCCGTGCTGTACCGGTCGCAGCGGCGCGCGGTCAAGCACCGGGTGATGCTCGACACGGTGCTCAACAACCTCGACGCCCACGTCTACATGAAGGATCAGTACCGCCGCTACCTCTACGTCAACCCGAAGATGGCCGAGCACCTGGGGCTGCCGGCGGCGCAGATCGTCGGACGGCGCGATCGCGAGCTGATGCCGGAAGAGAAGGCCGATGCCGTGTGGGCGCTGGAGGAGCCGGTGTTTGCCGACGGTCTCAAGCGCGCCAGTGAAACGCAGCATGCCGGTCAAGGCGGCGTGACGCAGTACCATTGGAGCGTACGGGTGCCGGTCACGCTGGGGCGTTCGGTGGCGGCGGTGATCGGCGTCTCGACCGACGTCACGGAGATGCACCGGTTGAAGCAGCGGGCCGACACTGCCAACCGCGCCAAGAGCGACTTTTTGTCGAACATGAGCCACGAGATCCGTACGCCGATGAACAGCATCATCGGCATGGCACACCTGGCGCTGAAGAGCGTTACCCATCCCAAGCAGCGCGACTACCTTCAAAAGATTTACCATTCGGGCCAGCACCTGCTGGGCATCATCAACGACATTCTCGATTTTTCCAAGATCGAGGCGGGCAAGATGGACCTCGAAGTACTCGATTTTTCGATCGACCGGCTGCTCACCAATCTGACCAGCCAGCTGGGCGACCTGGCCACCGCGCGCGGGCTGGAACTGGTCTACGACATCAATCCCGACCTGCCGCGCCAGCTGCGCGGCGACCCGCTGCGGCTCGAGCAGGTGCTGATCAATTTCACCAGCAACGCCATCAAGTTTTCCGAGCGGGGCCGGGTGCATGTGCGCGCGCGCCTGCTGGAACAGCATGACCAGCACCTGCTGGTGCGCTTCGAGGTGCAGGACCGCGGCATCGGCATGAGCGAGGACCAGGTGGCGCAGCTGTTCCAGTCGTTCCAGCAGGCCGACAATTCCACCACCCGCCGCTACGGCGGCACCGGCCTGGGACTGGTCATCAACCAGCAGCTGGCGGAGTTGATGGGCGGCCGGGTGGGGGTGGAGAGCCGGCCCGGCGCAGGCAGCACTTTCTGGTTCACGGCGCGCCTGGACCTCCCGTTTGATGCCCTGGCCATGGACGACGACGCTGGCGTGCCGGGTAGCGCTGACACCAGCGCGGTCGACCCGCTGCAGGCCGGCCTGTTCGAGAGCCTGCGCGGCGCCTCGATCCTGCTGGTGGAGGACAATATCTTCAGCCAGCAGGTGGGGCAGGAACTGCTGGAAGACGGCGGCGCCACCGTGTGCGTGGCCAACAACGGCAAGGAAGCGATCGACCTGCTGCTCAAGGAGCGCTTCGATTGCGTGTTGATGGACGTGCAGATGCCGGTCATGGACGGCTTCGAGGCCACCCGCCTGATCCGCGCCCACCCGAAACTGTCCGGCACCCTGGTGATCGCCATGACCGCCAACGCCGGCCGCGAAGACCAGCAGCGCTGCATGGACGCCGGCATGGACGAATTCGTCACCAAGCCGGTCGCGCCACGGCTGCTGTTTGCCACCCTGGCCAAGTGGCTGGCCCAGCGCGCCGCCACGCCGTCCGCGGCGCCGCGGCCGCTGGCGCCGCCGCCGCCGTCGTTCTTCACCATGGCCGACGGCAGCGCCACGGCGGCCGGTGCTGCGGTGTTGCAGGCCGCGCTGGCCGACCTGCGGCCGGATGCGCATCATCCGCAACCAGCGCAGCCGCAGGCGTTGCCACCGTCGCCGCCAGCGCCGCCGGCAGAGGGCGACCTGTTCGACATCTACGCGCTGGCGCAAACCTTTGCCGGCAAGCCGGACAAGATGCGCAAGTACACGCTGCTGTTCCTCGACTCGGCGCGCGAGACCATGGTGGAAATCGACGCCGCACTGGCTGCCGCCGACCTGGCGCGGTTATCGGAACTGGGCCACCGCCTGAAGTCGTCGGCGCGCGCAGTGGGCGCCATGCGCTTCGGCAACCTGTGCCTGGCGCTGGAACAGGGACGCCGGGACGCCGATATCGCCAGGGCTTGCGCGCTGGTGGCGCAGATGCACGCGCTGTTGCTGCTGCTGGGCCCGCACATGGAGCAGGAACTGCTGGCTTACGACCCCGGCTAGGGCGATAATACGGTTTTCATACGCGTTTCGCCACGCAGCCAAGAACCCCATGTCCAGTATCACTCCCGGCCTGTTGATTTTGCACGGCAACCAGATGGAGCAGCTGCGCGCGGCCGTGTTCCAGTGGCTGCACAACCATCCGCTGCGGCCGCTGGAGCCCGAGACCTTCCTGGTGCAGTCGAACGGCGTGGCCGAGTGGCTCAAGATCGCGCTGGCCGAGGAAATGCGCGTGTGCGCCGCCACCCGGGTGGCGCTGCCGGCCCGCTTCCTGTGGGAGACCTATCGCGGCATGCTGGGCCGCGAGCGGGTGCCGCGCCGCTCCGCGTTCGACAAGGGCCCGCTCACCTGGCGCCTGATGCGCCTGCTGCCAACCTTGCTGGCCGACCCGGTGTTTGCGCCGTTGCGCCATTTTCTGGCCGACGGCGAGCCCGAACGGCGGCTGCAACTGGCCGAACGGCTGGCCGACCTATATGACCAGTACCAGGTGTACCGCGCCGACTGGCTCGACGACTGGGCCGCCGGCCGCGACCAGCTGCGCTGCGCCTGTGGCCAAGTCATGGCACTGCCGGAGGCGCAGTGCTGGCAGGGCCAGTTGTGGCGCGCCGTGATAGACGACGTCGAACCGCACGAGCGCGCGCTGGGCCGCGCCACCGTCCACACCGAATTCGTGCGCGCCAGCGCCGCCGGTGAACTGCCGCTGGGCCGCCTGCCGCGCCGCATCGTCATCTTCGGCGTCTCGGCGCTGCCGTACCAGACATTGGAGGCGCTCGCCACGCTGGCGCGCCACACCCAGGTGGTGCTGGCCGTGCCCAATCCGTGCCGCTACTACTGGGGCGACATTATCGAGGGCCGCGACCTGCTGCGCTCCGCGTACCGGCGCCAGCAGCTGCGCAACGGCCAGGACCTGGGCGCGCTGCCGCTCGAGGAACTGCACGCGCACAGCCACCCGCTGCTGGCCAGCTGGGGGCGCCAGGGCCGCGACTTCATCCGCATGCTCGACGAGTTCGACGAGGCAGCATCGGCTGCCGCCGCCGCTGCCGACGACGATGCAGCGGGTGGTAACACCGTGCCGCTGCGCGTGGACCTGTTCGGCGACGACGAGGGCGAGACCTTGCTGGCCCAGGTGCAGGCCGCCGTGCGCGATTTGCTGCCGCTGTCCGAGCATCCGCACGTGCCGCCCGCTGCGACCGACCGCTCGATCGAATTCCACGTCACCCACAGCGTGCAGCGCGAAGTGGAGGTATTGCACGACCAGCTGTTGCAAATGTTCGCCGACCACGCCAGGGACGGCGCGCCGCTGCGCCCGCGCGACGTGGTGGTGATGGTGCCCGACATCGACACCTTTACCGCCGCCATCCACGCGGTGTTCGGCCAGCACCGGCGCAGCGACGCGCGCTACATCCCGTTCGAGATCGGCGACGTCAACGACCGCAGCGTCAATCCGCTGCTGGTCGCGCTGGAGTGGTTGCTGCGGTTGCCGCAGCAGCGCTGCCGCCAGAGCGAAATTCGCGACCTGCTCGACGTGCCGGCGCTGGCTGCGCGCTTCGGCCTCGATGACGACGACCTGGCCACGCTGGGCCAGTGGATCGAAGGCTCGGGCGTGCGCTGGGGGCTGGACCTCGAGCACCGCAGCGGACTGGGTCTCGGCTCGGCCGGCGAACAGAATGCCTGGATCTTTGGCGTGCGCCGCATGTTGCTTGGCTATGCCAGCGGCGGCGGCCGCGAAGAGGGCGGCCGCACCGCCAGCTTTGCCGGCATCGAACCGTATGGCGAAGTGGGCGGGCTCGATGCCGCGCTGGCCGGCTCGCTGGCGCAACTGGTCGAGTCGCTGCTGTACTGGCGCGCCGCGCTGGCGCAGGCGCGCACGCCGGCCGACTGGGGCGTGCAGGCGCGCGCGCTGATGGCCGCGTTCTTCAAGGCCGGCGACGAGGGCGACCGCCTGACCCTGGCGCAGCTCGACGATGCGCTCAACAACTGGCTCGAGACCTGCGAAGGCGCCCAGTTCGAAGAACAAGTGCCGCTGGCCGTGCTGCGCGAAGCGTGGCTGGGCCTGATGGACGAACCCACCCTGAACCACCAGTTTGTCTCCGGCGGCGTCACCTTCTGCACCCTGATGCCGATGCGCGCGGTGCCGTTCCGCGTGGTGTGCCTGCTGGGCATGAACGACGGCGACTTCCCGCGCCGCGCGCCCAAGGCCGACTTCGACCTGCTGGCCTGGCCCGGCATGGCGCGCCCCGGCGACCGCTCGCGCCGCGACGATGACCGCTACCTGATGCTCGAAGCGGTGCTGGCTGCCCGTGAAAAGCTGTATATCAGCTGGGTGGGCCGCAATGTGCGCGACAACAGCGAACAGCCGCCGTCGGTGCTGGTGTCGCAGCTGTGCGATTACCTGCGAGCCGGCTGGAGCGGAGACGAGGACATGGACCTGGCCGAACGCACCACCGAGCATGCGCTGCAACCGTTCAGCCGCCGCTACTTCGAGCACAATGGCTTGCTGACCTATGCGCGCGAGTGGCGCGCAGCGCACGACGGTACCGACACTGGCGCTGGTGTCGATGGCGCCGAAGATGCGGCGCCGGCAGACGTGCTGCCGCCGTTCGCGCTGGACGACAAGTACCGCCTCAAGCTCGGCGCGCTGGCCGGCTTTTTGCGCCAGCCGGTGCGCTACTTCTTCCGCGAGCGGCTGGCCGTGGTGTTCGGCGAGGCCGCGCAGCTGGGCGACGACGAGGAACCGTTTTCGTTCAATGCGCTCGAGCGCTACCTGCTCGAAGACACCATGCTCGACGACGACGCCGATACCGAACAATTGGAAGACATCGCCGACAAGCTCACCGAACGCGCCGGACAGCTGGCGCGCCAGGGCGCGCTGCCGATCGGCCTGGTCGGACGCCAGTATCAGCGCCAGCTGGTCACGTCGCTGGCGCCGGTGCGTCATGCCTGGCTCACGCTGCGCCAGCGCTACAGCCAGCCGGCGCCCAAGCTGGCATTGAGCCTGGACCTGGGGCCGGCCCAGCTCGACGACTGGCTCGATCAATTGCGCAGCGACGGCGCCAGTACCGTGTGGCTGATGCAGATGTCGTCGCGCGTGGCCGACAAGCAGGGCCGCGCGCGCGGCGACAAGCTGATCGCCATGTGGATACGCCAGCTGGCCGCCGCCGCTGCCGGCCTGCCCGTGACCGGCTACCTGGTGGCGCGCGACATGATCGTCACCATGGATCCTCTGGCCGGCGACGAAGCCATGCAGGCGCTGCGCGTGCTGGCCGCGCTGTGGCGCGACGGCATGGATCGTCCCTTGCCCACTGCCTGCAAGACGGCGCTGGCGCTGGTGGGGGAGGGTGAAAGTAAAGCCGACCCGCGCACGGTGTACGACGGCGGCTTCGAGCTGCAAGGCGAAAACCAGGACCTGTGCCTGGCGCGCCTGTGGCCCGATTACAGCGCCTTGTCGGCGCAGCCGGATTTCGAACGGGTATCGCAGGACCTGTATGGGCCGCTGGCGCGCTGGCTCGAACAATGTATCACCATGACGCCGATCGACAGCGGGGACGCAGCATGAGCAACACCATAAACAAGCTGGAACCGTTGACCTTTCCGCTGCACGGCTCGCGCCTGATCGAAGCGAGCGCCGGCACCGGCAAGACCTGGACCATTGCCGCGCTGTACGTGCGGCTGGTGCTGGGCCACGGCGGCGACGACGGTTTCATCCGCCCGCTGCTGCCGGCCGACATCCTGGTGATGACCTTTACCCGCGCCGCCACGCGCGAGCTGTCCAACCGCGTGCGCGAACGGCTGGTGGCTGCAGCCGCGTACTTCCGTAGCGTCGATAATGACGATCTCGACGCGGTCACACCGGACGCTTATCTTGACGCCATCCTCGAATCGTACCCCGATCGCAGCGAGCGCCAGCGCGCCGCCCACCGCCTGATGCTGGCGGCGGAAACCATGGATGAAGCGGCGATCTTCACCATCGACGCCTGGTGCCAGCGCATGCTGCGCGAGCACGCGTTCGACAGCGGCAGCCTGTTCGACGAAGAACTGGTCAGCGACGAGCAGGCGCTGTTCGAAGACGCCGCCAACGATTACTGGCGCCAGCAGGTCTACCCACTGGCCGCTCCCCAACTCGAAGCCCTGTTGCAATGCTGGGGCGACGTCGAGGTACTCAAGCGCTCGATCCGCGACCTGGTGCGGCGCGCCGACATCATCGGCGAGCAGGATCTTGCATTGTCTCTCGGCGCCCTGATCGCCACCGTGCAGCGCGAACAGCAGGCCGCACTGGCAAGCCTCAAAGCCGGCTGGGTGGACCGCGCCAACCGCATGGAGCAGTGGATCGCCGAGCTCACCGCCGCCACGCCCAAGTTCTTCAATGGCGTCAAGATGCGTGCCGCCTCGGTGGCCGCGTGGTTCGAGGCGCTGCGGACGTGGGCCCTCGACCCCGCTGCCGTCATGCCGGACCTTACCGCCACCGCCTGGAATCGCCTCACGCCGGACGGCATCGCCGACGCGTTTTCCAAGGACAGCCACGCGGCCGTGCCCGACGACTTCGACGCCATCGCCACCCTGAAAGAGGCGCTCGACCAGTTCGAGCCGCTGGCCCATGCCCTGTACCGCCACGCCGCCGGCGCAGTGGCGCTGCGCATGGCCGAGCTGAAAAAACGCAACCGCCAGTTCGGCTTTGCCGACATGCTCGACCGCCTGAACGCCGCGCTGCAAGGCGAGAACGCGGCGGCGCTGCGCCAGCGCATCGTCGAACAATACCCGGTGGCGCTGGTGGACGAGTTCCAGGACACGGCGCCCAACCAGTACCAGATTTTCAACCTGCTGTACCGGGTGGCTGACAACGACCGCAACACCGGCCTGTTTTTGATCGGCGACCCCAAGCAGTCGATCTACGGCTTCCGCGGCGCCGACATCCACAGCTACCTGGCGGCGCGCAGCGCCACCGAGGGCCGCCATTACCAGCTGGGCACCAACTATCGTTCCACCGGCCCGGTGGTGGCGGCAGTCAACCACCTGTTCCTCAACGCCGAAGGGACGCTGGACGCCGGCGGCTTCGGTCGCGGCGCCTTCCGCTTCCGCGATCCCGGCACCCGCAACAATCCGCTGCCGTTCGAGGCGGTGGCGGCGCAAGGCCGTGCCGACCGGCTGGTGGGCAGCGCCGGGGAAGCGCCTGCGCTGGTGGTGGCCTGCACCGACCGGGAACTCAAAAGCGACCAGTACCGCGAATTTTTTGCCAACCACTGCGCCGAAGACATCGTCGCCCGTCTCAACGACGCGCGAGTCGGCTTCGACGGCCCCAAGGGGCGCGAACGCCTGAAGCCTGCCGATATCGCCATCCTGGTGCGCGACCGTAACGAGGCCGCCGCCATCCGCCGCGCGCTGCAACGGCGCAAAGTGGCCAGCGTGTACCTGTCCGACAAGGATTCGGTCACCAACAGCGAGGAGGCCGGCGACGTGCTGCGCTGGCTGTCGGCGGTGGCCAATCCGCTCGATGGCGGCCTGGCGCGGGCCGCCTACGCCACCCGCACCGCCGGCCTGCCGCTGGCCGAACTGGCCGCGCTGTCGTCCGACGAACTGGCGTGGGAAGCGCGGGTGGAGCAGCTCAAGGCGCTGCACATCGTGTGGCAGCGCCAGGGCGTGCTGGCCATGCTGCGCCGCTTCATCCACGAGCTGCAACTGCCCGCTGCCTTGCTGCTGCAGGCGGGCGGCGAGCGGCGCCTGACCAATCTGCTGCACCTGGCCGAACTGCTGCAATCGGCCAGCCGCCAGCTCGACGGCGAACAGGCGCTGATCCGCTGGCTGGCCGAGCAGATCGAAACCGGGGAGGGCGCCGGCGACGAACGGGTGCTGCGCCTGGAAAGCGACGCCGAACTGGTAAAAGTGGTAACGGTCCACAAATCCAAGGGCCTGGAATACCCGCTGGTGTACCTGCCGTTCGCGGTCACCGCGCGCAAGGTGGACCGGCGCAACCGCAGTTTCTTCGAATTCAGCGATGGTGACGGCACGCGCCGCATCGACATGGCGCTGACCGAGACCGCGCTGGCGCTGGTGGAAAACGCCCGCCTGCAGGAAGACCTGCGCCTGCTGTACGTGGCGCTTACCCGCGCGCGCCACTTCCTGTGGCTGGGCGTGGCCGCGCTGGGCGCGCGCAAGGGCGGCGCCAACAGCCTGCACGACTCGGCGCTCGGCTACCTGCTCACCGGCGGCGCGCCGCTACCGACCGACGCCATGATCGCGCGCTGGACCGACACCTGCAAGGACTGCCCGGCGATCGCCATCACCCCTTTGGATGGCGATGGCACGCCGGCGACCATGCTGCACCGGGTGGACGACCGCCCGCAACTGGTCGATGCCCCTCATTACACGGGCCGCTTCGAGCGCGACTGGTCGGTAGGCAGTTTCAGCTCGCTGGCGCGGCGCACCGGTCCCACCGCCACCATCGGCGGCGATGCGATGACTGCGCTGCCGCCGCTGCCGGTGCCGCGCGACGCCGCCCAGGAGAAGCTGCTCGAAGAAGCCGACCTGCCGGCCACGGCGCCGGCCGTGAAGGTGGAAGACGCGCCGTGGCACCGCTTCCCGCGCGGCTCCGTGCCCGGCAACTTCCTGCACGAGCAGCTCGAATGGCTGGGTCAGGAGGGGTTTTATACGGTCGATGACGAGCACTTCGCTGCGCGCTTGACGCGCCGGGTGGAACGCGCCGGCTGGGGGAACCGCCTCGACGACACCCTGGCCTGGGTGGGCGAAATCGCCCGCACGCCGCTGCCGTACATCGACACTGCGCTGTCTGGCATCGATACCCCGCTGGCCGAAATGGAGTTCTGGTTCCCCAGCGAGCGCCTGTCCACCGGCGCGCTCGACCGCCTGTGCGTGGCGCGGCTGCTGGACGGCATGGCGCGTCCATCGCTGCCCGAGCGCCAGCTGCACGGCATGCTCAAGGGTTTTGCCGACCTGGTGTTCGAGCACGAGGGCCGCTACTGGGTGCTCGACTACAAATCGAACGCGCTGGGCGCCGGCGACGCCGCCTACCAGAAGCCGGCGCTGATGGCAGCCATGGCCGAGCACCGCTACGACATCCAGGGCGCGATCTACATGCTGGCGCTGCACCGGCTGTTGCAGAGCCGCCTGGGCGACGCTTACGACCCGGCCGAGCACCTGGGCGGCGCGGTCTTCCTGTTCCTGCGCGGGATCGCCAACACGGCCACGCGCGGCTGCTACTGGATCGCACCCGACCCGGAACTGTTACAGCAACTGGACGCATTATTCGACGCCGGGGACCACCATGACGCCTGACTCTTTTGCGCAATCTTCCGTGCCACTGCTGGCCGCAGTCGATGCGCTGACCGAAAACGGCCGGCTGCGGCGCCTCAGCGGCGCTTTCGCCCGCTTCATCGCCTCCCTCGGCGGCGCTTCGCCGCAGCTGATGCTTGCCTGCGTGCTGTTGTCCGAACTGGAAGGGCGCGGCCACAGCTGCCTGCTGCTGGCCGAACTGGCCGGCGACCCGGCGCCGTTGCTGGGGCTCGATGGCGAGGAATGGACCGCGTTGCGTGCGGCCGTGGCGGCGGTGGCGCCGTGGCCGCGCAATGTCGCCGCCTGGCGCAAGCTGCTGGCCGAGTGCGAGCAAGTCTGGCCGGTGGGCGACCTCGATTTCCAGCAACCGCTGATCCTCGACGGCGAACGCCTGTATTTGCGTCGCTACTGGCGCGATGAAACCCAGGTGGCGCACGCCGTGCGCGCCCGCGCGCTGGGCGGCCTGCTGGCCAGCGATGCCGACGACCAGACCGGCGCCGTGCGCCACTGGCTCGACATATTGTTCCCGGCCGGGCAGCAGGCCGATGGCGTGGACTGGCAAAAGACCGCCTGCGCGGTGGCCATGCGCGGCAAGCTCGGCATTATTACCGGCGGTCCCGGCACCGGCAAGACCTACGCGGTGGCGCGCCTGCTGGCGCTGCTGTTCGCCACCAGCGGCGGCCAGCAGTCCGGCTTGCGGGTGGCGCTGGCCGCGCCGACCGGCAAGGCGGCGGCACGCCTGAAACAATCGATCGACGTGGCGCTGGCCGGCCTTGACCAGCGCGTGCTGGCGGTGATGCCGCAGCGCGAACTGGGCGCCGCCCGCACCCTGCACAGCCTGCTCGGCGCACGGCCCGATACCCGCGCGTTCCGCCATCATGCCGGCAACCAGCTCGAGGTCGATGTCTTGATCGTCGATGAGGCATCGATGATCCACCTGGAAATGATGGCTGCGCTGCTGGCCGCGTTGCCGTCCAGCGCCAGGTTGATCCTGCTCGGCGACAAGGACCAGCTGGCGTCGGTGGAGGCGGGCGCCGTGCTGGGCGACCTGTGCCATCACGCCGAGGCTGGCGGCTACGATGCGGAAACCTTGTCGTATGTGCAAGCGAGTACGGGCCAGCAGTTGCCGGAGCACTACGCCGGTCGTGCCGGCCCGATTGCCCAGCAAACCGTGATGCTGCGCAAAAGCATGCGCTTCGGCGGCCCGATCGGCCAGCTGGCGCTGGCGGTCAACGGCGGCGATGCGGCCAGCGCGGTGCGCATCCTGCGCGCGGGCAGCGGTGGCGAAGACGGCGCCAAGGTGGCCTGGACCGACCCGGCGGCGCCCAGGAATTTGCTGCAACTGGCGCTGGCCGGGCGCGAGGGCGCCCCCGGCGGCTACCGCGATTACCTGCGCCTGGTCGCCCAAGGGCAGGGCGACGGCGAGCACTTGGGCTGGGTGCAAACTGTACTGAAAGCATTCGAAACCTTCCGCGTCCTGTGCGCGGTGCGCGACGGCGAATGGGGCGTTTCCGGCTTGAACGACGCCATTGAAAAGCAGCTGCAGGCAGCCGGGCTGTTGCGTCGCAGCGGCGAATGGTATGTCGGCCGGCCGGTCATGGTCACCCGCAACGATTACGGCACCGGCGTGTTCAACGGCGACATCGGCCTGACTTTGCCCGACCCGGCGCGCCCCGGCGCCTTGCGCGTGTACTTCTCGGAAGGCGACACCGTGCGCAGCGTACTGGCCACGCGCCTGCGCAACGTCGATACGGCGTTTGCCATGACCGTGCATAAATCGCAAGGTTCCGAGTTCCGCCACACGGTGCTGGTGTTGCCGAAAGAGGGCGGCGGCGTGCTGGCGCGCGAGCTTATCTACACCGGCATCACCCGCGCGCGCGAGTTCTTCACCCTGCTCACGCCGAACGGCCAGGTGTTGCTCGAGGCGATAGCCCAGCGCACGCAGCGGGCCAGTGGTTTGCGCGAATTGCTTGAATCTTCCCAACGCCGATCCTGTTGCAATTAATTATTATTATCGATTATTCTCAAGCGCCACCCGAGCGACTTGCACCGTTATAAATACTCACAAATAATCACGAATATTCATAAATACTCACAAATTGTAACGAACCCCCGGCTTTGTGTTCAAAATGTTGCGATTGGCGACGTTTCTGTGTCACAGATTGCGAGCAGATATTGCCCAAGCGCTGGCTTTTAAATTATTATTTTAAGGATTGCCAGTAGGAATTAATTTCTTATTGGCGATTATTTAAATATCAATAACATGGTTTTTACTAGAACCTAGGGGGGTATGATGGCATTTGCAGTGAGAAATCGTTGTTCACAGGTCGCTCTGGTCGCCGGTATGGTCGCGGCGGCCTGGAGTCCCGCCAGCTTTGCCTGCTCAGAAACGCCAGTGCTTGCAAGTATGTGCGTGATGGCCGTGCCATATACGTTCGGCAACTTTAATAACCAATTTACGCTCGCTGCCGGCCAGGATCTGTCGATCAACAGCTATGCAGCGCTGTACTCGCTGATCGGCACCATTTATGGCAGCAGCAACACGTCGAGCTTCAAGTTGCCCGACCTGCGCGGCAGGTTTGTAATTGCTGCCGACGGCGTCAACTACGCAGCCGGCGCCAAAGGCGGAAACAATGCCATCACCCTGACGACAAGCCAGTTGCCGCCGCATCTGTTCACCGTGACCGGGCTTCCGGTCGCCATCTCCGGATTGACCGTCTCCTCCACGCTGCCGACCTTGAACGCCACGGTGAATATCGCCAGCGCGACGGCAACCGGTACGGTGACCGGACTGAAATTGAACGTGGTCGGTGGTTCGGGCGGTGTCACTTCGCCATCGGGTAACTATCTCGGCAAGAGCACCAGCAATCTCGTCAACGTCTATTCCAGCGCCACGCCCGATGCCACGCTCAATGCCGGCGCCATCAGTGGCGGCACGGTGTCGGTGACGGTGCCTGCCAGTTCCGCAACCGCTACCGTGGCGGGCGGCGCAGTCATGGCCGGCGTCGTCGGCGGCGCCGCCACCGTCAGCGGCAACACGAATATCGTCGGCACGGGCTCGGCGATCGATATCCGGCCGTCGTATATCGCCATGACGTATTACATCGCGACCAACGGCATTTATCCGAGCCGCGACTAACCGTCAAGTGCTTCGACCGATCCGAAACGCGGTGCAGCCGTATCGCGTTGTCGTCGACACCCGTTTGCTGCCCGCCACCGGCCTCGTCGATGGCTGGTGGGGCGTCATGTTACCGATAATAACTTTGCCGGGAATTTTCTGTGCTTTATGCCCATATGATGATGGCTGCGGCCTTGCTGACGGCGACGATGAGCGCCGGCGCCGCCGAGCGCGACCTCGTCACTGAATTGACTGTTGCTAACAAGGCGTTGGCCGCGCAAGACTATGCGCTTGCCTACAAGGAAAATGCGCGCGTTGCCGCCACCAATCCCCTGGCCCGGTTCAACCTGGGATTGATGGAACGGGAGGGATGGGGGCGTGCGCGCAACCCGGTTGCTGCCTGTGCCTGGTTCGAAAAGGCGGCACAAGGCCATATCCCGGCGGCGCAACAGTTTTTTGGCGATTGCCTGGCAAGCGGCACCGGGCGCGCGGCAGACGGCAAGGCTGCGCTGGCGTGGTATCAGAAGGCCGTGCAGTCGGGTATCGCGTACGCGAACTGCTCCGCCGGCGAACTGCATATTCGCGGCCAGCTGGTCGAGCGGGATGTTGTGCGCGGACTGACACTGTGCGCGCAGGCAGCGCAGGCCGGCTCGGCGCCGGCCATGTTGCGCCTGGGCGATTACTACAGGAACGATCCTGATGTGCAGCAAGACCCGGCGGCGGCGCGCAGCTGGTATCAGCAGGCGGCGGAACACCGCATGGTGGTGGCCCAATACCGCCTCGGCGTGATGCTGGGACAGGGCGAGGGCGGCGCCGCCAACCCGGGCCTGGCCTTGGCGTGGCTCGAACACGCCGCCTCCGAGGGGTATGCGCCCGCTTATTTGCCAGTTGCCATCTTGTATGGCAACAGCGCGCCTGACCCTGCCACCGGCGCGCTGACGCCGGCCAGCCTGGCCAAGATTTACATGTGGAGCCGCGCGGCCAAAGCCACCACCAGCAACCCGGCGGACCTCGCGCAAATCGAAGGTATTGAACAACTGCTGCAGCAAGTGATGCCACCGCAGTGGAAGCCCGAACTCGACCGCCGCGTGGCCGAGCATCTCGGTAAATCGACAGTCAACTAGCATAAACACAGGCGCCGCCGTTGCCCGCGCAGCGCTGATCACGAGGGAAAACCACCATGCATGCTTCCATGAACCGCATTTACCGACTCGTCTGGAGTCATGTTCAACAGACCTGGGTGGTGGTCCACGAGCGCGCCAGGGGCAAGGGCAAGTCGGCCAATCGCCGCCTGGTCGCCAGCGTGTTGCTGGCCGCGTCACACGCGGCCATGGCGGGGCCGACAGGCGGCCAGGTTACAGCCGGCAACGGCACCATCAACCAGAATGGCGCCACCACCACGGTGACGCAGGCCAGCCAGAACCTGTCGCTGAACTGGCAGTCGTTCAATACCAGCAGTGGCGAAACCGTCAATTTCGTCCAGCCCTCGGCCAGCGCGATAGCCGTCAACCGTATCAGCGGCAATAGCGCCACCGAGTTCTACGGCGCGCTCAACGCCAACGGCCAGGTCTACCTGATCAATCCGAACGGCGTGCTGTTTGGTGCCGGATCGCAAGTCAATGTCGGCGGCCTGGTGGCGTCGACGCTCGATATCGGCGATGCCAGCCTGAATAGTGCCACGCGCAATTTCCACGGCGCAGGCAGCGGCAGCATCATCAACCAGGGCTCCATCAATACTGCCAACGGCGGCTACGTTGCCTTCATCGGCAACCAGGTCACCAACTCCGGGACGATCAACGCCAGGGCAGGGACGGTGGCGCTGGGCGCCGGCAGCGACGTCACGCTGTCGTTTTCAGGCGATAGCCTGGTTCAACTGCAAGTGAACCAGGGCACGCTGAACAACCTCGCTGAAAATGGCGGTCTGATCAATGCCGACGGCGGTGCGGTCTGGCTGTCGGCCGGCGCCAGGGATGCCGTGCTGGCCAGCGTGGTCAACAACACGGGTATCATCCAGGCGCGCAGCGTGCAGAATGTCAACGGCGTGATTGTGCTGGAGGCCGGCAGCGCTGGCGCCGCCGGCAATAGCGGCACGCTCGATGCTTCCGGCCTCGGGCACGGCGAAACCGGCGGCGCCGTGAAGGTGCTGGGCGGCGCCGTCACATTGGCGGCAGGCAGCCTGGCCGATGTTTCAGGCGACGCCGGCGGCGGCACCGCACTCGTAGGCGGAAATTTCCTCGGCGCCGGCGCCGAGCAAAATGCGCACACCACGACAGTTGCAGCAGGCGCCTCGATCAAGGCCGATGCCATTACCGCTGGTAACGGCGGCAGTGTTGCGGTCTGGTCGGATGGCGCCACGCAGTTCAACGGCAGCATCACGGCACGCGGCGGCAGCACTGCCGGCAACGGCGGCCAGGTGGAAACGTCCGGCAAAAACCTGGGCATCAATGCCAGCGCCACGGTCAATACAGCGGCGCCCCATGGCGTGGCAGGCGAGTGGCTGCTCGATCCCGATGATATTGTGATCGGCAATGGCAGTGCCTTTAACAGCGGGTTAAACAGCGTTTTTTACCCGATCAATGTCGACACGCGGGTTTTGACGGCTGCGCTCAATCACGGCAACGTGACCATCAAGACCACCGCATCTTCGGCCAGTTGCACGCTCACGCCGCAGTGTACGGGAGCGCCCGGCAATGGCGATATCATCGTGCTCGACTACATAGGCTTCGCGGTTGACTATAACAACAACAATGCCGGCATAAATTGGGAGACCGGTAACAACACGCTCACGCTGAGTGCTTACCGTAACATTGATTTCAAAACAACGCAGAATGTGAAACATTCAGCCAACCCCACCGGCGAGACGATTGATGGTGGCATCTACGCTCAAGGCTCCGGCAATGTCGTGCTGAGGGCAGACAATACCGCCACAGGGACAGGCACGGTGAAATTTGACGGTACTCCCTCGACTCATCCGAATGCCCTTTTATTGGCTGATAGTACAAGCACCATCTCCATCTATTACAATCCGAGCAGCTATAATACTCCGACGGCATACGGCGATTATATGGCCACTGACCCCAATCAACTGACGGCCTATATGGCCATCAATGTGAGCGGCACGGCTGCCTCCAAAATTTACGATGGTTCCAATACGGCGTCCGTGTCAGGGTTGACTCCCGCAGTGGCACTGCCAAGCGGACTGTCGCTCAATACCTCCAGTGCGCAGGCCACCTTTGCCAACAAGAATGTCGGCGCCAACAAAGCCATCACCATCGATGGCATTTTCGCTACGGGCACCAATGCCGCCACCACCATCACCAGCGATGGCGCCACCGTCATCAGCTATAACGGCGACCACTACTTCATCAGCGGTCTCGACAGCAAGACCGCCTCGATCACGGCCAAAACCGTCAACCTCACCGGACTGACGGCCAACAGCAAAACCTATGATGGCACCACTTCGGCCACGCTGTCCGGCAGCGCCAGTGTCGCCGCCAGCATCGTCAACGGCGACAGCGTCACGCTCGGTAACGGCACGGCCACCTTCGCCGATGCCAATGCCGGCGCTGGCAAAGCCGTCACTGTCACCGGCTATGCGCTGACCGGTGCCGACGCCGGCAACTACGTGATCACCCAGCCGACCGGCCTGACCGCCACCATCAACAAAGCCGATCTGACCTTGGCGGGAACCAAAACTTATGACGGCACCACCACGGTGGCGGGCAGTACGCTGACGGCCAGCGGCGTGGCCGGCCAGATCTTCAGCGTCACCGGGGCCGGTGACGCCTCGAACTTGTCCAGCAAGAATGTGCAAAGCGGTGCGGCGCTCGCCAGCACCACGGGCCTGAGCCTGGGCAGCAGCAGCAACGGCGGCCTGGCCAGCAATTACAACGCGCCCGGCGTGGCCGGCAGCAGTTACACCGTGACCGCCAAGGGGCTGACCCTGACCGGCATCAGCGCGGTCGACAAGATTTACGACGCCACCACCACGGCCGCGCTCAACACGGCCGGTGTAGCCTACTCGGGCCTGGTCGGCGGCGACTCGGTGTCGCTGACAGGCAGCGGCACGGGCAGTTTTGCGACGAAGAATGTGGGCGTCAACAAGGCCGTGACGGTGAGCGGCTACACGCTGTCGGGCGCCGACGCCGGCAACTACGTGGTCGCCCAGCCGGCCGGCCTGACGGCCAGCGTCAGCAAGGCCAACCTGGCGGTGTCGGGCATTGCCGCCGCCAATAAAACGTATAACGCCAGCACTGGCGCCACCCTGAGCGGCGCCGCGTCCGTCAGCGCGCTGGGCAGCGACAGCGTCATGGTCACGGGTACCGGCACCGGCAGCTTTGCTGATGCCAACGCAGGGGTGGGCAAGGCGGTTACCGTCACCGGCTATGCGCTGGGCGGCACCGATGCCGGCAACTACAACCTGGTGCAGCCGGCCGGCGTGAGCGCTGCTATCAACAAGGCCGATGTCATCGTCTCCGGCAGCAAAACCTACGATGGCGCCACGTCGGTGGCGGGCGGCACCTTGACGGCGACCGGCGTGGCCGGCCAGATCTTCAGCGTCACCGGGGCCGGTGACGCCTCGAACTTGTCCAGCAAGAATGTGCAAAGCGGTGCGGCGCTCGCCAGCACCACGGGCCTGAGCCTGGGTAGCAGCAGCAACGGCGGCCTGGCCAGCAATTACAACGCGCCCGGCGTGGCCGGCAGCAGTTACACCGTGACCGCCAAGGGGCTGACCCTGACCGGCATCAGCGCGGTCGACAAGATTTACGACGCCACCACCACGGCCGCGCTCAACACGGCCGGTGTAGCCTACTCGGGCCTGGTCGGCGGCGACTCGGTGTCGCTGGCAGGCAGCGGCACGGGCAGTTTTGCGACGAAGAATGTGGGCGTCAACAAGACCGTGACGGTGAGCGGCTACACGCTGTCGGGCGCCGACGCCGGCAACTACGTGGTCGCCCAGCCGACCGGCCTGACGGCCAGCGTCAGCAAGGCCAGCTTGGCGGTGTCAGGCATCGCGGCGTCCAATAAGACTTATGACGCAACCACCGGCGCCACCCTGAGCGGCACGGCTGCGGTCAGCGCACTGGGCAGCGACATCGTCGCGGTCACGGGTACGGGCGTAGGCAGCTTTGCCGACGCCAACGCCGGCGTTGGCAAGGCCGTTACCGTCACCGGCTATACGCTGGGCGGCACCGATGCCGGCAACTACAACCTGGTGCAGCCGGCCGGCGTGACCGCTACCATCAACAAGGCCGATGTCATCGTCTCCGGCAGCAGAACCTACGATGGCGCCACGTCGGTGGCGGGCGGCACCTTGACGGCGACCGGCGTGGCCGGCCAGATCTTCAGCGTCACCGGGGCCGGTGACGCCTCGAACTTGTCCAGCAAGAACGTTCAAAGCGGTGCGGCGCTCGCCAGCACCACGGGCCTGAGCCTGGGCAGCAGCAGCAACGGCGGCCTGGCCAGCAATTACAACGCGCCCGGCGTGGCCGGCAGCAGTTATACCGTGACCGCCAAGGGGCTGACCCTGACCGGCATCAGCGCGGTCGACAAGATTTACGACGCCACCACCACGGCCGCGCTCAACACGGCCGGTGTAGCCTACTCGGGCCTGGTCGGCGGCGACTCGGTGTCGCTGGCAGGCAGCGGCACGGGCAGTTTTGCGACGAAGAATGTGGGCGACAACAAGACCGTGACGGTGAGCGGCTACACGCTGTCGGGCGCCGACGCCGGCAACTACGTGGTCGCCCAGCCGGCCGGCCTGACGGCCAGCGTCAGCAAGGCCAGCCTGGCGGTGTCGAGCATCGCGGCGTCCGATAAGACTTATGACGCCACCACCGGCGCCACCCTGAGCGGCACGGCTGCGGTTAGCGCACTGGGCAGCGACAGCATAGCGGTCACGGGTACGGGCGTGGGCAGCTTTGCCGACGCCAACGCCGGCGTTGGCAAGGCCGTTACCGTCACCGGCTATGCGCTGGGCGGCACCGATGCCGGCAACTACAACCTGGTGCAGCCGGCCGGCGTGAGCGCTACCATCAACAAGGCCGATGTCATCGTGTCCGGCAGCAAAACCTACGATGGCGCCACGTCGGTGGCGGGCGGCACCTTGACGGCGACCGGCGTGGCCGGCCAGATCTTCAGCGTCACCGGGGCCGGTGACGCCTCGAACTTGACCAGCAAGAACGTGCAAAGCGGTGCGGCGCTCGCCAGCACCACGGGCCTGAGCCTGGGCAGCAGCAGCAACGGCGGCCTGGCCAGCAATTACAACGCGCCCGGCGTGGCCGGCAGCAGTTATACCGTGACCGCCAAGGGGCTGACCCTGACCGGCATCAGCGCGGTCGACAAGATTTACGACGCCACCACCACGGCCGCGCTCAACACCGCCAGCGTTGGCTACTCGGGCCTGGTTTCGGGCGACACGGTGTCGCTGGCCGGCAGCGGCAGCGGCAGTTTTGCGACCAAGGATGTCGGTATCAACAAGGCTGTGACGGTGAGCGGCTACACGCTGTCGGGCGCCGACGCCGGCAACTACGTGGTCGCCCAGCCGGCCGGCCTGACGGCCAGCGTCAGCAAGGCCAGCCTGGCGGTGTCGGGCATCGCGGCGTCCAATAAGACTTATGACGCCACCACCGGCGCCACCCTGAGCGGCACGGCTGCGGTCAGCGCACTGGGCAGCGACATCGTCGCGGTCACGGGTACGGGCGTGGGCAGCTTTGCCGACGCCAACGCGGGCGTCGGCAAGGCCGTTACCGTCACCGGCTATACGCTGGGCGGCACCGATGCCGGCAACTACAACCTGGTGCAGCCGGCCGGCGTGACCGCTACCATCAACAAGGCCGATGTCATCGTCTCCGGCAGCAGAACCTACGATGGCGCCACGTCGGTGGCGGGCAGCAGCTTGACGGCGACCGGCGTGGCCGGCCAGATCTTCAGCGTCACCGGGGCCGGTGACGCCTCGAACTTGACCAGCAAGAACGTGCAAAGGGGTGCGGCGCTCGCCAGCACCACGGGCCTGAGCCTGGGCAGCAGCAGCAACGGCGGCCTGGCCAGCAATTACAACGCGCCCGGCGTGGCCGGCAGCAGTTACACCGTGACCGCCAAGGGGCTGACCCTGACCGGCGTCAGCGCCGTCGATAAAATCTACGACGCCACGACCACGGCCGCGCTCAACACCGCCAGCGTTGGCTACTCGGGCCTGGTTTCGGGCGACACGGTGTCGCTGGCCGGCAGCGGCAGCGGCAGTTTTGCGACCAAGGATGTCGGTATCAACAAGGCTGTGACGGTGAGCGGCTACACGCTGTCGGGCGCCGACGCCGGCAACTACGTGGTCACCCAGCCGACCGGCCTGAGCGCAACCATCAACAAGGCCAACCTCACGGTATCGGGTATTGCGGCGCTTGATAAAACCTATGACGCCACCACCGCCGCCAGCCTGACCGGTAACGCCGCCGTGGCCGCCCTTGGCAGCGACAACGTGTCGGTGGCCGGTACCGGCGTGGGCAGTTTTGCCAGCAAGGATGCCGGCGCCGGTAAGGCGGTGACAGTGACCGGCTATACCTTGTCCGGCGCCGATGCCGGCAACTACGTGGTGCTGCAACCGACTAGCCTGAGCGCAACCATCAACAAGGCCAACCTGGCGGTCTCGGGCATTGCAGCCCTGGATAAAACCTATGACGCCACCACCGCCGCAACCTTGACCGGCACTGCTGCCGTGGCCGCACTGGGCAGCGACAGCGTGTCGGTGACCGGTACCGCCGTGGGCAGCTTTGCCAGCAAGGACGCCGGCGCCGGCAAGGCCGTGACGGTGAGCGGCTACACGCTGGCCGGTGCCGACGCCGGCAACTACGTGGTGCTGCAACCGACCGGCCTGAGCGCAACCATCAACAAGGCCAACCTGGCGGTATCGGGTATTGCAGCGCTGGATAAAACCTATGACGCCACCACTAGCGCCGGCCTGAGCGGCACTGCTGCCGTGGCAGCACTGGGCAGCGACAGCGTGTTGGTGACCGGTACCGGTGTGGGCAGCTTTGCCAGCAAGGACGCCGGCGCCAACAAGGCCGTGAGCGTGAGCGGCTACACGCTGTCGGGTGCCGACGCCGGCAACTACGTGGTGCTGCAACCGACCGGGCTGAGCGCAACCATCAACAAGGCCAACCTGGCGGTCTCGGGCATTGCAGCCCTGGATAAAACCTATGACGCCACCACTGCCGCGACCCTGACCGGCAACGCTGCCGTGGCCGCACTGGGCAGCGACAGCGTGTCGGTGACCGGTACCGCCGTGGGCAGCTTTGCCAGCAAGGACGCCGGCGCCGGCAAGGCCGTGACGGTGAGCGGCTACACGCTGGCCGGTGCCGACGCCGGCAACTACGTGGTGCTGCAACCGACCGGCCTGAGCGCAACCATCAACAAGGCCAACCTGGCGGTATCGGGTATTGCAGCGCTGGATAAAACCTATGACGCCACCACTAGCGCCGGCCTGAGCGGCACTGCTGCCGTGGCAGCACTGGGCAGCGACAGCGTGTTGGTGACCGGTACCGGTGTGGGCAGCTTTGCCAGCAAGGACGCCGGCGCCAACAAGGCCGTGAGCGTGAGCGGCTACACGCTGTCGGGCGCCGACGCCGGCAACTACGTGGTGCTGCAACCGACCGGGCTGAGCGCAACCATCAACAAGGCCAACCTGGCGGTCTCCGGCATTGCAGCCCTGGATAAAACCTATGACGCCACCACTGCCGCGACCCTGACCGGCAACGCTGCCGTGGCCGCACTGGGCAGCGACAGCGTGTCGGTGACCGGTACCGCCGTGGGCAGCTTTGCCAGCAAGGACGCCGGCGCCGGCAAGGCCGTGACGGTGAGCGGCTACACGCTGGCCGGTGCCGACGCCGGCAACTACGTGGTCACCCAACCGACCGGCGTGACAGCGAACATATCGCGCGCGGTAATCACGGTCAGTGGCATCACTGCAGCTAATAAAACTTTTGATGGCACCACTGCGGCCTCCGTCAGCACCGCCGGTGCTACGCTGGCAGGCAGGTTTGGTACCGATGACATCACGATGGTGTCAAGCGGCCAGTTCTCCAACGCAGCCCCTGGTCTCGGCAAGACGGTCAATTTGAGCAGCACATTTGGCGGCGCCGATATTGGAAACTACGTTGTTACCGAACAATCGCAGGCATTCGCCAATATCACAGGCGGACCGGTAGCTGTGCCTGACGTGCTGCCGCAGCAGGTTCAAAATACGGTAACGCAAGTGCAAACTTCGTTGCTGCCGCCCCAGGCGTCGGCGCAGCCGCAAGTATTGAGCCTGTCGTCGACACTGGTGGTACAGCAACTGGCTGACAACGGCAGTACCGGAAACACCGGCAGCACCAGCAACGGGGACGATGCGAACGAACAGGACTCCTCGGGCCTGCCGTTAATCAATACGGTTACTGCATTCGGCCCGCCCGTGCCGACGCTTAAAATTCAAAATGGCGGCATGCGGTTGCCCCTCGTAGCTACCCGCAGCAAGGAATGAAGCAGATATGAATCCAGTTCCCAAACAGACTCTCATGATGAAACCCTTGTTCGCGGCGCTGTTGCTCTCGTCGCTAGACGCCAATGCACTCGGTCAGCAAGTGCCGACCAATGCCGGGTCGATACTGCAACAACTGCAGCCTTCCATTCCTGTGCCTGCGCAGCCGCCGGCGCCGACCCTCGAGGTCAAGCCAAAAAATGAAATTGGTGTGCCGCCGTCGCAGCCAATACAGGTGAATAAATTGCGTATCGTAGGCAATACTGCTTTTTCGACGGAAACGCTGCATGCCCTGGTTGCCGATCAGGAAGGCAAAAGCCTGACGCTGGCGCAACTCGAAGAACTGGCCGGGCGTATTACGGCGTTTTATCAAGCTCGTGGATTTCAGGTGACCCGCGCTATCATTCCCGCACAGTCGATCACCGGCGGTGTGGTTGTCATACAGGTTGTCGAGGCACACTACGGCAGCATCCGGCTCAACAACCGCACTGAAGTCAGCGATGCTGTTCTTGGCGCGGTTCTCGCATCCCTCGGCCGCGGGGACTTGATTGCCGATGACGAGCTCAATCGCACTTTGCTGCTGTTGTCGGATGTGCCAGGCGTGGCCGTCAATGCGGTGCTAAAGCCGGGAACGGCCGTTGGCACCTCCGACCTCGACGTCGAGGCGCGTCACATTCAGTCGGCGCCGGCCAATTTTTCGCTCGACAATTATGGCAACCCCTACATCGGCCGTACCCGCCTGAGCGGCAACTTCAATCTCGTCAATCCGCTTCACGCTGGTGATATTCTGAGCGCCAATCTCACCACCACCGGCGACGGCATGAGCTATTTTCGAGCCGCATATGACACGCTGCTCAACGGCCAGGGTAGCAGAATAGGCACTGCTTTCTCGGCATTGCGTTATAAGCTCGGCGGCGCAGCCCGTACACTCGATGCTCATGGCACGGCATCGGTTGGCAGCGTCTGGGCAAAACATCCGTTTATTCGTACCGCGGAATATAACCTGTACGCTCAACTGCAGTATGAAGCCAAGAAGTTGCGCGATCGTGTCGATGTTGGAGCACTCCGTACCGACCGCCATCTCCGAAACTGGGTCGTGAGCGTCAACGGCGATCAGCGCGACAGCCTGTTGGGCGGCGCCATGAGCACCGCGTCGCTGAGCTGGACGCGCGGACGCCACAGCTTTGACGACGCCGGCGCTGCGGCGTCCGATGCAGTTACCGCGCGTGCAACCGGCGCCTTCTCGAAGTGGAATATTAATCTTGTCCGCCTGCAGGGATTGACCCCGCGCACTGCGCTGTATTTCAGTTTGACGGGCCAGTGGTCCGACCGCAATCTTGATTCTGCCGAGAAGATGGCCGCCGGCGGTCCCTATACGGTCCGTGCTTATGACATCGGTGCGCTCTCCGGTGACACCGGCTATGCCGCCAGTATGGAATTGCGCCATGAACTGGGACGGCTGTGGCTTGGGACATGGCAGGCGCAGGCCTTTATTGACAATGCGCATGTCAAAATCAACCGTCAGCCTTGGAACGGCAATGAAAACAGTGGCTCGATGTCAGGCGCCGGCGTCGGAATGAACTGGATCGGCCCCGATCAGTGGCGTGCCAGCGCTTCAGTGGCAACCCGGCTCGGGGCAGTGCCTGCCCTGCTGGGCAAGCAGTCTTCAGCGCATGCCTGGCTAATGTTGAGCAAGGGTTTCTGAACGATCAATTGTCGGTGTGCAGATCTGCTCCAGGCAAAACGGCCCGTTCGAACAATCGAACGGGCCGTCAGCACGAGACGTTGGACACCAGAACCGGGCCGATGTCGTTTTGTCCTACATCTCTCGACTGGTCCGTTTCGACGCTTTTACCGCTGCCGCCTGCTTCTTGGCTTTTACCGAGGTCTTGACGATCCTGGCCTTGCGCACCGGCTTGGCCTTGGCCGAGGCCTTGACCACGCGCGGCTTCTCGGCCTTGACCTTGGCCGACGCCTTCAGCAAGCGCGGACGCTCGAGCGAACGCGCTTCCGGGCCCACGATCAGGCGGCGAATATTCACTGCGTCGGTCAGGCGTGCCGAGTTGGCCTTGGCGTTGAGCAGCACCAGGGTGTTGTTCTTGCCGCCGCTCTTGAAACGCATGATCAGGCAACGGCCCGCTTCTTCGGTGTAGCCGGTCTTGGACAAACCGACGTCCCAGCCCTTGGCGCCGACCAGGCGGTTGGTGTTGTGGTACTCGACGTCGCGGCCCTTGATGTGGATCAGGTCTTTCTTGTCGGTGGTAATGCGGGTAATTTCCGGGTACAGCGAGGCAGCATGCGCCATCTTGACCAGGTCGGTCGCGGTGGAGCGGTTGTGCGGCGACAGGCCGGTAGGCTCCTCGATCACGGTATTGTGCATGCCGAGCAGGCGGATCTTGGCGTTGACGGCGCGACGGAAGCCCTCCATGCCACCAGGATAAGTGCGGGCCAGCGAGGCGGCAGCGCGGTTGTCGGAAGACATCAGCGCCAGTTGCAGCACGTCGGCACGCGAGATGGCGGCGCCGACCGGCACCCGCGAGGTGCTGTGCTTGAGCATATCCACGTCGGTGCGGTCGATTTCGATCGCCTCCTTCATGTCCGGCTTGGAATCGAGCACAACCATGGCGGTCATCAGCTTGGTCAGGGAGGCAATGGGTACTTGGACGTCGGCATTCTTTTCGAGAATGACTTTGCCGGTGTCGTCTTCGACAACCAGCACCGACTGTGAACCGAGCGGCACTGCCAGGGCGGCGGCAGTAAACGTACTCAGCAAGACAGCAACAATTTTCTTGAGCATGTTCGGTGGTTTCGGTATGGGGTGTAGGGTGGAACAGAGGCGTCGTGGGACGACGCAGCACATCGCCAGGCGGCAGAACACCACTGGCTATGCGGCAACACTGAGGATAGACGATAACATTAAAGTGGTTTCTCGTCTATCGTGCGTAACTCGCGGATTCAAAAAAGCCCCGGGCACGCGGCGCGAGGCTTTCGATGGGGCAAAAAAAGTTAGTTGCTGATCTTGGCAATCGACACTTCCGTCGATTTCACCAGCGCGATCACTTCGCTGCCCACCTTGAGGTCGAGGTCATGGATCGACCGCGAGGTGATCACCGAGGTGACGATGCCGTGCTGGGTCTCCACGTCCACTTCCGAGACCACCGGTCCGAAGATGATTTCCTTGATCTTGCCGCGGAACTGGTTACGTACATTAATTTCAGAAATGGCCATCGCGTTTCCTTTGTGTGGTGGAGGTCTACACACCCAGAGTAAGCTCGACGGCCGCTTTCGTGAACGAATGGTTCCGACTATCGTTATTTGGTCTGGTAGATCTTGTCGAACTCGCCGCCGTCGTCGAAGTGTTTCTTCTGCGCCGCTTTCCAGCCGCCGAACACGTCATCGATGGTAAACAGGCTGATCTGGCGGAAATTGGCGTTGTACTTCTTGAACGCCGCCTCCGAGCGAGGACGGAAGTAATGCTTGGCGATGATGTCCTGGCCCTGCGGCGAGTACAGGAAGTTCAAGTAGGCGGTCGCCTCCTTGCGGTAGCCTTTCTTGTCCACCACCTTGTCGACCACGGCCACCGGCGATTCGGCCAGGATCGACGACGATGGGTATACCACGTCGAAGTTGCTGCCGAACTCGGCGCGCACCAGGTTCACTTCGTTTTCAAACGTCACCAGCACATCGCCAATGCCGCGCTGGGTAAAGGTGGTCGTGGCGCCACGGCCGCCACCGTCGAGCACCGGGACGTTCTTGAAGATGCGGGTGACCAGTTCGCGCGCCTGCGCTTCGGTTCCCTTGTTCTTAATCACCGAGCCCCAGGCCGCCAGGTAGGTGTAGCGGCCGTTGCCCGAGGTTTTAGGGTTGGGCACGATCACTTTCACGCCAGGCTTGGCCAGGTCGTTCCAGTCCTTTATGCCTTGTGGATTGCCCTTGCGCACCAGGTACACCATGGTCGAGTAGAACGGCGCGGCATTGTTGGGGAATTTCTTGTTCCAGCCGGGCGCCACCACGCCGCGATCGACCAGCAGGTCGATGTCGTTGGCCTGGTTCATGGTGACCACGGCCGCTTCCATGCCGTCTGCCACCGAGCGGGCCTGCTTGGACGAACCGCCGTGCGACTGGTTGATGTTCACGGTTTCGCCGGTGCTTTTCTTGTACTCGGCCACGAAAGCGGGATTGATCTCCTTGAACAGCTCGCGCGCCACGTCATACGACGCGTTCAGCAATACCGGCGTGGCGGCGCTGGCCTGCAGCGGCAAGCCGAGCAACAGCGCCGACGTGGCCAGTAATGAAGTGACAACGAAACGGCGGGTCGTATTCTGAGTGGTCATAATGGCTTTCTTAATGAGATTTGGTAATAAGGAACACCGTCATGGTGTAAAACTTCATACAGAAAAGAAAGGAATATTTCGTAATATGCTTAGAAACCCCGCCGAGGTGCGCGCAAACCTCAATCTGCCGCTTGGTGTATAGTCGCGCTCAAGCACGGAGAAGCCGTCAACGCTTCTTTTGCTATTGGAATGTTTTGTGAGCATACATGAGTCTTGAAATACATAGCCCCCAGGTCCGCGTGGCGGTGGCGGCAGACGCGGAAGCGGCGTGCAATGTGTTGCGCCGCTCCATCGCGGAATGCTGTGAATTGGATCATAAAAATGATCGCGCCATCCTCGACGCCTGGCTCGGCAATAAAACACCGCAAATGGTCGAAAGCTGGTTTGTCTCGTCCACCAATTTCTGCGTGGTGGCCGAGCAGGACGGCGTCGTCGCCGGCGTGGCGCTGCTGACCGGCGCCGGCAAGCTGGCATTGTGCTACGTGCTGCCCGAAGCCCGCCGGCGGGGCCTCGGCAAGGCCATGCTGGCGCGGGTGGAAGAGCAGGTGCTGTGCTGGGGCATGAAAGCATTGCAGCTGCATAGCACGGCCACCGGCCAGGGCTTCTTTGCCAGCCGTGGTTACACCGACGCCGGCAAGGTCCGCTCGCCGTATGGCGTGGAAACGGTGTTCTTCTGGAAACAACTCGATACGTCCGGCGATGCCGGCGCGGATGCGACCAAGCGCAAACGCTTCTGCAACTGCAATTCCGACTAATAAATTTTTAGTAACTGAACGCCAGCTCCTGGCGCCGGCACCGCACCGGCGCCGCACCCACCGCCTCGCCTCCCACGAACAATGTCAGTTCCCCCGCTTGCAGCTTGATCCAGCTTTCGTTGGAGGTCAGCGGCTGGGTGGCGATGACGGCGATGCGGTCGTCGAGATGGTTGTGTTGGGAAAAATCGATGGACAGGTCGCAATCGATGAGTTTGGCGACCGAAAACGGGTATTCGCGCACCACGTAGTGCAGGTCGGTGCTGCAATGGGCGAACAGCAGTTGGCCGTTCGACAGGATGAAATTGAAGGTGCCGTGCGCGGCGATTTCGCCGGCCAGCATGGCCAGCGCGGCGTAGAGCACGTGGCGCGGCGGCTGCTGCGCGAAGCGCAGCGCCAGGCCCGACAGCAGGTGGCAAAAAGCGCGTTCGCTGTCGGTGTCGCCCAGCGGCGAATACAGGCTGGGGTTCGGATCGAAATCCACCAGGTTGCCGTTATGGGCGAACGACCAGGTGCGGCCCCACAGCTGGCGCGTAAACGGGTGGCTGTTTTCCAGCGCGATGCGGCCCTGGGTGGCCTTGCGGATGTGCGCCACCACGTTCCTGGCCTTGACCGGCTGCTGGCGAAATTGCAATGCCAGCGGCGAGTCGATCGAAGCCAGGTGATCGGTCACCAGCCGGCAGCCGTCGGCGGTGTGGATGGCCACGCCCCAGCCGTCCCGATGTTCGCCGGTACGGCCGCCGCGCTCGGCGAAGCCTGCGAACGAAAAATCGACCGCTGCCGGTTTGCTGCTGTTCATGGCTAGGAGCTGGCACATGGCATACCAAAATCAATGAAGATGAACCACGATAGCGGGCGCACTGTTGGGCTGAAAGGAATGTTTTGGCATATCCATAGCTGAAAGCATTCGTTCAGCTTTGCCGGGCGCGCGCCTACGCTGTCGGTACTGTGTCGTTGCCGAGGATTTCCATGTCATTCCCCATCTTGCAAAAATACCTGGCGCGCCTCTCCGGCGCCACCTGCGCTGCCGGCGCCGCCGGCGAGACCTCCAGCATCTGGCTCGATCACGAGGGCAGGGCGCAGGGGCGGTTTTTCAATTGCACCATGAGCAGCGCCTTTCAGCCGATCCGGGCGCTGGACAGCGGCGCGGTTTCTGCCTACGAAGGCCTGGCGCGCAGCGTTTCGGCCCAGGACAAGGGCCTGTCCCTGTGGAAGCTGCTCGACCACGCGGCCAGCGACAACGAGTCGATCGAACTCGACCGCCTGTGTCGCATGCTCCATTCGATCAATTTCTTCCGCCAGGCCGACAGTGCGCCCAATGCGGCGGCCGACCTGTACCTGAATGTGCATGACCGGCTGCTCAGCGCGGTGAGCAGCAACCACGGCCACGCCTTCCGCCGCATACTCGATGCGCTCGAGTTGCCGCTGGCGCGCGTGGTGCTGCAATTGCCGGTCGCCACGCCGCAGCAGGGCTGGCTGCTCAACTATGTTTCCGACAACTACCGCCGCAACGGCTTCCGCTTTGCCGTCAACGTCGACAGCGCGCAGGACGCCATCGGCATCCTCGACCGCTTGCGGCCAGACGTATTCAAGTTCGATACCCGGGTGCTGCACGATACCGACGGGCTGCTGGCGCTGTTGCGCCGCACGCAAGAGGCCGGGGTGGCCGTGGTGTTCAAGCGCATCGAGAGCGACCAGGCGCTGCAAACCCTGCGCGAACTGGGCGCAGCGGCCGGGGCGTCGCTGCTGGGCCAGGGCTATCTGCTCGGCGAACCGAGCGCAACCCTGGCCGGCGCGGCACCGCAACCGCAAGCCGCCGCAGCCTGAGACCGCCAATCCCCACGGTGCGCAGCTGCCATCGCAAGCCGCCGCAGCCTCGGACCGTCAATCCGCACGGTGCGAAGCCGCCACCGCAGGCCGCCGCAGCCAGGGACCGTCAATCCGCACGGTGCGAAGCAGCCACCGCAGGCCGCCGCAGCCAGGGACCGCCAATCCGCGCCGTGCGAAACAGCACCACAGTCCGCCGCAGCCTGGGCCGCCAATCCGCGCCGGGCGAAGCAGCCACCACATCCAGGGACCGCCAATCCGTCATCCCCGCGAAGGCGGGGATCCATAGCACCGTTGATCAGTGACCGCTTCGCAGCAAGCCAACGGCGCTTGGGCTCAGCATGGATCCCCGCGTTCGCGAGGATGACGGTTCTGATGGCGTTGGCTAGCGGGTGACTTCACCAGACGCCCGAACCTTGCAGGAGACTTAGCATTGCCTTAATTCTCGCTTAAGACTTGTCGATTCCGGTCTCCGAGGCAGTAAATCGATCCGTGCGCGCTTTTTTATTTCCCCCTGCATCAGTTATAGTGCCCCTATCACTTATCACGGATGTACCATGGCTTCGCGCAGAGATTTTTTACAGCAGGGTTTCGGAATGACGGCAGCGAGCGTGCTGGCGCTGCCATTGATCGGCTGCGGCACCAGCAGCCCGCGCCAGACCACCACCACCACCGCCGCCGCCAAACCGCCCAAAGCGGTAACGCGTCCAACCGGTCCGGCGATCATCACCGATTCGAAGACCGCGTCGGCCATGCCGCACGCATCGCAGCAGTCGGCGCCCTCGGGCAAAAGCAGCGAGCTGGCGCCACCGCCCGACATTTTCGACGCCCAGGCGCTGGACCTGGAATTCTGGCTGCGCCCGCGCACCATCGAAGTCTATCGCCCGGCCAGCAACGAGCGCGCCAAGCTGCTGTACTGGCGCGACGGCGAAGTGATCGACTCTGCCTACCAGGACCTGTGCCACCTGCTGCGCGACGTCAACGGCAAGGAAACCGCCAAGATCGACCCCAAGCTGTTCGAAACCCTGTGGGGTGCGCAAGCGTTCGTGCGCCGCTTCGGCATCGACACGCCGCTGGAAATCCTGTCCGGCTACCGCACCCCGGCGTCGAACCAGAAATTGCGCGAAGCGGGCGTACCTGCCGCGCGCCAGTCGCTGCACATGGTGGGCCGCGCTGCCGACATCCGCATCGTCAACCTCAACGAGGAAGTGCTGGGCGGCCTGGTGAAAAGCTTCCGCCAGGGCGGTGTTGGTTTCTACTACCGCGGCGGCCCGCGCGGCGGCTGGATCCACGCCGACACCGGCCTCAATCGCACCTGGAAGGGCTGACGGCGGCGCCGTCGATCGGGTACACTGGCGCCTCGGTGACCGCACAGGAAGTTCAGATTGAACAAGCAAGACCAGCAAGACCATCAAAATCAGCGAAACTGCAGCGAGCGCCCGCGCTTTCGGCCGGTGCCGTGGAGCGGCCTGGAAACCCCGGCCGACGTTGAATTGTGGATCGCCGAACATAACCTGAGTCTGCAGGAACACATCGCCCCGCACGAAACCGGGTATGGCGTGTGCTTCACGCTCGACGCCGGCGGCGAAATCTATTTGCACACCACCCAGGACGGCGCCCTGATCCTCGATGTCACGCCCGAAGCCGAATGGGTAGCGCCGCTGATCATGGCTGCCGCCAACGTGGCCGACGCGCCGCCCGGCTCGATCTGGGTGCTGCCCGACGACAAGCTGATCCAGTTGATGATCGGCCTGTCCAGCCTGATCGCCAGTTCGATCCTGGTCGTCGGTCACAATTTCGGCCGGCGCCGCATGGGTGCGGCCTGGTAATAGCGCGCTGACAACGGTTGCAGCGTGACTCTAACGAACTATTGATGTTTTCTCGACATCCCTTAATGACAATGCTAGGCTAGTTCCAAGTCGTTCTTGGAAGCATGGCAAAGGGAGAGTATGCAGAAAGTCACCATCGATCAGCGGCGTGCGCCGTTGATGTCCGGCGAGCAAGCCGGCCTGTTACCTGGTTTTGCCGTATTGCCGCAGCCGCCTGCGGCCGGCCCCCTGGCCCACACTGCCCAGGCCGACGCCGACGCCGACGCCGACGCCGAACAGTCCTTCTTCGACGAGTTGTACCTGCTGGCCCCGGTCGGCTATTGTGTGCTGGGCCTGGACACCACCATCCTGCAAATGAACGTGAGCGGCGCCGAGCTGTTGGGCGTGCCGCGCAGCAATCCCGAGCGCCTGGCCCTGCGCCATTTCGTCGCGCCGCGCTTTCTTGACGACTTCGACCGTTTTGTGCGCGCCGCCTTCAATCACGCCGCGCCGCAGCGCTGCGACCTGCAACTGGTGCGCGGCGCCAACGTACACCAGCAGGGCGTGGCGATCACGCTGCGCGCCTGCGCCGAGCGCAGCGGCCAGGCGCTGCGGGTGCAGCTGGAACCGGCCGAAGGCAAGCTGGCCGCGCTCGAGCGCAGCGAGGAGCGCTTGCGCCGCATCGTTCATTGCGCCGAGGAGGGTATCTGGGAAATCGATGCCAGCGCCCGCACCAGCTTCGTCAACCCCAAGATGGCGCACATGCTCGGCTATGCCATCGAAGACATGCTCGACCAGCCGCTGGTCGCGTTCATGGACGATGAAGGCCGCGCCATCCTCGAACGCAATATTGCCAGCCGCCAGCGCCGGGGGGCCGAGGCCGAGCGCCACGAATTCAAGTTCCTGCGCCGCGACGGCGGCGAGCTGTGGGTCACGCTGGCCACCAACCCGATATTCGATGCCACTGGCGCCTACCTGGGCGCACTGGCGCTGGTGTCCGACATCACCGACAGCCGCGCTTCCGCCGAGCTGATCTGGCAGCAGGCCAATTTCGATACCCTGACGGCGCTGCCCAACCGCCACATGTTCCAGGACCGGCTGGGGCAAGAGGTGAAAAAGGCGCGCCGCGAAGGCACCTTGCTGGCGCTGCTGTTCATCGACCTCGACGGCTTCAAGCAGGTCAACGACACGCTCGGCCATGACCAGGGCGACGCGCTGCTGGTCGAGGCGGCGCGTCGCATCGCCGCCTGCGTGCGCGGCACCGACACCGTGGCGCGGCTGGGCGGTGACGAGTTTACCGTCATCCTCACCGCGCTCGAGAGCATGAACGGCGTCGAGCGCATTGCCCAGGCCATCGTCACCCGTTTGCAGGCGCCGTTTGCGCTGGGGGCGGCCAATCCGGCGGTTTCGGCCAGCATCGGCATCTCGGTATTCCCGGCCGACGCGGTCTCGCCCGAGGACCTGGTGCGCAATGCCGACCAGGCCATGTACGCGGCCAAGCAAAGCCGGCGCTGCCGCTACAGTTATTTCACGGCCGACCTGCAGCAGGCGGCGCAGGCGCGCCAGCAGGTCACGCTCGATTTGCGCGCTGCGCTGGCCCACGGCGAGCTGGAACTGCATTACCAGCCGATCGTCAACCTGCGCACCGGCGGCGTCCAGCGCGCCGAAGCGTTGCTGCGCTGGCGCCATCCGCAGCGCGGACTGCTGGCGCCGGGCGACTTTTTACCGTTTGCCGAATCGGGTGGCCTGATGATGGAGATCGGCGACTGGGTGTTCCGCCAGGCTGCGCGCCAGGCGCGACTGTGGCAGGACGAGATCGGCGCCGGCTTCCAGGTCGGCATCAACCAGTCGTCGGCGCAGTTTCGCGGCGACGCGGCGCTGTACGCCGGCTGGCTGCGCTACGCGGCCGAACTGGGGCTGGCGCCGCGCAGCCTGGTGCTCGAAATTACCGAGCGGGTGTTGCTGGACAAGAACACGCAGGTGGCGGACCGCTTGCGCGAGTTGCGCGAGATGGGCGTGCAGGTGGCGCTCGACAACTTTGGCACCGGTTATTCGTCGCTGGCGCACCTCAAGCATTTCGGCATCGACTTGCTCAAGCTCGACCACAGCTTCATCCAGCACCTGGCCAGCGACAGCGGCGACCTGGCCATGTGCGAGGCGCTGATCCTGATGGCGCACCGGCTCGGCTTGCGGGTGGTGGCGGAAGGGGTGGAAACAGCGGCGCAAAGCCATTTGCTGGAACTGGCGGGATGCGATTTTGCCCAAGGATATATCTATGCGCAGCCGATGGCTGCGCCCGAGTTCACCGCGCTGGCGCAGCGCGGCCTGAAAACCATGATCGGTCCCTAACGCAGGCGCAACAGCGATACCACCCGTTCGCGGCTGATTCCCGACAACGCCGACGTGATCGACAACAAGGACTGGTAGCCGGGCTGCTGGGCGGTATCGACAAACTTGTCGGCCACCAGTTCCATGCCCTCGGTGGAGATGTTCGGCGCCGTGCTGCTCACGCGCGCATTGGCCTGGCCCAGTGCCGAGCGCACCGAGGCGATCGATTTTTCCACCTGTGCCAGCGCTTGCAGCACTTGCTGCAAGGTCGCGCGCAAACCTTCGGCGTCGCTGGTCTGCCAGGTGTCGGGTTCGATGACAGGGGTTTCCGGCTCGGCGCGCAGGCGGTTGAGCTGGCCGGCAGGAAAGCGCTGGCCGTTGCCCTGCACGGCCAGGCTGTCGCGGATGGCCGCGAACTCGTTTTCCGCTGCCGAAAATTCCAGTTGGCCATCTTCGGCCAGCTTGACGCGCACGCCGGCCGGCGCCAGCGCATCATCGAAGCGCAAGGCGATCTGCTGGTCGTTCATGCCCGGTTCCAGCACCACCGAGCGCAGGTTCTGGCCGCCCAGCGACAGCGCCAGCACCTCGCGTCCGCCCTGGCGCAGATTGGCCACGTTCATGCCGCGCACGGTAAAGCGGGTGCGGGTGTTCTCGTTGCTGAAATTGAGCTGGGAGTCCAGTGTACCGCCCGAGGCCACCGACCGGCTGCGCCAGGTGTTGCCGAACTGGCGCACATTGCTTTCCAGGTTGCCGTCGGCGCGCTGGCGGTTGGCCAGGCGTGCGCTGAGGTCGGCCTTCAGGCTGCGCAACTGGCCAGCACTCTGCTCGAGGAAATCGAGCGCCTGCTGGGCGCCGGAAATGTCGCGCTGGAGCGGCTGGTCCCAATTGTTGAGGCCGCGCCGCAGCGGTGCCGCGGCGGTGGGCGTGGGGTTGACCGGCGTGGCAGTGGCTGCTTTCTCGCCGTTGAGCCCGAGGGCGGTGCCGTCGACCGCGCTGGCATTGCCGCCATTGCCGGCGACAATGACGGGGGGAGTCGATGGTGACGGGATTTGCATGGTAGCCGGTGATTACAGGATGTTAAACAGCGACAGACCGCTGACCTTGGTGTAGGCCTTGTACGACGCCTCCACGGCCAGCGAATAACCTGCCAGGTCGGTGGCAGCCTTGGCGTAATCGAGCTTGCTCAGGCTGAGCAGGGCGTTATCGTTCGACAGGCCCACGTTGGTGTGGTTATCGTACAGCGTATTCAGAATGTTTTGGGCGCCGCCGAGCTGGGCGATTTTACCAGACACCAGTTCCAGCGTGGAGGTGGCACTGCCCATGGTGGCAGCCACCGTATCGCGCACTAAGGTCGAGTTTGGTTGCACGTTGGGATTGGCCAGCACGGTAATGGTGGCGCTGAGCTTGTTGAGGAAGTCCTCCAGGCCCTTGATATCGACGTTTGTATTCTGGGTGATGCCGTTGCCCACGACGGTGACCTGTTTCTTCTCGTTGCCCAGGTACTCGTACTGGCCGGTGACGGTATTGAGCTTGATCGGAGCGGTTTGCACCGTGGTGCCGGCAAACACGTAGCGGCCTTCGGCATCTTTCTGATTGGCGGTGTAGAGCAGGCTGTCGCGCAACGAAGTCAGGCTGGTGACCATGGCGTTCAGGTCGGCCGGGGTATTGCTGCCGTCAGCCGAACGCACCATCAGGTCGTTGACCTGGGTGATCTCGCCGGTCATGCTCGACAGGTAAGACTCGTTGGACGACATGCGGATACGCACCGCTGCAATATTGTCGCGGTATTGGCCGATCAGCGCCTGTTCGCGCGTCATGCGCGAGATTTGCACGGCGCCGACCGGATCGTCCGACGGCAGCATGATGCGATTGCCCGATGCCATTTGTTCGTTGATACGGGAGACCCAGCTCTGGTTTTCCTCGAGGCCGCGCAACATGGTTGCCTGGTATTGACTGGTGGCGATACGCATGGTGCTTCCCCTTAATTAAACATTTGCAAGGTGGCTTCGAACAACGAGTTCGCGACCGAAATTACCTTCATATTAGCCTGATACATGTTCTGGAATTCGATCAGGTTGATGCCTTCCTCGTCCACGTTCACCGCACTGGTCGATTTCCAGTCGTCTTCGGCCTGCTGGCGGATGGTGGTGGCGGTTTTCATTTGCGCCTGGTTCTGCTGGCTCTGGATCGCCAATTTGCCGACGAGTTGGGTATCGGCGTCGTTCAGCAGGACCGATCCCAGCGAACCCACGTTGATCGCCGTGGTCTGAACACCGATCAATGCTTGCAGGTTGGTATTGTCGCCAGCCGGTTCGCCGTGCGCGGCAAACGCCAGGTCGGCGGTGGTAAACCCCGGGTCGATACTGAGCAGGCTGGTGGTGCTGCTGGCATTGAGCACGAACAGTGCGGTACCGTCGGTACCATCGCTCTTGCTGCCGCCCTTGAGCACGTTATTGAAGTTGGTGCTGAACGCGCTGGCGATGTCGACGATCGACTCCTGCAGCGGCTTCAAGGTATTCGCGCGGAAATCCGCCAGCCCGCCGAGCTTGCCGCCAACTTTGGTGTCGTCAAGCTTGAACTTGGTGTTGGCAAACGCCAGCGTCAGCGTCTGTACGCCACCTGGCGCCTCATACGCGAGCTTGGCGGAGATGTCGCTGGCTACGAGCGGTTGGCCGGTCTTGAGCGACAGGTTGGCGCTGCCGTCGGCGCTGTACACCACTTCCACGCTTACTTGCGACGCCACGCTGTCGATCAACTGGTCGCGCTGGTCGATCAGCGCCGACGTGCTGGTGCCGGTCGCACCGACGGAGCTGATCTTGGCGTTGAGGGCGGCGATGCTGGCCAGTGATTCGTTGAGCGCGGGCAGCATGGTCGAACTTTGCTGCTGCGACGAGACCATCTGGGTCGAGGTCAGGTTGTAAATGCTGTTGATCTGCTTGGACATCGAATCGGCAGACGTAATCACTTGCTGGCGCAGCGGGGTCGAGGTGGGATCGACGGCAGCCGCGTTGAGCGATTTGAAGAAATTATCGAAACCATAGCTGATGCTCGAGGTGGGGTCGTTCATGACCTTTTCCAGCTGAGTCAGGTAAGGCTGAACCTGGGAAAGCTTGCCCAGTTCCGAATTCGACCGCCACATCTGCTGCGATTTGTAGGAATCTGAGAATCGCAGCAGCGAACCCACGATGACACCGTTGCCAGGTGAATTGTCGCCGCTGGCCGCGTTCGACTGTAAGAGCACGCCCTGGCGCGTATAGCCCGCCGTCTTGGAGTTGGCAATGTTCTGGCTCACCGTGTTAATGGCAGCTTGCGCTGCCAGTGCGCCCGACAGTGCGTTATAGGTGATGGTCATATCTGCAAGGGTCTTTCCTGGTGAACGCGAAGGACCGCAGCTTGCAATGGGCAAGCGCCGCCGGTCCGTTACTTGTAGAAGGCGACGGCCTAGCGGGACCGATTAAGCGGTTCCGAAATATTTTGCACTTCGGAAATAATTCTGTCATTGGTGGAGCCGGTTTTGCCGGCCTGTGCACCTGCAGCGGGGACTGGTTGCGGCAGTAACTGGCGCAAGATGGCGTCTGCCACGCCAAACGCGCGGCGCCCGGCCAGCTGGTCGGCTACCAGGTTGTCGGCCATGTCCAGCATGTCCTGGTTGACCTTGTTATTCAGAGCGCTGTCCTCGTCGGCCAGCACGCGGGTGCCGGAGCGCATCTGGTGCAACATGTGGCCAATGAAGAAACTCTCGAATTTCACCGCCGCCTCGGTAGCCTTGGCACGGAACGCCGGATCGACCGTGTCGCCGGCCTGGGCGGCGACCGGCGCCACCTGGACGTCCGCCAGCTTGCCAGGGGTGCCCGGTATCAGGCGCGAGGGGTCGAACGTTGGGGGCAGGCTCATGATTTCCTTAAATAACGACCAGTTCGCCTTCGATGGCGCCGGCCTGGTCCAGCGCTTGCAGGATCGCCATGATATCGTCGGGCGATGCGCCCAGGCTGTTGACCACGTCGATAATCGATTGCAGCTTGGCGCCGGCCGGCCAGTTGAACATCTGGCCAGAACCCTGGTCAACGCTCACCTGCGACTGCGGCGTGGCCACGGTGTTGCCGCCGGCTAGCGCGTTCGGCTGGCTGACCTTGGTGCTTTCCGAGATCACGACTTTCAGCGAACCGTGGGTGACGGCGGCGGCGCGTACGCGCAAGCCTTCGGCGATCACCACGGTGCCGGTGCGCGAGTTGAACACCACTTTCGGCGCGTCCTGGCCCACGTCGATCGACAGCGCCTCGAGCTTGGCCATGAAGGCGATGCGCTGGGTGGGGTTGGACGGCGCCTGCACCTCGACCGAGGTGGCGTCGCTGGCGGTGGCGATGTCGCCGAAGCGCTTGTTGATCGAATCGACGATATTGATGGCGGTCTGGAAATGCGGATGGCGCAGCGACAGGCGCACGCTCGGGGTGCTGGCAAAATCGGTGGGAATCGCGCGCTCGATGGCGGCGCCATTCGGAATCCGCCCCGAGGTGGGGGTGTTGACCGTTACCGACGAGCCGCTCTTGCCTTGCGCCGAGAAACCGCCGACCACCACGTTGCCCTGTGCCAGCGCATAGACCTCATTGTCGGCCGCACGCAAGGGCGTCAGCAGCAGGGCGCCGCCGCGCAGGCTCTTGGCGTCGCCCAGCGAGCTGACCACCACGTCGATTGCCTGGCCCTTGCGGTAGCCGGGCGGCAGCACCGCCGAGACCATCACGGTGGCGACGTTTTTCGACTTGGCATCGGTACCGTCCGGCACTTTCACGCCGAACTGCTTGAGCATATTGATCACCGACTGGCTGGCGAATTTGACCTGGGTCGAGTCGCCGCTGCCGTTCAGGCCCACCACCAGGCCGTAGCCTACCAGCGGATTGTCGCGGATGCCTTCGACCGCCACCAGGTTGCGCAACACCTGCGCCGCCTGCGCGGGCAGGGTGGCAAAGGCCAGGCACAGGGCCAGCGGCAGGGCGATGAAGCGGGACAGCTTGTTCATGAAGATCACCAAATGTAGACGTCACCCGGTCAGCTATTGCAACCCCGGGCCAAGAGTCGTCGTTCCCGCGAACGCGGGAACCCAATTTAAAACGGCATGTACGGACCGTTGAAGAACCGCGACAACCAACCAGCCGATTGCGTATCAGCCAGCGTACCCTGCGCCGAGTAGGCGATGCGGGCATTGGCGATCCGCAGCGACGACACCTGGTTCTCGGCGTCGATATCGGCCGCGCGCAGGTAGCCGCGCAGGCGCACGAACTCTTCGCCTTGGTTCAAGGTCAACACTTTTTCGCCAGACACGCGCAGCAGCCCGGTCGGCAGCACTTCTTGCACCACCACGGTAATTGCCCCGGTCAGGGCGTTTTGCTGGGTGCTGGTGGCGTCGCCGGTGAACGAATTGTCGGCGCCCAGGCCAATGCTGGCCTTGGGGAACACCTTGCCCAGCAGGCTCGGGGCAGCGACGTTGTTCGACGATTCCTTGGAATAGCTGGTGCCGGCGCGTTTGCTGGCCTGCGTGGTTTCCTGCAACATCACGGTGACCACGTCACCGACGCGGAAGGCGCGGCTGTCGGACGTCAGCGACATGCCCATGTCCGGGCTGTACACGCCGCCGCCGGACACGCGCGGCATGGTCGAACGCACCAGCGGCGGCGGCTCGTCCATCGGGCCGGGGCGGACCGCCGGCGGTTCGAGGCTGGCGCAGCCGGTAAGGGCGGCCACCAGCAACACAGGCAGTGCGGCTTTCATCAGCGTGCCGCCGAGGCCAGGTATTGCAACATATTGTCGGCGGCCGACAGCACCTTGGTGTTCATTTCGTACGTACGCTGGGCGGCGATCATGTCCACCATTTCTTCCACCACCTGCACGTTCGAGCCTTCCAGCGTGCCTTGCTTGATCTTGCCCCACTGTGCCGTGCCCGGTGCACCTTCGGTCGGGGTGCCGCTCGATGCAGTCTCGGCGTACAGGTTTTCGCCCAGGGCCATCAGGCCGGTCGGGTTGATGAAGCTGGTCAGTGTCAGCTGGCCGAGCTGGCTCGGAGTGGCGGTGCCGGCGATCTTGGCCGAGACGGTGCCGTCTTCGCCGATGGTCAGCGCGGTGGCGTTGTCCGGCACCGTGATCTGCGGAATCAGGGGCAGGCCATGGGCGTTGACCAGGATGCCGTTGGCATCGATCTGCAACTGGCCGGCGCGGGTGTAGGCGGTTTCGCCACTCGGCTGGCGCACCGACAGGAAACCGTTGCCCATCACGGCCACGTCGAGTTCGCGGCCGGTGGTTTGCAGGCTGCCGTTGGTAAATACCTTCTGGGTGCCGACCATGTGCACGCCGTTACCGAGCTGCACGCCTGACGGCGCCAGGGTGTTGTTGTCGGCCACTTGCGCGCCCGGCTGCTGGCCCACGGTGTAGAACAGGTCTTCGAACACCACGCGGTCGCGCTTGAAACCAATGGTGTTGGCATTGGCCAGGTTGTTGGCGATCGCCTGCAGTTTCTGGTCCTGCGCTTGCACGCCGGTCTTGCTGATCCACATTGCTGGATTCATGGTTACTCCCTATTCGGTTGGATCAGCTTAGCCGCTGATCAGGCGATTGCCGGTTTCGGCCATGGTATCGGTGGCCTTGAATAATTTCATTTGCACTTCGAAGGTGCGGTTCAGGCTCATGGTGGCGACCATTTCCTCCACCGCCGAGACGTTGCTGCCCTCCAGGTGGCCAGAGCGCAGCACCACGGTCGGATCGGTCGCCAGCGGCACGCCGTCGCGCGCGATCAGCAGGCCCGCTTCGTTCTTGGTCAGTTCCGAGCCTTCGGCCTTGACCAGGCGCAGCTTGTCCACCGTCTGCATGGTGGTCGTGCCAGGGTTCTGGATCGAAATGGTGCCATCGGTGCCGATGTCGATCTTGCTGTACTCGGGCAGGGTGATGGGGCCGCCTTCACCCAGCACCACGTTGCCGTTGATGCGCAGCGTGCCGGTCTCGTCGAGCACCATGGCGCCGGCGCGGGTGTAGGCCTCGCCGGTCGGGCCTTCCACCGTCAGGTAGCCGGCGCCCGAGATCGCCACATCGAGGTCGCGGCCGGTGGACTTGACCGTGCCCTGGCGGGTGTTGACCGAGTTGGCCTGTAATTGCGCCATGTGGCGGTCGTCGTAGCCATAGCCCTGCACCGCTTGCGCGGTGGACATTTCCATATCGGCCCGGAAGCCCACGGTGTCGGCATTGGCCAGGTTGTTGGCGCGTACCTGCTGGCCGCGCAGGGCCCGTTCGGCCCCGCTCATGGCGGTAAAGATCAGCGAATCCATGCGTTACCTTAGATCGCTTGCATCAGCGATTGCAACATGGTGCTCTCGGTCTGGATGACCTTCGAGTTGGCCTGGTAGTTGCGCTGCGACGTCATCAGGCCGACCAGTTCGGAAGTGATGTCCACGTTCGACTGTTCCAGCGACGATGCACTGATGGTGCCTGCCATGCCCACCCCGGGAGCGTTGACCAGCGGCTGGCCCGAGCTTACCGATTCCACCCAGCTGGTGCCCGTGACGGTGGTCAAGGCGCCTTCGTTGGCGAAGTTGGCCATCGCCAGGCGGCCGACAGTCTGTTTCTGGCCGTTGGTGTACGTGGCAATCAGCGAACCGTCGCTGCCCAGCGCCACGCTGGTGAAGGTGCCAGACGCGTAACCGTCAGCGCTGTTGGTCGATGTGGTCGCTTCGCCGGCGAAGCCGGTGGTACCGGCGTAGTCGATGGCGATGCTGCCCAGCTTGCCGCCGTTGGCGGCAGTGACGTTCAGGGCGATGGTCGAGATGGTGTCGTCGGCTACTGCGTTGACGCTTGCCATTGCACCGGTATTCTGGTCGAATTTCAGCGCGGTGGTGGCGCCCGACACCAGCGCGCCGTCGAGCACGTAGTTGACGTTGACCAGGTTAGGATCGGTATTGTCGCGTACGAAATACTGGGTCAGCGTGTGCTTGCCGCCCAGGGTGTCGTAGACGACGGTAGCCTTGGACATATTGAAGGTGTTCGGCTCCGGCGGAGTGGCAGGCGTGATCGGCGGGGTGTTGAAGGTACCGAGCGGTTTTGCCCAGTCCGCCGACATATTGCCGATGTAGTTCATTTTGGCCGACACCACGGCCGGAATCGCACCGGTTGGAATCGGCAGGTCGCCGACGGCGCCCAGGGTGCCGGTGGCGGTATCGATCGGGTAGCCCTGTACGCGCCGACCCTGGGCATCGATCAGGAAGCCTTCCTTCGACGCGTCAAAGATGCCCACGCGGGTGTACTCGGTCTGGCCGGTGTTGGCGTCCTTGGCGATGAAGAAGCCGGAGCCGTTGATCGAGGCGTCCAGCGAGCGGCCGGTGCTGAGAATACCGCCCGGTTTGCTGATGTTCTGGGTCACGGAACCGATGGTCACGCCCACCTGGGCTTCACCGGAGACCAGCGACGAGAAGTTGGCGCGTTCAGCCTTGTAGCCATAGGTGCCGGCATTGGCAATATTCTGGCTGGTGCTGTTGAGGGATTCGTTGATAGCCTGGATGCCAGACAATGCGATATCGAAACTCATGATGGAGATCCTTCGAAAGAGAGTGAATTATTGAATGGCTAAAGCTGTCTTGCCGTTGAACGCGGTGATCGCGCCCGGATCGATTTCGCCGAGGTTGGCAACGTTGAGCACCACCCCGCCGGCAGCGGAGATGCGTACACTGTTCAGGCGGCCCTGGATATCGATCGCAGGGCTTTCCTTGGTGCTTGTTTCCACCGCCATGCTGTAGGTACCTGCTGGCAAACCCAGCTTGGCCGGGTCGATGGTGAACGGTACATTGCCAGGCGCTACGGTGCCGAGCTTGATGGTGTACGCGCTGCCGTCGTCGCCCTTGAGTACAAGGTTGGTCGTGGCGCTGCTTGCTTCCAGCGTTACCTGGCCCTGTATCGGGGCGGTGCCGTCGATGCGTACCTGGCGCGTTTCCGCCATCACGTCCGAACCGACCTGCGCACCCAGCGACAGCACCTGCATGCTTTGCAGGATGCTTGAGTTGGCACTGGTCAGCGTCGAGAGCTTTTGCAGCGCCTCGGTCTGCGACAGCTGCGTCAATTGCTGGACGAACTGGGCTGGGTCCGACGGCGATAGCGGATCCTGGTTCTGGATCTGTGCCACCAGCAGTTTGGTGAACATGTCGGAGGCTTCGCTGGCCGTGTTCGGCGTTACACCGTTGCTGAGGCCGGTGCTACTCGTGGTCGTGCCGTTGTTGAGGAGACTGACTGCCATGACTTAACTTTCACCAAGTTTGAGGAGGGATTGCTGCATCGTGCGGATACGTCCGAGGACTTCGACATTGGTTTCGAATGCGCGCGAGGCCGACATCATGTCGGCCATCTCCGCCACTTCGTTGACGTTTGGGTAGAACACCATGCCGTCGGCATTGGCCATCGGGTGGCCTGGTTCGTACACCTTGCGCAGTGGTTCGGCCGACTCGACCACGTCGAGCACCTGCACCTTGCCGCCCATCGACATGCCATTGCTGTCTGCGCCCATCATGGTGGCGAACACCGGCTTGCGGGCGCGGTAGGTCTCGCCTTCGTTGCCGGCCACGGCGTCGGCGTTGGCCAGGTTGGAGGCGATGGTATTCAAACGCACGCTCTGTGCGGCCATTGCCGAGCCGGCGATCTCGGAAATATCTTTAAACGACATGTCGTTCCCTTGCGATTGGTGGTGCGGTCTTATTGACCGGCGATGGCCTTGGCTAGGCCCTTGAGCTTCATGTTCACGAAGGTCAGGCTGGTCTGGAAGTCGGCGGCGTTTTGCGAAAACGCCGCTTGCTCAACGCCGAGTTCGACGGTGTTGCCGTCGCGCGTGGGGTGGAACGGCACACGGTACATATTCGCCGCTTCGTCATCGCCGCCGAGTTCGCCGGTGGCTTCAGCCTGCAGGTTGGCCAGGGCGGCGCCGAAGTCCATGTCGCGCGCCTGGAAGCCCGGGGTGTTTTCATTGGCCAGGTTGGCGGCCAGGATGCGGGTGCGTTCGGCTCGCAGCTGCAGCGCATCGGCGTGGACGCCGGTAACTTGGTTGAAATTGATGCCCATGGTGTTCTCCTTGCAGGGTCGAATGGTGTAACTGTGGGGTACTATGTAACTGTTAATTGGTGTTTCTTAATAGTAACTTTGTGCCATAATCCTTATGGCAATCTTGCTCGACATGTAGAATGTCGGTCTGCCTTCAGGGGCGCTTTCGCTTGCATCATAGTAGAGGTATTGCCCATGTTCAACAAAACTATTGTAACTGCTTTGAGCCGAATGTTGCTAACCGGAAGCATAATTTTTAACACTTCCGCGCACGCCGCACCGGTCTCTGCAGATAAAGTCCCTCTGCTGGTAGAGAATGCGGCGCGAGAACATGTGTTGCGCTGGGCCGACAGTCGCGGCCTGCAGGAAGCCGAATTTGACATCGAAGTGGTCCGTGGCAGCCGCCCGCTCGCCGCTTGCAGTAAGGAAGTGACGGTGGAGGCAGCCGACAGCCGGCAGCCATCGCGCATGCGCTTTAACGCCATCTGCGCCGGGGACGGTGCGCGCGGTGGCGGTTGGCGTTACGAGTTCGTGGTGCGGGCCAAGGTTTCAGCGCGCATCGTACTCGCTGCCAACGAGATCGGCGCCGGCAAAGTCATTACCGATGAAGACCTGTTGCTTGAGCGTCATGATATCTCCACCTTGAGCGACAGTGTCTCGGATCCGAAAGAAGTGGTTGGGATGAGCGCCAAGCGCACAGTGCGCGTCGGCGAGGTTTTACGCACCGGCTCGCTGGCGTCGCCAGTGCTGGTAAAGCGTGGTGATCTGGTTAATATTATCGCCACGCGCGACCAGGTCACGGTAACCATGTCGGGCGAAGCGATGGATGCGGGCGCCAAGGGCAGCCAGGTACGCGTGCGTAATTCGAGTGGCAATATCATCCGTGCCAGGGTGACGGGGCCGGGCGAGGTACAGCCGGCAGACATGCCGCCAGCGCGCTAGCGCCGCACGGGCGGACCCTGTTGCGGGAGCTTGCAGTCCGGCGTATCTGTTCCGGAGTCAGTCCGCAGCGGAAGCAGCAGCGCGCTGCAACTGCGTAGCCAGCCGCGCCAGCTTGTCGGCGTAGCCGGGGTCGGTGGCATAGCCGCCGCGCGCCAGGCCGTTGGCAAAAGCGCGGGCATCGCCCCCGGTATTGAGCGCGGCCTGGTAGCGCGGATTGCCGGCCAGCATGTCGGCATAGTCGCGGAAGGCGCTTGCCGTATCGGGATAGCTGCGGAAACGCTCGGTCTTCTTGAGCATGGCGCCGTGTTCGAACTCGGTGGTAGTGGCGCTGGCGACCTCTCCCTGCCAGTTGCCGCCGGCCTTGATGCCGAACAGGTTGTTGGTGTCGATACCACCCTTGCGCAGCGGTTGGCGCCCCCAGCCGGACTCCAGTGCCGCGTGCGCCACAACTAACTCGGGCGCGACGCCCAGCTTGTCGGCTGCCTCGCTGGCCCAGGGCTTAACCGAGGCCAGGAATTGTTGGCGGCTCTCGCTGTCCACGGCGCCATCGTCGATAGCGCCGCCCACCTGGCGTGCATTGAGTGCCGCCAACTGCATGGCCTGTGCAGAGGAGGGGGCAAGATTGTTGCTGAAACCACCGTCACCCCGGCTGATATAGCCAGCCACATCGTTCTGCACCTGCTGGAAGGTACTGGAGAACGCACCGGTCGACACCGCGCTGCCGAAGCCGGCCGTAGGCCGGGTTGGGCTGATATTCGCGGTGGTCGCCGCTGTGGCGGCAGTAAAAGCAGTGGAATTAAATTGGCTCATAGGTATGTTCTTCGCCATGCAACACGCGCTGCATGATGCCATGCTGTTCGACCAGCAGATCGGCATTGCGCTTCGACAGGCGCTTGCACTCGATCACCAGCGCTTCGAGCGCCAGCCAGTCAGCTTCTATTTTCTCGCGTGCTGCCGGTTTGAGCAAGGCAAATGCCTGTGCCATGGTGCCCTGGGGACCGTTTAGGTGTTGCGCTAGCGCAACGCGCTCGATGCGCCTGGCATCCACTACTGCCACTGCGGTAGTGAGCTGTTCGACGATCTCAACCAGGCGCGGCCCCTGATGGCGCAGCGCGGCGCTGAACTGTTCTTCCAGCACTGCCGCCAGTGCGCTGTAAGCTTGCAGATCGGCGGCGATACCGGACAGCAGTGCGCGCATGGCGTCCTGGCGCGATGCCGGCGATGGCGTCGGTGAACGAGACGCGGGCGACGCTCGGGCTGCAGCATTGCTCATTTTTCCACTCCGTGGAAGCGCTGGATCAGGCCCGCGAGCTTGGCGGGATCGAACGGCAGCTCGCCCTTGGCCAGCGCATCACGCAGCATGTCCACTTTCTCCTGGTCGATCTCGGGCATGTCGCGCATTGCCTGCAGCGCCGGCTGCATCACCGCCGACTGCAGCGGCGCCGACGACGCGGGGGCGGCTGCAGCTTCGGCGCCGTCCACCGGCGCCGGCTCGGCAACGCGCTGGACGACCATGCCGTCCGGGGTCGAACTGGTGATTCTCATACGGGTGCCTCTGGTTGGCTTGGTTTGCATGGCGTTATTGTAGCGTCAGTTGTTGCGGCCGAGCGAATCGCGCAGTTTTTGCAGCAGGCCCGGATCGGGCAGGGCGGTGTTGATCTGGTCGGTCAGCGGCACCGTGTGGTCCGGCATGCCAAACATCGAGGCAATGGTTTTGGCCTGGCTGGTGGTCAGGATCAGCAGCTCGATGCGGCGGTTGACGCCGGCGTCGGCGCGCTTGACGTCGAGCGGTGCGCGGTCGGCCATGCCCACCACTTGCAGCACCGATTCGGCGTTCATGCTACCGGCAAGCAACTGGGCGCGGGCCGACATGGCGCGGTTGGCCGACAGCGTCCAGTTCGAAAACGCCGCGTAGCTGGTGTCGGCGTACTGCATCGAATCGGTGTGGCCGACGATCAGCATCTGGTTTTCCATCTTCGCGAACAGCGGCCCCATCTTGCGCAGCAGAGCGCGGAACTTGTCCGTCGGCACGGCGCTGCCGCGCACGAACATGCCCTGTCTGTCGGTGTCGTGCAGCATCACGCGCAAGCCGTAAGGTGTGACCACCGCTTCCAGGTTGGAGGTCAGGCCAAAGTCGGCGCTCATCTTGGTCAGCGCCTTGGAGAGCGCCTGCAAATCGTCCGGGCTGTCGTACTTGACCTTGGCGTCGGTAGGGGCAGCCGACGGCTCGCCCTGGGCCAGCTTTTCGCCGGGCGTGTCGGTGCTGCCGGTATGTGGCATCGGGAAGCGGTCAATCAGGCTGCCGCGCGGACCGCCCACCTGCTCGGGCATCACGCCCTTGCCCTGGTCGGTTTTGGCGCCGTCCGATTCGGTCATGACCTGTTCCAGTGCCTCGGTATTGCGGGCGGCAATCAGCCACAGTACCAGGAACAGACACATCAGCGCGAGACAGAAGTCGGCGAATGCGACCTTCCAGGCGCCGCCGTGGTCGTCGTGCTTGTGCTTGCCGCCACCACGCTTGATGATGGTCTGGTCATGCGCTTTGTCATGCGGCTTTAGCACCACGACCTCCCCGGCGGCTGTCGTCGGCCGGCTCGCTGTCGCGGCCTTCCAGGTCATTGATCCAGCGCTCGAGCTGGGCAAAGCTCGGCTTGATGTTCAGCGGTACCAGGCGGCGGCCCGAGTCGATCGCCAACAACGCCGGTTTGCCGGCCACGTGGGTCACCAGCACCACTTTGACGGTTTCCTTGTTCGACGCTTCCTGGTTGACCAATTGCTTGAGCATATTGCACAGTGGATCGATCAGGCCGTAGCACAGGAAAATACCGATGAAGGTGCCGACCATGGCCGCGCCGACGTTTTCGGCGATCTCGCCCGAGGTGGCGCCTTGGCTGACGGTGCTCATGGTGATCACGATACCGAGCACGGCGGCCAGAATGCCGAAGCCCGGCATCGCTTCGCCGATCTTGCCCAGCGACTTGGCCGGCTGTTCGAGCTCGGTGTGGAGCGCTTCCAGTTCCTGGTCCAGCACGCCTTCGAGTTCGTGCGCGTTGATCTTGCCCATCGCCATCAGGCGGAAGTTATCGACGATGAAAGCGAGCAGTTTCGGCTCTTCCAGCACGCGCGGATAGCGCTGGAACAGCGGGCTGTCCTTCGGCGCTTCGACGTGGGCGTCCAGCGCTTTCAGGCCGCCGGCGGCCAGTTGCAGCAGTTCGTACATCAGCAGCAATAACTGGCGCTGGAATTCGGAGTCGTACTTCTTGCGGATGATGATCTTCTTGATCTGGGTCATCAGCTCCTTGAGCACGTGGTTCGGGTTGCCCAGCACCAGTGCGCCGAGGCCGGCACCGCCGATCACGACCAGTTCCAGCGGGTGCCATATCTGGTGGAAGGTGCCGCCCATCAGGGCAAAGCCGCCGAACACGCTACCTAAAATGATGAGGATGCCAACTAGTTGCTGCATGATGATTCGCCTTTCCGCGTCATTTTCTTGAATTCCTGGTCGTGGAGGCCGCCATCAGGCGGCGAGCACGGCTTTCATTTTGTTCAGGGCCGCCTTGTTGAGCTGGCAGACGCGGGCGTCGGTCAGGTCCAGCACGGCGGCGATTTCCTTGTAGCTCAGTTCGAACTCGTAGTACATCTGCACCACCCGCTGCTCACGTTCGTCGAGGCTGCGCAACGCTTGCTCGAGACTGCGCCGCACCATCAACTGCTCTTCCGGCCCCGGGGCGCTGTCCTGTCCCACGGTTTCCTGCAGCACTTCGTCGAAACTGGCGATCAGCTCGGCGTTCTCGTCGAGCTGGTAAGCCTGGTATTGCTCGGGCGTCAGGGACAGCCCGGTCATGATTTCCTGCTCGTTGGGCTCACGGCCCAGCTTGCGGGTCAGCGCGCGCACGCCGTCGCGCAATTTGTGGCTTTGCTGGCGGACCGCGCGCGGCCGCCAGTCCTGCCGCCGCAGCTCGTCGAGGATCGCCCCGCGGATGCGCAAGCTGGCATAGCTGCCGAAGGTTTCATCGGGCGTGCCGTAGCGGCGCAGCGCTTCGAGCAGGCCGATCAGCCCGATCTGTTCCATGTCGTCGCGGTCGATCGCACCGGCCACCTGCGAGTTAAGCTGGCGCACGATGCGCTTGACCAGCGGCGCATACGACAACAGGTACTTCTGCTCGTCGGCCGGGCTGTGCACGGCCACCGCGCCGTCACTGCCGTCGCCGTAACCATCGGCATACGCATTGCCAAACTGCTCTACATAGGCCATGCCCGCTCCACTGTTAACCATGCTCGCTGCGGCTTACTCAATGATGAGCTTGCCTATCATCACATCGCTGAACGGCTTTTCCATGCCATCGTGCTCGTACGCTGCGTCGAAAGCCTTGTTCAATTCCGCTGCAAACTGGTCGATCGTCATGCTCTGAGCGGTGGCCAGCGGCAGGCTGGACAGCGTGCGCACGGCCACGCTGCGCAACATCGGCAAATGTTCCTTGGCCCGGCCCGCAGTCTTCTCGTCGGTGGTGATCACCAGGTCGGCCGACATGTAGTGGGCAGTGGTGTCGCCAGGCGAGCGCTTGAGCATGATGATGACCTTGTCCACCGTCAGGTACTTCGGCGGGCCTTCCTTCTTCTTCTCTTCCTTCTTCGCGGCCTTCTTGCCATCGGCAGAGGTCTCTTCCGCGTGGTCGGCGCCCTTGGACATATACCAGAACGCACCACCGGCCACGGCCGCGCCAACTACGACGACCAGCGCAATCGCGACAATTATTTTCTTGTTCATCTACAGATTACTCCTGGTCATTCATGGCAAAGGTTGGGACTGCGCCGTCCTGGTACAGCGCACGACCCGGGGTGCGAGCGCGCTGTTCCTGCTGATCTTGCTGCTGTTGGCGGCCTCCGTCCTGCTGGCCCTGGGCAAAAGACTGCGCCTGTGGGCGGGAGGCTGAGACAGTGACCGCCACCTCGGCGAGCTGGCGCGTGGACAGGTCCTGGCGCACGGTATCGCCGATGGCGTTGAGCTGGCGTACGACCTCGCTGTTGCTGGCCGACAGGTTCACCTGCAGACCGGCGGCACTCTGGCGGATCGAGATCTCGATGCTGCCCATGTTTGGCGGGTCGAGCCGGATCACTGCCTGATTGTTGTTGCGTTGCAAATTCACCTGCAGGCGTTCGCCCAGCGCTTCGCGCAGCGGTTGCTGCCATTGGTCCGGATTGCCGGCGAGTTTCACCGGCACGTTGCCTGCAACCGGCGGCGCGGTGGACGCCACGGCCGCTGGAGGGAGATTGGCACTCGCGAGCGCGGTGGCGAATTTACCCGCTGCCAGACCATCGTCGCGGCCAGCGGCGCCAGTGCCGGTAACGGGCGTGCCGGCAGCGCTGTCGGCGTGATTAGCCGCTGCGCCTGCGGTGCTGCGAGGCAGTGCGCCTCCGTTAGCTTGCGCCGCAGCTGCCTCGCGCACGGGCGGCACGAAGGCGACTGCCGCGCCGGTCATGGCCGCTGCGTTCGATTCTTCCCGCTTGACGTCGCTGGCACCCCGGCTGTTCAACGTTGCGGCTGGGACCGGACCACGAGCAGGGGCTGCAGGTACGACCATTGCCGCCACCGGCATGCTGCCGGCGCTTGCCGCCAGCATCGGATTGAACGCAACCGGCTTGACTTCGGCTTGCGCATTGCTGACGGAGGCTGCCGCGACATCGGCTACGCGCGTAGCCTGCTGTGCCAGGCTCTGTTGGCTGGCATCCTGCAAGGCGGTGAAGCCGCCCTGTGGCGCTGCGCCGACAGGCGGGGAAACGGCAATATTGGCAGCTGTGAGGTTGAATGGCGTCGCTGAAGGATATAGCGTTGCAATGGCAACCCTGTCGCTACGAACGACGTCCGGTATCGTTTGTGTCGCGTCGACTGGCGCTGATGCCGCCAGCGGCGCCACTGTCTGTGCCGGAGCGGGTCCCAGGATGGGGGGTGACGCGTACACGCCTGCGGTCATGGCGCCCAGGAGCGTGGCCTGATCGGCGGACGTCTCGGCGTCAGTGCCAGGATCGGTGACGTCCTCGGCGCTGGTCGTGGCAGGATTGCCGGCATCATTCGAACCAAGCAAGCTGGAAAACAAGGACGCGCCGCCGACGTCCGTTTTCTCGGAGAAGCGTGCAGCGAGCGTGGCTGGCTGGGCCTCGGCGCGCGGCGTACCGGTAGCAGCGATGATGTCTGCGGGTGCTGGAGCGACACCGGTGGCGCCGTTATTGGCGGCGTTAGTGGTAGTTTGGATGGCGATGGCGATGGTCATGCGATGGTTCCGTTTTCTGCTAGTTCGCTGTCAAGGGCGTAGGCGAGCAAGCCTTCTTTATTTGCCTGTAATTCGCTGAGTTTGCGGCCCGTTTCCACGGTGGCAAGGTCGCAGCGACGCACAGCTTCCTGGTGTACCTGGCGCAGCCCCGCGAGCGCGGCCTTTTCAGCTACTTGCCATGGGCCCTGCGTAGCCATCTGGGGCAAGGTCGAGGCGAGCAGCGTATTAATAGCTGCCAACATCTTCCAGTCCTCGCCCTCGACCGCGATATGCATTTTTTGCGTCAGCGAGAGCAGCGTACGTTGTCTATCCACCACTGGCCTTCGCTTGTACGCCCAGCCAGCCGCGTTTGATGGTATTGAGCAGTACCGTGACTTCATCGATGATGGTCGGATCGAGCTTGATACCGGCCGTATACAGGCGGCTGGCGCAGTATTCGTACAGGCGGCCGAGGTTTTCCACGACCTCGCCGCCGTTGTCGTAGTCCAGAGAACTCGACAAACCATTGATGATATCGGTGCACTTGTTCAGGCTGTGGGCCTTGAGCTCGTAGCGCTTGCCGACGATGTGGCCGCGTGCGCGCGCCAGTTCTTCGAGCAGGCCGTCGGTCAGCACCAGCACCAGTTCGACCGGCGAGGCGCGGGCGACCTGGGCGTCCAGGTTGGTGGCGTGATAACTGCTATAAGCTTCTTGGTTCAGCATGGTGTACACCTAGGGTAAAAAGGAGCGGCGGTGCGCTCCGGATTGCGACGGTTGTAATGAGTGCTACGACGATTCGCTGGAGAACAGCGCAGTAAACAGGTTGGACGTGTTGGTCATCGACGACTGCAGCTGCTGCAGCGCGGTGAACTGCGCCAGGTAGCGTTTGTAGGCGTTGTTGAACTGGCCTTCGAGTGTCGCCAGGCGCTTGGTGGTATCGAGCTGCACCTTGTCGTTGGCGCTTTTGCGCGCGCCGAGCACCCCGTTGACCGAGCTGGTCCAGTTGCTGACAATCTTGTTCATCGAACCGAGTACACCGCTGTCGGTGGTGCCCAGCGCAGTGGCGCGGCCGAACAGTTTGTCCAGTCCTTCGGGGTCTGCGGCCATTGCCTTGGTCAGGCGATTCGAGTCGAGCGACAGGGTGCCGTCGCGGCTGGCGGTAATGCCGTAGCTGATTAGCGACTGGCCGCCGGTGGCGGTGCGCAATGCTGCGTTGAGCTGGTCGCGCAGCGATTTGACAGCCGAGTCGCCAGCAAGGGCCGCGCTGGCGGTGCCGGCGGCCGGGTCGCCCACCTTGGTGACGGTGCCGTACGCAGCCAGCAGGTTGTTGTAGGCGGTGACGAAATTCTGCACGTTAGCGGCGGTGGCGCTGGTGTCGGAGGCGACTTTCATCACCACCGGCGCGTCGTTCGCACCCTGGGCCTGATTGACCGTGAACGAGACGCCGTCGACGATGCTGAAGGTATTGGTGGCCTGCTCGATCTTGGTGCCAGTGCCCTTGGCGCCTACCCAGACGATGGCGTTGCTGGCGGCTGACAGCGTGGTCTTGCTCGACAGCGCAGTGGCCAGCGCCGGATCGGCCAGGCCGGCGGTTTGAATCGAAGCGACCGCGTTCGCCGAGCCAGTCTTGGTGGAGCTCAGTACCAGTTGCGTAGCGCCGTTGATGGTCAGGGTAGAGGCGGTCACGCGCGAATTGTTGCCGGTCGCGGCATTGATGGCGGCGGCGATTTCTTTGGCTGTCAGGTCGTTCGGGCTGTCCGGATCGGTGTTCGCAGCGTCGAGCGACACTTCAAACGTGGTGCCGTCGCCCATGGCAATGTTGAACTTTCCGGGCGTGGCGGGACTGGTGTTAGGTACGGAATACGACACCTGGCCAGCCGTGGCCAGTTGCTCGACGTAGAACGAATAGGTGCCGGCGGTGGCCTTGGTGTTGGCGGTGCCGGTGGCAATGGCGGTGTTGCTGAAGGTGGCAGAATTGGCGCTAACCGATTTGGTGCCGCTAGCGATCGACGCCATCGCGGTCTGGAACGCACTCAGTGCAGAACCGAGCGTGGACAGGGCAGCTGAATTGGCCTTCGCCTTGGCGGCCTGGGCGTCGAGAATCGCCTTGGTTGGCGCGACATAAGAGTTGGCAAGGTTGGTCGCCGTGGTAACCGGATCGTAGGTCGGACTGGTGATAACTGTTGCCATGGTTCATGCTCCTGCAAGGATAAGTGAGTGTACCCTGATACAAGGCGACCCAATTCGTTTCCGTATGAAAAGATTTTTAACTTTTTTTTAGGTGTTGCGTGGACGACGCACCCGGCGTGTCGCACTGAGAAACTTCCGACAATGTTACTTTTGGCCGCGCCACCACGCTTGCGTTGCCAATTCGTCATGCTGCTTGCGTTCTTTGGAATGCTGTTCTTTTTGCACGACCTTGTGCTGCTTGTCGAGTACCTTGCCCAGCACTTCGCGCCTGGCCCACGCCGCATTGAGCGCCTGCTGCGAGACGGCCATGTCGGCTTCGTGCAAATGCAGGTCCACCCGGTGGTTGTCGGCCATCACCATCACGGCTTGCTTGTAGTCGCCGCAGTTGCCGGCCAGGGCAGGGTGCAGGTTGCCGCTGGCGCCGCTGTTCACGTACAGCCCGGTCAGGCGGTCGAGGTTTTTCTGGTAGCGATCGCGCAAGCTGGTCTTTTCGGCCATCTCGGTTTGCAGTCGCTCCACTTCGGTGTTGCGCAGGGCCACCAGGGTGGTCAGGTTGCGGATGTTGTGCTGGCTCATGGTGTCGGTCTCGCTTGGGTCAGGTTCACTTCATCAGCGCATCAAGGTTTCGAGCTGGTTGATGCACGGCTCGTACGGTGCTTCTTCCTTGGTGCCCTGGCACAAAAACTGTTCCACGCGCGGGTGCAGCATCACCGCGCGGTCGGTGACCGGATCGGCGCCCGGCACGTAGGCGCCGAGCGGGATCAGGTCGCGCACGCGGTCGTGGCGCGACATGCTGGCCTTGAGCGCGCGCGCCGCCAGCATGTGGTCCTGCGTAATCACCTGGCTCATGCAGCGGCTGATCGACTGGCCGATATCGATCGCCGGGTAGTGGCCGCGCTCGGCCAGCTCGCGGGTGAGCACGATGTGGCCGTCGAGAATTGCCCGCGCGGTATCGACCACCGGGTCCTGCTGGTCGTCGCCTTCGGCCAGCACGGTGTAAATCGCGCTCATGCTGCCCACCTGGTTCTCGCCGTTGCCGGCCGATTCCACCAGCTGGGGCAGAGCGGAAAACACCGACGGCGGATAACCCTTGGTGGCCGGCGGCTCGCCGAGCGCCAGCGCCACTTCGCGCAGCGCCATCGCGTAGCGCGTGAGCGAATCGACCAGCAGCAGCACGTTCTTGCCCTGGTCGCGGTAGTGCGCCGCGATCGAATGGCACAGCTCGGTCGCCATGATGCGCATCAGCGGGCTCTCGTCGGCCGGGGCGATCACCAGCACCGCCTTTTGCAGACCTTCTTTACCGAGCGACATGTCGACGAATTCGCGTACCTCGCGCGAGCGTTCGCCGATCAGGCCCACCACCACCACGTCGGCGACGGTCTGCCGGGTCATCAGGCCCAGCAGCACGGATTTGCCGACGCCGGAGCCAGCCATCAGGCCCACCCGCTGGCCGCGCCCGAGGGTCAGCATGGAATTGATGGCGCGCACGCCGACGTCGAGCGGCTCGGTCACCGGTTTTTTCTTGAGCGGATTGATGCGCGGCGGCTGCGAATCGAGCGGGAAATCGCCGCTCAGCTTGCCCAGGCCGTCGATCGGTTCGCCGATGCCATTGACCATGCGGCCCAGCCAGCTTGAACCAATCTGCAAGTTGATCTTGTCGGGCGAAGGCAACACCCGTGCGCCGGTGGTCAGGCCCACGGCCTTCTTGAACGGCATCAAGTACGACACCTTGTCGCGGAAACCGACCACCTGGGCGTCCAGCCAGTCGCCGCCCACTGTCTCGATCTGGCAACGCTGGCCGGTGTGCAGCGGACAGCCGACCGCCTCGAGCAGCAAACCGGACGCGCCCACCAGCCGGCCCGTGGGGGTGGCCATGGGGACGGTGCCCAGTTCGAGATTGCGCAAGGCGTCGGCGATCACTGTTCGCTCTCCGTTTCGTCATCGCCGCCATCGACGGCCTGCAACTGATTATCGACCTGTTCCATGACCGCAGCAAGACGTTGATGACATCCGGCATCGACTTCATTATCGCCAGCCTTGATGCGGCATTCGCCCACTTCCAGGCGGGCGTCGCCGATCAGGTTCCATTTCTTGGAGCGTTTTGGATCGAGCTCGGTGATGCGTTTCAGTTCTTCCGGGTTGAGGAAGACGTCGATCTCTTCGCGCGTGGGCGGCATCGAGGCCAGCGTTTCTTCCACCAGCGACATCAGCTGCACCGGCTGCAAGGCCAGTTCGGCGCGGATCACCTGGCGCGCCACCTTGGCCACCAGGTCCACCACTTCCTTGCGCTGGGCGGCGCGGTAGTCGGAACGCAGCTTCTTCAAGCTCTTGAGCATGGCGTCAACGGGACGCGCCATCTGGTCGTAGGCGACCAGGGTTTCGTGGCGGCCTTCTTCGCGGCCCTGCTGCTGGCCGGCGTTGCGGCCCGCTTCGTAGCCGTCTTCCTGGCCGCGTGCGAGACCAATCTCATAGCCGTCGCGCTGGCCCTGCTCGAAGCCTTCGGTGACCGACGCCGCCCATTGGGCGCCGGCGTCGCCGCCGCTGTGGCCAGTGGCGGTGGCGCGCTGCTGCGCCATGCTGGTGAACTGGGCCAGCGGCGGAAAGCGGTAGGCGCGGAACTGCTTCATTCAACCACCTGTTCGGCAAACAGCTGGATCTCGACTTCGCCGTTGTCGGCCAGTGCCTTGACGGTATTCATGATTTCCTGGCGGGTCTGCTCGATGCGCGACATCGGCATCGGGCCGGCGCGGCGCATCATGTCCTCGAACGCTTGCGCCTGGCGTTTCGGCATGGTCTTGAGGATGGCGTCGCGGATCGACACTTCGGCGCCCTTGAGTGCAATCGCCCACTGTTCGAGCGGTACTTCCTCGATGATGCGGGAGAGCGCGTTCTCGGACTGGTTGGCCAGGATCAGGAAATCGTACATCGACAGCTCGATCTTGGACACCACTTCCGGGTCATGGGCGCGCAGCAGTTCGACCATCTGCGCGCGGTTGCCCGGCAGGCGGTTGAGGATCTCGGCGGTCTGGCGGATGCCCTCCACGCTGGTGCTTTGCGAATCGAACGAACTGAGGCAGCGCACCACCAGGTCATCGAGCTCCTGCAGCAGGTCGCGGTCGATCTCGTCCAGGCGCGCCAGGTTCAGCAGCACCAGGTCGCGGCCTTCTTGCGGCAGCGCGTCGATGATCTGGCCGGCCAGCGCCGGCGGCAGGAAGGCCAGGAACACCGCCTGCATCTGCACGTGCTCGTTGGAGATGTACTCGGCCAGCCACTTGGGCGAGGCCCATTGCAGGCGCGCCATTTTCGGGCGCAGCTCGTCGCCGTAGATGTTGTTCAAGACGGTATTGGCCAGGTCGGAGCCCAGCGCCAGGTCCAGCGAGCGCTTGAGGTAGCTGCGCGAGGCGCCGTGCACGCCCGACTGCTGGCGGTAGTCGTCGAAAAAGGTCTGCATCGCGGTCTTCACCGACTCGACCTTGATGCCGCTCATGCGCGACATCACTTGCGTGACTTCGATCAGCTCCTCGCGCGACAGGCAGCGCAGCACGGCGGCGGCCGGCTCCTCGCCTATGCTCAGCAGCACGATGGCGGCTTGCTCGACCGGCGTCAGCTTGGCGGTGGCGCCAAATTCGCCGTCGTCGTTATCCTGGTAATTATTGAGTTCGGCCATTTTTCTGCATCCATTGTTTGACGACTTCGGCGACGCGTTCCGGTTCTTTCGCGGCCAGTACTTTCAGGTGATCGACCATCACGTCCACCGCCGAGCCTGGTGGCGGCAGATCGTAGTTTTCCAGCAGCGGCACCATGGTGGTCGGGCCGGTGGCGCCCGGCAGCACCGGCAGGCCGTCGGCGCCCAGCGCCGGCACCGCCGGGCTGCCCGGGATGGCGGCAACCGGGTTGCCGTTGGCGTCTTTGGCATCGCGGGCGGCGGCCACGGCGGCCGCTTCGGCGGCGCGGCGTTCATTGGAAGTCCGGGCTTGCTCCTTCGGGTCGGGTGCGAAGCGCATCGTGACCAGGCGCATCAGGGGACGCAGGATCAGCAGGTAGCCGAACAGCACGCCAGCGCCGTAAATCAGGTACGAACTGATATCGACCACGTTGTCGCGCTCCTGCCACCAGGGCAGCACCTCGGCCTTGGCCGGGAAGTTCATGGCCGACACCACCAGCTGGTCGCCGCGTTCGGCGTTGATGCCCAGGCCGTTGCGCAACAGCTTGTCGATGTTGGCGATTTCGGCCGCGCTCCAGCCGGTTTTCGGGGTCGGGGCGGCCGCTTGCGCCAGCACCACGGCCACGCTCAGTTTTTCCAGGCTGCCACGGCTGCGCTTGGTCTGGGTGATGCTGCGGTCGTAAGCGTACTGGCGCGTGGTGGCGTTCTTGCGCGCAGTGCCGTCGTTGCCGGTGGCCGGATCGGTGGCGGGCTTGGCGGCGTCGGCCGGATTGGGATTGGCCGGCGGCGGACGGTTCGACAGCGTGCCCGGCACGCCCATGGTCATGCGGTTGCGGTCCTGCTCTTCGCGCATGGCTTCGCTGGTCACTTTCGGATCGGCGCCGTATTTCTCGACCGTCTCTTCGACCTTGTCGTTGTTGACGGTGGCTGCCACCGACAGGCGGAAGTTGTCGTCGCCGATCACCGGGCCGAGCAGGCCCTTGATGCTTTGCTTGACGTCGTCCTGGTAGCGCTTGGCCGCCTCGGTGCCGCCGGCGCCGCCATCGAAGCCTTCGGACAGGTCAATGTGGGACGACAGCAGGTTGCCGGCCTGGTCCACCAGGCTGACGCGCGCCGGCGCCAGGCTGGCCACGCTGCCCGACACCATGTTGATCACGGCGGCAATCGCCTCGGGCTGTAACGTACGGCCTGGTTTTAGCGCCACCACCACGGACGCCGACGACTTGTCGCCATCGGACGAGACGAACGAACTCGACTTGGCAATCGACAGGTGCACGCGGGCATGGGCGATCGCGTCGAGCGTCATGATCGACTGCGCCAGCTCGCCTTCGAGGCCGCGGCGGAAGCGCACGTCCTGGACGAATTGCGACACGCCCAGCGGATCGTTCTTGTCCATCAGCTCCAGGCCGGCCGGCAGTTGCGCGGTCACGCCCTTGGCGGCGAGCATCATGCGGACCTTGCCCAGCATGTCGGCCGGTACCAGTACCTGGCCGCTTTCCGGGTGCACGCGGTACGGCACCCGTTCGGCTTCCAGCACGGTCATCATGTCCGACGCCGAGACTTTTTCACGGGCGCCGAACACCGGCTTGTAATCGGACTGGTCCTTCCACAGGAACATCAGCACCAGCGCGGTCACGCCGATCGCCAGCAGCAGTAGCGGGTAGAGGTTCTTGAGCAGGTTGGGGGAGACGGACAGGGCGGCCGGGCTGGCGCGCCAGCGGCCGAAGGCGGTCTTGACGGTGTTAATCACGGGTGAACTTTCGCGGGCGGTGTCAGCGGGTCATTACAGCGGCAGTTTGATGAGCTCGTCGAGCCCGCCCATCACCTTGTTGCGCACTTGCATCAGCATGGAGAAGGACAGGCTCGCTTCCTGGCTCGACAACATGGCGCCGACCAGGTCGTCGCTCTTGCCCGATTCGACGTCGGCCATCTTCTGGCCGGCGGCGACATCGCCGTCGTTGATCTTGCCGATGGTGTCCTGCATAGCCTGGGCAAACGAGAAGCCCTGGTGGGGCGTAGCGCCACCGAACTGGCTGGCGGCCGAGACCGCAGTGTTCGACAGTGCTTGCGCGGCGTTGGTCAGCGCTGCCAGGTCGGCCTGGATCAGACCTGCGATTCCGTTACTCATTGCTACCTCCGGTTACTTACAGCGTTGATGTCCCTAACATAGCCATATTGCCTTTACCCAGCAAGCGCCGCGTGGTGCAACGTGCGACTGGCTATCTCATCCATGCTACACATGCAGACTGCATGTCACACTTTTGTCCGGCAAACAGTGACAGAGATACCTGTCCCGGTGTATCGGACGCTGATCAGGTTCAAAAAATGGTGGGGGAAATCCGAAAAAATTTCACGTTTGACCGCCGCCTGCAAAAGCGACCTGCCGCGTTTCAAAAAACCGATGCATCATGTTTTCTATAAGGAAATATCGTTATAAATCATTCACTAAGCACGATGACTATGGCTTTGTTGCGTTGCAGCGTATACCAACCAATACCGAGCCAAGCTTACCGGCTGGCAATACTCCTGTAAAGGTTTATTTGCCCGCCGTAAACATCACGCGACACTCTCGATGACACAATTCAAACCGAATATTGTTCAATGGCAATAATGTGAAATATCGGGTATGCTTTGGCTTCCGGACCTCCCCAACTTTCAGTTATGCTGTTGCATTGAATAAATTTTAGGTGCGTACGCTCCCGTGGTCCTGTTGTTTGCGATCCGGAGGTGAGATGATGCAGCGTAGTGACATTCAGTGTGATTTCCCGGACCAGCCCGATACGACAATGACGAAACAAACAGTGCAACATCAAGTTCTGGACCCCTCACTGCTGGGTCGTCCCGTGCACCTGCTGCCCATTTTTGCGGCGCAGTTGCGCGACGACCTCATGCAGTCGATGCGGTTGAACATGAACCGGCGCTACTGGGGCGGCTTCCAGGTCGAGGATGTGCAGTTTTCACGCATCGATGGCGCCAATACGCCCAACAGCCGGTGGCTCAGCTTTGCGGCGCCCGCTGGCCAGATCGCTTTTTCACTCGAACGCAAAGTGTTGCTCAGCGTACTCAACTATCGATATGGAAGTGGCGCCAAGAGTGACTCGGTGCCTGAAGTGGACGAAGCGAGCGTGCGCGTCACTGCGACCGAGGAGCGCCTCGCTGTGGTATTGGGGCAACAGTTGGCCGGCACCCTGGCCGGGCGCATCGAGGCCAACCTGCCGCCCGGCGGCAAGCCGCTGGCCGACGATGATGGCGCTGCGGTGGAAGATTATGGTTTCAAGCCGACTACCGGCGCCCAGCCCGCCAAGGGCGCCTGGGTGATCGTGGTCACGTTGGCGGGCGCTAACAGTGGTGCGACCGCCGGTCGCTTCTGGTTCGCGCTCGACAAGCAATTGATGGCCGGCGTGCTGCGCGGCCTGTTGCGCGATCGGGACGGCGCCAAAAAGCGCAAGCCCGCCGGTCCGCTGGCGCAGCGCTTGCATCTGGGACTGATTGGTCGCCTGGCCAGCAAGGAAGTCATGCTGGGCAGCCTGTATGACTTGCAGGTCGGCGATATTATCCCGATCAGTTTGCATCGAGCCGACGTCCTGCTCGAGGACTCGCGCCTGTTTACCGCTGCTGTGACCGAGCACAAGGGCAAGCTCTGCCTAACCTCCTTTGAAGACGCTGAATAACGATGAACATGAATGTAGCCAACCCCAACGACGCCATGCTGGAAGACCTGTCCGACGAAATGATCATTGAGCAGGTCGGTGGAGAGTTGACCGAAAGCACGCATGCGGTAGCTGCTCCGCGTCGCGACCTGCCTGCCATGATGCGCAAGATCCCGGTCACGCTGACGCTCGAAGTGGGCTCGGCGCGCATATCGCTGGAGGAATTGATGGCGATCGGCCCCGACAGTGTGGTCGAGCTCGATGTGCTCGCTGGCGAGCCGCTGGTCATCAAGGTCAACGGCACCGCCATCGGCCGCGCCGAAGTGGTGGTGGCCGGCGAGAATTACGGCCTCAAGGTACTCGACCTCGACGGCCTGAACCTGGACCTGATGACTCCATGACCGTGGTAACGCCGATGACTGGCAAGCTGACGATGGGCAAGCTGACCACAGCCGCCGCGCTCGTTGCAGCGCTCGCCCTGCTGCCGGGCGCCGCCCACGCGGTCGACCTGCTGGCCAACGTGGTGCCGGGCGCCAAGACCGAGCTGACGGTCAAGATGCAGATCCTGATCATCATGACCTTGCTGGGCCTGCTCCCGGTGATGGTCATGATGATGACCAGTTTTACCCGTTTCGTGATCGTGCTGTCGCTGTTGCGCCAGGCCCTGGGCCTGCAGCAGGGCTTGCCCAACCGGGTGATTACCGGCGTGGCGCTGATCCTCACCCTGCTGGTGATGCGCCCGATCGGCGATCAGATCTGGACCGAGGCATTCGTGCCCTACGACCAGGACAAGATCGGTCTCGACAGCGCGCTGCAGATCGCCCAGCAGCCAGTGTCGCGCTTCATGCTGGCACAAACCAGCAAGGCTGCACTCAGGCAGATCGCCCACCTGGCCGGCGAAGACAACGTCACCGATCCCACCAAGCACGCGTTTACTGTGAAGCTGGCGGCATTCGTGCTGTCGGAACTGAAAACCGCGTTCCAGATCGGCTGCATGCTGTTCATTCCGTTTTTGGTGATCGACCTGGTGGTGGCCTCGGTGCTAATGGCCATGGGCATGATGATGCTCTCGCCATTGGTCATTTCTTTGCCGTTCAAGCTGCTGCTGTTCGTGCTGGTCGATGGTTGGACGCTGACGGTCAATACGCTCGTCACCAGTATCCAGGCCTACTGACGCCGAAGGGATAACTCGTGCTGACTCCTGAAATCGCCGTCGACCTGGTGGCCGAATCGCTGCACATGGTAATGCTGCTGGTGGTAATGCTGGTCGTCCCCGGCCTGGTCGTGGGGCTTCTGGTAGCGCTGTTCCAGGCCGCCACCCAGATCAACGAACAGACGCTGAGCTTTCTACCCAAGCTGCTGGTGACCCTGCTGGCGGTGATCCTGATGGGACGCTGGATGTCGGGCTACCTGATGGATTACTGCGTCTCGATCTTCACCCGCGCAGCCACCCTGGTCGGCTAGCTGTTGCGCATGGAACCGGTCCTGGCCAATCTGCTGCCCATGCTCACCGCCATCTGGTGGCCGTTCTGCCGCATCCTCGCCATGTTCATCGGTGCGCCGGTGCTGGGCGAGGTGGTCACGCCGGTGACGGTACGCATCCTGCTTGCGCTGGTGCTGTCGATTGTCATGCTGCCGCTGACTGGCGGAGTCGGGGGGCAGGTGGCACCGATCGATCCGTTTTCCATGCATGGCGTGGTCGCCACCATCGAGCAGGCCATCATCGGCTTTGTGCTGGGACTGGCGTTTCACTTTGCAATGTCGGTTATCGGCGTGCTCGGCTACGTGGTGACGTCGCAGATGGGCCTGTCGATGGCGGTCATGAACGATCCGCTCAACGGCCAGTCGTCGGACGTGGTGTCGGCGCTGCTGTCCACGCTGGCCATCATCATCTTCTTTGCCATCGACGGCCACCTCGTGCTCACCAACATCCTGGGCCAGAGTTTTCAGGCCTGGCCGCTGGGCCACGGCTACTCGCCGTTGCTGCTCAATACAGTGGCCTACAACGTCGCCTGGATCTTTTCAGCGGCCATGCTGCTGGCCTTGCCGGTAGTGTTTTCTACCATCGTGGTACAGCTCGGTTTCGGCTTTCTCAACCGGGTGGCGCCGAGTCTGAACCTGTTTTCGCTGGGCTTTGCGGTGATCACGATCTTCGGCCTGATGATGCTGGCCGAGTTGGTCCGATTCATTCCAGAACACTATGTAAGCATGACCAACCAGGTGCTGGAAATGATACGCCAGCAGATGCAGGCGAGCAGACATGGCTGACCAGAGCACCGGTGACAAAACCGAAAAGGCGTCACAACAGAAAATCAAGAAATCGCGTGACGAAGGGCAGGTGGTGCGCTCGCGTGACCTGGCCACTGCGATAGGCATCCTGGTCAGTCTGAAGCTGTTCGTGTTCCTGCTGCCGAGCTATATGACCGACATTAACGAGATTTTCCACCAGGCGTTCGCGCCGTTCGACAGCGAGGGAGCGATCGACAACACCATGTCGACGCTGTTCCTCACCTCGGTGCTGCTGTTCATCAAGATGGTGCTGCCGCTGTTTGTGGTCTCGCTGTGCATCATGATGGGCGCCATGATTCCGGGTGGGTGGGTAGTCTCGACCAAGAATTGGGCCCCCAAGTTGTCGCGCATGAGTCCAGCAGCCAACCTGGGCCGATTATTTGGCGGCAAACATGCGTTCGAGTTGCTGGTGTCGATCGCCAAGGCAGGCGTGCTCATCGCGGTCCTGATCCACATCACGCGCGCTACCACCGCGTCGTACACCGGCCTGCAGCTGATGCCGATGGGGCAGGCGATTACGGCGGGCGCCAGCCTGATGCTCGACGGCCTGATGTCGCTCGTTGCCGTGTTCGTGATCTTTGCCCTGGTCGACGTGCCGGCGCAGGCGTATTTCTTCGCCAAGAACCAGCGCATGAGCAAGCACGACCAGAAGGAAGAACACAAGACCAGCGAGGGACGTCCGGAAGTGAAAGGGCGCATCCGCCAGCTGCAGCGCGCACTGGCACGCGGCAGCGCCCGCAAGACGGTACCCACGGCCGATGTCGTCATCGTCAACCCCGAGCATTACGCGGTAGCGCTGAAATACGACCATGACCGTGCCGAGGCACCGTTCGTGGTGGCCAAGGGCGTCGACGAGATGGCGCTGTACATCCGCCAACTGGCCAAAGAATTCGAGATCGAAGTGATGGAATTGCCGCCGCTGGCGCGCGCCATCTACAACACCAGCCAGGTCAACCAGCAGATCCCGGTGCAGCTGTACCAGGCGGTCTCGCAGGTGCTCAATTACGTGCTGCAGTTGCGCGCATTCCACAGCGGTCGCCGCAACGCCCGGCCATTGGCTCCTACCGAAGTTGCAGTACCCACATCCATGAGCGAGGTTAAGCAGTCATGAATTTCTTTAAAGCGCTGATTACGGAAGCGCGGCGCCACAAGTTCGCCACGCCGGCGTTCCTGCTGGCGATCCTGGCGATGATCATCCTGCCGTTGCCGCCATTCCTGCTGGACGTGATGTTTACGTTCAACATCGTGCTGGCCCTGATCGTCATCATGGTATCGGTGTCGGCCAAGCGGCCGCTCGACTTCTCGGTGTTCCCGACCGTGATTCTGGCCACCACCATGCTGCGGCTGACCTTGAACGTGGCGTCCACCCGGGTGGTGCTGCTGCACGGCCACGAGGGCACCGATGCGGCCGGTGCGGTGATCGAGGCGTTCGGCCATGTGGTCATCGGTGGCAACTACGTGGTCGGTATCGTGGTGTTCGTGATCCTGATGATCATTAACTTCATGGTGGTGACCAAGGGTGCCGAACGGATCTCGGAAGTATCGGCACGGTTTACCCTGGACGCGCTGCCCGGCAAACAGATGGCAATCGACGCCGACCTCAATGCCGGCCTGATCAATCAGGAACAAGCGCAAGTACGCCGCAAGGACGTGGCGGCCGAAGCCGATTTCTACGGCGCCATGGATGGCGCCTCCAAGTTCGTGCGCGGCGATGCCGTGGCCAGCATTCTGATTCTGATCATCAACATGGTGGGCGGTGTGGCTATCGGCGCCATCATGCAGGACATGTCGTTCGGCGATGCGTTCAAACAATACGCGCTGCTGACCATCGGTGACGGCCTGGTCGCGCAAATCCCTGCGTTGCTGCTGTCGGCCGCCTCCGCCATCCTGGTGACCCGTATCTCGGACACCGGTGACTTCGAGCAGCAGGTGGGCAACCAGGTGCTGACGTCGCCGCAGGTGATGTTCAGCGCCGCCGGCATGATGTTTATCCTGGCCCTGGTGCCGGGCATGCCGTGGCAGATGTTCATGCCGTTTGCGCTGGTACTGGCGTACGTGGGGTGGAAGCTGGGGCAGCGCGTCAAGGCGCCCGACAACACCCACATCGAGGCTATCGAAAGGGCGCTGCGCGAGGACGGCGCGCCCGAACTGGACTGGAACAGCCTGCCGGCCACGCAGCCGCTGCAAGTAGCGCTTGGCTACAAGCTGGTATCCCTGATCGACAAGTCGCACGGCGAGCCGCTGGTCAAGCGCGTGCGCGGGGTCCGCCAGAGCGTGTCCGAAGCGATGGGCTTGTTGCTGCCGCCGATCTCTGTGCGCGACGATCTCGGCATGAAGCCATCGCAGTACGCCGTCATCCTGTCGGGCAGCGTGGTCGCGCAAGCGGAGGTATTTGCCGACCGGCTGATGGCGATCCCGTCGCCCAACGTGTACGGCAGCATCGATGGCATCCCCGGCATCGAGCCGGCTTACGGCATGCCAGTGACTTGGATCGAGACCAGCGAAAAGGCCAACGCGCTGGGGCTCGGCTACCAGGTGGTGGAAACGTCGAGCGCGATTGCCACCCATCTGTCCAAGCTGATCCGTGAATACTTGCCGGAACTGTTCCGACACGAGGACGTGCCGGCCATGCTCGAACGCCTGACCGCGCTTTCGCCCAAGCTGGCCAGCACGCTGGACAAGTCGCTCACGCACACGCAGTTGTTGCGCGTGTTTCGGGTGCTGCTGGCGGAAAACGTCTCGCTGAAGGATATCGTGCCGATCGCTACCACCCTGGTGGACAGCTCGGAGACGACCAAGGATCCGATCTTGCTGGCAGCCGAAGTGCGCTGCGCGCTGCGGCGCCAGATCGTCACTTCGCTGTTTGGCCAGCGCACGGAAATGCAGGCATTTAACCTGGGCGGCGACCTGGAAAACATGCTGCTCGGTTCACTGAACCAGGCCCGCCAGGGCGGCAAGGTGGTCCTCGACAACTACCCGATCGACCCCAACCTGCTCGCCCAGCTGCAAGTGAACATGCCGGTGGCGCGCGAGCAAATGAAGCAACAGGCGACGCCGCCACTGCTGCTGGTGCTGCCGCAGATCCGTCCGCTGCTGGCCCGTTATGCGCGCCTGTTTGCGCCCGGCCTGCACGTCCTGTCGTACAACGAAATTCCCGAGAACCGCGAAGTGAGCATCATCGGCACGGTCGGCTAAACTTGCGCTGGCTGGGGCTGAGAGAGCAGGACGGCGATGTCGGCCATGGCCTTGAACAGCGGCGCCGTCAGCAGGGCGGTGTGCGCCGGGGTGGGGTCGAGTTCCGGGCCGCTCGCCGGTATCGTGCGGCGCAAGTGGCAGCGCACCACGGTCAGGCCGTAGCGGTTGACGAGCGCCGCCAGTTGCGGCAGCGCTTCGCGCATGTATTGCATGGCGGAGGTGTGCGCTGCCCCCACCTCCATCAGCACGCCCTTGGTGCTGGTGGGCTCCACCTGGATCACCACCCGGCCCAGGCCTTGCAACATCAATTCGAGACGCAAGGCCACGCGCGCGCGCCGGCGTTGCCGGCGGTCCGCTTCCTCATCTTCCCGAACCACCACTTTCAATACCAGGCGCTCCGTGCCCCAAGCAAACACGGCAAAGCGCCATGGCTCCAATTCAGTGACCAGCGGCAGGCCGGGCCGGCCTTCGCGCACGGCCGACGGATTGTGGTCGGCCATGAACAGGCTCGCTGGCACATGCTGGCCCTTCGATTGTTCGAGCCAGGCGGCGCGCTGCTGACCGTAGGCGCGCACCATGACCTGCCACGACGCGGCCATCATGGCGGCGTCGGGTGGATGCGAAGTAAGCTGGCGGGCAAAGAGCTGGTTGGGACGCATGGCTGACGACAGCAGCGAGTCGGCACCGTCGAGCAGCGCTTCGGCCATCGCCATCGCCTGCAGCCCGGGCTGGGAGGGCGGCGCCTCTGGCCCGTCGAGGATGGCCCCGCTGGCGAGGGGCACGGCCGGCGGCAGGGTGGGCACCGGGAAACGGCTGGTGGAGTCGAGAGGGCCACGCACGACCGGACCTGGCTGGGTATGCCGGTCGGGAATGCTGACGGATCGCGCCGTGGCGCCGATACGATCTACCATCGGAGTCGCTCTGGTTATCTAGATTTAACAACACTAAAAAAAAAAGCCAACCGAATCGTTCCGGCTGGCCTCCTTGCTGCGCCGGCCCGCGCAGGGGCCGTTGCATTATACCTATTATTGCAGCAGGGACATGACCATAGAGGACATGCTGTTGCTTTGCTTGAGCATGGCGGTGCCCGCTTGCAGCAGCATTTGCGAGGCGGTCATGTTCGAGCTTTCGGTGGCGAAGTCGGTGTCCATGATGCGGCCGGTGGCAGCCTTGGTGTTGGTCGCAATGTTCGACAGGTTGCTGTTGACGTGGTCCAGGCGGTTGGCGGTAGCGCCCAGGGCCGAACGGATGGTGCTGACGTCATTGATGGCTTTTTCCAGCTTGTCGATGGCGCCGTTGGCGGCGGTGCCGGTGGTCAGCTCGGCAGCGTTGGTGATCGACGTGGCAGCGAAATTCGACGACAGGCCGGTCAGCTTGGCGTTCAGCGAGGTCAGGTTGCTGGTGACGTCGAACGTCATTTTTTCGGTCGAGCTGGCGCCGATCTGGAACGTCATCGACGACGACAGGGTGCCGGTGGCGCCGGTGCCATTGCCCAGCAGCTTGGTGCCGCCGAACGTGGTGTTGGTCATCACGTTGTACAGTTCGGTGCCGAGCGCATCGTATTCGGCTTGCATGGCTTTGCGGTCGTCGGTGCTCGACGAGGCATCGGCAGCCTGGGTGGCCAGGTCTTTCATGCGGACCAGCATGTTGGTCACTTCGTTGAAGGCGCCTTCGGCGGTCTGCAGCATCGAGGTGCTGTTCTGGGTGTTGCTCATTGCCACGGTCATGCCACTGGTCTGGGCTTTCAGACGGGTGGCGATCTGCAGGCCTGCCGCGTCATCCATTGCCGAGTTGACGCGGAAGCCGGTGCTCAGGCGGGTCATCGAGGTCGACAGGTTCGACTGGGTGTTGCCGATCGAATTTTGCGCGGACAGCGAAGCGAAGTTGGTGTGGAGACTCAGCATGGTACGTTTCCTAAAGAATGTAATCGGTGAGGAGCGCGTATCGGTGCGCCCTTACCAGTACAAGACGACCAACGACAACTGCTTATTAAGTTCCATGTGGAAATAAAATGAAAATACATGCAAAAAAACGGACGTGCGGACGAAAAAAAACCCAACCGTCTCAACGGTTGGGTTTTTTGGAGTGCGACAACTAGTTTATTGCAGCAGCGACATGACCATCGAGGACATGCTGTTGCTCTGCTTGAGCATCGCGGTACCGGCTTGCAGCAGCATCTGCGAGGCGGTCATGTTCGAGCTTTCAGTGGCGAAGTCGGTGTCCATGATGCGGCCCGTCGCAGCCTTGGTGTTGGTGGCGATGTTCGACAGGTTGTTGTTGACGTGGTCGAGGCGGTTGGCAGCGGCGCCCAGTGCCGAACGGATGGTGCTGACGTCGTTGATGGCGGTGGTCAGGGTGCCGATGGTGGCATTGGCACTCGAGGTCAGTTCGGTCGCAATGGTCGAGCCGCCCGAACGGAAGTTGGTGCTCAGGTTCGACAGCGAGGTGTTCAGCGAGCTCAGGTTGGTCGAGACGTTGAAGCTCATGGTTTCGCTCGAGCTCGCGCCGATCTGGAACGTCATCGACGTCGACAGCGTGCCGTCGGTTGCGGCGCTACCTTTGCCTAGCAGCTTGGAGCCGCCGAACGTGGTGTTGGTCATTACGTTGTACAGTTCCTGGCCCAGTGCGTTGTATTCAGCCTGCATTGCGGTCTTGTCGTCTGCGCTCGACGACGCATCGGCAGCCTGGGTGGCCAGGTCCTTCATGCGCACCAGCATGTTGGTGACTTCGCTGAATGCGCCTTCAGCCGTTTGCAGCATCGAGGTGGAATTCTGGGTGTTGCTCATTGCCACGGCCATGCCGCTGGTTTGGGCTTTCAGGCGGGTAGCGATCTGCAGGCCGGCAGCATCATCCATCGCCGAATTGACGCGGAAGCCGGTGCTCAGGCGGGTCATCGAGGTGGACAGTTTCGACTGGGTGTTGCCGATCGAGTTTTGTGCGGACAGCGAAGCGAAGTTGGTGTGAAGACTCAGCATGGTACAGCTCCTAAAGGGTGGGGTCGATTCGGAGCGTCAGCAACTGCGCTCTTACCAGTACAAGACGACCATCAAGCTGCGGTTATTAAATTCCACGCGGAAATAAACTAAAAAAGACGAAAAAAAGCCAACCGCCGCAGCGGTTGGCTTTTTGATCTTTCGGTTCGCTGGCGAACAGGATAAATTATTGCAGCAACGACATGACCATCGAGGACATGCTGTTGCTTTGCTTGAGCATGGCCGTGCCGGCTTGCAGCAACATTTGCGAGGCAGTCATGTTCGAGCTTTCGGTGGCGAAGTCGGTGTCCATGATGCGGCCGGTTGCAGCCTTGGTGTTGGTGGCGATGTTCGACAGATTGTTGTTGACGTGGTCGAGGCGGTTGGCAGCGGCGCCCAGTGCCGAACGGATGGTGCTGACGTCGTTGATCGCGGTGGCCAGCAGGCCGATGCTGCTGTTGGCGGTCGAAGTCAACTCGGTTGCGCCAGTCGAGCCTGCGCTCGAGAAGTTCTTCGTCAGCGCGGCCAGCGACGAGTTCAGCGAGCTCAGGTTGGTCGAGACGTTGAAGCTCATGGTTTCGCTCGAGCTGGCGCCGATCTGGAACGTCATCGAGGCCGACAGCGTGCCGTCGGCCGCCGCGCTGCCTTTGCCCAGCAGCTTGGAGCCGCCGAACGTGGTGTTGGTCATTACGTTGTACAGTTCCTGGCCCAGTGCATTGTATTCAGCCTGCATGGCGGTCTTGTCGTCGGCGCTCGACGATGCATCGGCAGCCTGGGTGGCCAGGTCTTTCATGCGCACCAGCATATTGGTCACTTCGTTGAACGCGCCTTCGGCGGTCTGCAGCATCGAGGTGGAATTCTGGGTGTTGCTCATGGCAACGGACATGCCGCTGGTCTGGGCTTTCAGACGGGTGGCGATCTGCAGTCCGGCAGCGTCGTCCATGGCAGAGTTGACACGGAAGCCGGTGCTCAGGCGGGTCATCGAGGTCGACAGCTTCGATTGGGTGTTGCCGATCGAGTTTTGCGCGGACAGCGAAGCGAAGTTGGTGTGAAGACTCAGCATGTTACAGCTCCTAAATGGTGGGGATCAGTTTGGAGCAAGATAATCTGTGCTCTCCAATGGCAAGACGACCAACGGCCACCGTTTATTAAATTCCTGGTGGAAATAATTAAAAAAGCTACACGGCCAGTGCAGTCTGTAGGCAGCTGCGGAAATGGCCTATCTTTTCCTCATCAAGCGCAAGGGTGGCAAAGCGCTCGTCATCGATCGCGCCCGGTGCGATGCGCTCGCATATAGCTTGGTCCTCGGCAAATACCTGGCGGTTCATGTGGGCACTTGCATCAAAAAAGCCTTGCAGCGCGGCCGCACTGGCGGGACGAGTCGCGCCATTGAGCAACCGGCTGGAAAAGTGCGTGCGACCGGGCTGCGCTGCCGGGAAGAAATGCTGCAAAGAGTAAGAATACGAAAATGTCGACGACAGCATCGTAAACGGAAACAGGTACACGCTCTGGTAGCCTTCGTACTGGCTGTCGAGCGCGAACAGGCGCTTGACCGAGCGCAGTTTTTTGATCATGGCCGAGTTGCCGAGTTCGGCATGCCAGATCGACGTCCATGGCGTGAACGTGTTGACGCCATCACCAAGTTGCAATTGCGCCAACGATTCGGGGTGGACGAACGGCACGTGCAGCGGCTCGAGCGCATTTTCCAGCGCCACGCGCCAGTCACAGGCGAAGTCGCGCGCGTTGAGGTCGCTGCGTCCGGCGATATTAAAGGACACATCGGCCAGCAGGTTGTAGGTGCCGCCCAGCTGGTCTTCGAGCGCCATGCGCGGCGCCGGGGCCGCGAACAGGAAATCGGCACACCAGTCAATCTGCAGCGTGTGCAGGGTGGCGCGGGCGAGATCGGCCTGGGCATACCGTTCGCGGCACGGGATGTGCATGGCGCCGGCCCGGTATGACCAGCCGTGGTAAGGGCAGGTCAGCGGCGCATTGCCATGGCTGTCGGTAAAAAAGCGCGTGCCGCGGTGCGGGCACAGGTTGTCGAACACTACCAGCTCGCCGTGGTCGTTGAAGACCACTACTTCCTGGCCCAGCCAGTCGAGTTTTAGATAGTCTCCGCTGGCGGGCAACTCGCTGCGATGGCACAGCAGGTGCCAAAATTCGTCGCGCAGACGGTGTGCCTGCGCCTGCGCGGTCAGGTAGTGGGCGTCGATCATAGGGTTTTGGCCGGTGGCGCGTACACGGTGGCACCGGCAGCCACGCGGCGCATGACGACGGCGCCGGCGCCCACCGTGGCGCCGTCGCCCACTTGCACGCGCGGCAGGACCGACGCACCCGAACCGACCATTACCGCCACGCCCAGCTGCACCGCGCCGGTCAGGTCGACGTGTGAACTGAGGGTGCAGCCGTTGCCAAGCACGGCGTCGTGCCCCACGCTGGCGTAGCTATTGATGGTGACGAAGTCGCCCACGCGGCTGCCGGCCGAGACCAGCGCAAACGGACAGACCACGGCGCCCCGGCCCAGGCGGGCAGTGCGCGCCACGATGGCGCTCGGGTGGATCAGCGTGTGAAAACGGGCGCCGCGAGCGGCCAGGCCTTCAGCGATCGCCAGCCTGGCGGCCGGCGCACCGACGGCCAGCACGAACACGTCGTCCGGCCTCAAGCTGTAAGCGGCGATCGCACCCAGCAACGGGTACCGATACTCGTCCTCGAGCATCGGGGCGGGCGCCAGCGTGTCGTCGAGCAGGCCGGCGATGCGTTCGCTGGCCGGGTCGAGGCTGTCTTCAAGCCAGCACAGCAGTTCACGGGCGAAGCGGCCGGCACCGACGATGATGATGTTCTTCATGGGATGTCCGTATCGATGAATTAGCGCGCCAGGTAGCCGCCGTCGACGGCCCAGGTCGCACCGGTCACCCAGCGCGCCGCAGGCGACAGCAGGAATGCCGCCGCCTGTGCCACGTCGGCGGTGGTGCCGAAACCGAGCGGGTGCCGCTGCTGGTACGCCTGCATGGCGTCGGCCGGCAGGCCACGTCCGAGCCGTTCATGCATGGCGGTGTCGACCGCGCCGGCAGCGATGCTGTTGACGCGCATGGCTCGCGGCGCCAGTTCCACCGCCAGCGAGCGGACCAGGCCGTCGATGGCGGCCTTGGCGGCCGAATATACGCCCATGCCGGACTGGCCGCTCTGGCCCGCCACCGACGACATGAACAGCAGCGCGGCGCCGTCGGCCATGACGCCGCGCAGGGCGGCAGCGCGCGCCAGCGCCACGGCGGTCTTCACGCTCGAGGCGAACACGTCGTCGAACTGGCGCGCGCGGGTCAATTTGGCAGGGCGCATCAGTTCGATGCCGGCAGCGTGGAACAGGCCGGTCAGCGGTAGTTCGGCGCTGATTGCTTGCATGAATTCGACGATGTGGTCGCCGCCGTCGAGTTCGAGCGGCGCTGCCACGTGACCGTTGCCTGCCAACGCCTGCAAGGTCTGGTCCAGGCGGTCGGCATCGCGCCCGCTGATGATCAGGCGTGCGCCACAGTGCGAGAGCAGCAGCGCGGTGTCGCGGCCGATGCCGGACGAGGCGCCGGTGACAAAAATATGCTGGCCGGCCAGCATGTCGGGATTGAAAATCATGGTCATGCCTCGATCACCCGGTTGACCTGCAACGATGCCAGACACAGCAATGCTGCAGCCCACGAATAGCCGACGCCGAAGCCGAACATGGCCACGGTCTGGCCTTGCGCCGCGGCGCCGAGGCTGGCGCCAATGAGCAGTGGAATCGAGGCGCTCGACGTGTTACCGTAGCGGTCCATATTGATCGGTGCGCGGTTGACTGCCAACTTGGTTTTCTTGATCAGATGCTTGAGCATGAAGGAATTAGCTTGGTGGAACAGAAACGCATCGACCTGGCTGGTGTCGCGGTGCGACAGTTGCATCAGGTCGGCCACCAGCGGCGGAATGCTGCGCAGCGTGAAGTTGAAGATCTCGCCGCCGTCCATGTACAGCTTGCCCGGATCGCGTGCGGCCAGGCGGGCGTCGTCGCCGGCATACGGCTTGGCGGCGCTGGCGGCCATCATCAGGTGGCGCTCGCCCGCACCGTCGCTGCCTAGAATGAAGTGCGCGGGCGCCGCCTGCGGGTCGAACTCGAGCGCGGTGGCGGTACCAGCGTCGCCGAACAGCAACGCGGTGGCGCGGTCGTTCTCGTCCACGGTCTTGCTGATGGTGTCGCCGACGAGCAGCAGCACCCGGCAAATGGCCTGGCCGTCGAGCATCTTCGCGGCCAGCCACAGGCCGTAAGGGTAGGCCGAGCAACCGAGGTTGACGTCGAACGCCACGCAGCCGCGGTCCAGTCCCAGCCGCCCGTGCAGTGCCAGGGCCGTGGCCGGCAGCACGTAATCGGGGGTCTGCGAGATGAATACCAGCGCGTCCACGCTGTCGCGCTCCCAGCCCAGGTCGGCCAGCAGGGTTTCGGCGGCGGCCTGGCACAGGTCGGCCGTGGTCTGGCCATCGCCGGCGCGGCGCCGGGCCTGCACGCCGATCATCTTGGCGACATCGGCCACCCCTTCCGCGCCGAAGCGCTCGACGAACGCGTCGTTGGTGATCTCGGTGCGCGGCAGCGCGCACACCAGGCCGCGCAGTGCCAGGTTGGACACGGTGAACGGCAGGCCGGAGGCCAGGCGCTGGCGCGACATGGTCAAGCCTTCGGTTTGATCAGCGCCTGCACGTCGGCGACCGTGACGCAGTGGGCCAGGGCCTGGCCATCGAGCATCTGGTCGTACAGGTCGTCCACCAGCGCGATGGTGGAGATGATGGCCAGCGAGTCCCAGCTGAGGTCGGCCAACACCAGTTGCGGCGTTACCTTGGCAGCGTCGATTTCGAGGATGTCGGCCATGCCGTCGATAAATTCTTGCATCATATTTCCTTTAAAAGGTGGAGCTAGCGGTCACAGCCGTGCCAGCGTGCCGGCCCATGAGTAGCCGACCCCAAAGCCCAGCAGCAGAGCCAGGTCGCCGGGCTTGACGCGGCCTGCCTGGCGCGCGCGGGCGATGGCAATCGGAATGGTCGAGGATACCGTGTTGCCGACGGTGTCGATTTCGATCACGAATTTTTCTTCTGGAATCTTGAGCTTGCGGCGCAATGCATCGAGCATGAATTTATTAGCTTGATGGAAAATTACATGATCGATATCGTCGAGCGCCTTGCCTGCCGTAGTCAAGAGTTCATGCATGGCGCGCGGCACGGCGCCCAGTGTGAACTGGACGATTTGGGCGCCGTCCATGAACAGATCGTTGTTGCTGCGCCAGTTGCCTGAAGCATCCTCGCGTTCGATGGCGGTGGCCGCGCTGCGCGGCAGGCGCATGCCGCCGGCCGGCACGATCAGGTTGTCGGCGCCGCTGCCATCGGTGCCCAGCACGAACGGCCCGAGCGCCGGCTGGTCGGCGCGGGTCACGACGCTGGCGGCGGCGCCGTCGCCGAACAGGGTGCGCACGCTGCGGTCGCGCGGGTTGATCAGTTTGCTGTAGGTGTCGGCCGTGAGGATCAGCACCTGGCTGCGGATGCCGGCCTCGACCAGCCCCTGCGCCATGGCCAGCGCATACACGAAGCCCGAGCAGCCGAGGTTGATGTCGAGCGCGCCGCACGACGTGGGCAAGCCCAGCCGATGTTGCAACACGCAGGCGCCGCTGGGCAGCAAGTGGTCGGGGGCCTGGGTGCACAGGATCAAAAAATCGATGCCGGCGCGATCGATCTCGTGGTCGGCAAACAGTTTTTCGGCGGCGTGGCACGCCAGGTCGCTGGCGGTCTCGCCGGCAGCGGCAATGTGGCGCCTGGCGATGCCGGTCTTGTCGAGGATTTTCTGCGCCGACCAGTCGGCAAACTCCTGCGCCAGCATGTCGTTGGTGAGCGTGGCGTCGGGCAGGTGGCAGGCGATGGCGGTGAGCCGGGCGTGGCGACGCAGTGCAGTCATGGGGTGGCCCCGGGTAAGGTGGGCGGCGGGACTGCGGCGCCGTGCTCGGCTTGCCATTGGTCGCGGCTGCGGCGCAGGATGTCGAGCACCAGCAGCGCCTTGGTATCGTCCGTGCTCAGATCCTCGACGAACATGGCGTTGTTGGCCTGGATCCATGCCAGCGGCATTTCCCACCAGGCCAGCGCCAGTAACGCCGCGCGCACCGGTTCGCTGAAGCGGTAGCGGATCAGGCGTGCCGGGGTACCGGCATAGACGCCGTATGGTTCGGTACGAAAATTCTGTGGCACGAGGGTGCGCGCACCGATCACGCAACCGTTCTCTATCACGGCGCCACCGAGCACCATCGCTTCGTCGCCGATCCACACGTCGTTGCGGATCACGGTGTCGCCCAGTTGCGGCGGCAGGACGCTCTTCAGGCCATTGCCCTGCACCGAGAACATATAGGTGGAGATGGTGCGCATGTCGTGCTGGCCGTTGAGCACGAACCGCAGGCGCGCGCCGCCGGCGACAAAACGCCCCACACTGAGGCGTTGGCGGTCGCTGTCGTATTTGACGAATGATTCCACGCCAAAGCCCGAGCAGCGGCCAATGCAAAATTTGCCGAACCCCGGCTCTTCTTCCAGCCAGTCGCGGAAGAAACGATGGGGCAGGGTGCTGAAGGCGCCGTCGGCGTAGCTGAGCACTGCGAACTGGGCGCTCCACGGATGGTCAGCGGCAAAGCCGGCAAAATTGTTTTCAGTCGTCAGCTGCATCAGGAATCTATGGTGGTGGTAAACGGCGCGGCGATGATGGCAACGATGGCGGCCACGATGTCGTCGGCCAGTCCCGGGTAGATCGGCAGGCAAATCACCTGCGACGATGCCCGCTGAGCAATCGGCAACCGGGCCGGAGCCGCGGACGGCATGTCGCGGTACATCGGAAAGTCGCTGATGAGCGGGTAAAAATACCGGCGCGCGTAAATTTCCTGCTCGCGCAGCGCGCCGAACAGCTGGTCGCGGCTCAGCGGGTACGCAGGACCTACCAGGATCGGGAAGTAGGCGTGGTTGGCGGCGTCGCCTTCACCGGCGGTGAGGCAATGGATGCCGGGCACGCCGGCCAGTTGCACGCGGTAGGCCGCGTCGATGGCGCGCCGCTGCTCGCGGGCGGCGTCGATGCCTTTCAGTTGCAGCAGGCCGAATGCTGCATTGATCTCGCTCATCTTGCCATTGATGCCGGCAGCGACCACCGTCACCTCGTCGACGAAGCCAAAGTTCTTCAGGCGGTCGATGCGCAGCTTGGTCTTGGCGTCGGGGCAGATGATGGCGCCGCCCTCGAAAGTATTGAAAATCTTGGTGGCGTGGAAGCTGATTACCGACAGGTCGCCGTAATTGAGCACGCTGGTGCCCTGGTGGCGCACGCCGAACGCGTGGGCGGCGTCGTAGATCACCTTCAGGTTGTAGTTGTCGGCGATTTTTTCGATCGACGCCACGTCGCACGGCTGGCCGTAGCAATGCACGGGCATGATGGCGGTGGTGTGCGGTGTGATGGCTGCCTCGATCTTGCCCGGGTCGAGGTTGAGCGTGACCGGGTCGACATCGACGAACACCGGTTTGATGCCATTCCACAGCAGCGAATGGGCGGTGGCCACGAACGAGTACGGCGTGGTGATCACTTCTCCCGAGATACGCAGCGCCTGCAGCGCCGTCATCAGGGCCAGCGTGCCGTTGGCGAACAGGCAGATATGCTTGACGCCCAGATAGTCGCACAATGCCTGTTCCAGTTGCTGGTGGAACGGACCAGCATTGGTGAGGACCTTGTTTTCCCAGATGGTTTCCAGGTACGGCAGGAAGTCCTGCAGGTCAGGCAGCAGCGGCTGGGTTACATAGACCGGGGTTTTCTTGGGCATGTTCATCACAGTCCGATCGGCGGATTGGGGACGGCCACCGGAACTTCGAACGACACCGGCGGCAAGCCTTCGCACCAGCGCTGCCAGGCCAGGCGCAGCCCGTTTTCCAGGCCCTCTGCGATCAGGCCGGTGTTGCCCATGGCCGAGCGTTCGAGCCGGTGGCGGCTGCTGAAACGGTAGGCCCCCAGCAGCATCGGATTGGCGGCCATGGCCAGCGCCTTGCGCACATATTCGTCTTCGTCGGCGGCGATGAATTCTTCCAGTTCGACTTGGCGCAGGATCGAGGTGCCGGCCCGGCTCGGCTGGGTGGGGCCGGCCATGGTCAGCGTGGGCACGCCCATCCATAGCGCATTAAATGTGGTGGTGCCGCCGCCATACGGGAAGGTGTCGAGGCAGATGTCGACGCGGTGGTGCATCTCCATATATTGGCCGATGCCGGTGCGCCCTTCGTACGTCAGGCGGTCTGCGGCGACGCCTTCCTCGGCGAACCAGCCGGCCAGCACCGCTTGCGGCCCTGAGGTAGGCATTGCCGCGAGCAGCATGCGCGCGTCGGGAATGGCGCGCAGCAGCTTGCACCAGCGCGCCACCACCTGGCGGTTGATCTTGTTGAGGCGGTTGAAACTGCCGAACGTCAGGTAGCCGTTGGTCAGGGCCGGCGCCGGGCGGATGGCGGGGGCATACTCGGACGGCAGGAACGGCGCGCATACTGGCAACTGCATCAGTTTTTCGGTGAACTGGTCTTCGAGTTCGCCCAGCGGCGAGAAGAACGGATCGCTCAGGAAATAGTCGACGGTGGACAGGCCGGTGGTCAGCGGATAGCCGATCCAGGTGGCCTGGATTGGCGCTGGCCGGGCGGCAAACATGCGTAGCCGGTTCTTGCCGGTATGGCCGGACAGGTCAATCAGGATGTCGATGCCGTCCGCGCGGATCTGCTTGACCAGATCGGCGTCGCTCATGCGCTCCACCTGGCGCCAGTTGGGCATGTACTGCCGCAGGCGTTCGGTGACGAAGTCGTCCTCCGCATCGTTGTAATAGCCATACAGAGACAGGTTGGCGGCGGCCGGAATGTTTTCCAGTACCGGCAGCAGGAAGTGCGGCACCGGGTGGTTGTGCAGGTCGCCTGAGACCAGGCCCACCTTGAGCGTGCGCAGCGGATCGCGGTCGTTGTCGTGCGCGGCGCGCAGCGGAGCGGCCAGCGCCTCGAAGGTCTGGCCGAAGCGCGCATGGGCGGCAAACATGGCATCGGCGCTGACGGTGGCGCTGTGCGACATCAGGAACAGGTAGTTGCTGAACAGGTTATCCCATTCTGGGCCGATGGCCAGGCCCTCGCGGCAGGCGTCGAGCGCATCGTCGAGCCGACCCATATTGTTCAAGGTCGCGCTGAGGTTGACGTAGGCGTCGCGGTAGTGCGGATTGATGGCGATAGCGGTGCGGTAATAGCCGAGCGCCTGGGAGGCCTGACTGTCGAGCATGTGGCTGTTGCCCATGGAAAAATGTGCCCGGGCCATTTTCGGATCGATTGCCAGCGCCTTCTGGTAATACTCTCTGGCCTTGTCGAGCTGTTTCCAGTCCTGGTAATTGCCGCCGATGTTGCACAGTGTGAGCGTGTTGCCGGGATCGGACTCAAGCGAGCGCTGGTAAGCGTCGAGCGCCTGCTCGTATTGCTTGAGCGCTTGCAGCGAGCTGCCCATGTTGTTGAGGATGCCAGCGTCCCCGGGTGCACATTCGAGCGCGCGGCGATAGGCGTCCACCGCCAGTTCGTGCTGGCGGATGCTGTAATGATAGTCGCCCAGTTGCATGTGGGCCCGGGCGTCGGTCGGGGCGATCGCGACTGCGCGCTGGAAATAGTCGAGCGCTGCTTCCTGATCGCCGGTCTCACCGAAAATGATGCCGAGGTGGCCGTACGCCTGCGCATCCTGCGGCAGCAGGGCGATCGCCTGTTTGGCGCAGGCGATCGCCACCGGGTAATTTTTTTGCCGGCACTGCAACAGCGCCAGGCTGGTCAGTGCCGGCGCAAAGCCGGCGTCGAGCGCCAGCGCCTGTTCGTAAGCGGCCAGCGCCTCGTCGGCCTGGTTGTGCGCTTGTAAGGTTTGCCCGAGGCGGTGGTGCAGTTCGGCGTTGCCGGGCTCGGCGGCAATGGCTTGACGGTACGTGGCGATTGCCTGGTCGAGGTCGCCCGCCTCGCGCAACGCGGCAGCCAGGTTGGCGTGTACCAGCGGCAACTGTGGGTCCAGGTGCAGCGCGGCGCGATAGCTGACGACCGCCGCATGCCATTGTTGCAGCGCCTGCTGGGCATTGCCGAGGTTGAGATAGATGCCGGCACTGCCAGGCTGCAGCGCCAGGGCCTGCTGGTAGCTGGCAACCGCCTCGTCGTGGCGCGTCATGGCATGCTGGACGTCGCCCAGCGCAATCTGCGCCTTGACATAATCGGGACGCAGGGCCAGCGCCCGCCGGCCAGCCTGTTCGGCCTGTTCCAGCTCGCCCTGCGCCAGCAGCGCCGTGGCCAGGTTGCCATGCGCTTCCACGAAGTCGGGGTTCAGTTGCAGCGCCCGCGTATAACTGGCCACTGCCTGCGCCAGGTCCCCGCGCTGCTGCCACGCCATGCCCAGATTGCCGTGCGCTTCGGCGTCATGCGGGGCCAGCGCAGCGGTGTTTTGCAGCGCCTCGAAGGCGTCCTTTCCCTGGGTTTGCAAGGCGGTGCCCAGCACGCTCCAGGCGAAGTCCGAGGCCGGATACTTGACGGTCATGGCGCGGCTCGCTTGCTCCAGTCCGGCCAGATCGCCGGCCTGGTACAAGGCCACTACGTGATGCCGCTCTTCCAGGGTGGGCGTGGTGGCGATCGCCCGGTCGATGCGCTGGCGCAGCGCCTGTGACTGTTCGTTATCGAGGCCGCGCCCGATGGCGGTCTCGATGATGTCGAGCGCCTGCACCGCCTCGCCGGCCTGGAGCAGGCCCTCAGCGTACGACAGCCAGAACTGGCCCTCGTCCGGGTTGACCGACAACGCCTTGTGCAGGTACGGCAGGCCGGCGGCATGCTGGCCGACCTGGCCCGCCAGCAAGCCCATATTGTGGTTGGCGACCGCGTGATAGGGCTCAGTCTGCAAAATGGTGAGGTAGAGTTCTTCCGCCGGTGCGAACTGCCCCGCCTGGTGTGCCTGGATCGCCTGCTGCAAGAGGTCATCTGAAGGCTGTGCGGGGGCGGCGGTGTTGGTCATGTCGGGGCGGTATGAGGTGGTTATCTGGAATTGTAACCGCTGAAAAGGCAAATAGTGAATTTCCATGTGGAATTTATTTGCAATGTGCGCAAAAAAAAAGCGCGGCCGCCACAGGGGCGCCGCGCTAGCGACATGCAAGCGGATCGGCGGGCTGCCGGACTTACATATTCGGGTAATTCGGACCGCCGCCACCTTCCGGCGTCACCCACACGATGTTCTGGGTAGGATCCTTGATATCGCAGGTTTTACAGTGCACGCAGTTCTGGGCGTTGATCTGCAGGCGGTCGGCGCCGGCGTCGGTTTTCACAAATTCGTACACGCCGGCAGGGCAGTAGCGCGCCTCCGGTCCCGCGTACTGGGCCAGGTTGACGTCCACCGGCACGCTCGGGTTTTTCAGCGTCAGGTGGATCGGCTGGTCTTCGGCATGGTTGGTATTCGAGATGAATACCGACGACAGCCGATCGAAGGTGAGTTTGCCATCGGGCTTCGGATACACGATCGGCGTGAACTGCGATGCCGGTTTCAGGCATTCGTGGTCGGCGTGGGTGTGGTGCAGGGTCCACGGCGCCTTGCCCCGGAACACGATCTGGTCGATACCGGTCATCAGCGCGCCGATGACCAGGCCCTTGTTGAGCCATGGCTTGACGTTGCGCGCCACGTGCAGTTCTTCGTGCAGCCACGATTGCTCGAACGCGGCCGGGAAGGCAGCCAGTTCGTCGTGCTGGCGGCCGGCGCCCAGCGCTGCGACTGCCGCTTCGGCGGCCAGCATGCCGGTTTTGATCGCCGCGTGGCTACCCTTGATGCGGCTCATGTTGAGGAAGCCGGCATCGCAGCCGATCAGCGCGCCGCCGGCAAACACCAGCTTGGGCAGCGACTGCAGGCCGCCGGCCGTGATCGCCCGTGCGCCGTACGAAATGCGCTTGCCCCCTTCGAGGAAGGTGCGGATTTCCGGGTGGGTTTTGTAGCGCTGGAATTCCTCGTACGGCGACAGGTACGGATTTTCGTAGTTCAGGCCGACCACGTAGCCGATCATGACCTGGTTGTTTTCCATGTGGTACAGGAACGAGCCGCCGTAGGTCTTGTTGTCCAGCGGCCAGCCGGTGGTGTGAATCACCAGTCCAGGCTGGTGCTTGGCCGGGTCGATTTCCCACAATTCCTTGATGCCGATGCCGTACGACTGCGGGTCCTTGCCCTTGTTCAGGTCGTATTTGGCAATCAGCTGCTTGCCCAGGTGGCCACGCGAACCTTCGGCGAACAGCGTGTACTTGCCGTGCAGTTCCATGCCGAGCTGGAAGTCGGGACCGGCTTCGCCATCGCGCTTGACACCCATGTTGCCGGTGGCCACGCCCTTGACCGAGCTATCGTCGTTGTACAGGATTTCGGCGGCCGGGAAACCGGGGAAGATTTCCACGCCCAAGCTTTCGGCTTGCTGGCCCAGCCAGCGCACAACGTTGCCCAGCGAGATCACGTAGTTACCGTGGTTTTCGAAGCATGCGGGCAGGGCGAAGTTCGGGGTCTGGTAGGACTTGGTTTCGGTCAGGAACAGCACGCGGTCTTCGGTGACGGCGGTGTTGAGCGGCGCGCCTTTCTCTTTCCAGTCAGGAATCAGTTCGGTGAGCGCGCGCGGGTCCATGACGGCGCCCGACAGGATGTGCGCGCCCAGTTCGCCGCCTTTTTCCAGCACGACCACCGAGGTATCGGGAGAAAGTTGCTTGATCTTGATGGCCGCCGACAAGCCTGCCGGTCCACCGCCGACGATGACGACGTCGTATTCCATCGCTTCGCGCGGGCCGTACTGTTCGATGAGAGTCTGGGGCTGTGTCATGTTTTTATAGTGTCTTGTAGTGATGGGGAAAATTTTAGCACGAGTGTGCTTCTTTTTCGGCCCGATTGCAATGGTGGCGCTATTCTGAGGGACATTATTAGACATCGCAATCTAATCTGGCGATTTGTGTAATGATTGCGATCAGACAGCGGTACGGAAAATCCGCTGCGGTTTTTGTGATCGTCATACAGAGGAGCTGCCGTGGGCATTGAAGTCAATTTTGAGGGGAAAATCGCGCTGGTGACCGGCGCCTCGAGCGGCCTGGGGGCACGCTTCGCAAAGGTGCTGGCGCAGGCCGGCGCCCAGGTGGTGCTGGCCTCGCGCCCGACCGATCGCCTCAAGGAGTTGCGCGCCGAAATCGAGGCTGATGGCGGCGCCGCCCACGTGGTGAGCCTGGACGTGACTGATTACGCCAGCATCAAGTCGGCCATTGCCCATGCCGAGACCGAGGCCGGCCCGATCGATATCCTGGTCAACAATTCCGGCGTGTCCACCACCCAGCGGCTGGTCGACGTGACACCGGAAGACTACTCGTACGTGATGGACACCAACCTGCGCGGCGCATTTTTTGTCGCGCAGGAAACCGCCAAGCGGATGATTGCCCGCGCCAAGGGTGACCCCAAGAAACAACATCGCATCATCAACATCGCGTCGGTGGCAGGCTTGCAGGTGTTGCCGCAAATCGGCGTCTATTGCATCAGCAAGGCCGGCGTGATTCATATGACCAAGGCAATGGCGGTGGAGTGGGGTAAATACGGCATCAACACCAACGCCATCTGCCCCGGCTATATCGCCACCGAAATCAATGAAGACTATTTCGCCACCGAGCAGGGCAAGAAGCTGATCGAGATGTTGCCGCACAAGCGCCCGGGCAAGCCGGAAGATCTCGACGGCCTGTTGCTGCTGCTGGCCGGCGAAGACTCGCACTTCATCAACGGCGCCGTGATCTCGGCCGATGGCGGCATGGGCGGCATCTGAATTGTGAAAGTTTGCCATGAAGTAATTCACCAGTTATCATGGCTGCTGCATCTTCCACTCAAGCGAGACTTTCATGGCCACTCCTTCGCAGTTTGACAACGACACCTTTGAACTGGCCAGGGACCACCTGAACGCGTTCATTACCAAGACGGCCGAGCGCCTGGCTGAGGGCGGCGGCAAAATGCTCGAGGTTGGACCGCAGGACCGCTCTATGGTGCGCGACCGCTTTGCCAACTTCGCCATCGATACCTTCGATATCGTCGACAAGTACCGGCCCACCTTCGTTGGCGACATCACCAAGCACAACGACTTCATTGCCGACAACACCTACGACTGCGTGGCGTGCCTCGAAGTTCTCGAGCACACGCTCAATCCATTCGAGGCGGTCAAGGAGTTGCGCCGTATCCTCAAGGATGGCGGCCATTTGCTGGTGTCGGCGCCACTGAACTGGCGCATCCACGGCCCGATTCCCGATTGCTGGCGCTTTACCGAACATGGCTGGACCGCGCTGCTGCGTGACTTCGATATCGTCGAGATCGACATCCTGGAAACCCCGGGCCGCGAACTGTTCCCCATCAAGTACAACGTTCTGGCCAGGTGCAACAAGCAGAAAAACCTGCGCGACGACGAACTGGCGTTCCGTTACATCTGACCGGCAAGCCCACCATGGACAATGTACTGGAAGCGGTAATCCGCGCGGTCGAACGCGCGTCCGGCCCTGTCTTCGATGCGGACGTGTACCGCGAGGCCGGGTTTTTCGTGTTGCGTGGCGCCATTCCGGCCGAGGTGGTCGAGCGCTGGCAGCTTGCCTGGCAAGCGTTTTACGACAGCGAACTGGCGCAAGGGCGCAACGTCAACCAGGCCAACCCGGTGGCGCTGACCGAGCAGTTGCCGCCGGCGCTGGCGACCATGTACCAGGAACCGGTGTTTGCCGCCACGGCCAGCCATATCTTCGGCCCGCACGTGGCGTTGTACAACCATCGCTTCGTGATCAAGGATGCGCACAGCCGCAACAAGGTATTCCTGCACCAGGACAGCTGCTACCACCTGGGCAACCTGAACAAGTGCAGCATGTTCGTGCCGCTCAGCATAGCTAACCGTGACAATGGCGGCATGACGTTTCATGCGGGCTCGCACAAGCTGGGATTCTTGGGCGATGCAGGCGAAATCAACCCCGACAGCTTCGATGTGCGCTGGCCGAAGGTCACGCCGGAAGTGCATCCGGGCGACTTCATTATCATGAACAGCGCCTTGTGGCACGAGTCGGGACCGAACCTCAATGGCGTGGACCGCATCATGGCCGACATGATCTTGCAGCCGGCCGATGATCCGACCGGAAAAGAATTACTGGCGGGCCAGTGGCAGACCGGAATTTTTTATTCTCCGGCCAATTACATCCGCTATTTTTCCAGTTCGCGGGTTTTAAAAATCATCAAGTACGAAAAAGAGCTGCAAGCCCTGCGTCAATCCTAGCGGCTGTCAGTCGGCGCCGGCTGCGCGATGCAGGGACACGCCTGCGAGCTTGTGAACCAGCTCCGAAGAAGTTGCCGCCGCAAACTTGCGCATTAACTTGGCGCGATGCATTTCGACGGTGCGCGGGCTGAGGTCGATCTGGCGGGCGATGGTTTTGCTGGTTTTGCCTTCCACCAGCAGCGCGGCGATTTCGCGCTCGCGCGGGGTGAGGTCCGCGGTGACCGGGCGTTTTTCGCTGACGTCCTCGAAGGTCCAGATGCCGGCGCCCAGCGGTTCTTCGCCGTGCATCGGATTGCCGGTGACGTGGCACCAGAACAGTTCGCCATTGGCGCGGCGCATGATGCGCTCGTCCGAGTAGCGGCCGCGGGCGTTCATGATGGGGATGATGCGGTCGCCCGTGCGCAGGAATTCGTCCATGGTCGGGTACAGGGCCAGGAACGACAGGCCTTGCAACTGGGCGCGCGTGTAGCCGAACATGGCGGCCAGGGTGTCGTTGGCATTTTGAATCACGCGGTGTTCCGAAATGCACATGCCGACCGGCGCCTGCAGGAAAATGGTTTCGTAGTCGATGACGGTAGATGGATTCATGGCTTGATCGAGACGCTTAATCACGGTGTCCTTAACTGCAATCAATTGGCGGTAGTTCTACGGTATTGTGCTTTTATTTAGGCTATTCTATGCTCAGACTCTTCACAGCGAAAAAAGTTTAGTGTGGAGTCAACGATTTAACGAATTAAGATAACAAGGGACAATATGAATAAAATCTACCCCGATGCCGCCAGTGCGCTGGACGGTGTCGTGCAAGACGGTCAAACCATTGCCGTGGGCGGTTTCGGCCTGTGCGGCATCCCCGAAGCCCTGATCGGCGCGCTGCGCGATTCCGGCGTCACGGGCCTGACCGCCATTTCCAACAACGCCGGCGTGGACGGCTTCGGCCTCGGCCAGTTGCTGGAAACCCGTCAGATCAAGAAAATGATTGCCTCCTATGTGGGTGAAAACAAGGAGTTTGCGCGCCAGTACCTGGCCGGCGAACTGGAACTCGAATTTACGCCGCAAGGCACGCTGGCCGAAAAACTGCGCGCCGGCGGCGCCGGCATCCCGGCCTTCTTCACCAAGACCGGCGTGGGCACCATCGTCGCGGACGGCAAGGAAATCCGCGAATTCGACGGCGAACAGTACGTGATGGAACGCAGCCTGGTGGCCGACGTGGCGCTGGTCAAGGCCTGGAAGGCCGACAAGGCCGGCAACCTGGTGTTCCGCAAAACCGCGCGCAACTTCAACCCGAACGCCGCCATGGCCGGCAAGATCACCATCGTCGAGGTCGAGCAGCTGGTCGAAATCGGCGAGATTGATCCGGACGCCGTTCACCTGCCCAGCATCTTCGTGCACCGCATCGTGGTCAACGCCATGCCGGAAAAACGCATCGAGCAACGCACGGTCCGCGCCAATCCGGCGACCAACTAATAACGGAGAAAAACATGGCATGGACTCGTGATGAAATGGCCGCCCGCGCGGCCAAGGAACTGCAAGACGGATACTACGTCAACCTCGGCATCGGTTTGCCCACGCTGGTGGCCAACTATGTACCGCAAGGCATGGAAGTATTCCTGCAATCGGAAAACGGCTTGCTCGGTATCGGCCCGTTCCCCACCGACGATGAGGTCGATGCCGACCTGATCAACGCCGGCAAGCAGACCGTGACCGCGCTGCCCGGTGCAGCGTATTTCAGCTCGGCCGACTCGTTCGGCATGATCCGCGGCGGCAAGATCAACCTGGCCATCCTCGGTGCGATGCAGGTGTCCGAGCGCGGCGACCTGGCCAACTGGATGATCCCCGGCAAAATGGTCAAAGGCATGGGCGGCGCCATGGACCTGGTGGCCGGCGTCAAGCGCGTGGTGGTTTTGATGGAACACGTTGCCACCGCCAAGGATGGCACCACGTCGCACAAGCTGCTGAAAAAATGCGACCTGCCGTTGACCGGCGTGGGCGTGGTCGATTTGATCGTGACCGACCTCGGCGTGATGGAAGTGGGCGACACCGGCCTCAAGGTACTCGAGCTGGCGCCCGGCGTCACCAGGGACCAGATCGTTGCCGCTACCGGTGTGGAACTGGACCTGACCGCGTTGTAAGGCCAACCTGACGCCATCGAAGCCGCGACGCCATTGGCCTCGCGGCTTTTTTCGTGCCGGGACTCGCCGCTTTACTGCCGTGGCATCACCGTCTTCAGGTCGGCCATGCTGCGGTAACGGCGCTGTTCGATTCCGGATAAAAAAAATCCCCGCACAGCGCTGTGCGGGGATCTTTGGCGACACTACCGGTGATCAGTGTGCTGCGACAGGTGCAACCGCTGGTGGCAGGTCGGTCTTGACCAGGGTCGAACCCGGATTGTTGAGCTCGGCATGCATGGTTTCCATGTTCAGCTCTTTTTCCCATTTCGACACCACGACTGCTGCGACGCCGTTGCCGACGAAGTTGGTCAGGGCGCGGCATTCGCTCATGAAGCGGTCGATACCGAGGATCAGCGCCATGCCTGCAACCGGAATCGTCGGTACCACGGCCAGGGTGGCGGCCAGGGTGATGAAGCCGGCGCCGGTAATGCCGGAAGCGCCTTTCGAGGTCAGCATGGCAACGCCGAGGATGGTCAGCTCTTGCCACAGGGTGAGCTCGGTGTTGGTTGCCTGGGCAACGAACAGGGCGGCCATGGTCATGTAGATGTTGGTGCCGTCCAGGTTGAACGAGTAGCCGGTTGGTACCACCAGGCCGACGACCGGCTTGGAGCAGCCCAGGCGTTCGAGCTTGGTCATCAGTGAAGGCAGTGCGCTTTCCGACGAGCTGGTGCCCAGTACGATCAGCAGTTCTTCCTTGATGTACTTGATGAACTTGAAGATCGAGAAGCCGGTGTAGCGGGCGATCAGGCCCAGCACCACGAACACGAACAGGCCGCAAGTCAGGTAGAACGAGCCCATCAGTTTAGCCAGCGGGATCAGCGACGCCAGGCCGTATTTACCGATGGTGAACGCCATTGCGCCGAATGCGCCGATCGGAGCGACCTTCATGATGATGTTGACCACGCCGAAGATCACGTGCGACAGCTCGTCGATCAGCTTGGTGATCGGACGGCCACGCTCGCCCAGCAGCGACAGCGAGAAGCCGAACAGGATGGCGATCAGCAGCACTTGCAGGATGTCACCCTTGGCGAACGCATCGACGAAAGTCTTCGGGATGATGTTCATGATGAAGTCGGTGGTGGTCAAGCCTTCGGCGTGCGTGTATTGCGCGATCGATTTGGCGTCCAGGTGGGCTGGATCGGCATTGAAGCCGGCGCCCGGTTTCAGCACGTTGGCAACGACCAGGCCGATGGCCAGGGCGAAGGTGGAGACCACTTCGAAGTACAGCAGCGCCTTGCCGCCGACGCGACCGATTTTTTTCACGTCCTGCATGCCGGCGATACCGGACACCACAGTACAGAAAATCACGGGGGCGATGATCATCTTGATCAGTTTGATGAAGCCATCGCCGAGCGGCTTCATGGCAACAGCGTCTTTGGGCAGGAATATGCCGAGCAGGATGCCGCACGCAATGGCGAACAGCACCTGCACGTACAGTACCTTATAGAATGGTTTTTTCACGGGGTCTCCTCGCGTTCAGTTGAGGAGGTCATCATCCGTGAAAATAACAGTTATCACTATTGTGGAAAACCGCAGGTGTTGCAGTTCCATCCGTTTTAGTGATAACCCGGTGTGCTCTGGCTTATGAGAGGGGCGTGCAGCTTATTGGGCGACCCAGCCGCCATCCATATTCCACGCCGCACCGCGCACCTGGCGCGCCGCGTCGCTGGCCAGGAACACCGCCAGCGCGCCCAGTTCTTCCGGCGTGACGAATTCGCCCGATGGTTGTTTATCCGATAGCAATGCCTTTTTGGCCTCGTCGTTGTTGATGCCATCCTTGGCGGCGCGGTCATCGACCTGCTTTTGCACCAGCGGCGTCAACACGAAGCCGGGGCAGATGGCGTTGACGGTGATGCCGGTGGTGGCGGTCTCGAGGGCGCCAACCTTGGTCAGGCCCAGCAGGCCGTGCTTGGCTGCCACGTACGCAGCCTTGCCGGCCGACGCCACCAGGCCATGGGTCGATGCGAGGTTGATGATGCGGCCCCAGTTTTTCTTGCGCATGCCAGGCAGCGCCAGGCGCGAAGTATGGAAGGCCGAGCTCAGGTTGATGGCGATGATGGCGTCCCATTTCTCGATCGGGAAGTCTTCGATATTGGCGACGAACTGGATGCCGGCGTTGTTGACCAGGATGTCGACACCACCGAGCTTGTCGTCGGCGAACTTGATCATCGCTTCGATCTCGGCCGGTTTCGACATGTCGGCGTTGTGATAGACGACCTGTACGCCGAATTCTTTGGCCAGGTCCGCCTGCAGCGTATCGATGGCGCCGGCGTCGCCGAAGCCGTTGAGAACCACGTTGGCGCCTTCGGCAGCGAAGCTGCGGGCGATGCCCAGGCCGATGCCCGATGTGGAGCCTGTTACCAATGCTGTCTTGCCGCTTAAATTGCCGCTTGAACTCTTGTTAGTCATGGTGTCCTCTGGAGGGTTGGAGATAGAAGGCGTGCTGCGCTACACTGCGTTAGGATTTAAGCACATCGCCCGGTAAAATGTCATTAGAACCAACTTAAAAAATGATCAAGGAAGCCGCATGACCGACGCCACATCGAACTTTGTCACCTGCGTGTCACCCGCCGGCCTGCACCGGATGGCGTACAAGGAGTGGGGCGACCGCCACAATCCACGCGTGCTCATCTGCGTGCACGGCGTCACGCGCGTGGGCGACGACTTCGACCACCTGGCGCGCGCGCTGTCTGGCGACTACCGCGTGATCTGTCCCGACGTGGTCGGTCGTGGCCGCTCGGGCCGCTTGCTGAATCCGCAGTTCTACCGCATTCCCCAGTATGTCAGCGATATGGTCACGCTGCTCGCGCGTGTGACCAATGGCAGAGACGCTGAAACCGTGGACTGGTTCGGCACCTCGATGGGCGGCCTGATCGGCCTGGGCCTGGCCTCGCTGCCGGGCAACCCGATCGGCAAGCTGGTGCTCAACGATATCGGCCCGGTGCTCGAGCCCGCCGCGCTGCAGCGCATCGGCGACTACATCGGCCAGGACCTGCGCTTCAATTCTTTTGACGAAGGTGCGCAGTTCATCCGCGACGTCTCGGCCTCGTTCGGCCCGCATAACGAGCAGGAGTGGCACAAGCTGGCCACCGACGTGCTGCGCCAGGACGCCGACGGCAAGTGGGTGCGCCATTACGACATGGGGCTGGCCTTGCCGTTCCGCTCCGTCACGCCCGAGTCGGCCAAGGCTGACGAGGCCATGTTGTGGGCTGCCTACGATGCCGTGCAATGCCCGACCTTGCTGGTACGCGGCGCCAACTCCGACCTGCTCACGCGCGCCACCGCGCAGGCAATGACGCAGCGCGGACCCAAGGCCACGCTGGTGGAGATTGCCGACGTGGGCCATGCGCCCACCTTCATCCACGACGACCAGATTGCGATTGCCCGGAAGTTTTTGCTGGGCTAATAAAAAACTAAGTAAATAATCCGATAATAATAACTTTTAGGAAACCACCATGGAAATTACACGATTGCACGTGGGCGCCCGCCTGTCTGAAGCCGCCATCCACAACAACACCGTTTATCTGGCTGGCCAGGTGCCCGACGACACCACCCTCGACATTGCCGGCCAGACCCGCGAAGTGCTGGCCCATATCGACCGCCTGCTGGCCGAGTGCGGCAGCGACAAGACCTGCATCCTCAGCTGCCAGATCTACCTGGCCGACCTGGCCGACTTCGACGGCATGAACCAGGAGTACGACGCCTGGGTACCGGGCGCCCATACCCCGCCGCGCGCCACCGTGCAAGCGAAGCTGGCCAATCCCGATTGGCGCATCGAAATCGTCGTCGTCGCCGCCCAGCGTTAGGAGCATCATGGTTTCAACCACCGCGCTGGCTGGCACCACGTCCGCCACCACAGATCCTTTGTTGTCGGGCCTGTCACTCGACGACAGTAGCCGCATGCAGGCCGCGCTCGACTTTGCCGGCGTGGCTTACGCCGACCGCGTGACCACCAGCGGCCAGCCGGCCATCGAGTTTGCCACCGGCGTGGCCGCCACGCTGGCCTATATGCGCAGCGACGTGGAAACCCGCATCGCCGGGCTGGTGTTCGAACTGACCTTGCTCGACCCGGCCCAGGCGCCGCTGATCGAGCCGCGTTTCGGCACCGAAGTGGGCGACCTGGTTGCTGGCGTGCGCCAGCTGATACGCCTGCGCGAACTGACGCAAAGCCAGGCCCCGGCCCCATCTGCCAGCGGCGGTCCGGCGCGCGGACGCAACGCTGCCCAGCAGGCGGTGGCGCAAGTGGAAACGCTGCGCAAGATGCTGCTGGCCATGGCCTCCGACATGCGCGTGGTGCTGGTGCGGCTGGCCTCGTGCGTGACCACCTTGCGCTATTTTGCCGACATCAAGTTGTTCAACGACATGACCTGCGCGTACGGCCGCGAGACGCTGGACCTGTATGCGCCGCTGGCCAACCGGCTCGGGATCTGGCAACTGAAGTGGGAATTGGAAGACCTGTCGTTCCGCTTCATCGAGCCCGACACCTACAAGCGCATCGCCAAGATGCTCGAAGAAAAGCGCATGATGCGCGAAGGCTTTGTCACCAACGCGATTGCCCGCCTGCAGTCGGAAATGGCGGCAGCCGGCATCGAGGCCGAAGTGTTCGGCCGGCCCAAGCACATCTACTCGATCTGGAGCAAGATGAAGGGCAAGGAGCTCGACTTTACTGATCTCTACGATGTGCGCGCCTTCCGCGTGATCGTGGCCGATGTGAAGACCTGCTACACGGTGCTGGGCGTGGTCCACAATATCTGGACCCCGATCCCGAAAGAGTTCGACGACTATATTTCGCGGCCGAAGCCGAATGGCTACCAGTCGCTGCACACGGTGGTGACGGCAGAAGACGGCCGGCCGCTGGAGGTGCAGATCCGTACCCAGGAAATGCACAGCTTTGCCGAGTACGGCGTGGCTGCGCACTGGCGTTATAAGGAAGGCGGCGCCAACTCGGTCGGCCAGAAGTACGAGGAAAAGATCGCCTGGTTGCGCCAGCTGCTGGCGTGGAAAACCGACGTGGCCGAATCGGTGGTGGGCGAGGAAGACCAGCAGCGCGAATGGGTGGAAAAGCTCAAGTCGGCCGCGCTGGACGACCGCATCTTCGTGCTCACGCCGCAGGCGCGCGTGATCGAACTGCCGGTGGGCGCCACCCCGATCGATTTTGCCTACTACCTGCACAGCGACGTGGGCCACCGCTGCCGGGGGGCGCGCGTCGACGGCATCATGGTGCCGCTCAATACGCAACTGAAGAACGGCCAGACCTGCGAGGTGATCACCGCCAAGGGCGCACCGGGCACGGCCGGGCCGTCGCGCGACTGGCTCAGCGACGAGTACACGGTAGCCACGCGCACGCGCTCGAAAATCCGCGCCTGGTTCCACGCCATCGACATGCAGGAAACCCTGTCGCACGGCCGCTCGATGGTGGAAAAAACCTTGCAGCGCGAAGGCAAGACGGCGGTCAACCTGGAAGCCCTGGCCAACAAGCTGGGCTTTGCCAAGGTCGATGATTTATTCCTGTCGGTGGGCAAGGACGAATTCAGCCTGCGCCAGATCGAACACGCGCTCAACGACAGCGGCGAGCCGGCCGAGCCGGTGGACGAAGTTTTCCTGGGCAAGAGCCGGGCCTCGAGCACGGAGCAGGGCGCCAAGTCGGGCGTGCTGGTGGTGGGTACCGAGGGCCTGATGACGCAACTGGCCAAGTGCTGCAAGCCGGCGCCGCCGGACGGTATCGTCGGCTTTGTCACGCGCGGCAAGGGTGTTTCGATTCACCGCGCCACCTGCAAGAATTTCGCCGAGATGCGCACCAAGGCGCCGGAACGGGTGATCGTCACCGAGTGGGGCCGCGCCGTCACGGACACAGTCTACCCGGTGGACATCTTCGTGCTGGCCAACGACCGCCAGGGCTTGTTGCGCGATATTTCGGAAGTATTTTCGCGCGAGAAAATCAACGTCATCGGCGTCAACACGCAAAGTACCAAGGGCTTCGCACGCATGACCTTCACCGCCGAAATCGGCGCCACGGCCCAACTGCAAAAAGCGCTGAACGCCATCGGCGAAGTGGCCGGCGTCCAGGAAGCTCGCCGCAGCTGATGTGCCACTTCGGGGTCAGTGCCGACAATTGGACACGAACTCGGCACTAAATGCTTGAGCCCGTGTCCGATAGTCGGCACTGACCCTAATGCAGCTGCTGACCCAAATGCAGCTGACACTAATGCCGTTAAGTTAAGCTCCGCGTACCCGTCATACCGCATCGGCGGACCGCTGCAAGGGTGGGTATCCAAGTTCCGTGAAATTCGTCGAATTGCCGACGAAATTGGATCCCTGCCTGCGCGGGGACGAAGTTTTCAGACTAACAAAATCAAGACTTTCCCGTTAACTTAACTGCATTAGGCACTGACCCCGAAGATTATTGTCGGGGTACGCTGGTGGTGACGCAGTTGTTGCTTGGCCCCCAGGCGGTGTCGCGGCTGACGCAGGCTGTGAGTTTATTGTGCGCGCTGCCGTTGTCGACCACGGTGATTACCGTGCCGCCGCCTGCCCAGCCGCATAGTTCTCCGTGCGGTATGTCTGTGCACTGGCCGTCGAGTACGGTGCGCTGCCAGGGCTGGTCGGACGGTGGCGATGGCTTGGCGAGCGGCGCTGGCAGGTGGTGCAACAGGGCGGACAGTTGGGCATGGTTGCGCACCATCGTCAAGCGGTAGCCATCCTCGCGCAGCAGCCGCAGCAAACCTGGTCCGGCCTCCGAGTCAGGCAGGTGGGCGGCGCCCAGGACCATGAACGGCAAGCGCTGGCCAGCCGTCATCTGCGGCAGGCGCGCGATCCACTGGCGGTTGCGGGCCGCCAGCAGGTAACGTTCGATGTCGAGCTGGTTCTTGTCAGCGGTGGGCGAGTCCGATATGGCTGCCCGGGATGCACCATGGTTCGAGTCCACCGCCAGCGCGATACGCTGCACCCATTGCCTGTAGTTGGCGTCCATCCGGGCAGCATTTACCTCCAGTTCACGGCGCTCCAACACCTCGGGATTTTCCCGTTTGCCCAATTGATCGAGCGGCGGCGCATGGCCGGCCTGGCGCAGCAGTTGTTGCAATGTCGCCCGCGCCAGCGCGGTGCGCTGCGCCGGCGCCAGTGAGCAATAGGCGTGGAAGCTGGTGGCCGGTGTATCGACCGAGGCATACGAACGAGGGTCGTCAATCATCAGGCGGTTGGCGTAGTTGACGGTTATTCTGGCAGGCAGCACCTGCGTTGGCTGCGGCTGCGGCTGCGGCTGCGACGATGCTGCATCTCGCCCTGCCGGGTTCAGGAAGGCGTCTTCCAGCACGAGGTAGAACCGCTCGAAGCGGCTGAAGTCGGTCATTGGGGTCGATGGAGGAAACACGCCCCAGTACGAGGCCGGCAGCCGTTTGGGCAACGCCGCGTTGAGCGCGGGATCCACCTGGGTTTCGTCGGGCTGCTCGTCGGGGCAGGCCTGGTAGCGCAGGCTGGGCACGGTTTGGAGCGTAGACGAGCGTTCGCTCAGCATCAGGCTGGAGGCGACGAAAGCAGGTTCGATCACGGTCTTGAAATAGCGGTCGTACTGGGAGCGCAGGCCCGCATGGGTTTCCGGTAGCAGGAAGATCAGCTGGCCGTTGCGCTCGGCGGCGACCAGGCGCGCCGGCAGGGCACCGTCGTGCGGCAAGCGGGCAGCTCCCGCACTGGACATCACGCATAAGGCAATCGAAATCGAAAGAATCCGCACAACACCCCTCCAGGGATATGAATGTGGTTTCATCTTACCGATAAACGTTGATGCTTATGTATCGAATTGTATTGATGCCTTGGAAATGTTCATATCAGGTCCCGCGCCCGCGCCGCGATCGATTGCGCCAGCAAATGCACGTGGTAGCCGTCGACAAAACCATGGTGTGCCTGCACCGAAAACGGCACCATCATCATGCCGTCGGCCTGGGCATCGCCAAAACGGCCCCAGGCCAGCGAGGGAATATCGTAGTCGGCGTGGCGGTAAATCGGGTGCTCGACCGAGGTGAGCTTGAACCACGGCATGCAGGTGATGTGGACGTTCTGCTTTTGCTCGAGCGGCGTCATCAACGGTCCCATGTTGGCCAGTTCGGTGCGTGCTTCGGCGATCTTTTTCGCCGCCAGGCTGCGCGCGATAAAGGTCGGCAAATCGTCGCTCATCTCGAACTTGGTGATGTTGAGATCGTTGTTATGGTTGATCACCGTGTAGGACGCGGCAAAGTCGTCGAGCTTGATCACTTCGCCATCGAGCACCCGGTACATGAAGTTGTCGATGTTCTTGACGGCATTGAGCACGCAAAACAGGAAGAAGTGGAACGGCGGCAGGCCGTTGGCCTTGCAGTACGGCCGGAAGTCCGGCATCGGCAGCTCGAAGCTGAGGTTCACGAGAGGTTTTTCAAAAGACGCAAACAGTTCATAGCGGTCGCGACGTTTTTCGAAGTTGTGCATGGTGCTTTGTCTAATTGTTGACCAAGCGTCGGGGTCAGTGCCGACATTCGGACATTGTTGAACTTAATGAGATTGTTGTGGTCACGTTTTAAGGCTGGGAACGTGTCCGAATGTCGGCACTGACCCTAATGCCGCTAAGTTAAGCTTTCTTAGTTAGTCGTTTCTCTGGATATCGCTGCGCCACCGCTTTAACGACCCGGTCGA
>NZ_JAVDVB010000006.1:0-278651 GCF_031456625.1 Duganella sp. 3397
GACCCGGCCGGAAATTCGACCGGGTCGTTAAAGCGGTGGCGCAGCGATATCCAGAGAAACGACTAACTAAGAAAGCTTAACTTAGCGGCATTAGGCACTGACCCCGAACTGCTTGAAGGATTATTCGCCGGCCAGGCGCGCCATTTCGCGTTCCATGTTGTCGATGGCGCGGTCGTTGTACTGGGCGGCGAAGTACGGGTCGCAGAACAGCTTGTGCGCTTCGGCCTTGCGGCACAGGTGGCCCAGTGCGCCGGTGCGCTGGCGGCGGTATTCGTCGTCGGGCAGGTGGGCGTACTCTTGGCGGATGGCGCGCGCGTAGTTCTGGTAGACCTCGTCGTCCTGGCCCAGGATCGCCAGGTCCACGCTCAGCAGCACGGCCTTGAGCGGGTGCTCGATCGACGCTTCCTGGAAGTGGTCGGTGGCGCGTATCAGTGCGGCGGCCGGGTCCATTTCCTGGCCCAGGTGGCTGCCCAGCCACAGCTGGGCGCTCGCTTCCTCGTTGCTGGGGGCGCCGGCGTCACGCGCGTGTTCGTATTCGGCGTCGTGGAACCAGAACGCCTGCTTGACGATTTCAATGTCGAGCGCGGACGGCTTGGTGTTGGCGGCCCAGGCGCGGATTTCGGACAGGCCGTGCACCAGGTGGTCGAGGTTGTGATAGTGGCGCGCCGTGCCGCCATATGCGGTGGCGCCGGTCAGGCGCGCGAACCAGGCGTCGGCGTGGTTGATGGCCGATTCATCGGCCTGGGCGTAATCCCACAGCAGTTCCCACTCGTTGCGCAGCCAGCCCAGCACCCAGGCGTGGTACGCGGGTCCGGGCACGAATTTTTTCATGATCCAGTTCCAGCCGATCGGCCCTTCCAGCGCCTTCACGAAGCTCGAACTGACCGAACCCAGGTCGCGCGGCGGCATCACGAAGATGGTCTTGGCGCCTTGCAGCACATCGACATTGGTTTGCTGGATCAGGTTTTCGTAGTCGAAATCGGCGGTGGTGCGGATGCCGCGAATCAGGTATTCGGCGCCGTGCTTGCGCGCTGCGCGCGCCGTGTAGTCGCCGCGCACGATCACCACCTGCACATTGTTCCAGCCCTGCTCGGCGCAGCTGAGCGCGATGATGCTCTTGCGCTCCTCGGCCGTGAACTTGGGTTTCTTGGCGCTGTTCTCGGACAGGAACACCACTACCTCGTCCGCCATCGACCGGGCTTCGTTGATCACCCACATGTGGCCGTTGGTGATCGGGTCCAGCGTTCCCGAGAATCCGATTTTTTTCATGGTGCCGTCCGCATATCAAAACGGCATTTTAGACCGGAGTGGGCCTCGCAGTCTCGGGAAAATCGATTTTGATCTTCAGCCCGCCCAGGCGCTCGGAGGTATCGAGCGTGAGCACGGCGCCATGGCGCTCGGCAATCGACTTGATAATCGCCAGCCCCAGGCCGCTGCCGCCAGCCTGGCTGCCCGGCACCCGGTAGAAGCGGCTGAACACGCGCTCGCGCTCGTCCGGCGGAATACCGGGGCCGGAATCTTCCACGCTCAGCAGCACCCGCCCCGGCCCGGCCACACCCTTGACCTTGGCTTCGGCCGGAATGCGGCGCAGCTCGATATCGACGGTGCCGCCAGCCGGCGTGTACTTGATGGCGTTGTCAACCAGGTTGCGCATCAGGATGATCAGCGCATCGGGCTGGCCATCGACGACCGCTTCGTCGGCATGTTCCAGGCCCAGGTCGATCTGGCGCGCCTGCGCCAGGCCGGCCATGTCACCGAGGGTGCGCTTGACCAGGTCGGACAGGTTGACCCGATCGAGCCGAACATCGTCAACCGAACCTTCCTGGCGCGCCAATACCAGCAACTGTTCCACCAGGCGAGTGGCGCGTTCGATGCCGGCCGTGACGCGGCCGATCGCCACGCTGCGCGCTGCATCGTCCTGCGCCCGCTCCAGGCTCAGCACCTGCAGCTTGAGCGCAGCCAGTGGCGAGCGCAGCTCGTGGGCGGCATCGGCCACGAAGTGCTGCTGCGCCTCGAACGCGGTGCGCACCCGGCCGAACAGCAAGTTCAGTTCGTGCACCAGCGGCAGCACTTCGTCGGGCAAATCGTTTTCGGATACCGGCGACAGATCGTCTGCCTGGCGCGCCGCCACCTGGCGTTTGACGCGCGAGACGGGTGCGAGCGAGCCGCTGACCACCCACCAGACCACCAGCATCAAAATTGGCGCCATCACCGCAATCGGCCCCACCGTGCGCAGCGCCAGGGTACCGGCCATGCGCTGGCGCACGGCCATGTCCATCGCGACTTGCACGGTCTGATTGCTGGTTTGCACCGAGAAGATGCGGTACGTGGTGTTATTGGCCTTGACGTTGGAAAAACCGAGCACGGCGCGCTGCGGCAGCGCCGCGCGCGACAGTGAGCGGAATACCTGGGCGCCGTCCGGCGTCCATACCTGCACCACCAGATCGTCGTTGCCGGGATCGGGCGAGGCGTCGGCGGCCTTGTTGGTGAGCGTGGCGCTCGAGCGCAGCGACATTGCCATCTGCTGCATGTGGTAGTCGAAAATCTGGTCGGCGTCGCTGAGCGCGCTGCGATAGGCAATTGCCGCCTGGGCAATCGCCGCCATGGTGATGGCCGCCAGCAGGAACCACAGCAGGCGTCCGCGCAGCGAGTGCGTAACCACCGGCACGCGTGGCATCGGCGGCAGCTTCACCTTCATTCTCATAGCTTGGGCACCATGTAGCCGAGGCCGCGCACGTTCTGGATCAGTTCGGCGCCGAGCTTCTTGCGCAGGCCGTGGATATACACTTCCACCGCGTTGCTGTTGACTTCATCCTTCCAGCTGTACAGTTTTTCTTCGAGCTGGTGGCGCGACAGCACGATGCCGGGCCGGGCGATCAGGGCCTCGAGCACCGCCCATTCGCGCGCCGACAGGCTCACCTGCTTGCCATCGGCCAGCACTTCGCGGGTTTGCGGATTGACACTGACGCCACCATGTTCGAAGACCGGCTCGGCGCGGCCGGCAGAACGGCGCAGCAAGGCGCGGATGCGCGCCAGCAGTTCGTCCAGGTCGTACGGTTTCAGTACGTAGTCGTCGGCGCCGGCGTCGAGCCCGGCGATGCGCTGCTCCTTGGCGTCGCGCGCGGTGGCCACCAGTACCGGCGTCAATTCCTTGCGCGCGCGCATCGAGCGCAGCACTTCGAGGCCATCCTTGCGCGGCAAACCGAGGTCGAGCAGCACCAAGTCGTAGGTCTGGGTTTGCAGCGCGGTGTCGGCCATGTCGCCGTCCTTGACCCAGTCCACGGCATAGTGCTCGGCGCGTAACAGGTCGAGCACGACTTCGCCGATCATGGTGTCGTCTTCTACCAGCAGAAGTCGCATGGTGTGGTCCTTTTCTTGTTGTTGGTGCGTTCTGCCGTGACGATTAGCCGAGACGGACTGGAATGAATATTGTATCGCCGCCGCGCTGTATCAGCAACGCCACAGATTTGCCGGACTTGTTCACCACCTGGCGCACCTGGTCGATATTGGTGACCGCATAGCCGTTCACCGACAGCAGCACGTCGCCCGGTTGCACGCCGGCGCTTTGCGCGGCGCCGCCAGCGTCTTCGATCAACATGCCGTTGGCGATGCCGCTATCGCGGCGCTCGTTCGGGTCGAGCGGACGCAGCGACAGTCCCAGCTTGCTGGTGGCCTGCTCGGCACGGTCGCTGGTGGCGGACACGGCAGCCACCTTGTCGGTCAGGTTGCCCAGCTTGGCGTCAAGCGCAATCAGTTTGCCCTGGCGCCATACTTCCAGCTTGACCGTGCTGCCCGGCTTGATCAGGCCGACCATGGCCGGCAAGTCGATCGAACTGACGACTTTTTTGCCATTCATGCTGCGCACCACGTCGCCGGGCTTGAGACCGGCTTTCTCGGCCGGGCCGCCACGCTCGACGTTGGCAATCAGCGCGCCTTCAGGCGTGGCCAGCTTGAACGAATCGGCGATGTCTTGCCCCACTTCCTGCACCGTCACACCGAGCTTGGCGTGTTCGACCTTGCCGGTGGCAACGATCTGGTTGGCAATCGTGGTCGCCACTTCGATCGGGATCGCGAACGACAGGCCCTGGTAGCCGCCGGTCTGGCTGTAGATCTGCGAGTTGATGCCGACCACTTCGCCACGGGTATTGAACAGCGGGCCGCCCGAGTTGCCGGGATTGACCGCGACGTCGGTCTGGATGAACGGCACGTAGGCGTCGTCGGGCAGCGAACGGCCCTTGGCGCTGACCACGCCGGCGGTGACCGTGTTGTCGAGGCCGTAAGGCGAACCGATCGCCAGCACCCACTCGCCCACCTTGACGTTATCGGCTTTCGCCAGCGGCACCACCGGCAGGTCCTTGGCGTCGATTTTCAGCACGGCGACGTCGGTTTTGGGATCGGAACCCAGTACCTTGGCGCGGAATTCGCGGCGGTCGGTCAGTTTGACCGTCACTTCACGCGCATCGCGCACCACGTGGGCATTGGTCAGGATGATGCCGTCGGAGCTGATGATGAAACCCGAGCCCATGCCGTGGGTAGGCACTTCGCGCTGGCCGCCACGCTGCTGCTGGCCCTGGAAGCGGCGGAAGAATTCCATGAACGGGTCGTCGCCGAACGCTTCGGCGCGGCCCTGCCCTGGCCCCTGGCCATCGTAGGAAGCCTTGGTGGTGCCACGCACGTCGATATTGACCACGGCCGGGCCATTCTTGGCGGCCACTACCGAGAAATCAGGCAGGGAAATATTTGGCGCGGCCACTGCAGCGGGCGCGCCGGTATTGGCTGATGGAGGCGCCGTCACTGCCGCCACCGGAGTCCCGGCGGCAACTGCGTTGCTTTGCTTGACCGCGACCGCACCGCCGGCGCCTATGGCAGCCACAATGGCCAGCGCGGCAACGGTGCGTTTGAAGGTTTTCGATCCGGTTGGGGTAGTTTGGGACATGATGCACTCCTGAATTGAATTAGGATTCTAGATGTATCCAATATGAGGCAAAAAACTTAGACCCTACTTAATGAAATTTCCACCGAAACATATGCTTACAACACATGCTGGCGGTGGATTCAGGGCCGCAGACGCACCACTGGCCGGATAAACCGGCCAGTGGTGTCTTACATCACGACGTAGCGATTACGCTGCCTGGCGTTGCTCCAGGGCGGTGACGTTTTCGCTGCCGTTTTGACCGTCGATGACGATCTTGCGTGGCTTGAGCGCTTCGGGCACCTCGCGCACCAGTTCGATGGTGAGCATGCCGTTGTCGAAGCTGGCGCCAGTCACCTTGACGTGGGTAGCCAGCTGGAAGCGCTGTTCGAAGTCGCGGGCGGCGATGCCACGATGCAGGTAGGTGCGCTCGGTGGCGTCCTTCTGCTTGCGGCCAACGACGTGCAGCGAATCGCGCTCGAAGGTGATGTCGATCTCGTCGCGGTTGAAGCCTGCCAGCGCCATCACGATGCGGTACTGGTCATCGGACACGAGTTCGATATTGTAGGGAGGATAGCTGGGCGACGAATCGGCGCGCTGGGCGTCGTTGAGCATCTGGGCCAGGCGATCGAAGCCGATGGCGGAACGGTACAGTGGGGTGAGGTCGAAAGTACGCATGATGGATATCCTTTTCAAGTTAAGCGATAAATGAGTCCCCCGTCGGAAGCATTCCTTGGGGCCGGTGGTCCCCTGCTGGGCAACCACTGAGTCCGATATAGGGTGATAGTCGATGGCTTTCAAGGGCTTTTTTTACGATTTTTTTTGCGGCCTTGCCAGCAACCCCTGCGTGCTAAACTCTTTCTCTTGTTCAATCACGATCCGAGTCCTCAATGTCTTTCACCCGTGCCGCATTCGCCGTCCTGCTCGCTACTACCTTCAGCGCCCAGGCCGACACGATTTCCGAACAGCCTTACCCGGGCACCATCGTCCTCAAAGTGGACGCCTCCAATACGGCACAACAAATCTTCCGCGTGCGCCAGACCATTCCGGCCAAGCCCGGCAAGCTGACCTTGCTGTACCCGCAATGGGTGGTGGCCAACCACGGCCCCAGCGGCGCGCTGAACCAGTTCGCCGGCCTCAAGGCCAGCGCCAACGGCAAGCCGCTCGACTGGCGCCGCGATCCGCTTGACGTGTGGGCCTTCACGGTCGACGTGCCGGCCGACGCCAACGCGGTCGAGGTCGAATTCCAGTACCTGTCGCCGGTCGAAGCGAGCCAGGGCCGCACCACGTTTACCAACGACATCCTCGGCGTGCAATGGCAGTCGCTAGCGATCTACCCGGCCGGTTACCGCAGCCGCAACATCACGATCCAGCCCAACCTGACCGTGCCGCCCGGCTGGCAATTCGGCACCGCGCTCGAGACCGCCTCGCGCACCGGCGACGAGATCGCCTTCAAGCCGCTGGACTTCGAAACCTTCCTCGATTCGCCGCTGTTTGCCGGCCGCTATTTCCGCCGCATCGACCTCGATCCGGGTGCGAAAATCCCGGTGCACCTGAACGTGGTGGCCGACAGCCCCGAGCAGCTCGAAGCGACGCCGGAACAGATCGGCCCGCACCGCGCGCTGATCCAGCAATCGTATAAACTGTTTAACTCGAAACACTACAAGCACTACGATTTCCTGTTCGCCATCAGCGACGAATTCGGCGGCATCGGCCGCGAGCACCACCAGTCGAGCGAGAACGGCGTCAAGTCCGGCTACTTCACCGAGTGGGCCAAGTGGGAAGCGCGGCGCGAGCTGCTGCCGCACGAATTTGCCCACTCGTGGAACGGTAAATTCCGCCGCCCGGCCGGCCAGGACGTGCCCAACTTCAACACCCCGCTCGACAACTCGCTGCTGTGGGTGTACGAAGGCCAGACCCAGTACTGGGGCGCCGTGCTGGCGGCCCGTTCGGGCCTGATCAAGCCGGAAAACACGCGCGACCTGCTGGCCGCCTCGGCCGCCCGCCTCGACAACGTGCGCGGCCGTACCTGGCGCGCGGTGCAGGACACCACGTACGATCCGATCATCAATGCCCGCCGTCCGCAAGTGTGGAACAACTGGCAGCGCGGCGAGGACTACTACCAGGAAGGCCAGCTGATCTGGCTCGATGCCGACACCCTGATCCGCGAACTGTCCGGCGGCAAGCGCTCGCTCAACGATTTTGCGCGCGGCTTCTTTGGTGTCGATGACGGCGTCAATGTCGCCAAGCATTACACGTTCGAGGACGTGGTGGCAGCGCTCAACGCCGTGCAGCCGCACGACTGGGCCACCTTCCTGCGCAGCCGCGTGGAAAGCCACGGCCCGGGCGCCCCGCTCGATGGCCTGGCCCGCGCCGGCTGGAAGCTGGTCTACACCGACAAGCAGACGCCGTTCCTCAAGGCCCAGGAAGACCTGAGCAAGTCGGCCAACTTCCAGTACTCGCTCGGTTTCTCGGTGGGCGCCGAGGGCAAGCTCGAGTCGTTCATCTGGGAAGGCATCGGCTTCAAGGCCGGCCTGTCGGGCAACTCCACCCTGCTGGCGGTCAATGGCCGCGCCTACAAGCCAGACGTGCTGCGCGCGGCGATCACCGCTGCCAAGGGCGGCAAGGAGCCGATCCAGCTGCTGGTGAAAAAAGGCAACCTGTACACCACGTATGCGATCGATTACCACGACGGTTTGAAATACCCGCGCCTGGAACGGATCAAGGGCACGCCTGACCGCCTGGAAGCAATTCTGCAACCGATGAAGTAAGATGGCTCAACGCCCTAACCTGAGGACAATATGAGCAACAATACTGACATTCAACTGAGCGGTCCCTTCAAGGCCACCGACGGCGCCGGCCGCGCCCACGATGCCAAGGCGATCCGTATCTTCGACGAAGGCTACGGCGCCATCGAGGTGTACGTGGACTTTGCCGGCTCGGTCCAGGGCTTGCACAAGGACAAGTCCCTGATCGACGCCGTGGTGGCGCAACTGCGCACCGTCGGCTACCAGGGCCCGGCCCTCACGGCCGGCGACCCGGTACTGCAAGAGAGCAAATTGCTGGTGCTCGAAGCCCCGGACGAGTTCAACACCTTTGCCGCCGGCAAGGGCTGGAAGGACCTGGCCGAGGAATTTGGCGACGAGTAGTTATTTAAGATAGCGGCGGCTCCACGCCGCGATCAAGTCCGCCACGTACACCGCATCGTCGCGCCGGGTCAGCAAATGGTCGGCGGTATCGAGCGATACAAAGCTTTTCGGGTGCCTGGCGGCAGTCACGATTTCCATCGCATTGGCCACCGGCACGGTATCGTCGCCCGGGGCGTGCATCACCAGCAAGGCGCGCTTCAAGCCGGCAATCTTCGGTTTGATTCGATACGCTTCGGCGTCCTCGAAAAACTGGCGCCTGATGCGGAATGGCCGTCCGGCCAGCGGCACCATGGCCTCCCCTTGCTCTCTGATCAGTTCCAGGTACTTGCTGCCGAACAGGCTGGGCATATGGGTGGGATCGCTCGGTGAGCCTATCGTCACTACTGCTGTCGCTTCGGCAATCTGCTCGGCCGCCGCCAGCACGGCCGTGCCACCCAGGCTATGGCCGATCAACAACTGCGGCGCCGCGTGCTGGGTGCGCAGGAAGTCGGCAGCGGCCACCAGGTCGGCCACGTTCGAGGAAAAATTGGTATCGGCAAAATCGCCTTCGCTGCCACCGAGACCCGTAAAATCGAAACGCAGCACGGCGATGCCGTGCGCGGCCAGCGACTGCGCCAGCCGGTGGGCGCCGATCGCATCCTTGCCGCACGTAAAACAATGGGCAAACAGCGCGTAGGCGCGGATGTCGCCGTCTGGCGCGTCGAGCTTGGCAGCCAGTTTGAGGCCGTTGGAGATAAATTCCTGTCTTTGAGAACGCATGCAAACTCCTGCAACTTCGATGAGGGCGTACTCTGACGCATAAGTGGTGGCGGGACAAGATAATTAGCGCTTGCACTCCATCTCATTTGAGCTAACATATAGCCTCAAAGGAGGCGCCATGTCCGATTCCATCAAAAAACCTGTGCCGGCATCGCGCCCGGCCGGCATCAAGATTCCTAAGGTAGCAAAAAAGACGTCCGGTAGTGTCGATGGCCTGGCACTGTTCAACCTCAATCCGCAAAGCCGCATCGCGGTGATTCGCCAGGGTATTCCGGCATCGACCATCACCAGCCTGTCGTCACGCATGGGCATGAGCAAGGAAACCTTGCTCAGCAGCCTGGGCCTGTCGCGCGCGACCATCAGCCGCAAGGAAAAAGATGCCATCGTGCTGTCCAGCGATGAATCGGAACGGGTGCTGGGTGTGGAAAACCTGATCGGCCTGGTGCAAAACATGGTCGAAGAGTCGGGCGACCCCAAAGGCTTCGATGCGGCGCGCTGGGTATCGGAGTGGCTCACCTCGCCATTGCCGGCGCTCGCTGGCGCCACTCCCGCCAGTTACATGGACACGTTCGAGGGCCAGAAGCTGGTGGCAGAGTTGCTTGCCATGAGCCAGAGCGGCGCTTACGCATGACGGTGGCGGTCTGGCGCATTGCGGTGGAAGCGGCCAGCTATACCGCCAACGACTTGAGCGGCACCGGCGCCAGGCTCACGGGCGGACGCTGGAACAGCAGGGGTACGCCTGTCGTCTATTGCGCCGTCAACATCGCACTGGCCACGATCGAGACGGTGCAGTATCTGAAGGTCGGCGGCCTGCCCTACAACCGCTACCTGGTACGCATCGATATTGCCGATGATGTGTGGAACGCTTGCACGGTACTCGCACCGTTGCCCGGGGGCTGGGACGCGATTCCTGCCGGCCTCAGTGCCCGGGCAGCGGGCGACGCCTGGATCGCCTCCGGCGCCAGTGCGCTGCTGCGCGTGCCCTCGGTCATGGTGCCGGACGAAGACAATATCCTGATCAATCCCCAGCATCCCGACGCTGCGGCCATTACCGCGACCACGCTCAAGCGCTGGTTGTACGATCCGCGCCTGTTCTAAACCTCGATACAGCCGGCGGGCCCACCCATCCTGCACATGGCCTCGCTGCTGGAGGCGGTGAGCCCCGTGCGCGACCTGTGGCCAACACACTTGAAGTAAATCGGCCTTGCGCCACGGCGGCAACGGCGCTTATACTGTACATCCATACAGTATCAACTTGCCAACTCGATGTTGCCCTTGCCGCCATGCTCACGCCACCACTCGCCATTACCACCGCAGCCGCGCAGGCTGGCCGCCTGGCCATGCGCGATGTGTGGCGGGCCAGCGAGTTGGCCATTTCGCGCTCCACCACCTGCACCACCGGGCACCAGCTTCTGGACAGCGAACTGCCCAATAATGGCTGGCCGCGCTCGGCACTGATCGAACTGCTGGTGCAGCAACACGGCATCGGCGAAATGCAGTTGTTAAAACCGGTACTGGCCAGCCTGTCGGCGCGCCAGCGCGTGGCGCTGGTACAGCCGCCGTATCTGCCGCACGCCATGGCGTGCCGCGCCTGGCAAGTGAATGACCGCAACCTGCTGTGGCTCAAGCCTGCCAGCAGTGCCGACGCGCTGTGGTCGGCCGAACAAATCCTCAAGAACGGCTCGTGCGGCGCGGTGCTGCTGTGGCAGGCCAATGTGCGGCCCGAAGCGCTGCGCCGGCTTAACCTGGCCGCGCAAAGCACCGACACCTGGTTGTGGCTGCTGCGCCCGATCGCGGCGGCAGCCGATGCGTCGCCCTCGCCGCTGCGCATGACCTTGCGTCCGGCCCCCGGTGGCATCTCGGTGGACATCATCAAGCGCAAGGGCCCGCACTGCGACCAGCCCCTGTTTATCCCCCTGGGCGATATGCCGGTACCGCTGCATATCCCGTTACAACCTGCCACCCACGATCATGAAACTGATGTTAAGCGTCCACCTGCCGTTGTTGCCGCTCGAAGCGCAACGACCGTGCTGGTCTGAGCCGGCGCCCATGGTCGTCGTCGAGCACGGACTGGTGCTCGCCATGTCGCGCCAGGCCGCGCAGGCTGGCGTGCGCCTGGGGATGCGTGGTGGCGGCGTGGCGGCCATCGCGCCTGACACCACCGTGCTCGAGCGCGCAGCCGACAAGGAAGACCAGGCGCTGGACGCCATCGCCACCGCGCTGATGCAGTACACACCCGACATCACGTATCAACCCGACTGGTCGCTGCTGCTGGACGTGAGCGCCAGTCTCACGCTGTTCAGGGGCCCACACGCGCTGTGCCTGCGCGTGCTGCGCAGCGTGGCCGCGCTCGGCTTCACGCTGCAACTGGGCGCCGCGCCCACCGCTGAAGGCGCCTGGTTGCTGGCCCGTAACGCGCCGTCCAAGGATCAGCCCAAGGGCCGCCGCGTGGCCTCGATGGAGCGCCTGCAACAACGGCTCAACCAGCTGCCGTGCGAGCTGATCCCGGCTGCCGTGCCCTTCCAAGGCTGGCTCACCGATATCGGCGCGCGCAACCTCGGTGCCTTGCGCCGGCTGCCGCGCGCCGGGCTGTTACGGCGCACCGACAAGCACCTGCTGGCCGCGCTCGACCGCGCCTACGGCGAGGCGCCGGAAATGTTCGAGTGGATCAAGCCGCCGCTGCACTTTTCCGCCCGCATCGAAACCTTCGAACGCGTGGAGCACGCCGACGCCTTATTACACGGGGCGTCGAGCCTGATCCTGCAACTGGTGGGCTGGCTCACCGCCATGCAGCAGGCGGTGCGCGCGTTCACGCTGTACCTCGAACATGAACGCGGCCGCGCGGCGGTGGCGCCCACGGCGCTCGACATCATGCTGGCCGAGCCGGCATGGCACGAGTCGCACCTGGTGCGCCTGCTCAAGGAGCGCCTCGGCAAGGTGGAACTGCACGCGCCGGTGATCGCGCTGCGGCTCGAAGCAGTGAAAATCGAAGCCATGCTGCCGCCCAATGCCTCGCTGTTTCCCGAGCCGGGCGGCACGCCGCAGGACTACCACCGGCTGCTGGAACTGCTCACCGCGCGGCTGGGCACCGACAACGTGCTCACGCCCGCCACCGTGGACGACTACCGTCCCGAAATATGCAACACCTGGCTGCCGGCCACGGCCAGGCGGCCCAAGCCACAGCCTGACGAAGTATTCGACGGCCGGCCGTTCTGGCTGCTGCCGAAACCGATTGCGCTGCTGATGCGCGACAACCGGCCGTTCTACGGCAGCGCCCTCAAAATTCTCTCCGGCCCCGAACGCCTGGAAGCGGGCTGGTGGAACGACCAGACCGCCGCCCGCGACTACTTCGTGGCCCAGGGCAGCGACGCCAGCTGTTACTGGATCTACCTCGAACGCACCACCGATGCGCGCTGGTTCCTGCATGGACTGTATGCCTGACCATGGATACCCTGCCAGCCACCACGCCAGTCATCCTGCCCGACTACGCCGAGTTGCAGGTCTTTAGCAATTTCAGCTTCCTGCGCGGCGCCTCGCCGCCCGAGCAGCTGGTGCAGCGCGCCCACCAGCTCGGCTACAGCGCCATCGCCATCACCGACGAGTGCAGCCTGGCCGGCGTGGTACGCGCCCACGTGGCCGCCAAGGAATGCGGCCTGCAACTGGTGATCGGCAGCCAGATGGCGATCACGCCCGAAGACGGCAGCCCGCCGTTCAACCTGATCATCGTCGCCACCAACAAGAACGGCTACGGCAACTTGAGCGAGCTGATCACCGTGGGCCGCATGCGCGCCGACAAGGGCACCTACCTGGTGCGTCCGCGCGACATTGCCCAGCCGACCGGCGACCTCGTGCATTTGCGCGGCCTGCCCGACTGCCAGTTCATCCTGGCGCCGCGCTACTGCGCGCCCTACGAAGAAGTGGAGCGCCACGCGCAATGGCTGCTGCACAACGCCCCGGGCCGGGTGCGCATCGCACTCACGCTGCACCACCGCACCCGCGACGCGCTGCACCGGCGCATGGTCGACGGCATCTCCGAAGAATTCGCGATTCCCGTGGTGGCCACCGGCGACGTCTGCATGCACCTGCGCTCGTATAAACCGTTGCAGGACACCATGACCGCGATCCGCCATGGCATCCCGGTGGCGCAGTGCGGCTACAAGCTCGCGCCCAATGCCGAGCAGCACCTGCGCTCGCGCGTGCGCCTGGGCAACCTGTACCCGCGCGCGGCGCTGGACGAAACCGTGCGCCTGGCGCGGCTGTGCGAATTCTCGCTCGACGAGCTGCGCTACGAATACCCGCACGAGCTGGTGCCCGACGGCGAAACGCCGGCCAGCTACCTGCGCAAGGAAGCCTATATCGGCGCCCACTGGCGCTACCCGCACGGCATACCAGCCAACGTACAGGCCCTGCTGGAGCGCGAGCTCGACATCATCGCCGACCTGCAATACGAGGCATATTTCCTCACCGTGTACGACATCGTCCGCTTCGCCCGTGGGCAGCACATCCTGTGCCAGGGGCGCGGCTCGGCCGCCAACTCGGCCGTGTGCTATTGCCTGGGCGTGACCGAAGTCGATCCGTCGCGCGGCACGCTGCTGTTCGAGCGGTTTTTATCGAAAGAGCGCAACGAGCCGCCCGACATCGACATCGACTTCGAACACCAGCGCCGCGAAGAGGTGCTGCAATACGTGTACAACAAGTACGGCCGCATGCGTGCGGCGTTGACTGCCGTGGTGATTTCCTACCGACCGAAAAGCGTGCTGCGCGACGTGGGCAAGGCGCTGGGCGTGGATCTGTCGGTGGTGGACAAGGTGGCCAAGGCGTCGCACAGCTGGGGCGGCCGCGCCGACCTCGAACAGCGGTTGCTCGACTGCGGTTTCGATACCAGTTCGCCGATCGTGGAAAAATGGAACTACCTGGCCGACATGCTGATGCATTTCCCGCGCCACCTGAGCCAGCACCCGGGCGGCTTCGTCATCTCGCACACCAAGCTGTGCCGGCTGGTGCCGATCGAGAATGCCGCCATGGAGGACCGCAGCATCGTGCAGTGGGACAAGGACGATCTCGATGCGGTCGGCCTGATGAAAGTGGACTTGCTGGCGCTCGGCATGCTCAGCTGCATCCGCCGCACGCTCGATCTCGTCTCCGAGCGGCGCGGCCAGCGTTTCGAGATGGGCGACATCCCGGCCGAAGATCCGGCCACCTACGACATGATCTGCCAGGCCGATACCATCGGCGTGTTCCAGATCGAGTCGCGGGCGCAGATGTCGATGTTGCCGCGCCTGCGGCCGCAAACTTTTTACGACCTGGTGATCGAGGTGGCCATCGTGCGACCCGGACCGATCCAGGGCGAGATGATCCACCCGTATTTGCGGCGCCGGCAAGGTATCGATCCGGTGTCGTACCACAGCGATGCCATCAAGGGCGTGCTCGAGAGAACCCTGGGGATTCCGATTTTCCAGGAGCAGGTGATGCAGATCGCCATTGTCGCTGGTGGCTTCACGGCCGGTGAAGCGGACCAGTTGCGGCGGGCCATGGCAGCTTGGAAACGCAAAGGGGGACTGGGGCCATTCCAGGAAAAACTCAAGGCCGGCATGAAGGCGCGCGGCTACCCGCCGGAGTTTGCGGAAACCATCTTCAACCAGATCAAGGGCTTTGCCGAATACGGTTTTCCCGAATCGCACGCGTCGTCGTTCGCCCTGCTGGCCTATGCCTCGAGCTGGCTCAAGTGTCACGAACCGGCAGCCTTCCTGGCCGCGCTGCTCAACTCGCAGCCGATGGGCTTTTACTCGCGCTCGGCGCTGGTGCAGGATGCGCGCCGCCATGGCGTGGAAGTGTACGCGGTCGACGTGGCGGTCAGCACCTGGGAAGCGGCGCTGGAACCGGCCGCCAACGGCATGCCGGCGGTGCGCCTGGGCCTCAACAACGTCGATGGCATGGAACGGGACGCCGCCTGGCGCATCGAAGAAGCGCGTGCAGTGGCGCCATTTGCCGACACGTCCGACCTGGCCGCCCGCGCCGGCCTCGACGCGCGCCAGATGACCCACCTGGCCAGCGCCAACGCCCTCGCCGCGCTGGCCGGCAACCGCCGGCAAGCGATGTGGCAAGCCGCCGCCAGCGTACCCGACAAGGGCCTGCTGCGCCCGGCCACGGTGGTGGAAGACGCCATCGAACTCGACGCCCCATCGGCTGCCGAAAGCGTGGTGGCCGACTACCGCCACCTGGGCCTCACGCTGGGGCGGCACCCGGTCTCGTTCCTGCGCGAACGGCTGTACAAGATGCGCTTCACGCCCTCGGACGTATTGATGGGATTTAGCAATGGCCAGCTGGCGCGCGGCTGCGGCATCGTCACCGTGCGCCAGCGTCCGGGCACGGCCAAGGGCGTGGTCTTCATCACGCTGGAAGACGAAGCCGGCACCATCAACGTGATCTGCTGGAAAAGCCTGGTGGAACAGCAGCGCCGCGAAGTGATGGGCTCGCAGCTGCTGGGCGTGTACGGCGTGTGGCAGACCGAAAACAATGTGCGCCACCTGGTCGCCAAGCGACTGGTGGACCTGTCCCACCTGCTGGGCGCACTCGACACAAGGTCGCGCGATTTTCATTAAAGTGTTGAAACACATTCCACCACACGCCCATGGCCAAATTCTGCCGAGCCTGCCACACTGCGTTCCATCAAAAATACCATCTCTTCAGGAACCCGCATGCAAGCTAAAAACACCTCCGTACCATTCATCGCCGCCGCCACTACTGCCTTGCTGATTCAGCTGGCGTTCCCGACCGCAGCCCACGCCGCCGCGCCCGTTGCCGCCGTGCCGGCCGCGCGCACGGTCGGCACCATCGAAGCAGTTCACCAGTTCCAGACCGGGCCGATGCCCACCGGCGTGACGGTTTCGGCCAAGGGGCGGATTTTTGTCAACTTCCCGCGCTGGGGCGACGACGTACCGTTTACGGTCGGCGAACTGCGCAACGGCGCCGTGGTGGCGTACCCCTCGCAAGCGGCCAATACCTTCGACGCGAAAAAACCTGCCGACACCTTGTCTAGCGTGCAAAGCGTGGTGGTCGACGCGCTGGACCGGCTCTGGATCCTCGACCCGGCCGCGCCTGGCTTCCAGACCCGCATTGCCGGCGCGGCCAAGCTGGTGGCCGTGGACCTGGCCACCAACAAGGTCGTCAAGACCATCATCATTCCCGCCGACGTGGCGCTCGATACCACCTACCTGAACGATGTGCGCTTCGACCTGCGCGCGGGCAAAGCCGGCGTGGCGTACATCACCGATTCGTCGGTCTCGGGACCGGGCGCCATCATCGTGGTCGATATCGACAGCGGTCGCAGCTGGCGCAAGCTGAGCGGCCATCCATCGACATCGCCAGACCCTGCCTTCGTGCCGTTCGTCGAAGGCCAGCGCCTGGCCCAGCGCGCACCCGGCAAGGCGCCGCAGCCGTTTGCCGTGGCGGCGGACGGCATCGCGCTCTCGGCCGATGGCGCCACGCTGTATTACAGCCCGCTTTCGAGCCGGCACCTGTACGCGGTGCCGACCAAGCTGTTGCTCGATGCCGGCGCCAACGATGCAGCTCTGGCCGCTGCGGTACGCGACCTGGGCGAAAAAGGCGCGTCCGATGGCCTGGAAGCGGACGACAAGGGCCGCCTCTATGCCGGCGACTACGAGCACAACAGCATTCACCAGCGCCAGGCCGACGGCCAGTGGACCACCCTCGCGTCCGATCCGCGCATGCTGTGGCCCGACACACTGTCGGTCGGCCCCGATGGCTACCTGTATTTCATCGCCAACCAGCTGCACCGCCAGGCCGGCTTCCACGACGGCAAAGACCTGCGCCAGAAACCGTACATGCTGTTCCGCACCCGCATCAACGCCGGTCCCGTGATGCTGAAATAAGCATGCAGCAGGAACGCACCGGGCAGCCGGTGCGTTACCATAGCGGTTGGAAATTTTTACAGTTCACCAACCTCGGGACACCGCTTGATGCGCGCCACCACATTATTGCTTTCCCTGCTGATCGCGGCCACGGCCGGCGCCGCATCGGCCGGCCCGGCCCGGCAACTGGCCGGCATCACCGCCAGCGGCGAACTGCGGGTGGGCACGCCTGCCGACTACAAGCCCTACACCTACCGGCTCGGCCACAGCGGCGACTACCTCGGGCTCGATATCGACCTGGCGGCCGGCCTGGCCAAACGCCTCGGCGTCAGGCTGACCATGGTGCCCACCAGCTGGCCCACCTTGCTCGCCGACTGGAACGCCGACAAGTTCGACATCGCCGTCGGCGGCATTTCCATCACGCCAGAGCGCCAGCAGCATGCGCTGTTTTCGATCGCTTACCAGCGCGATGGCAAGACCCCGATCACGCGCTGCGACAACGTGCAACGCTTCCAGACGCTGGCGCAGATCAACCAGCCCGACGTGCGCCTGATCGTCAACCCGGGCGGCACCAACGAACGCTTTGCCCGCAGCAATGCGCCGCGCGCGCAACTGACGGTCTACCCGGACAACGTCACCATCTTCGGCCAGATCGCCGCCGGCAAGGCCGACCTGATGATGACCGACGCCATGGAAACCCGGCTGCAACAACGGCTGCACCCGGAACTGTGCGCGGTGCACCCGGATCAGCCATTCGATACCGCCGACAAGGCCATGCTGCTGCCGCGCGATCCCGCGTTGAAAGCGCTGGTGGACCAGTGGCTGCAGGAGCGTATTACCAGCGGTGCCCTGCAACAGGACGTGGAACACTGGCTGGCATTCCCCTGGGCGCTGGAACCGTTACGCCAGGCCATCGACCAGCGCCTGCTGCTGGCCGAACCGGTCGCGCGCGCCAAGTGGAACCGGCAAGCGCCGATCGAAGATTTGCCGCGCGAAGCGCTGGTCATCGCTGCCGCCGTCAAGCAAGGCAGCGCGCTCGGTTTGCCGGCGCAGCGGGTGGAGGCAGTGTTCCGGGCGCAGATCGAAGCGTCAAAAACCGTGCAGCGCGAACTGTACCAACGCTGGACTGCACAGCACGCGGGCCGGTTCGACGACGCGCCCGACCTGGCCACCGACATCCGCCCCAAGCTCGATCGGATCACCACCGAACTGCTGGCGGCGCTGGCCGCCAACCAGGCCATCCTGCTTGACGCTAACCGCCGCGACGAGGTCGCGCAAGCGCTGCGCACGCTCGACGCCACCGCGCTCAGTGCCGCCGCGGCGCAGCAGGCGCTGGCACCACTGATTAACTTCCAATAAGGCCCTGTTTTGCATAATATTGAACTCATCGGCGCCAGCCTGTTTGCGCTGGCCCTGCTCCATACCTTCGCCGCCAAATCGTTCGGCACCCTGGCCCGCCGCCACCCGCGCCATGCCGGCCTGTTCCACCTGCTGGGCGAAGTGGAGGTGGTGTTCGGTTTCTGGGCGTTCGTGCTGATACTGGTCATGGCGCTGGCCAACGGTGGGCAGTCGGCCATCGCCTATGTCGAATCGCGCCATTACACCGAGCCGTTGTTCGTGTTCACGGTGATGGTGGTGGCCGCCTCGCGCCCGGTGCTCGATGCGGTGCAGCGCCTGTTGCTGGCGCTGTCGCGCAAACTGCCGCTGCGCACCGAAGTGGCGCTGGCCTGGTTCGGCTTGGCGCTGGTACCGCTGACCGGCTCGCTCATTACCGAACCGGCCGCCATGACCTTGGCCGCGATGACCTTGGCGCCGCTGATCTTCCGTGCCGGCATGCCGGAGTGGCTCAAGTATGGCGCGCTGGGCGTGTTGTTCGTCAACGTCTCGATCGGTGGCACGCTGACGTCTTACGCGGCGCCGCCGGTGCTGATGGTGGCCGGCACCTGGGGCTGGGACAGCGCCTTTATGGCCAGCCACTTCGGCTGGAAGGCGGCACTGGCAGTCGTCGTCAACGCCACCGTTGTCAGCTTCATGCTGGCGCCGCACCTGCGCCCGATTGCCGCCAACGAAATCCAGGCCACACCGGGCGCCGATGCCGCCGACACGCCGAAGGTGCCGCTGGCCGTCACCGTGATCCACCTGGCCTTCCTGGCCGGACTGGTCGTGTTCAGCCACCACCCCGTGCTGTTCCTGGGCCTCTTCATGTTATTCCTCGGCTTTACCAGCGCCTACGAGCGCTACCAGTCGCCACTGATCATCAAGGAAGCGCTGCTGGTCGGTTTCTTCCTGGCCGGGCTGGTGGTGCTGGGCGGCATGCAGCAATGGTGGTTGCAGCCGATCGTCGAGAGCCTGTCGCCGCTGGCGCTGTTCTTCGGCGCCACGGCCCTGACGGCGATTACCGACAACGCCGCCCTCACCTATCTCGGCTCGCTAATTAACGGCATCACGCCGCAGGCGCAATACATGCTGGTGGCGGGCGCCGTCAGCGGCGGCGGCCTGACCGTGATCGCCAACGCCCCCAACCCGGCCGGCGTGGCGCTGCTGCGGCGCGGCTTCAACGATGAATCGGTCGGCATGATGGGACTGCTGCTCGGGGCGCTGGGACCGACAGTGGTTGCCGCTGCCGCGTTCCTGCTGCTATAAGCGATGGCGCGCCGGGCCTGGGGCGCCAGCGTCGCGATCCTGATCCAGGGCGCCACGTTATGGCTGTTCCTGGCGCCGGTACGCCAAGTGGCGCAGGAACCTGCTGGCGTGCGCTCCTCGATCCTGATGCGGAAATCACCGACCATTACACCGCGGCCGACGGCCTGGTCTACACCAGAATCACCCGAGGCCAGCACACGACAGTCTGGAAGGCATCATGTCCGGCGGTGCCTGGCAAAAAACTCCAGCATCATGCGGGTGGCGTCCGGTCCGGCCTTGGCGTTGAATTTGAGGGCGGGATCGCCGCCGCTCCAGGCGTGGTCGAGGGCATCGATGCGGGCTACCCGCAGCAGCAGCTTGCGTCCGTCGTAAAAATCGTCGATGCGGTGGGCGTTGTGGCGGGCGTTGCTGCCCTGGGCCTTGTGGGTAATTTTTGCCGGCGCATCATGCGCCAGGCCGTTGATGGCCAGTCCCTGGCGCGCCAGTTGCATCTGGTTGATGGGACGCACCACGCTGTCGCCCTCGCCTGCGATCAAGATCGTCGGCATGCCGGGGAAGCGCGCATGGCGGGCCAGCACTTCGCGCACGGCCAGGTCGGCGCGCAGGGCGGCGCCGTGCTGCATCACTCCCAATGCGCCCATGGTGCTGTGGCCGGCGCCGAACACGGGGCCGGAATGCAGGCCCACGGCGGCAAACAGTTGCGGATGATTGAGAGCCAGGATATTGGCCATGCCGGCCCCGGCTGAAATGCCGGCCACGTACACCCGCGAACGGTCGATGGCGTAAGCGCCCGCCACCTTGTCGATCATGGCCACGATAGTGGACACGTCGCCGCCGCCATCCTGGGTGGCGCGGTCATACCATTTCCAGCAGCGCTGGGCCTGGTTGCTGACCAGTTGTTGCGGATAGAGCACGGCGTAACTCTTGCGCTCGGCCCACTGGTTCATCCGCGTACCCTGGGCGAACTGGGTGGCGGTCTGATGGCAGCCGTGCAGCATGACGATTAGCGGCAGGCCTTGTGCGACGGCTTCCTCGGGGATATTTTGCGGCAGGTACAGCCAGAAGCTCATGCGGTGGCCGTTGGCACTCTCGACGTGGGAGGTCAGCCATTTGCCGGGCGCGGTGTTGGTAGTTGCCGGCGCTGGCGCGGACCTGCGGGCCGCCGGCTTGGCGGTCGAAGGCGCTGGTTTGACCGACGGGGTGGTTGAAGAGGCCTTCGGCTTGGCACGGGCCTTGCGCTTGGGCGCTGACGCTGGCGCTGGCGTCAACATCGCCGTCATCAGCTTATTGACAGCAACGCCATGGCGCGCAGCCTTGATCGACGTGCGCATCAGACTGCGGAGCAAACCAGCGGCTTTCTTCATCGGGCCTCCTAGGCTTCGGGGTCAGTGCCGACATTCGGACATCGGAGAACTCTTTGGTTGAAGTGTAATTCAATAAATAAGTTCAAAAATGTCCGAATGTCGGCACTGACCCCGAACTTGGTTAGCGTTGCATCGATTCCCACACTTTTTGCAGGCGCTTCACCGATACCGGCATCGGGGTGCGCAGTTCCTGGGCGAATAGCGAGACGCGCAGCTCTTCCAGCATCCAGCGGAACTCGACCAGTTTCGGGTCGGTGTTCTTGCCGGCGCTCTTGTCGCGGTGCAGGCGCTGGTACGGCGTGGCAGCCAACTGCCAGTCGGCCATCAGCTTGGCGTCGCGGGCGGGGTCGGCGCGCAGCTTTTCGATGCGCACGTTCATCGCCTTCAAGTAACGCGGGAAGTGCGCCAGCTGGCTGTAGTCGTTGTCGGACAGGAAGCGCTTGTGCACCAGGCCCTGCAACTGCCCTTGCATGTCGGCAGCTGCCGCTTGCGGCAAGCCTTGCAGGCGCTTGGGCAGGCCGTGGAATTCGGTCAGCACCTGCGACAGCAGGCGCGCCACTTCGTTTACCAGCAGCACCAGGCGTGACTTGCCCTCGTCCTTGCGCCTGGTAAAACTGGCGGCATCGACCGGCAACGGGTCTTGCAGGCAGGCGATGTCGAGCGCCTTGTTGATGATCTCGTCGCGCAGTTCTTCCTGCGTGCCCATCGCCATGTACTGCATGCCCATCTGCTGCAGGTTGGGGATGCTTTTCTCGATGAACTTGATCTGGTCCTTCATCTGCAAGGCGAACAGGCGGCGCAGGCCCTGGCGGTGGGTACGCGCTGCCACCGTCGGGTCGTCGAAGACTTCGAGGTCGCAGTGGGTGCGCTTGTCCACCAAGGCGGGGAAACCGATCAGCGTCAGCTTGCCTTGGGGGATTTCGAGCAGTTCGGGCAGTTCGCCGAAGGTCCAGTTGGTGAGGTTGGTCAGGTTGGAAGGTGCGGCGGCAGTTTGATTACCTGGGGCGGACGACGATGCACGCTCAGTATGGATCCCCGCGTTCGCGGGGATGACGGACTTTGCGCTGACAATGCTGCTTACGCCCGCCGTTTTCGAACCGGATGCAGTCGTGCCCGACGTCTCCGCCATCTTCTGGAAACTCTCGCGCGCCTGGGTGCCGAATTCGGCTTGCAGGGTGGCCAGGTTGCGGCCCATGTCGAGTTGACGGCCGTGCTCGTCGATCACCTTGAAATTCATGAAGTGATGGGCCGGCAAGGTTTCCGGCTTGAAGTCGGTGGTCAGCACGGCAATTGTCAGTTGCTTGCGGATGTCGGCGATGATGGCGTCGATCAGGTCGCCCCGGCCAAACACGCCTGCCTCGTTCACGCGCTCGCAGAATTTGGCCGCGTAGTCGGGCAGCGGCACGCAGTGGCGGCGCAGCTTTTGCGGCAAGGATTTCAGCAGCAGGTGGACTTTTTCTTTCAACATGCCCGGCACCAGCCACTCGCAGCGCTCACGCGGCAGCTGGTTCAGTGCGTACAGCGGCACGGCCAGGGTCACGCCATCGCGCACGCTGCCCGGCTCGAAGTGGTACGTCAGGCCCAGCTCCAGGCCGGTTACCGACATGATCTTCGGGAACAGTTCGGTGGTGACGCCGGCCGCTTCGTGGCGCATCAGCTCGTCGCGATTGAGGTACAGCAGCTTCGGTTCGGCGGCGGTGGCGTCCTTGTGCCATTTTTCGAAGCCGGCGCCGTTGACCACGTCGGCTGGAATCAGCTTGTCGTAAAACGCGGCGATCAGTTCATCATCGACCAGCACGTCGAGGCGGCGCGACTTGTGTTCGAGGTTTTCGATTTCTTTGATCAGCTTGTGGTTGTGGGCGAAGAATGGCGCGCGCGTCTCGTAATCGCCGCCGACCAGTGCATCACGAATAAAAATTTCGCGCGCTTCGGTCGGGTTGAAGGCGCCGTAGTTGATGCGGCGCTGGCTGTACACAACCAGCCCGTACAGCGTGGCGCGTTCGGACGCGGTCACCTGCGCCGAGCGTTTTTCCCAGCGCGGCTCGCCCCACGATTTTTTCAACAGGTGACCGCCCACTTTTTCCAGCCATTCCGGCTCGATCCGGGCCACGCAGCGCGCGTACAGGCGCGTGGTGTCCACCAGTTCGGCCGCCATGATCCACTTGCCCGGCTTTTTCAGCAGCGACGAGCCCGGCCAGATATGGAACTTGATACCGCGCGCGCCCAGGTAACCGGCGCCCGGTTCGTCTTCGCTCTTGAAGCCGATATTGCCGAGCAAACCGGTCAGCAGCGCCAGGTGCAGGTTTTCGTACGTGGCGGGCAGTTCATTGACGCGCCAGCCCTGCTCTTTCACCAGCGTGACCAGTTGCGAATGGACGTCGCGCCATTCGCGCAGGCGCAGTTGCGAGAGGAAATTGGTACGGCAGTTGTCCATCAACTGGCGGTTGGTTTTCTTGTGCTCGATGGCGTTTTCGAACCACCGCCAGATTTTCAGGTAGCTGAGGAACTCGGATTTTTCATCGGCGAATTTTTTATGCGCCTCGTCGGCCGCCTGCTGGTGTTCCATCGGGCGGTCGCGCGGGTCCTGCACCGACAGCGCCGAGGCGATGATCAGCACTTCGCTCAGGCACACGTTGTCGAGCGCGGCAAGGATCATGCGACCCACGCGCGGGTCGAGCGGCAGCTTGGCCAGCTTCTGGCCCAGCGGCGTCAGCTGGTTGTATTCGTCGACCGCACCGAGTTCCTGCAGCAGCTGGTAGCCGTCGGCAATCGCCCGCGCCAGCGGCGGCTCGATGAACGGGAAGCTTTCCACGTCGGTCAGGTGCAGCGACTTCATGCGCAAGATGACGGAAGCCAGCGACGAGCGCAGAATTTCCGGCTCGGTAAACTTGGGGCGCAGCAGGAAGTCCTGCTCGTCGTACAGGCGGATACACACGCCATCGGCCACGCGCCCGCAGCGGCCGGCGCGCTGGTTGGCGGCCGACTGCGCGATCGGCTCGATCTGCAGCTGCTCCACCTTGTTGCGGTAGCTGTAGCGTTTTACCCGCGCCAGGCCGGCATCGACCACGTAGCGGATACCGGGCACCGTCAGCGAGGTCTCGGCCACGTTGGTGGCCAGCACGATGCGACGCGCATTGCTCACCTTGAACACGCGTTCCTGCTCCTCGGCCGACAGGCGCGCGAACAGCGGCAGGATTTCCACGTGCGGCGGGTGATGCTTGCGCAGCGCTTCGGCGGTGTCGCGGATTTCGCGCTCGCCCGGCAGGAACACCAGCACGTCGCCTGAGCCGAGGCGCGCCAGCTCATCGACCGCATCGACTACCGCATCCATCAGGTCGCGCTTCTCGCGCGCGGCGGCGGTGCGCTGGCCTTTGCCTTCGGCGTTGGCAATCGCGGCGGCATTGCCGCCCGGGTTGGCCTTGTTTGGGACATCGCTGTCGATCGGCCGGTAGCGCACTTCTACCGCGTAGAGGCGGCCCGACACCTCGATCACCGGCGCCGGCTGCTCGGGCGTGCCGAAGTGGCGCGAGAAGCGCTCGGCGTCGATAGTGGCCGAGGTGATGATGATCTTTAAATCGGGCCGGCGCGGCAGCAATTGCTTGAGATAGCCGAGCAGGAAGTCGATATTGAGGCTGCGTTCGTGCGCCTCGTCGATGATGATGGTGTCGTAGGCTTTGAGCAGCGGATCGGTCTGGGTTTCGGCCAACAGGATACCGTCGGTCATCAGCTTGACCGACGCGCCTTTTTGCAGGGTGTCGGCAAAACGCACCTTGAAGCCCACGTGCTGGCCCAGCGGCGAATTGAGTTCGGCAGCGATGCGCTTGGCGGTGGACGACGCGGCGATCCGGCGCGGCTGGGTGTGGCCGATCAGGCCTTTCTGGCCACGGCCCAGTTCCAGGCAGATCTTCGGCAACTGGGTGGTTTTACCGGAGCCGGTCTCGCCGGAGACGATGATCACCTGGTTGGCCTGCAACGCGGCGGCGATCTCGTGGCGGCGGCCGGAGACGGGCAAGTCTTCCGGGAACGTGATGGGCGGCAGCGGCGTGCGGAAATTGCGCTCCGCTTCCCGGGCTTCGCGCGCGGCTTCGCGGGCAGCCTGCTCTTCCGGCGTCAGGCGCGCGCGATCAGCTTTACCCCGCACGGCAGAACCTGGGGTCGGACCCCGTACGGGGTCCGACCCCGTCCTGCTGCGGGGTGCGCCTCTTAAAGCCTGTGCTAACTGGCTTTGTGGACGGGTCTGGGGGCTTTTAGGCTTGTTGCTGGCTTCTGACATTGTTTTTTACAAGTATAGGGTACGGAATTCGCGCACCGAATTATAATGCCGGTAATGGAAAACCCTACCCAATTCGTCCAATGGCTGCGTTCAGTCGCGCCGTACATCCACGCCTTCCGCGGCAAGACCTTCGTGGTCGCCTTTCCCGGTGAACTGGTTTCCGCCGGCGCCTTGCAGGTGCTGGCCCACGATCTGTCGCTGCTGCACGCGCTCGATATCAATGTGACCGTGGTCTACGGCTCGCGCCCGCAGGTGGCCGAGCAGCTGGCCCTGCGCAATGTCGAGGGGCGCTTTCACAACGGCGTACGCATCACCGATACGGCCGCCATGGAGTGCGCCAAGGAAGCCGCCGGTGAGCTGCGCCTTGATATCGAAGCCGCGTTCAGCCAGGGTTTGCCCAATACGCCGATGTCGAATGCGGCAATCCGTATCATTTCCGGCAACTTCATCACGGCCCGTCCGCTGGGCGTGATCGACGGCGTGGACCTGGAACTGACCGGCGTCACCCGCAAGGTCGATGCCGAAACCATCCACTCCATCCTCGGCTCCGACGGCCTGGTGCTGCTCTCGCCGCTGGGCTTCTCGCCCACCGGCGAGGCGTTCAACCTGACCATGGAAGACGTGGCGTGCAGCGCGGCGATCGCCCTGCATGCCGACAAGCTGGTCTTCATCACCGAAACACCGATGATGACCGACGCCGGCGGCACCGAAATTCGCGAGCTGTCGTCGCACATGGCCGAAGCGGTGCTGGGCGCCGGCTTCCTCGACGACGCCACCGCCTTCTACCTGCGCCACTGCATCAAGGCGTGCGACAACGGCGTGGAACGTTCGCACATCGTGCCGTTCGCGATGGACGGCTCGGCCCTGCTCGAATTGTTTACCCACGATGGCGTGGGCACCATGATCTCGCACGAAAACCTCGAATCGCTGCGCAAGGCCACCATCGAAGACGTGGGCGGCATCATCAAGCTGATCGAGCCGCTGGAAGCGGACGGCACCCTGGTCAAGCGCGGCCGCGAGCTGATCGAACGCGAAATCGACTATTTTTCGGTGATCGAGCACGATGGCGTGATCTTCGGCTGCGCCGCGCTGTACCCGTTCCCGGAACACAAGATGGCCGAAATGGCATGTTTGACGGTGAACCCGGAAGTGCAGGCCCAGGGCGACGGCGAGCGCATTTTGAAGCACATGGAAAACCGCGCGCGGGCGCTGGGCGTGACCAAGCTGTTCGTGCTCACCACGCGCACGTCGCACTGGTTCCAGAAGCGCGGCTTCGTGCCGGCCACGGTCGATGCGCTGCCCAAGGATCGCCAGCACATGTATAACTGGCAGCGCAAATCCCAGGTCCTGATCAAATCTTTATAAATAAGTCTTTATAATGACGTTTTTACGTTACAGCTTTAGGAGCAAGACAGATGGCCCGCACCGTACATTGCATTAAACTCAACAAAGAAGCCGAGGGCATGGATTTCCCACCAGTTCCTGGCGAAATGGGCAAGAAGATCTACGAGTCGGTTTCGAAAGAAGCGTGGGCCGCGTGGATGAAGCACCAGACCATGCTGGTCAACGAAAACCGCCTGAACCTGGCAGACCTGCGCGCCCGTAAATACCTGGCGCAGCAGATGGAAAAGCATTTCTTCGGCGACGGCGCCGATGCGGCGATGGGCTACGTGCCACCGACCGAGTGATACCCGAGTAATCCCGAGTGATACGTTAACGGTTGGTCCGTCATCCCCGCGGAGGCGGGGATGACGGATTTCAAGCTAACGTAGCTCCCCGTAGTATTCAGAACTTCAGGGTTTTCACGCCCTCTGCCATTCCCAGCAGGCACACATTGGCGCCGCGCGCGGCAAACAGCCCTACGGCGATCACGCCCACGATCTGGTTGATCTGCGCTTCCAGCGCCACCGGGTCGGTAATCGACAATCCCGACACATCGAGTAACTGGCCGCCGTTGTCGGTCACGAACGCGTCCTGGCTCCCCGGCTGCAAGCGCAGCTTCGGCACGCCACCGAGCGCGGTCAATGCGCGTGCTACCGCTTCGCGCGCCATCGGCACCACTTCCACCGGCAGCGGGAATTTGCCCATCACGTCCACCAGCTTGGACCCGTCGGCGATGCAGACGAACTGCTTCGAGACCGACGCCACAATCTTTTCACGCGTGAGCGCCGCGCCGCCGCCCTTGATCATGGCGCCGGAAGCGTCGATCTCGTCGGCGCCGTCGATGTACACGGCGATCGATGGCACGTCGTTGAGGTCATACACCTCGATGCCGTGGCCGCGCAGGCGGGTGGCGGTCGCTTCGGACGACGCCACGGTGCCCTTGATGCGGTGCTTGATCTTGGCCAGCTCGTCGATGAAGAAGTTGGCGGTCGAGCCGGTGCCGACACCGATGATTTCGTTGTCCACCACGTAGTCGATGGCGGCGCGGGCTACGGCTTGTTTCAATTCGTCTTGAGTCATGGTTTTTCTACAAATAAAAGGAATGGCGGGGAAATCAGTGGCGCTATTTTAACGGATAGCTGCCAAGCAAAACCCTATTATGCGAGAATGGGTCATAGATCCCAGCCAGGAGGTGACATGACCGACGTTGCAACCGAGCAAACGAAAACCGTGTTGATTGTCGATGACAGCCGCGTCTCGCGGATGATGGCGCGCCAATATATTCTGCACCTGCAACCGGGCTGGAACGTGGTCGAAGCCGGCACTGGCGAAGAGTCGCTGGACAAGGCGCGCACAGCCCTGCCCGACCTGGTGCTGATGGACGTCAACATGCCCGGCATGGGCGGCATCGCCGCCGCCGAGCAACTGCGGCGACTATCATCCACGCTACCGATCTCCCTGCTGACCGCCAACGTGCAGTCGGCCACCCGCGAGCGGGCCGAAGCGCTGGGTCTGGGCTTCATGGAAAAGCCGATCACCGAGGCGCGCATCGCCCAGTTGCTGGCCCTGGCGGGAGGCTGACATGGTCAACCTGTCCGAGCTGGAAAACGATGCGCTGATCGAAATCTTCAATATCGGCGTGGGCCAGGCCGCCGCCTCGATGAGCGCGCTGGTCAGCGAGGAAGTGCGCATGTCGGTGCCGTCGATCAGCTTCATCAGCCGCGCGGACGCGGCGCGCCTGCTCGGCAGCCGCCTCGCTGTCGAGGCCGACGCGCCGGACCGCATTTGCGGCGTCAGCCAGCACTACGAAGGCGCGTTCGATACCGACGCCATCCTCATGTTCCCCGAAGACAAAAGCCTGGAACTGGTGCGGCTGATGGTCGGCGAAACCGTGTCCCTGCAAGAGCTGACCGACATGGAGCAGGAAGCCATGTGCGAAATCGGCAACATCATCCTCAATGCCTGCATCGGCACGCTGGCCAATGTGTTTCAGCAGGAGCTGCGCGGATCGTTGCCGGAATACCACGTCGGCACCAGCAACGAGATCCTCGGCGTCTCCGGCAGCGAGCAAGGCAGCGTGGTGCTGATGCTGCACATTGATTTCGCGCTCGACAAGCACCAGATCCTCGGCTACGTCGCCTTTGTGCTCGACGTTTCGGCGCTGCACGACCTCAAGGAACAGATCACCCGCTACATCGCGCGCGCGATGGGGCAAGCCTGAGGTGGCGCACTTGCCGATTGCACGGGACCCCTCGCTGGAGTTGCTGCACAGTGTGCTCAACGCGATCACCCTGGGCGCGGTGGTGCTCGACTCCGAGCGCCGCGTGGTGCTGTGGAACGACTGGATGAGCAGCTACGCGCAGATCCCGCGCGAGCAGGCGCTGGGCGCCGACTTCCTGGCGCTGTTCCCGGCCCTGCGTGGCAGCCGGGTGGACGCAGCCATCGACCAGGCCCTGCGCCACCATTTTCCTTCGCTGCTGTCGCAGTCATTGAACAAGGCGCCATTCCCCTTGTACGCCAATGCCGCAGCGGCGCGGCTGGACGAGCGCCTGCAACAGGCGGTGGCGGTCACGCCGGTCGAGGTCAGCGGCGCGGCGCGCCACTGCCTGATCCAGATCACCGATGTCAGCATTGCCGTGGGCCGCGAAAAGCTGCTGCGCGAACAAACCCTGGTGCTGCGCTCGCAAACCTTTGCCGACGGGCTGACCGGCATCGCCAACCGCCGCCATTTCGACGTCGCCATCGAGCGCGAACACCGGCGCGCGCGCCGCCATGGCACGCCGCTGTCGCTCCTGATGATCGACATCGACCACTTCAAGGCCTATAACGACCACTATGGCCACCAGAAGGGCGACCAGTGCCTGATCCAGGTGTCCGCCGCCCTGGCAGACATGCTCAGGCGCTCGGCCGACCTGATGGCGCGCTATGGCGGCGAGGAATTCGCCGTGATCCTGCCCGACACCGACGCCGCCCAGGCCGCGCAGATGGCCGAAGCGATCCGCGCCCGCGCCCAGGCGCTGGCGATTGCCCATGCGCACGGCGGCGATAGTGGCGTGGTAACGGTCAGCATCGGCGTGGCCACCCGCAGCGCCGCGTCGCCGGTGGACATCGACACCCTGATCGGCAACGCCGACCGTGCCCTGTACCGCGCCAAGAAAAACGGCCGCAACCGGGTGGAAGCGCAACTGCCCGGATAGCACACATCACCAGGAGACCTCACTTGCCCGACACCGCCACCCTCGCTACGCCATTGCGGCGCATTGCCGACCTGCCCGGCCCGCGTCCCTGGCCGCTGGTGGGCAACCTGCTGCAAATGCGGCCACTGCGCTTTCACCAGGACGTGGAGGCATGGTGCCGCGAATACGGGCCGCTGTTCCGGATGTCGCTCGGACCGGTCCAGGCGCTGGTGGTGTGCGACCACAAGCTGGTCTCGGCTGCGCTGCGCGACCGCCCCGACGGCTACCGCCGCCCGGCTGTTACCGAAAACATCGCCAAGGAAATGAAGGGCCGGCCCGGCGTGTTCCTGGAAGAAGGCGCGGCGTGGCGCGAGCAGCGGCGCATGGTGATGGCGGCGCTGGCGCCGCACGCGGTCAAGGCCTATTTCCCGTCGCTGGTCGCGGTGGCGCTGCGGCTGCAACGGCGCTGGGCCACCGCTGCCGACTGCGGCGCGACCATCGACCTGGCCGATGATCTCAAGCGCTACAGCGTGGACATCGTGGCCGGCCTGGCCTTCGGCACCGAGGTCAATACCCTCGACGGCGGCGAGGACGTGTTACAGCGCCACATGGACCGCATCCTGCCGGCCGTGTCGAAACGTTCGCTGGCGCTGTTTCCGTACTGGCGCTACGTCAAGCTGCCGGCGGACCGCGAGCTCGACCACAGCATCGCCGCGCTCAACACCGCCATCGACGCCCTGGTGGCCGAAGCGCGCGTCCGCCTGGCAGCCGACCCGGCACGGCGCGCACGTCCCGCCAACCTGCTCGAAGCGATGATCTGCGCGGCCGAAGACGATGGCACCGGCCTGGCCGAAGACGCCGTGGCCGGCAACGTCACCACCATGCTGCTGGCCGGCGAAGACACCACCAGCCACACGCTGGCCTGGATGCTGTACCTGCTGCAGCAAAATCCGGCGGCGTTGCAGGCAGCGCGCGCCGAAGTGCAGCGCGTGGCGCCCGACGCCAGCGCCTTCACCATCGAGCAGATGGACGCGCTCGACTACATCGACGCCTGCGCCCAGGAAGCCATGCGCCTCAAACCAGTGGCGCCGTACATTCCACTCGAGGCGCTGCGCGACAACGTGGTGGGCGACGTCGCCGTGCCGGCCGGCAACCTGGTGTGGCTGGTGATGCGCCACGACAGCGTCAGCGACGACCACGTGGCGCGCGCCGCCCAGTTCGACCCAAGCCGTTGGCTCGATAGCGGCGCCATGAACAAGCAGGTGTCGATGCCGTTCGGCGCCGGCGTGCGCACCTGCCCCGGGCGCTACCTGGCACTGCTGGAAATCAAGATCGCCACCGCCATGCTGCTGGGCAGTTTCGACATCGCCTCGGTGGCGACTGCCGACGGCAGCGCGCCGCAGGAGCTGTCCGGTTTTACCATGTCGCCGATCGGCCTGCGCATGCGTCTGCGTCACGCATCAACTTCCGGAGTATGAGCATGCGCTTCAAGTTCGAGACCCGGCGCCACGGCCGCTGCCTGGCGGAAGCAGAGCATAGCGGCGACCAGGTCGCCATCGACATCTGGTGGGACCAGAACACCGATCCCAAGCGCGTGGAATACCTGCTGCACATCAAGGACCTGCCGCTGCCCAAGCAGATACCCGAGGGCGGCGCCCTGCAGGACGCGGTGCGAATCGCCGTCAACCACTTCGAAACCTTCAAGGTCAAGGACGGCGACGACTTCGAATTCCACTGCAGCCGCATCACCATGCGCTGGGACGGCAAGTTGTACAATAAAATGGGTGGCTGATCACGCTGCGCAATGGGCCGCGAAGCCTGTCTGCCCCGGCGCCAGTTCGTCGCGCAGGGTCAGCGCCGGAATCTCGTAATCGCCAGCGTTCTGCGGGCGAAACGCAATCGGCGCAGTGGTGGCCAGCGTGTCGAGGCGTTGCGCCAGTTGCGCGCTCAGTTCCGCGAATTTCGCCTCATCGACCTTGCCGGTGCGGTACACCACGAACGGCGGCAGCACCGCGAACCCCGGGTAGAACAAAATACCGTGCTGGATCGGGAACAGCAGGTCGTCGATCGGGCCATTGATGCCGCGTGCGCTGTAGTGCGATTCCCAGCCGCCGGTGGTCACCATCAGCATGGCGCGCTTGCCGGCCAGGTTGCCCTCGCCGTAGCGGTCGCCCCAGCGCTGGTCCGAGTGTTCACCCACGCCATAGGCAAAACCGTTGGCATACACCCGGTCCACCCAGCCTTTCAATATTGCCGGCATCGAAAACCACCACAACGGAAATTGCAGGATCACCGTATCGGCCCAGCGCAGCTTTTCCTGCTCCAGCGCGATGTCGGCGCTTTGCCGGCCACTGTCGTAGGCCAAGCGGGAGTCGAGCGACGCATCGAATCGCTCACCGGCTGCACCGTCGAGGCTGTCGTGCGCATCGAGCGCCGGCTTCCACTGCATCGCGTACAGGTCGGAGACCTGTACCGCGTGGCCGGCAGCTTCGAGGTGGCGCACGGCAAAGTCCTTGAGCGCGCCGTTGAGCGACCGTGGTTCGGGGTGGGCGTGGACGATCAGAATATTCATATGATGCTCCTGTTGGTTGGATGCACACAGCGTAAGGTCCGCTCAGGTATATTGGAAATGAATTCCCAACATAGCAGGTATTGTCATGATTAATCTTAGGCGACTGGACCTGAACCTGCTGGTCACGCTCGACGTGCTGCTGGCCGAGCACAACGTCACCCGCGCGGCGCTGCGGCTGAACCTGTCGCAGCCGTCGGTCAGCGTGCACCTGGCGAAATTGCGCGACATCTTCAGCGATCCTTTATTGCTGCCCGGGCCGCGCGGCATGAAGCCCACCGCGCGCGGCGAAGAACTGCGCGAGCCGTTGCGCCTGGCACTCGAGGCGCTGGGACAGGCAGTGGCGCCAGCCAGCGCCTTCGATCCGGCCAGCGCCACCAACACCTGGCGCGTGGCCGCCACCGACTACGGCGAATCGACCATCGTGCTGCCCGCGCTGGCAAGCTTGCGCCAGCAGGCGCCCCGCACCCGGCTGGCAGTGGTGGAACTGGCGCCCGACCGCATCACCCGCCAGGCCGAACAGGGCGAGATCGACCTCGCCTTCCACACCAGCGCCGGCGCGCCACCGGGCCTGCGCCGCCGCACGCTGTTTGCCGAACGCTACTTGCTGGCAGGCCGCGCAGACCACCCGCGCCTGCAGCGCAAGCCCACACTGAAGCAATTTTGCGCGCTCGAACACGTGCTGGTCTCGAACAGCGGCGGCGGCTTTTACGGCGTCACCGACGAGGCCCTGGCGCAGGCGGGATTGACGCGACGGGTGGCGCTGTCGGTGCCGCACTTCCTGTTCATGATCGCGGCGCTGGCGGCCACCGACCTGGTGGCGATGGTGCCCGAACGGCTGGTGCGCGGCAACCCGGTCTTGAAAACCGTCGCCCCGCCGGTCGCGGTCCCGGGCTACGAGATGGCGATGCTGTGGCACGAACGCGCGCACCGCGATCCGGCGCACCAATGGTTGCGTGCGCAGATCCAGAGCGCAGTGAGGCCCGGTTCGTTGTAGTTGACGCCAGCGCGATCAAGGTGTTACTGTACTACCCGTGCTAGTACAGTAGATAAAACCATGAACCTGCCGCGCCGTAGTCCGCTGATGTTACAAATCGCCACCGGCGATCCACGCCCGATCAATCGCCAGATCGTTGACGGGGTCAAGCGCCTGATCGCCAGCGGTGAGCTGGTCGTCGGCGCCGGCCTGCCCAGCGTGCGCGGCCTGGCCACGCAACTGGCCGTCAATCCCAACACGGTCGCCAAGGCCTACACCGAGCTCACCACGGAAGGCTGGCTCGACGCCCGCGCCGGGCTGGGCCTGTTCGTGGCGACGCCGCGCCAGCGCCTGTCCGATACCGAGCGTGAGCGTCGCCTCAACGAGGCCGTGGTGCGCTTCGTGGGCGACGTCATCTCGCTCGGTTACCCGGACCAGGTGTTGCTCGACCGGGTAGCGGCCGAGCTGACCCTGATCGCGCCCAAACATCGCGGCTGAGCCGCCCTCCTCCACTGCTCCATCACCCCCACCCGAGACCCAGATGAACGTGCCCCCTCCCGTCGCCGCTGGCGACAACCTGATCGCCACCGACGCGCTGACCTTGCAGTTCAAGGGCAAACTGGCGCTCGACCACCTGACCATGACCGTGGCGCGCGGCGGCATCCACGCCGTGGTGGGCGCCAACGGGGCCGGCAAGTCGTCGCTGTTTCGCGTCCTGCTTGGCTTCCAGGCCGCAACCAGCGGCAGCGCCCGCGTGCTCGGCTGCGACAGCGAACACCTGACGCCGGCGCTGCGCGGACGCATCGGCTTCGTCAACGACGAGCACACCCTGCCGCCCTGGATGCGGGTGGACGAGGTGACGGCGCTGCAGCGAAAACTGTACCCGGCCTGGAGCGACCAGCGCTACCACGCAGTGCTGCGTCACTTCAACCTGCAGCCGGCGCACCGCGTGGCCGAACTTTCGCGCGGCGAACGCGCCGGCGTCAGCCTGGCGCTGGCGCAGGGGCCGGAGCTGCTGATCCTGGACGAACCGACACTGGGACTGGACGTGGTGGCCAAGCGGGTATTCCTGACCGCGCTGATGGACAGCAGCTACCACGATGGCGCCACCATTCTGTATTGCTCGCACCAGATGGACGAAATCGAACGCGTAGCCGATCAGTTGATCATTCTCGAGCGCGGCCGGCTGCTGCACGCGTCGGCGCCCGACGATTTTTGCGCCCGCATGCGCTTGTGGGTGGCCGAGGGCGAACTGCGCGCACCCGATCTCGCGGCCCTGCCCGGCGTGCTGCAAATCGAGCACATCGACGGCTGCACGCACGTGGTGGTGTTCGACCAGGGCGAGCACTTCGCCACCCGATTGCGCCGGCTGGGCGCCGGCAGTCTCCACCAGATGCCGATTGGCCTCGACCGTGCGGTCAATGCCATGCTGTCGCGCAACCATGCCGGCAGCGCGTTTCCCTTGCCCGTTGCACAACCCGCCTGAGGATTTTCACCATGTCCGACCTGTTTTTCAGCGAGTGCCGCCGCTACCGGCGCGCCGCCCTGATCGCCTTCCTCGCCCACCTGGCGCTGCTGCTGTACCTGAGCCGCCACAACGTGCTGCTGGCAGCGCCCTTGCATATCCAGATCCTGGCACTGCTGATCTATGCGCTGGCCGGGCTCGGCTTCGCGCTGCACCAGTTCGCGAGCTACCGCCGGCCCGGCCGCTGGCTGTGGCTGCTGCACCGGCCGCTGCCGCGCCGCGCCATCTTCGGTGCGCTGACCATGGCGTCGGCAACCATGATCGTGCTGGTCATCGGCTTGCCGTTGCTGATCGTGGTGGCCGGTAACGACTGGTTCCACGTCCGCATCGTGGACCTGCGCCATTACGTGATGGCGCCTTACGTGGCGCTGATCGTCATCGTCGGCTGGCTGACCGGCGCTGCCCTGCTGCTCGCGGCCAACCGCTTGGCGGTGCTGATCCTGGCGCTGCCAGGCGTCATGCTGCTGCACGAGTCGAGCGCGCTGGCGCTGCTCGCTGCCAGCGTGGTGTGCGCACTGCTGATGGCCGCCGTGGTCTATGCCAGCTTCAAGCCCAACCGCGCCACGCCGCCGGACGGCAGCCTCGCCACTGTGCTGGCGGCCGTGCCGCTGGTGCTGGGCCTGTACCTGCTGGTGCCGGCAAGCGCCCTGTTCGGGGTGCAGTGGGGCGTCTCGGCCATGCGCGACCATGCTTACCAGGCGCCGGTACCCGGCACCGACGCCGAGGTCCGCAACGCCAGGAGCGGTGACCTGCTGCGCGATGGCCTGCGCGGCGCAACCGATGCGCGCGCCGAACGCTGGCAGCGCGAACTGCCGCAGGTCACGCCGCAAAGGCTCATGCAGTTGCCGGTCATCTTCGGGGTGCCACAGCAGTTGTCAAACAAGGACACGCCAAGCGGCAAGGTCGGTGACACCCAACTACTTTCCTTCAGCCACGACACGATGCGCTTCGTGGTGACCGATATGGCGACTGGGGCCACCGTGGCAACGCTGGGGCCGGACGGCATAGGTACCGCGACTGCCTTTCCGGCCGTGCCAGCACTGGTGGGCAAGGTATTGCTGCCACATACGGTCATGCAATTCAATAACGACAATTCGGGTTTCATGACGCTGGCTACCTTGCCCGCCGACGAGCAGTACGTGGCGCGCCCGGTCGAATTCGGTTATACGGCGATGCTGCTGACCGACCGCCGCCTGATCGCCTACGCCACCTCGATGAAGGAAGCGCCCTACCGTGAACGCTACAGCGTGGCGTTGCCGCTGCCGCTGGGCGACCTGACCAGGATCGACGTGGCGTCGTTGTCGGACGGTGCGCTGGTGTCGTTTTCCGGCGGAGCTGCCAGGTCCGCCGGCGTGGAAGGCAAACAGGTCGTGGTGTTTGTCGGCGCCGATGGCCGCGCCAGCACCGTCGCCACCCGCGCGATCGCGCCCAATGACTGGCCGCTGCTGCAACAAGCGGGCTGGTGGTTGTCGCCGGTGCTCGACGTCGTCACTGCGCTGCCCGCGCGCATACTGCCGAACAACGACCTGTATGCCGCCAGCTTGAGGACAGCGGGCCTGCCGCAACGCTCAGCCGCGATCTGGACCGCGGCATTGCTGTCGCACCTGCTGGCGGTAGCCGGCGCCTGGCTGTGGCGCCGCGGCGCGCTGCGCTACCCGGGCCGCCCGGTCGGCGCGGGCTGGTTGCCGGCCTGCCTGGTGTTCGGCCTGCCCTGCCTGGGGGCGTTGATGGTGATGTACCCGCACCGCGCCAACAGCAAAGCCCGTACCGACGCCACCACGCAACAGGTGGTTGCTTTGTAGCTATTGGGGTACGCTGCGCTTGCGGCGCATCAAAATCTCCGGCAGCGCTTGCAGTATATGTATAGGATATGCATAATCCTGAAACAGCCATCGAATTCGATTCGTTCAAGGCCAAGCTGAACCATGCCAAGCACGGCGTCAGCTTCGCCCAGGCCGAAGAAACGTTGCACGATTTGATGGCGGTGACGGTCGAGGATCCTGACACTGTCGGCGAGCAACGCTTCGTCACGCTTGGCGCCGATGCCAACGGACGATTGTTGATCGTGGTGTACACCATGCGCGGCGAGCACATCCGGCTGATCTCCGCGCGCAAGGCCAGCAAAGGCGAGACGAGGCGAGGCGAGGAACTATCATGCGCAATGATTACAATTTTACCGAAGGCAAACGCGGCGCGGTGGTGCAAGCCACGGGCAAAAGCCGCATCACCATCATGCTCGACGACGACGTGCTGGCGTTTTTCCGCGAGCAGGCCGAGGCGCAGGGCATCGGCTATCAAACCCTGATCAACGCCGATCTGCGCAAGGCGATGCAGCCGCCACAAGGCCCGACGCTGACCGTGGCCAGCTTGCGCAAGGTTCTCAAGGAAGAACTGGCGGCGTTCAGAACCCTCGGCGCCTGAGGTCAAAAAAAACGACGCCGCAGCGTCGTTTTTGATCAAGCACTTAGATGCGCAGGCCGCTGGCCGCCTTGGCCAGGTCGGTGATGCGCTCCCAGTCGCCGGCCGCAATCGCGTCTTTCGGGGTCAGCCACGAGCCGCCCACGCAGGCGACGTTTTTCAGCTTGAGGAACTGGCCGGCGGTCTCTTGCGAGATGCCGCCGGTGGGGCAGAACGTCACGTCCGGCAGCGGGCCGTTGATGGCGTTGAGCATGCCCACGCCGCCGGCAGGCACGGCCGGGAACAGTTTCAGTTGCTTGAAGCCGTGTTCGCGTGCAGCCATCACTTCGGACGGCGTCATCACGCCTGGCAGCAGCGGCAGGCCGCTCGATTTCGCTGCCTGGATCAGGGCGGCGGTCAGGCCCGGCGAGACGCCGAAGACGGCGCCGGCGTCGCGCGCGGCAGCGAATTCTTCCGGCAGGGTCAAGGTGCCGACGCCAACGATGGCGCCTTCCACCTCGGACATGGCGCGAATGGCAGCCAGGCCGTGTTTGGTGCGCAGGGTCACTTCCAGCACCCGGATGCCGCCGGCGACCAGCGCCTTGGCCAGCGGTACCGCGTGTTCGGGTTCATCGATCGCGATCACGGGGATCACGGCGGAAGTACGCATAATGTCGAGCAGAGTCATGGTCATGATTTACGCTTCTTTCTTCATCGAGAAATCTTCATCGGAACCCGGCACGGTGTTACCCACCGGATCTTTGTCATGCAGGCCGACGACGGTTGGAATCGGCGACGGCAGCGGGAAGGTGGTGGCGCCCTGCTCCGCTTCGGACACGCTGTGACGGAACATGGCGAACAGTTCGCGGCCCATGCCCACGCCGTTGGGCGTCAGGTCGGCGGTGGCCTGTTCACGCGCAGCCCAGACCGACGCTTCCACTTTCGCTTCGAGCGTACCGGTGCGGGCGCACACGCGGATGATGTCGCCATCGCGCACGCGGCCCAGCGGTCCGCCCGCCAAAATTTCCGGCGAGACGTGGATCGCTGCCGGTACCTTGCCCGACGCGCCCGACATGCGGCCGTCGGTCACCAGCGCCACGTGGCGGCCGGCGTCTTGCAGGTTGGCCAGCGCTGGCGTCAAGGCGTGCAGTTCCGGCATGCCGTTGGCGCGCGGGCCCTGGAAGCGCAGCACGGCGACAAAATCGCGGTCGAGCTGGCCGGCCTTGTACGCTTCCATGAAATCTTCCTGCGAGTTGAAGACCAGCGCAGGCGCTTCCACGGTCTGGTGCTCGGGCTTGACGGCCGACACCTTCATAACGGCGCGGCCCAGGTTGCCCTTGACCAGCACGGTGCCGCCATCGGGCGAGAACGGCGCGGTGATCTTGCGCAGCACCGCCTCGTCGCCCGACTGCTCGGGCGCCGCTTTCCACACCACGCCCTGGCCGTTTTCTCCCAGGAACGGTTCGGTGCAGTGCGCGCGCAGGCCCTTGCCCAGAATGGTGGTGACGTCGTCGTGCAGCAGGCCGCCGTCGAGCAGTTCGCGAATCACGAAACCGGTACCGCCAGCGGCGTGGAAGTGATTGACGTCGGCGTTGCCGTTCGGGTAGATGCGGGTGAGCAGCGGCACCACTTTCGACAGCTCGTCGAAGTCGTCCCAGTCGATCACGATGCCGGCTGCCTTGGCAATGGCCACCAGGTGCAGCGTGTGATTGGTCGAACCACCGGTGGTGAGCAGCGCGACGATGGCGTTGACGATGGCTTTTTCATCGACCACGTGGCCGACCGGCAGGTATTCGTCCGACTGCGCGCTGATGACGGCGGCGCGGCGGGCGGCGGCACGGGTCAGCTCGGCGCGCAGCGGCGTGTTGGGGGTGATGAAGGCGGCGCCCGGCAAGTGCAGGCCCATCACTTCCATCAGCATCTGGTTGCTGTTGGCGGTGCCGTAGAAGGTGCAGGTGCCGGCGCCGTGGTACGACTGCGATTCGCCTTCGAGCAATTCGGCGCGGCCGACCTTGCCTTGCGCATACAGCTGGCGAATCTTGGCTTTTTCGGAGTTGGACAGGCCAGTGGTCATCGGGCCGGCCGGCACGAACACGGCAGGCAAATGGCCGAAATGCAGTGCGCCGATCAGCAGGCCCGGCACGATCTTGTCGCACACGCCCAGGTACACGGCCGAGTCGAACATATTGTGCGACAGCGCAATGGCGGTGGACATGGCGATGGCGTCACGCGAGAACAGCGACAATTCCATGCCGGGCTGGCCTTGCGTGACGCCGTCACACATGGCAGGCGTGCCGCCGGCAAACTGGGCGACGGCGCCCACTTCGCGCACGGCATCCTTGATCAGCGCCGGGAAGCCCTCGAACGGCTGGTGCGCTGAGAGCATGTCGTTATAGGCGGAAACGATCGCCACCGATGGCTTTTTCAGTTCCTTGAGCGAGAGCTTGTCGTTGGCGGGAAAGGCGGCAAAACCGTGCGCCAGGTTGGTACATGCCAGCGTGCCGCGCTGCACGCCCTTCACGCGCGCTGCGTCGAGATGCGCAAGATAGGCGCCGCGCGAAGGTTTGCTACGCGCAATGATGCGCGCGGTGACGGATTCCAGTACGGGATGCAAGGCCATGTTGATTCCTTATCGATTAACTTATGAAATTTTACTACAAAATGGCGCAGCCAGCGATTTTTCAAGAGGGATTCGTTACCCTGCCTAGCTTGGCGAGCTGTTTTGTCTAACTTGGCTAGCTGATTATTGCGCAGAAAAACCGACCTTCACACCTGATAAAATTCCATAATCTCAACAGAACCGTAGTGAATTTACCGCTTTTTCCTGTATTATTCAACCATCTTATTCTTACTTCCATCCGACGCCCAACACTATGCGCCAACCTGCCCTTACCTCGACCGCCAGCTACCAAGCCCTTGCAGCCCACGCCGTTGACGCCCGCCAGTGGCAGATGCGCCAGCTGTTTGCCGACAACGATCAGCGCTTTCCGCAACTGACCGTGGATGCCGCCGGCCTGTTCCTCGACTATTCGAAGAACCGCCTCGACGCCGACACCATGGCCCGGCTGATCGACCTGGCCCGCGAACGCGGCGTGGACACCCAGCGCGACGCCATGCTGCGTGGTGACAAGATCAATCTTACCGAACATCGCGCCGTGCTGCATACCGCCCTGCGTTTGCCGCGCGGCAAAAGCCTGGTGATCGATGGCCGCGACGTGGTGCCCGATGTGCACGCCGTACTCGACCAGGTGCGCGACTTCACCGACAAGGTACGCAACGGCACCTGGCTCGGCTACAGCGGCAAGCCGATCACCGACATCGTCAACGTCGGCATCGGCGGCTCGGACCTGGGTCCGAAAATGGCGGTACTGGCGCTGCGCTCGTTCGCCCACCCGCGCCTGAAGATGCATTTCGTCTCCAACGTCGATGGTCACGACATGGACGCCGCGCTGGCGCAGGTCAACCCGGAAACCACGCTGTTCATCATCGCCTCGAAAACCTTTACCACCGCTGAAACCATGCTCAACGCGAACACCGCGCGCAGCTGGTTCCTGCAGTCCGCCACCGAGGCCGACCTGGCGCGCCACTTCGTGGCAGTTTCCACCAACCTCGAGTCGGTCAAAGCCTTCGGCATCGATCCGGCCAATATGTTCCCGTTCTGGGACTGGGTCGGTGGCCGCTACTCGGTGTGGTCGGCGATCGGCCTGTCGGTGGCGCTGGCGGTCGGCTTCGGCTACTTCAGCGACTTCCTCGCTGGCGCCCATGCCATGGACGAGCACTTCCGCGAGGCGCCGCTCGAGCAGAACATGCCGGTGCTGCTGGCCATGGTGGGCTTCTGGAACCGCGAATTTTTGGATGCCGGCTCGCTGTCGATCGCGCCGTACCACCAGGACCTCAATCGCTTCCCCGCCTACCTGCAACAGCTGGACATGGAAAGCAACGGCAAGCGCGTCACCCGTGGCGGCGCCGCGGTCGATACCGCCACCTGCCCGGTGGTGTGGGGCGAATGCGGCACCAACGCCCAGCACGCGTATTTCCAGCTGCTGCACCAGGGCACCGACATCACGCCGATTGACTTCATCGCCGCGCTGCGCGCCACCCACGACCTGCCGGGCCACCACGATGCCCTGCTGGCCAACTGCTTCGCCCAGTCCGAAGCCTTTATGACCGGCAAGACCGGCGACGAAGTGCGCGCCGACCTGACCGCGCAAAAACTCTCCGCGACCGAGATCGAAGAACTGGTGCCGCACAAGACTTTCCCTGGCAACCGGCCGTCGAACACCATCCTGATGGATCAGTTGACGCCCTTGACCCTGGGCGCGCTGATTGCGTTGTACGAGCATAAGACTTTTGTTCAGGGCGTGATCTGGGATGTCAACAGCTTCGATCAATGGGGCGTGGAGCTGGGCAAGGTGCTGGCCAAGAATATCCAGGCCGAGCTGCAAGGCGAGATCCAACCGGCGCGTCATGACAGTTCGACCAATGGTTTGATCATCATGGCGAAAGCGGCGCAGCATCTTTAATTTCTAGCTGCAATCACTTTATCCGTCATCCTCGCGAATGCGGGGATCCATACCGAGCTTGAACCGAATTGGCACGAGCAAACTGTGCACAGCCGTCCTATGGATCCCCGCGTGCGCGGGGATGACGGACTTGAGGATAACGAAAATGGAAAACACTCCCATCATTCAAGTCGCCTACGACGCCGTCATGCAAACCGGCGAGTCGCCGCTGTGGCATGCCGATGAGCAGGTGCTGTACTGGGTCGATATACCGGCGCGCACCGTGCATCGGCTCGATCCGGCCAGCGGCGCGCATCATCAATGGCTGCTCGAGAGCGAACCGGCCAGCCTGGCGATTGCCGACAGTGGTGGCCTGATCGTCGCCACCCGCAACGGCGTGCTGCACCTCGACACCGCCAGCACCGGGGCAAGCGCCCCCGACATCGGCGCCACCGAGGTCCGCACCACCGTGATCGCCCCCGCCCCTTACGACACCGCAATCACCCGCTTCAACGACGGCAAGGTCGACGGCGCCGGGCGCTACTGGATCGGCACCATCTACGAGCCGCGCGACCAGCCGGCCGCGGCGATGTACGTGCTGGAACAGGGCAAGCTGCGCTGCGCATGGACCGGCGGCATGACCAATTCCAACGGCCTGGCCTTCAGCCCCGATCAGAAAACCATGTACCACGCCGACACCAGCGCCCACCTGCTGCGCCGTTTCGACTACGATGTGGCCACCGGCACGGTCGGCGCCGAGCACGTGTTCCGGCAATTCTCTGCGGACAAGGCCAACAATTACGGCGGCCGCCCGGACGGCGGCGCGGTCGACAGCGAAGGCAATTACTGGAGTGCGCTGTTCGAAGGCGCGCGCATCGTCAAGCTCTCGCCGCAGGGCGAGGTGCTGGCGGAAATCGCGCTGCCGGTGCGCTGTCCGACCATGGTGGCTTTTGGCGGACCGAATTTGCGCACGCTGTATATCACCAGCGCGGGGGCGCGGCCAGCCGAAGAACTGGCACAATACCCGTTCAGCGGCAAACTGCTGGCGCTGCAAGTTGACGTGGCCGGCCGCCCGGAACCCGCATACCGACAATAATGTAGTAAAGTTTCTTGCTTTTCGATTTTTGGCGTAGTAAATTTACACTTCCATTTCAGCTTTTTTACTTCAGATCTCACTATGGCACTTACCGATTTTGACCTGGTTCTGTTCGGCGGCAGCGGCGACCTGTCGATGCGCAAATTGCTGCCCGCGATGTACGCGCGCGACGTGGCCAACGACCTGCCCGCTACCGCCCGCATCATTTGCGTGGGCCGCGCGGAGGCCAGCCAGGAAGAGTTCCTGCACACGGTCGAGACTACGTCGAAGCCGCTGATCAAGTCGCCGGCCGTGGCGCCAGCTGCGTGGGCGCGTTTTACCGCGCGCATCGTGTATGTCTCGCTCAACGCCACCGACGCCGCCACCTACGCGCCGCTGGTCAACGCGCTGCGCCAGGATAGCGCGATTACCCGCGTGTACTACCTGGCCACGCCGCCGGCCATCTTCGCCCGCATTTGCGAGAGCCTCAAGGAAAACGGCCTGGTCACGCCGAACTCGCGCGTGGTGCTGGAGAAACCGCTGGGCCGCGACCTGGCCTCGGCCAAGCAGATCAATGCCGAAGTGGGCAAGGTCTTCGAGGAATCGCAGATCTACCGGATCGACCACTACCTGGGCAAGGAAACCGTGCAGAACCTGCTGGCCCTACGCTTCGGCAACATCCTGTTCGAGCCGCTGTGGCGCCGCGAATGGATTTCCGACGTGCAGATCACCATCGCCGAGAAACTGGGCGTGGGCAACCGCATGGGTTACTACGACACCTCGGGCGCTTTGCGCGACATGCTGCAAAACCACTTGCTGCAATTGCTGTGTATCGTGGCGATGGAACCACCGACGTCGATCGCGCCGGATGCCGTGCGCGACGCCAAGTTGCAGGTGCTGCGTTCGCTGAAAAAATTCACCCCGACCACGCTGGCGCAGAACATCGTGCGCGGCCAGTACCGCGCCGGCCACGTCGATGGCAAGGCGGTGCCGAGCTACCGCGACGAACCCGATGCACCGGAACATTCGCGCACCGAAACCTTTGTCGCCATGAAGGCCGAGATCGATACCTGGCGCTGGGCCGGCGTGCCGTTCTACCTGCGTACCGGCAAGCGCATGGCCGACAGCCTGGCCGAGATCGTCGTGCGCTTCAAGCAGATTCCGCACTCGATCTTTGCCCAGCCGACCAACAGCTTCCAGCCCAACTCGCTGGTGATCCGTCTGCAACCGGACGAAGGCCTGCGCATGAACCTGATGGCCAAGACGCCGGGCGACGGCATGCGCTTGAAGCAGGCCGAGCTGGAACTCGACTTCCGCGAGCAGTTCAAGTCGCCACGCATGGAAGCGTACGAGCGCCTGCTGCTCGACGTGCTGCGCGGCCAGCTGACCCTGTTCATGCGCGGCGACGAACTCGAAGCGGCGTGGGAATGGGTGGAACCGATTCTCGACCACTGGGAATCGGACGACAGCTACCCGGTGCCGTACTCGGCCGGTACCTGGGGTCCGGCTGCCTCGTCGGCGCTGATCAGCCGCGAAGGTTTGCAGTGGCGCGAAGAAGCGCTGCCTGAAGATTAAACGGGACGACCACTCGCATGCTGCTCGACTCGATCCGCACCCAGCTCGACTCGCTCTCCAAGTCGGAGCGCAAAGTCGCGCTGGCCGTGCTCGACCATCCCGGCCAGACCGTCAGCCAGAACATCACGGCGCTGGCCAAGAGCGCGCAAGTGTCGGAGCCGACCGTGGTGCGGTTTTGCCGCACCCTCGGCTACGACGGCTGGCACGAGTTCAAGCTGAAACTGGCGCAGGGGCTGGCGCTGGCCCTGCCGGGCCTGAACGAGCAGCCCACCCAGGACGACCTGGCCGCCGACCTGGTCAACAAGATTTGCAGCCGCTCGATCAACACCCTGCTCGACCTGCGTAACAATCTCGACCCCGACGCCATTCAGAAGGCGCTCGACATCCTGTCCAAAGCCAACAAGATCGAATTCTACGGCCAGGGTACGTCCGGCATCGTCGCGGCAGACGCCCAGCACAAGTTCTTCCGCTCGGGTGTGCCCACGGTGGCGTACGCCGACCCGCACATCCACAGCATCGCCGCCGCCCTGCTGCGTACCGGCGACGCGGTGGTGGCCATTTCGCAGCGCGGCAACAGCCCGTCGCTGGTGCGCTCGGTCAAGCTGGCGCGCCGCGGTGGCGCCGATGTGATTGCGCTGGCGCCGTCCGGCACGCCGCTGGCCGACCTGGCCACCGTGCTCATCCCTATCGACCTGATCTTCAACATCGATCCGTACACACCGATTTCAGCGCGCCTGGCCTACCTGGTGGTGATCGATGTGCTTGCTGTCGGACTGGCCCTGCAACGGGGTCCCGATTTCCGTAAAAAAATGCAGAATGCCCAGAAAGCCTTGCAAGAGTTCGACTTGCAATTCGACTCCTTCATCGGTTGATGTCATAATTTGACAAATTTGCACCGGTCCTGTGCGTCGGTGTGTTGTCGCACATGGCTACCGCCACCGTACCCCTATACTTCCCTTATGCTACAGTGTGAATAATTTTCCAACTGCAATATTGCAATCGGAGAACTTCATATGTGGCAGCAGTGCCCGTGAGAGTGGACATGACTACCTTTTCTGCCGCCAGCCCCTCCCCCGATACGTTATCGGCCCGCATTCCGCTATTGCAAACCGGCGTGCCCGGCTTCGACCAGATTTTGGGCGGCGGCTTTCCCTCGCACAGCCTGTACCTGCTGCAAGGCCTGGCCGGCAGCGGCAAGACCACGCTGGCCTGCCAGATCGGCTACCACCATGCGCACCAGGGCAAAAAAGTCCTGATCCTTACCCTGATCGCCGAAACCCACGGCAAGATGCTCAATCACCTGAGCAGCTTTTCGTTCTTCGACGAACAGCTGGTGGGCGACCGCATCGTCTTCCTCGGCGCCTATCCCGACCTGCTCAAGGGCGGCCTGCGCCAGTTGCTCAAGTCGATTGCCGCCACCCTGGGCGAACAGCGTCCCGACATCATGATCATCGATGGTTTCCGCACCGTGCGCGATGCCAAGCCGACCGACGTGGCGTTGTCCGAATTCATGCTCTCGCTGAACTCGCTGGTATCGACCATGCGCTGCACCACGTTCCTGCTCTCGCCTACCGAGGGCAATGTGGCGGACTCGGAAAATACCCTGGTCGATGGCCTGATCGAGCTGAGCCAGTATGAACATGGCCTCAACCTGATCCGCGAAATCAAGGTATTTAAATTGCGTGGTAGCAAGCACCTGCTGGGCCGGCACGTGTTCGAGGTGGGCGCCAACGGCATCGCCATCTACCCGCGCCTGGAAGCGGTAAGCACCTCTACCGGCGCCATGCCGGGAGTGTCGCGCCAGCGGCTCGGTTTCGGTATCGAGGGCTGGGATCGCCTCACGCATGGCGGCGTCGCCAAGGGTTCCACCACGGCGCTGCTGGGCAACCCCGGCGTGGGCAAGACCCTGATGGGCATGCACTTCATTTACGATGGCCTCAAACGCGGCGAGCCTTGTTTGATCATCGGCTTTTACGAGTCGCCCGAGGCCTTGCTGGAAAAGGCGCGCAGCGTGGGCCTCGATTTCCGCACCTATTACGACAGCGGCGCCTTGCAGGTGATCTGGAACCCGCCCCTGGAAGTGCTGGTCGACAGCCTGGCCCACACCATGCTGCGCAATGTCGAAGCGCGCCATGTGTCGCGTCTGCTGGTCGATGGCATCGACGGCCTGCGCGAGATCGTCATGCACCCGGGCCGTTCGCGCTCGTTCCTGGCGGCGCTGGTCAACGAGCTGCGCTGCCGCAACGTCACTACTTTCTTTACCCAGGAACTGGCGTATTTCGGCCAGGCACCGGGCGATGGCGAAATCGCCGCGTCGATGCTGTTCGAAAACATCATCCTGATGCGCTACGTCGATGTGAACGGCATCAACCGCCGCCAGATCGGCGTGCTCAAGCTGCGCGAAAACGGTTACGACGCCGCCAACCACATCCTGCTCATTTCCGACCAGGGCATGAGCATCGAGGAAGCTGTCGCGGGTCCGGTCCACCTCACGCCGACGCTATGAAGAGATGACATGAGCGACTTCCCCGCAACTCCCGACGCACACCCGGACGGCAAGCTGATCCTGGTAGTGGACGACGAATTCGACGTCCTGTCGGCCTACACCATGCTGTTCGAGTACCGCGGCTACCGCGTGCGCACGGCCGGCAATGGCGAGGAGGCGCTGGCGATGGCCGCGCTGGAGCGGCCCGATATCGTGATTTCCGACTACATGATGCCGGTGATGGACGGCGCCCAGCTGTGCCTGCTCTGGCGCGCCGACCCCGACCTGCGGCACATCCCGTTCATCCTGGCCAGCGCCGGCCTGCTGCGTCGCGACGAGACGCTGCCCTACGATACCTTTTTCCGCAAGCCGGTGCCGTTCGAGGCGCTGGTGGCCGAGATCGCCCGCCTGATCGCCACGCGGAAATAATACGCTGTTGTACGGTGTTGTCTTTCCGCTTAGGCCACGCTTGAGTACAATAAGGCAATCACTCACTCGGGCAGCGCCATGAACCAACTCGAACAACTCAAGCAATTCACCACCGTGGTCGCCGACACCGGTGATTTCCAGTCGATCCAGGCCTACACGCCGCGCGACGCCACCACCAACCCGTCGCTGATCCTCAAAGCCGTGCAAAAGGACGAGTACAAGCCGCTGCTGGAAAAAGCCGTGCGCGACAATCTCGACCGCTCGACGTCCGACACCATTGACCACCTGCTGGTGGCCTTCGGCAAGCAGATCCTGCGCGTGATCCCGGGCCGCGTGTCCACCGAAATCGACGCCGGCCTGTCGTTCGACACCGAAGGCTCGATCGCCAAGGGACGCGAACTGATCAAGCTGTACGAAGCGGCCGGCATCGAGCGCGAGCGCGTGCTGATCAAGATGGCCGCCACCTGGGAAGGCATCCGCGCCGCCCAGGTGCTGGAAAAAGAAGGCATCCACTGCAATATGACCCTGCTGTTCTCGCTGGGCCAGGCGATCGCGTGCGCCGAAGCGGGCGCCCAGCTGATTTCGCCGTTCGTGGGCCGCATCTACGACTGGTACAAGAAATCGACCGGCATCGAGTACACCCCGTCCGAAGACCCGGGCGTGCAGTCGGTCAAGCGCATCTATAACTACTACCGCAAGTTTGGCTACAGCACCGAAGTGATGGGCGCGAGCTTCCGCAACACCGGCCAGATCCTGGAACTGGCTGGCTGCGACCTGCTCACCATCAGCCCCGACCTGCTGCAAAAGCTGGCCGACACCGACGGCAAGATCGAGCGCAAGCTGAGCCCGGAAAACGCCCCCTCGGCCGGCGCCGTCAAGATCAGCCTCGATGAAAAGAAATTCCGCTTCCAGCTCAACGAAGACCAGATGGCCACCGAAAAACTGTCCGAGGGCATCCGCGCCTTCTGCGCCGACACCGGCAAACTCAAGCAAATCATCTCGGGCATGCGCTAACACTTGGCGTCGCCGATCACCATCCGGCTCGGCCGGCGGGCGCGGGCGCGAATTGCTCTCGATGGCTTGCAGGCCAGTGATGTGGCGATCGTGCCGGCCGCTGCTGGCGGGCCCAAGGGCTTGATTCTGAATGGCCTCGACTTGTGGCTGTTCGGCAGTTTTCTCAAGGGCGCACCGCGGCCGCGCAAGCTGGTCGGGGCGTCGATCGGGGCCTGGCGCATGGCCGCTGCGGCGTTTGCCGACCCGGTGGCCGGGCACAAGCGGCTGGCGCACCTGTATGCGCACCAGCGCTATCCGGCCAAGGTGACCGCCGCCTACATCAGCCAGAACATCCGCAGCCTGCTCGATGAATTGCTCGACGGGCGCCATGCCGAAGTGATCGCTCACCCGCATCACCATGTGAATATTCTGACCGTGCGCGGCACCGGCGCGCTCGGGCGCAGCAATGGCCTGCGCTGGCGCGAGATGACCGGTTTTTTGATGGCTGCCGCCGGCAATGCCGTTGCGCGCAGCCGCCTGGCGGCATCGATGGAGCGGGTGGTGTTTCATCATGCGCAAGACAACGTCCAGTGGCTGCGCCAGCCCTTCGATGCGTTTGCCGCCCACTTCGTGAATCTTGCTGCCGACAACCTGCGCGACGCCATGCAGGCGTCGGGCGCGATTCCGCTGGTGCTCGAGGCGGTCAGCGGTATCGCGGGGGCGCCGCCCGGCCCACACTGGGATGGCGGTCTGATCGACTACCACCTGCACCTGCCCTACCAGCGCGACCCGGACCTGGTGCTCTACCCGCATTTCAGTGACTACATCGTGCCGGGGTGGCTCGACAAATCGATGCCTTGGCGCCGCGCCAATGATGCGGCCATGGACAACCTCATCCTGGTTTCGCCGTCGGCCGACTTCATCGCCAGCCTGCCCAACGGCAAGCTGCCGGACCGCAAGGACTTTACTGCCTACGGCCAGCACCACGACACCCGCATCGGCCACTGGCTGCACGCCATCGGCGAGAGCGAACGGATGGCGGAAGCGTTCGCGCGCTGGTGCGACAAGCCCGATCTGAACGCAACATTATCTTTCTAGAGGCGTCACAATGCTACCAAAAAGCAACAAAATACGCTGATATTGATGACCTCCTCCGGCCCCGGGCGCATACTTGAAGTGTGCTAGTTGGCATTATAAAAACGGAGAACCCACCATGAATTTTCTTTCGCACATGCGCATCGGCACCCGCCTGGCCGTCGCCTTCGGCATCGTCTTGCTGCTGGCCCTGGTCGCCACCACCGTGGGACTGCTGAACGCCCGCAGCCAGGCTAACGCCACCCGCGAGATGATGGAAAAGCCGCTGGCCAAGGAGCGCCTGGTTTCCGACTGGTATGTGCTGATGTACTCGGCCATCGCCCGTACCGAACTGATCGCCCGCAGCAAGGACGCCACGCTGCCCACCATCTTCGCCGACGTGATCGCGGCCAGCAGCAAGCGTGGCGCCGAGTTGATGGGCAAGGTCAAGGAACTCGTCGCCAGCGACGAGGAACGCGCCATGTTCGACAAGATCGTGGTCCTGCGCACCAATTACCAGAACCTGAAAACCGCCGTCGGCAAAGCCCGCGCGGCCGGTGACGACGCTGCTTCCGAAAAAATCTTCAACGGCGAATTCATCCCTGCCGCCAAGGCTTATTCGGTGGCGGTGGAAGGCTTGCTGGCGCACCAGCGCAAGGCCATCGACGCCACCGCCCGCGCCATCGACGCGGCCAATGACCGTGCCAACCAGTTGCTGCTCCTGCTCACGGTACTGATGGTGACCATCGGCTCGGCAGCGGCCTGGGTCATTTCACGCTCGATCACGGTGCCGTTGAAGTCGGCGGTCGATATCGCTGCCAAGGTGGCCGACGGCGACCTCACTACCCGCTTCGACACGCAAGTCCAGCGCTCGGAAATCGGCGCGCTGATGACGGCCCTGAAGGGCATGAACGATGCGCTGGTCAAGGTGGTGAGCCAGGTGCAGACCGGCACCCGCACCATCGCCAGCGCCTCGCATGAAATTGCCGCCGGCAATATGGACCTGTCGCAGCGCACCGAGGAGCAAGCCAGTTCGCTCGAGGAAACCGCCTCGTCGATGGAAGAACTGACGTCCACCGTGCGCCAGAACGCCGACAACGCGCGCCAGGCCAACCAGCTGGCCAAGACCGCGTCGGAGGTGGCGGAAAAAGGCGGCGCCATCGTCAGCCAGGTGGTCAACACCATGGGCACCATCAACGATTCGTCGCGCAAGATCTACGACATCATTTCCGTCATCGACGGCATCGCCTTCCAGACCAATATCCTGGCGCTCAACGCCGCCGTGGAAGCGGCACGCGCCGGCGAACAGGGACGCGGCTTTGCGGTGGTGGCGTCCGAAGTGCGCAACCTGGCGCAGCGCTCGGCCGGCGCAGCCAAGGAGATCAAGGAATTGATCGGCAACTCGGTGGACCAGGTCGATATCGGCTCGAAGCTGGTGCAGGAAGCCGGCGCCACCATGGACGACGTGGTGGCCAGCGTGCGCCGCGTGACCGATATCATGGGCGAGATCACCTCGGCGTCGAGCGAACAAAGCATCGGCATCGACCAGGTCAACACGGCCATCACGCAGATGGACCAGGTCACGCAGCAAAACGCGGCGCTGGTGGAAGAAGCGGCAGCAGCGGCGGCCAGCATGCAGGAGCAGGCCGAACGGCTGGCAGACGTGGCGTCGTCGTTCCGGCTGGAGGCCGGGATGGCGGCAGCGCCGGTGGTGGCTGCTGCCCCACGCAAGGTGGCGCCGGCGACCAGGCCGGTGGCGGCGAGACAGCCGGCCCCCGCTTTAAAAACCGCAGTTAAGCTGGCAACTAAGCCGGCAACTAAGCCGGCAGCTAAGCCGGCGCCGAAGCCAGCGTTGGCTTCGGCGCCGCGTAAACCGGCAACCGTGGGCAGCGACCAGGACTGGGAAGAGTTTTAAGTCCCCAGGAACATTTCCTGCAGATCATTCAAGAATCGCAGCCCCAGCTCGGTAGGCCGAATGACCTTGTAATCGCGGTAGATCAGTCCCTTGGCCTCTGCTGCATTCAAGGTCTTTTCGATGGCGTTCATGCTCATGCCGGTACGCTCGGCAAACAGGTTGGGATCGAAGCCGCCGCGCAGGCGCAAGGTGTTGAGCATGAACTCGAAGCCCATGTCGTCACGTGATATTTCGTGCTCTTCCTGTACCGGCGCGCCCAGCCTGGCCTGGTCCATGTACGCGCGCGGCTGCTTGTAACGGGCCTGGCGCAGCACCCGGTGCGGGAACGACAGCTTCGAATGGGCGCCGGCGCCGATGCCGAGGTAGTCGCCGAACTCCCAATAGTTAAGATTGTGGCGCGCGCGCTTGCCCTCTTTCGCATACGCCGACACTTCGTAGTGCTGGTAGCCGTTGGCGGCAGTGAGCTCGGCGATCATGTCCTGCATGTCGGCACTGGCGTCGTCGTCGGGCAGCGCCGGCGGATACTTGGCGAACAGCGTGTTCGGCTCCATGGTCAGGTGGTACAGCGACAGGTGCGGCGGCTTGAAGGCCATGGCGGTCTCGAGATCTTGGCGCGCTTCGTCCAAAGTCTGCGATGGCAGCGCGTACATCAGGTCGAGGTTGAAGTTGTCGAAGTTATCGAGCGCGATTTCCACCGCCCGCTTGGCCTCGCCGTCGTCGTGGATGCGGCCGAGCGCCTTCAGGTGGCGGGCGTTGAAACTCTGGATGCCGATCGACAGGCGATTGATGCCGCTGGCCCGGTACGCGCGGAATTTTTCCGCCTCGAACGTGCCCGGGTTGGCTTCCATGGTGATCTCGGTATCGGCATCGAGCGGCAGCAGGGTGCGCACGTCGGAGAGCAGCCGGTCCAGGCCTGCCGCCGACATCAGGCTCGGGGTACCGCCGCCGATGAAGATCGTGTAGATCTTGCGCCCCCAAATCAATGGCAGCGCCATTTCCAGGTCGAGGCGCAGCGCGTCCAGGTATTCCTGCTCGGGGAAGGCACCGCCCTCTTTTGCCTCGTGCGAATTGAAATCGCAATACGGGCACTTGCGCACGCACCACGGGAAGTGGATGTAGAGCGACAGCGGCGGCAGCGCGGTCAGGTTGAGCGCACCGCTTTTCAGGTACTTGAGGGCGACGCCGGCAGCGTCCCCGAGGTCAGCGCCGGCAGCCACCTTGTCAACTGTACTGGTCGCTGTACTGGTGGCTTTGCTGGTGGCGCCGACAATCTTGATCGGTATCATTTCAGCTTCTCTACCAGCGCACGCAAGGCCTGGCCGCGGTGCGACAAGGCGTTCTTTTCGTCGGAAGTGAGCTCGGCGGCGCACTTGCCCAGCGCCGGGATGTAGAAATACGGGTCGTAGCCGAAGCCGCCGGTCCCGCGCGGCGCGTCGAGCATTTCGCCATTCCACCGGCCGTCGGCAATGATCGGCTGCGGGTCGTCGGCATGACGCACGAACACCAGCACGCAGTAATAATAGGCCGAGCGGTCGGTGTGCGCAGCCAGGTCGGCCACCATTTTTTCGTTGTTGCGGGCGTCGGACTTCGGCTCGCCGGCAAACCGCGCCGAGTACACGCCGGGCGCGCCGCCAAAGGCGTTGATGCACACGCCCGAGTCGTCGGCCAGCGCCGGCAAGCCGGTGATGCGCGCGGCATGGCGGGCTTTTTGCAGGGCGTTTTCTACAAAGGTATGGAACGGTTCGTCCGCTTCCGGCACGTCGTACTCGCCCTGGGCGTGGACCGAGTAGCCAACGGTGGCGAGCAGCTGGTTGAATTCCTTGAGTTTGCCGGCGTTGTTGGAGGCGAGGATCAGGCGTTGGGTCATGGCGATGGCGGCTTCAAATTCTGGGAAGCCGCCATTGTAAACCGTTTAGGGGGACCGAACCTCAGGCGAGGCCCAGCGCCTGCTTTTGCAGCACGATCAGGTCGGCAATGCCGCCCTGCGCCAGGTCCAGCAGGCGGTTCATGCCGTCGCGGTCGAACGCCGCGCCTTCGGCCGTGCCCTGCACTTCGATGAAATGGCCGGCGTCGTTCATGACCACGTTCATGTCGGTATCGCAGTTGGAGTCCTCGATGTAGTCGAGGTCGAGCACCGGCGTGCCCTGGTACACGCCCACCGAGATGGCCGCCACGAAGTTTTTCAGCGGGATGGCCGGCACCGCGCCGCGCGCGACCAGCTTGGCAAAGGCGTCGTACGCAGCCACCATGGCGCCGGTGATCGACGCGGTGCGGGTGCCGCCGTCGGCCTGGATCACGTCGCAATCGAGGTGCAGGGTGCGTTCGCCGAAGGCATTGAGGTCAAACGCGGCGCGCAGCGAGCGGCCGATCAGGCGCTGGATTTCCTGGGTGCGGCCCGACTGCTTTCCGCGCGCCGCCTCGCGGTCCATGCGGGTGTGGGTGGAGCGCGGCAGCATGCCGTATTCGGCCGTCATCCAGCCCTGACCCTTGCCTTTCAGGAAGCCGGGCACCTTGTCTTCGATACTGGCGGTACATATGACCTTGGTGTCGCCGCACTCGATCAGCACCGAACCTTCGGCATGCTTGGTGTAGTCGCGGGTCAGGCGCAGGGTGCGCAGCGCATCGACGGCGCGGCCGCTCGGGCGGGTGTCTAGGGTCATAGTGTATTCCTGGCAAATTGATCGTCCGGCAGCATAGACCACAACGGGCGCTGGCACAACCGCGCCAACCCTACAGTTCCGGTAAACAATACTGAACCCACCAGCCGCAATTTTCTTTACAATGCAATATCCAGCAATTTCCAGACCATCCGGCAGAGAGACATTGTGGAGCGCAGCCACAATACTTTTTGCCTGCAGCACCGGATGTTGGATAAGTCACTGTTTTGTAAAAGATTAATCGGGGATATCCATTGAGCATTTCCAGCATGACGGGCTACGCGGTCGCCACCAGTGAGAGTGCGGCGGGCACACTGACCATCGAGATCAAGAGTGTCAACTCCCGGTTTCTCGATCTTCAGTTTCGAATTAATGACGATTTACGCGCGCTTGAACCCGATCTGCGCGCGGCGATCATGGCTGCCATCACGCGCGGCAAGGTGGAACTGCGCCTGAGCTTTGGCCGCAAGGCAGCCACCACGGGCGCGCAGGCGCTGAACATGCCGTTGCTGACCGAGTTGCAACGCTTGCAGGCCGAAGTGGGCGCGCACTTTCCCGCCGCCCAGGCCATGTCGGTGGCCGAACTGCTGCGCTGGCCCGGCGTGATCGAGGAAGCGCAAATCGGCCAGGAGTCGCTGCAGGCCGACGTCGCCGCGCTTACCGTGCGCACGGTGCAGGCGTTTGTCGTGAGCCGCCAGCGCGAAGGCGCGGCGCTCGAAGCGATGCTCATTTCCCGCATCGAGGCGATGGAAGCGATCGTCAAACGCATCACGCCCCTGATTCCGCAAGTGGTGGCGGCGTTCCAGCAAAAAGCCGTCGAGCGCATGCAGGACGCGCTGGGCCTGGCCTGCCAGGGCTCGAACTCGTCGCTGTCGCGCCAGGATGCGCTCGAGCGCATCCGCCAGGAAGTGATCCTGTACGGCATCCGCATCGACGTCGCCGAAGAGCTGGGCCGGCTGTCGGCGCACCTGGGCGAAACCCGCCACATCCTGAAAAAAGGCGGCCAGGTCGGCAAGCGCCTGGACTTCATGATGCAGGAGCTCAACCGCGAAGCCAACACCCTGGGCGCCAAGGCGTCGGTGAAGGAACTGGCCGATGCATCGATGGAACTGAAACTGCTGATCGAGCAGATGCGCGAACAGGTGCAGAACCTGGAGTAATCCTCCTGCTTACGCTCCGTCATCCTCGCGCACGCGAGGATGACGGAATTCAAGTTGGCGATTACAGCAGCTTGTCCAGTTTTAATACCTGTATGTCTGCCTTGCCGCCCACTTCCTGCACCAGCGCCTGGAAGTGCGGCGTGGCTTCATGCTCGGTCAGCGCCTGCTGGTCGCGCCATGTCTCGATCATCACAAACCGTCCCGGCTGTTCGATATCGCCGTGCAGCTCGTAACGCGAGCAGCCCGCTTCGGCGCGGCTGGGCGGGACGATTTTTTCCAGTGCGGCTTTAAGGGCGGCCTCGTGGCCGGGCTTGGCGGTCAGGGTGGCGACGACGATCAGGTCTTTCATGTGGTTTTCCGGTGAGTGACAGATCCCGTTAGTATTGGGTTCGTTTGCCAAAGGAAAAGAGCCCGGCTTTAAAAATCCCGCTATGATTTGAGCTCAACTGGTTAGCTCAACTTTGGAGCGCAACATGGCGACGTCAATTCGGGTAGGCATCGGCGGATGGGATTACGCGCCCTGGCGCGAGACGTTTTATCCGCAAGACGTGCCGCAAAAAAAGGCGCTGGAATATGCCAGCCGCCAGGTCACCAGCATCGAAATCAACGGCACCTATTACCGCACCGCCAAGCCCGAACACTTCGCATCTTGGCACGCGCAAACGCCGGACGACTTCGTTTTCTCCGTCAAGGCCAGCCGCTACGCCAGTAACCGCCGCGTACTGGCCGAAGCCGGCGAATCGGTCGAGCGCTTCGTCAACAGCGGCCTGGCCGAACTGGGCGACAAGCTCGGTCCGCTGCTGTGGCAACTGGCGCCCACCAAGCAGTTCGATCCCGACGACCTCGAATCCTTCTTCAAACTGCTGCCGGCCAAACTTGGCACGCGCAAACTGCGCCACGTGCTCGACGTCCGCCACGACAGCTTCATGTGCGACGACTACCTGAAACTGGCGCGCAAGTACAAGGTGGCGACCGTGTTTGCCGATGCACCGGACTTCCCGTCGTTTGCCGATGTGACCGGCAGCTTCGTGTACGCGCGCCTGCTCAATGCCGACAGCAGCAGGATTACCGGCTACACCAAGCCGGCATTGAAAAAATGGGCGACCGCAGCAGGCCAATGGCAGCAAGGCTCCGCGCCCGATCACCTGCCGCTGGTGGGCACCGCCAAGGACAGCAAAACCACGCGCGACGTGTTCATCTATTTCATTAACGGCGCCAAGGAACGGGCGCCGGCGGCGGCGCAGCATCTGATCGGATTATTGTAAACGCGGGTAAATGGCAGCGCGCTCATGGCTCTTGGTAAAATACGTCTTTGGGCGCCTGGTTGGCGCCTTTGACGTTTAGAGTCGGGAAGATAAACATGAGCTTAACCAACGCTTTCGCCGGCAGCTTGTTCGTGGTGGCCGCGCCGTCGGGCGCCGGCAAGTCCACGCTGGTCAATGCCCTGCTGGCGCAGGAGCCGGCGATCAAGCTGTCGATTTCCACCACCACGCGCGCGCCGCGTCCCGGTGAAACCCACGGCAAGGAATACTGGTTCACCACCGCCGAAGATTTCGTCGCGCGCGCCGAAGCCGGCGAGTTCCTGGAGTGGGCCGAAGTGCACGGTAATTACTACGGCACGTCGCGCATCATGGTCGAACAGCAGATGAAGACCGGCACCGATATTTTGCTGGAAATCGACTGGCAGGGCGCACGCCAGGTGAAGAAGCAGTTCCCGCAGGCGACCGGCATTTTCATCCTGCCGCCATCGATCGATGCGCTCGAAGAACGACTGAAAAAACGCGCCACCGACGAGCCCCACGTGATCACCCGCCGGCTGCTGGCCGCAGGGGGAGAAATCGCCCACGCGCCCGAGTTCGAGTATGCTATCATCAACGAAGAATTCGCAATCGCGTTGTCCGAGCTGACCGCGATTGTCAGAGCGGCCCGTTGCCGGTTTGCGCAACAAGCGGCACGCAACGCCTCGCTATTTGCCCAATTGGGTATCCACGCTGAATAAAAGATTTTAGGAGCTATATCATGGCACGCATTACTATTGAAGACTGTCTCAAGAACATCCCTAACCGTTTCCAGCTGACCCTGGCAGCCACCTACCGCGCGCGCCAACTGCTGCAAGGCCACACGCCGAAAGTGGAAGCCAAGGACAAGCCTACCGTGGTCGCCCTGCGTGAAATCGCCGCTGGCAAAGTCGGTATCGAAATGTTGAAAAAAGTCCCCATGTAAGGTGGACGCGTTCCCGAAGGTGGAGAATGCATCCTCAACTCGACGGAACGCACACGTATGAACCTGATCCCTGCCGACCTGACACTGAACGGCAAGCCCTCCCGGGCCAAGCAGCCGGCCACCGCGCCGGCCGCAGTCACGTCCACCTTGACGTCCAACGCGCCGTCCACCGCTATTACGTCCGGAAACAATGCAGGGGATAGCACCGCCTCTACCATCGCAGCATCCGTGCCACCACCAGCTCCCCCCGTGATTTCCTCGTCGCCCCTGGCTACGCCTACCCTGACCGCCGGCGTTGCCTCGGTCACGCACCTGACCGAAAAACTGTCCGAGTACATGAATGCCGCCGACCTGAAAAAGGTCAAGGAAGCCTATCGCTTCTCGGATGAAATGCACCTGGGCCAAGTCCGCAAGTCGGGCGAGCCGTATATTTCGCACCCGATCGCCGTGGCTGAAATCTGCGCCGACTGGAAGCTCGACGCGCAAGCGATCATGGCCGCGCTGCTGCACGACGTGATGGAAGACCAGGACGTCAAGAAGGACGAGTTGATCGAACGCTTCGGCGCGCCGGTGGCCAACCTGGTCGATGGTTTGTCGAAACTCGATAAAATCGAATTCCAGAGCCAGATCGAAGCGCAGGCGGAAAACTTCCGCAAGATGCTGCTGGCGATGGCGTCCGACGTGCGCGTCATCCTGATCAAGCTGGCCGACCGCCTGCACAATATGCGCACCATGGAAGTGATGGCGCCGAACAAGAAGGCCCGCATCTCGCGCGAGACCATGGAAGTGTACGTGCCCATCGCGCACCGCCTGGGCCTGAACAATATCTACCGCGAGCTACAGGACCTGTCGTTCTCGCACCTGTACCCGCTGCGCTATCGCACCCTGGCCAAGGCCGTCAAGGCGGCGCGCGGCAACCGCCGCGAAGTGGTCACCAAGATCCTCGAATCGGTGAAGAATACGCTGGGCGTGGCCGGTATCGAGGCGGAAGTGTATGGCCGCGAAAAAACGCTGTTCGGCATCTACAAAAAGATGCGCAACAAGCACCTGTCGTTCTCGCAAGTGCTCGACGTGTACGGTTTCCGCGTGGTGGTCGATACCTTCCCCAATTGCTACGTGGCGCTGGGCACCCTGCACTCGCTGTACAAGCCGATGCCGGGAAAGTTCAAGGACTATATTGCGATTCGCAAGCTCAACGGTTACCAGTCGCTGCACACGACCCTGATCGGCCCGTACGGCACGCCGGTCGAGTTCCAGATCCGCACCCAGGAAATGCATCGTACCGCCGAGTCCGGCGTGGCGGCGCACTGGCTGTACAAGAACGCCGATTCCAATCTGTCGGACATGCAGCAGCGCACCCATGCATGGCTGCAGTCGCTGCTCGACATCCAGCAGCAGACCGGCGACTCGGCCGAGTTCCTCGAACACGTCAAGGTCGACCTGTTCCCCGATTCGGTGTACGTGTTTACGCCCAAGTCGAAAATCATCGCCCTGCCGCGTGGCGCCACGCCGATCGACTTTGCGTATTCGATCCACACCGGCATCGGCGACCACACGGTATCGGCCATGATCAACCACGAACCGGTGTCGTTGCGCACCGAGCTGCGCAACGGCGACATCGTGGAAATCGTTACCGACTCCAATTCGCGTCCAAGCCCGAGCTGGCTGTCGTTCGTGCGAACCGGCAAGGCGCGCTCGGCGATCCGCCACCACCTGCGCACCATCAACCTGCCCGAGTCGATCACCTTGGGCGAGCAATTGCTGGCGCAGGCGCTGACCTCGCTGGGCATGTCGGCGCTGCTCGAAGAACACCTGACCGAGCGCCTGCTCAACGAATCGAGCGCCAAGTCGCTCGACGAGCTGTATGCCGACATCGGCATCGGCAAGCGCATGGCCGCGCTGGTGGCGCGTCACATCTTCGGTTTGCGCGGCGGCGAATCGGCCAGCGCGCCGATCGACCACAACAGCGCTACCGAGCTCGACCCGGTCACCATCTGCGGCAGCGAAGGCGTCTCGGTACAACTGGCGCCGTGCTGCCTGCCGATTCCGGGCGATTCCATCATCGGCCAGCTGCGCCGCGACCAGGGCCTGCTGGTGCACACCACCGATTGCACCATCGCCAAGCGCCAGAAGACCAAGGAACCGGACCGCTGGATCGCGGTCAAGTGGGGCACCGAGATGAACCGCCGTTTCGACTGCCGCATCAAGCTGTTGATCAACAACGAAAAAGGCATCCTGGCGCGCGTGGCAGCCGAAATCGGCGAGTCCGACGCCAACATCACCTATGTCGGCATGGACGAGGACAAGGACAACGTGCTGCACCAGCTGCGCTTTACCATCCAGGTGAAAGACCGCGTGCACCTGGCCGGCCTGCTGCGCAATGTCCGCCGCGTGAACGGCGTGAACCGCATCCTGCGCGAGCGGAGTTGATTTTTCCTTCAACCCGCACGGCCAAAGCCGGGGGTCGGACCCCGCACGGGGTCCGACCCCAAGTGGTAAGGCATGCGTAGCGCTGCGATGGGGTCGGGTTTATAAAGCTCGCTGGGAATTAATTGCTGCCCGGATTTGAACTAGCCTGTACTGACTCAACGGCGCATCAAACAACCGCTGATACGTCTGCCGCCGCTCCGCGTCTGTCAACCCCAGCCGCTGATACAAATCATGCGGCATCGTCATCCCGTCGCGCCGCCCTTCCGCATTGCCGCGATAACTGGACCAACGGTAGTGACTTGGAAATGCGACCATCCCTGCGCGTACAGGGTTAAGCTCGATGTAGCGCTGGCATTCCAGGAAGTAGTCTTCAGTCTGGACCATGCAAGTCTTATAGCGCCCTTCCCAAACGCTGCCGGTGCGCTGATAACGACAGTTGAAATATTGGGCGTAGTGTTGGGCGCTCGGCTTCATCATCCCGGACAGGGCGGCGGCATCGTGTATGGTCAGCAGGAGGCGGCCGTGGTTACTCATCAGTACGTAGGCGTGCAGTTTGCATGAGGTCATTAGTCCGTGTTCACGCAGCAGACCCAAGTATGTTACGTAATCGGCGTCGTTGATGAAGCAGCGCTGGCAATTATGGCCGCGCTGGATGAGGTGCAGGGGATGCCTGGCAGTACCAGGCGTGGACGACGTGGCATGGCGGGGCTCCGTTGGCTTGGTAGCTGACGGTAGCAGCCAAGCGCTCTGGCGGTTTGATGCACGTCAAACCGCACTACCACCGGGGTCTCGGGGTTAAAAAACTCCCGCAGGCGCTCCACCCTCACGCTGTACGAGTATGCTTAAGTCGGGCCGGGCGCCGGGTAACTCACCGCCAGGATTTCCAATTCATCAACCCCGTGCGGGGCCTGGAAGGTGATGACATCCCCTTCGCGCGCCTTGGTCAGGGCGCGGGCCACCGGCGCCACCCAGCTGATCTTGCCATTCAATGGATCGAGCTCGTCGATGCCGACGATGGTGATGGTGCGCTCCTGGCCATGCTGATCGCAGTAGGTGACGGTGGCGCCGAAAAAGATCTGGTCTGTGCCGTGGTGCACGCTGGGGTCGACGATGGCCGCCGAATCCATGCGCTTGGTGAGGAAACGGATGCGGCGGTCGATCTCGCGCAGGCGCTTTTTACCGTAGATGTAGTCGCCGTTTTCCGAGCGGTCGCCATTGGACGCGGCCCAGTGGACGATGCGCACCACTTCCGGCCGGTCGACATCGATCAGCTGCAGCAATTCGTCCTTGATGCGCTGGTAACCCTCGGGGCGGATATAGTTCTTCGAGCCGGGCGGGATGGCCAGCGCCAGCGCGGCGGCTTCCTCGTCGTCGTCACCGTCGGATTCTTTTACAAAGGCTTTATTCATGAGCCTATTGTACCTGCCCGCCGCGCGGTATCATGCTGCCAGAAGAACCACACGAGTCCCGATGAAATATTTCCGACGCTTGCACCGCTGGCTGTTCGCCCCGCTGGTCTACCTGGCGGCGCTGTTGCTGCTGCTGGAAGACTGGCTGTGGGACCTGGGCGCGGCGCTGATGCGCCGGCTTACCGCGTGGCCGCCGCTGGCGCGCCTGGAACAAGGAATTTGCCGGCTGGGGCCGTACGCGGCGCTGGTGTTGCTGTTATTGCCGGCCGTATTGCTGTTTCCGGTCAAGCTGCTGGCGCTGTGGGCGCTGGCCAACGGCCATGCGCTGCTGGGCCTGGCCGTGATCGTGCTGGCCAAGGTGCTGGGCGCGGCGGCCGTGGCGCGGCTGTACCTGCTCACGCGGCCGGTGCTGCTCACCATCGTCTGGTTCGCCAGATTGCTGGGCTGGTTCCTGGCGCTCAAGGCGCGCTGGATCGCGCGCCTGCAAGCGACCGCCGCCTGGCGGCGGGTGCAGGCGCTGGCAGAGCGCGTGCGCCGCTGGCGCCAACGCGCCAGCCTGGCGCCGCGTAGCTGGGGCGGACGTTTCCGCCGCCTGCTCAAGCGCGTGCGTGCGCGCTGGCGCACCTGACTCCCTGACAATCAACACCATGAGTAATACCATGAGCACTGCCGCCCTGCCCCCTGCCGACCTTGCCGCCGAACTGGCACAGGTGCGCGCACGTTTCGACGCCATCGTCTCCAATACGCCCGGCCTGGTGTACCAGTTCGTGCGCGAAGCCGACGGCAGCGTCGCCTTTCCCTACCTGAGCGACGGCTGCCAGGCGCTGCTGGGCCTGGCACCGGCCGACCTGCACGCCGCACCCGGCCGCTTCCTCGAACTGGTCCTGCCCGAGGACCGGGGCTCGTACCTCGATGCCATGCAAGCTTCGGCCAACGCGCTGCGGAGCTGGAACTGGGAGGGCCGGATCTGGGTCGATGCCTGGAAGGACGTCAAGTGGATCAATCTGCGCGCCACCCCGCACGCGCTGCCCGGCGGCGCCATGCGCTGGGACGGCATGATGACCAACATCACCGAAAGCAAGCAGGAACAGCAGGAAGTGCGGCAGTCGCGCGCGCGGCTGGCCGAGCTCAGCGCCCACAGCGACCGCGTGAAAGAACAGGAACGCGCCCGCATCGCCCGTGAAATCCACGACGAGCTAGGCGGCAACCTCACCGCCATCAAGATGGCGCTGGCCATGCTGGCCGCACGCCTGAACGGCATCGGCATCGACCCGACGCTGCGCGAACGCACCGATTACCTCGACTCGCTGGTGGACCGCACCATCGACGCCGTGCACCGGATTTCGCTCGACCTGCGCCCCGCCCTGCTCGACCTGGGCCTGGTGGCCGCACTGGAGTGGCAGGTGCGCGAGTTCGACAAGCAGGCCGGCATCGAGACCACCTTCAGCTACAACCAGCGCGACATGGGGCTGGACGAAGACCAGTCCACGGCCCTGTTCCGCGTCGCCCAGGAGGCGCTGACCAATATCGCCAAGCATGCCGAAGCCAGCCGGGTGAGCGTGAAGCTGGCGCGGCTGCGCCATTACGTCAGCCTGAAAATCACCGACGACGGCCGCGGCATCCGCCAGGCCGACCGCGCCAAGCCGGCGTCGTTCGGCCTGCGCGGCATGGTGGAGCGCACCCGGGCGCTGGGCGGCACCCTGACGCTGAGCCACGCGCCGGGCGGCGGCACCGTGGTGGCGATCAAGATACGCCACGAAAGCACGGGCACGGAGGCTACAATAGCCGGATAGCCAACCGGCGACCAATTGCTGTGAATAATGCGCCACAGAGCGCCTGCAAATAAAGTAGAGAAAACCACCATGAGCGAAAAAGCCATCATCAAGGTCTTCATTGCCGACGACCATGCCATCGTGCGCGAAGGCTTGAAGCAAATCCTGGCCGAGACGCGCGACATCATCGTGGCCGGCGAGGCTGAAAACGGCCTGGAAGCGGTCAAGCTGTTCCGCAAGTCCGAATGCCAGGTGATGCTGCTCGACATTTCCATGCCCGACCGCAGCGGTATCGACGTGCTCAAGCAGATCAAGAAGGAAAAGCCGGACCTGGCCGTACTGATGTTGTCGATGCACCGCGAAGACCAGTACGCGATCCGCTCGCTCAAGGCGGGCGCGTCCGGCTACCTGACCAAGCAGAGCGCACCGCGCGAACTGGTCAACGCCATCCGCCAGGTGGCGGACGGCCAGAAATACATCAGCCCGGCGCTGGCGCAGGAACTGGCCAACCACGTGGGCGAAGACCACGAGGCGCCGCCGCACGACGCCCTGTCCGACCGCGAGTACCAGACCCTGACCATGATCGCCTCCGGCAAGACAGTGGGCGTGATCGCCAAGGAGCTGTCGCTGTCGGTCAAGACGGTCAGCGAGTACCGGGCCCGGCTGCTGGTCAAGATGAAGCTCAAGAACAGCGCCGAATTGACACACTACGCCATCAAAAATCAGCTGATCGACTAACGAGGGACGACGAACCGCGCCGACAGGGGTAAAATGACAACGACGCGACCATAAGTCGTTGTCGGATAGAACATTTTTGATGCAGAAATGAAAGACGTTTTTCTGCGCCTGCTCCGCGCAATGATGCATCAGGATTGGGCCTATCATGCTACAACCAAGTAAACCCATAGAGGTTCCATGTCCAGCAAACCCGCAGTCCCCGAGCAGAATCCGGCCGAGATCGCACGCGAGGCGTTCAAGCGCCTGGCGCTGCGCCGGATCTCGCCCACGCCCGAGGCTTACCGCGAGATTTACAACGAAATCGCCGGTATCAGCGAACCGGTCGCGGCCCCGGTGGTTGCCATCGACCCCGGCCCGGAAGCGGTACTGAACCAGTTTGCCACGCGCCTCACCGACGGTACCGGCGACCTGGCCGATTTCGGCCGCCGCTTCAACCGCGCCGTCAAATCGCGCGACTGGGACGGCTATGCGCGCATGTTGTCGCAACTGGTGGAAAAACACTTTATCAGCAAGAAGCCGGGCATCGAAGTGGCCGGCATCGGTGGGGTCGGTGGCGCCGCTGTGGTTGGCAGCGTCGAGGACGAGCAAAGCCGCGTCCTGCGCGAACTGCTCAGCCGCGCCCTGACCTTCGCGGTGGCCTCGCTGCTGGCCGGCGCGCCAGCGCTGGCGGCCGAAGCCGAATCCCTGGGCAGCGCCGCGCGCGAGGCCCACAACGAGGAAGCGCTGACCGAGATCGGCCAGCGCCTCAAGCAACTGTGCTTCCAGATCGAAGTGCGCGGCGCCGACAGCGGCGAGCAGCAGGAACTGCTGCTGCGCCTGTTCAAGCTGCTGCTGGAAAACGTCAGCGAACTGCTGGACGACGACAGCTGGCTGCAGGGTCAGATCGAGGCCGTGCAACACCTGATTTCCGGCCCGCTCGACGTGCGCGCACTCGAGGACGCCACCCGCACGCTGAAAGAAGTCATCTACAAGCAGGGCCAGCTCAAGCACAGCCTGTCGGACGTCAAGCTCACCGTCAAGAACATGATGATGACCTTTATCGACCGGCTGGGCGCGGTGGCCGCATCCACCGGCGACTTCCACGAGAAAATCGGTGGTTATTCGGACAAGATCAGCAAGGCCGACAATATCGCCGAGCTCAATACCATCCTCGACGAGGTGCTCAAGGAAACCCGGATGGTGCAGGCCGAAGCGCTCAAGGCGCGCGACAAGATGGTGCTGGCGCGCCAGGAAGTGCAGGATGCGGAAAGCCGCATCCACGCGCTCGAGGCCAAGCTCCAGCACTTGAGCGAGCTGGTGCGTGAAGACCAGTTGACCGGCTCGCTCAACCGGCGCGGCCTCGACGACGTGTTCGACCGCGAAACCGCGCGCGCCGACCGCCGTGGCACGCCGCTGTGCATCGCCGTGCTCGACCTCGACGACTTCAAAAAACTCAATGACACCTATGGTCACATCGCCGGCGACGCGGCCCTCAAGCACCTGGTGAAGATCGTCAAGGAAACCCTGCGCTCGATGGACGTGATCGCCCGCTTCGGCGGCGAGGAATTCCTGATCCTGATGCCCGAGACCACCATCGACGCGGCGGCATCGACCATGACCCGCCTGCAGCGCGAATTGACCAAGCACTTCTTCCTGCACGATAACGAGAAAGTCCTGATCACCTTCTCGGCCGGCGTCGCGCTGCGCCGCCCGAATGAAGAGCAGACCGACCTGGTCAAACGTGCCGACAAGGCCATGTATTCCGCCAAGCAGACCGGCAAGAACCGGGTGGTGATGGCCGAATAGGCTAAAAAACTTGGTACGGATGCCACAAAATCTATCCAGCCCGGCGCCTGCCGGGCTTTTTTTTCATTTAAATCGCCGAGAAATAAATTATTTTTCACCCTAAAGAATCGTTTTTTGCGGTCGATTAAGCGCAGGCATCGGCTGAACTTTAGGGCTGAAATGAAATTTATAGTTCGTTTCCAGGGCTAAATTTTCCCGTGGGGCAACCGAAAATCATTACAACAGCGGTTTGATTGTCTCGGAACGCGGAGACAGACCAAAGTGAAATGAGCAGCTAGCCCACACCGTAGTAATCTGGAGAATCATCATGGCACAAGTCATCAACAGCAACATCCAATCGCTCAATTCGCAACGTAACCTGAGCAGCTCGCAAGCTAATCTGTCGACCTCGTTGCAACGTCTGTCCTCCGGCCTGCGCATCAACAGCGCCAAGGACGACGCCGCCGGCCTGGCAATTTCCGAGCGCTTCACGTCGCAAATTCGCGGTAACCAACAAGCAGCCCGTAACGCCAACGATGGCATCTCGCTGGCTCAGACTGCTGAGGGTGGCTTGAGCACCGCCGGCGATCTGCTGCAACGTGTGCGCGAACTGGCAGTACAGTCCGCCAACGGTAGTAACTCGGCATCGGACCGCGCTTCGATCCAGAACGAGGTGAGCGCCCTGAGCAAGGAACTCGACCGCGTTGCCACCAGCACCCAGTTCAACGGCCAGAATGTGCTCGACGGCAGCCTGACGTCCACCCAGTTCCAGGTCGGCGCCAACTCGAACCAGACCATCGACATCGGCGTGCAGAGCGCCAAGGCACGTGACATCGGCAATAACACCATCAAGCCGGCCGATACCGCGACCTCGCTGTCGCAAGCAAAGACCAATACCGCGACCAACCTCAATGCCGACCTCGGCAGCAACATGGTCACCGAAAAGCTGACCATCAAGGCTGGTGCCGGCGCTTCGCAGGATATTTTCCTGAAAGCGCAAGACAACACCGCTGGCGCGGTGGTCGTCGGCGACACGGCGAAATCGGCCGCTGCCAAGATCAATTCCGCAGCCGGTACCACCGGTGTGAACGCCGAGGCGAAAACCGAAGCGACGCTGTCGAAGATCGTCGATGGCGCGGTAAACTTCCAGCTGCGCGGCGCCAATTCCATCGCCAACGATCCGAACTCGAAGGCGGTCAACATCAGCGCCAAAGTGGTGGGTGGCGATCTGTCGGCACTGGCCCAAGCGGTCAATGCGCAGTCCGCGACCACGAATATCACCGCCAGCATCAAGGTCGATGCCAGCGGCGCCAAGGAACTGCAGCTGAAGGACAATACCGGCAACGACATCCAGATCGCCACCCAGGCCGGTGATGTTGCCCTGCAAAGCTCGGAAATACGCGGCCACGATGTCGGCGGTGTGGCCGGTGCTGGTGCTGTTCTGAGCGCTACCGCGTCCGCCTCGGTTGGTGGCCGTGTCGAGTTTTCGTCCGACTCGGGTTTCTCGATTACCACCGACCAGGCATCGTCGGCTGTGGTCGGCGGCAGCACCGCTACGGTCGGCAGCGACCTGCAATCGGTGGACAAAATCGACGTCAGCACCATTGACGGCGCCAACGCTGCGTTGAAAACCATCGACTCGGCACTGAACTCGATCAACAAGAACCGTGCCGACCTCGGTGCGATCCAGAACCGTTTCGCTTCGACCATCGCCAACCTGAACACGACCACCGAGAACTTGTCTTCCTCGCGTAGCCGGATCCAGGATACCGACTTTGCGCAAGAAACCGCCAACCTTACCCGTGGCCAGATCCTGCAACAGGCCGGTACCGCGATGCTGGCCCAGGCCAACTCGCTGCCGAACGGCGTGCTGTCGCTGCTGCGTGGCTAATCTCTCCGGATGAGTTAGCTCAGAAAAAACATGCGCTAACCACGCTCCCCGGCTGACTCTGTCAGTCCGGGGATTTTTCGTAAAGGACGCATCATGACTATCGACTCAATAGGCTCAGTTGCCGCCGGCCGCCCGCAAGAACGCCAGATCGCCGGCAGCGATGCCATTCAGGCAGCGGGCGCGACCCGCGCGCCGGCCACGGCTGTGGAGACGGCCAACGCGGTCAAAGGTCCGCCGTCGCTCGACCAGGTCAACCGGGCGGTGTCCGAATTGAACCAATCGCCGCAAGCGAAGTCGCAGGGACTCGAGTTTTCCATCGACACCGACAGCAAGCGCACCGTGGTCAAGGTCATCGACCAGAGCACCAAGGAAGTATTGCGGCAGATTCCGACACCCGAGGCGCTGGAAATCGCCAAGGCGATGGAAGCCAAATCCACCAAGGGCGTGCTGATCCAGCAAACCGCGTGATCTTGGCGTGATACTGCAAAAAGCGCCTGTGTACTCATTTGTGTGCTTATCAACAACAAAAACCAGCTTCCGGGCTGGTTTTTTTTCGTCCGTACGGGTTTAAAAAAATATTTATTCTCTGCACTAAAGATTTGCGAGGTATAGTCGTAAACATGGTCCCAGGCGCAGACGCCGGTGGACTGGGCGTAGTGGATACGCCAACAGCGGTTTGAGCGCCCCGGAACAGCGTGGCGGACCAAAGTGAAACGGGCACCGAGCCCAGCCGTTGTCACTGTGGAGAATCCCATGGCCCAAATTATTAACAGCAACATCCAGTCGCTGAATTCCCAGCGCAACCTGAGCAGCTCGCAAGCCAGCTTGTCCACCTCCCTGCAACGCCTGTCTTCCGGCTTGCGCATCAACAGCGCCAAGGACGACGCGGCTGGCCTGGCCATTTCCGAGCGGTTCACGGCGCAAATCCGTGGCAACCAGCAAGCCGCCCGCAATGCCAACGACGGCATCTCGCTGGCGCAAACCGCTGAAGGCGGCCTGGGCACGGCCGGCGACCTGTTGCAGCGCATCCGCGAACTGGCGGTGCAATCGGCCAACGGCAGCAACTCGGTCTCGGACCGGGCGTCGATCCAGAACGAAGTGAGCGCCCTGAGCAAGGAACTCGACCGGGTAGCCAACACCACCCAGTTCAACGGCCAGAATGTGCTCGACGGCAGCCTGACGTCCACCCAGTTCCAGGTGGGCGCCAACTCCAACCAGACCATCGACGTCAGCATACAAAGCGCCAGGGCCCGCGATATCGGCAACAACACCATCAAGCCAGTCGATGTTCCCACGTCGCTGTCGCAAGCGAATGCGGCCACCGCCGCCAATCTGAACGCCGACCTCAGCAACTTCCTGACTGCTGACGATACGCTGACCATCACATCTGGCGCCGGCACCAGCCAGCAAGTGTTCCTCAGGGCGCCACAGGCCGGTCCACCTGCCGTTGCCGGCGACAACGCCAAGTCGGCGGCGGCCAAGATCAATGCCGCCAGCGTCACGACAGGGGTCACGGCCGAAGCCAAGACGGTGGCGACCATCGGCAGCATCAAGGACGGCGCCGTCAACTTCCAGCTGCGCGGCGCCAATTCGAACGCCAACGATTCGACCTCGAAACCGGTGACCATCAGCGCCAGGGTGACGGGCGGCGACCTGTCGGCCTTGGCGCAAGCGGTCAACGCCCAAAGCGCGACCACCAACGTCACCGCCACCGTCAAGCTCGATGCGGCTGGCAACAAGGAATTGCAACTGACGGACAACACCGGCAACGATATCCAGATCGCCGCTCAGTCGGGCGACCAGGCATTGCAGGGCGCCACCGTCCGTGGTCACGATATCGGTGGACAGCCCTCGACCGCCACGGTGGCCCTCGACACCACGACCGGCGCAGCGGCGGTCGTGGGCGGCCGGATCGAGTTCTCGTCCGATGCTGGCTTCTCGATCACCTCCAGCATCACCACCGGCTCGGCGGTGACCGGCGGCGTGACGATAGGCAGCGACTTGCAATCGGTGGACAAGGTTGACGTCAGTACGGTCGAAGGCGCCAATAACGCCCTGAAAACCATCGATTCAGCGTTGAACCTGATCAACAGGAACCGTGCCGACCTCGGCGCAATCCAGAACCGTTTTGCCTCGACGATTGCCAACCTGAACACCACCTCCGAGAATCTCTCGGCCTCGCGCAGCCGGATCCAGGACACCGACTTCGCCCAGGAAACGGCCAACCTGACGCGCGGCCAGATCCTGCAACAGGCGGGCACCGCCATGCTGGCCCAGGCCAACTCGTTGCCAAACGGTGTGCTGTCGCTGCTGCGTGGCTAATCCCGGTCCCAAAAGCATGCTGACCCAGCAAGCCGCCTGATCCCCCTCGTCCACGCGGCGCGCCAGGTGCGCGCCGTATTTTTTCCCTTCATGGCAATCTTTTTACGGCGCGCAAAACCACCGCGCAGGCGCCGGTACGCCCGGCAAACCCCGACTTTTCATTGCTAAGTGGGAACTGGCTGGTATTCTTCCCTCTCAAGTCCGGTTTGATTCTGCCGTTATTGCCTTATATTATTGTTTTACACAGGAGCGCACCGTGGGCATAGCTACCACCAACATCGGATCCGGTCTGAACCTCGACGACATCATCAGCAAACTGATGGTGGCGGAGTCCGCGCCACTCAAGCAGTTCGACAAAAAGTCGGCCAGTTACCTGGGCCAGGTATCGGCGTACGGCAACCTGTCGAGCGCGCTCGGTTCGTTCCAGTCGTCGCTATCGAGCCTGACGTCGATCAACAGCTTCCAGACCATGTCGGTCGCACCCGGCGACTCTTCGATCTTCACGGCCACCGCCAACGGCACCGCCAAGGCCGGCTCCTACCGCGTCAACATCAGCCAGATCGCCCAGCCGCAAACGCTGGCGTCGGGCGGATTCAAATCGACCACGGCAGCCATCGGCGTTGGCGCCAAGACCACCATCAACTTTTCGCTCGGCGCGGTTGCCGGCGGCACCTTCGGCATCACCGGCACGGCGCTGGGCGCCAGCCTGCACACCGGGGGCCTCACACCAGGCGCACTGTCGATCAATGGCACCGCAATCGCCACCGACGGCACTACCCGCAGCGCGCGCCTGCTGGCCGATGCGATCAACGCCAAGAGCACCACTACCGGGGTGTCGGCCAAAGCCGCGCCCACCGAGACGTCGGCCACCCTGTTCGGCAGCGGCGGCGCTGCCAGCTTCGGCGCGGTGGACACCAGCGGCGGCGGCACCTATTCGCTTACCGTGGGCGGCGTGGAAATTGCCGTGCAGGGTGCGAACGTGGCACCCGGCGCGCCCGAGGCCGTGAGCGCGGCCTCGATCGACGCCGCGCTGACCGGCAACACCGCCGTGGTGCGGGCGCTGGCCGACGCCAACATCACCGTCAGCGGCACCGCTGCCGCCGGCACGTTGCAATTCAAAAATGCCGACGGCAGCAATATCGGCATCTCCGAGGCGGTGACGGGCAGCGTCACCGGCGGTATCGGCAACAGCGGCCAGGCCAATCTCGGCTCCAACACGACGGCGGTGTCGTCGATCTCGCTCATTTCCAACGATGGCAGCCCGATCAACGTGGGCGGCTCCAACCCGGCCGGCGCCGGCCTGGCTGCCGGTATCGGTGGCGCTTACCTGGGTTCGACCTTCACGGCCGACGCCGAGCGCACCAGCGGTAACATCGTGATCGACAGCACCAACAATTCGCTGTCGGGCATCGTGGACGCCATCAACAAGGGCAATTTCGGGGTGACCGCCAGCATTGTTTCGGACGGCTCGACCGGCACCAACGCCACGCCCAACCGCCTGATTCTGACGTCGACCAACACTGGCCAGAGCTCGAGCATGAAGATCACGCTGGCCGGCACCGGCGGCGAACCGCCCGACCCGGCCCTGGTCAGCCTGCTGGGCTATGATCCGGGCGGCGTGCAAAGCCTGAACCAGAAGGCGGCCGCTTCCGATACCAAGGCCACCGTCAACGGCATCGACGTGACCAGCTCGAGCACCGGTATCAGCGGCGCCATCACCGGCGTGACCATCAGCGCAGTCAAGATAGGCGCGTCCACCCTTACCGTGGCCAAAGACACCAGTTCGCTGACCACGTCGGTCAACGGCTTTGTCAAGGCGTATAACGACCTCAACAGCCAGATCGCTTCGCTCGGCGGCTACAATGCCGAAACCAAGACCGGCGGCCCGCTGCTGGGTGACTCCACGCTGCGCAACCTGCAAGCGACGATCCGGCGCCAGATGACGTCGTCGATTACCGGTCTGCAAGGCAGCAACCTGACCAACCTGTCGCAGATCGGCGTGACGTTCCAGAAGGACGGCACGCTGGCGCTCGACAGCAGCAAGTTGAGCAAGGCGATCGACACCAATTACAACGACATCGCCGGCCTGTTCGCGGCGGTGGGCCGGGGTACCGATCCCGACATCAAGTTCAGCAGTTCCACGGCCAAGACCGTGGCTGGCGATTATGCGATCAACATCACCCAGCTGGCCACCAAGGCCGTATTGAAAGGTAATACTGCCCTGGCAGCGGAAACCACGATCGCGCCGGATACCAGCTGGACCATCACGCTCAACGACACGACGCCGCCCAACCTCGACAACACGGTGGCAGTCAGCATCCCGGAAGGTAAATACAGTCCGAGCCAGCTGGCCACCATGCTGCAATCGGCAATCAACGGCGTGAGCAAGTTTTCCTCGGCCGGCGCCACTGTGGCGGCCACCATCGGCGACGATGGCATGCTCAAGCTGGAATCGACGCGCTTCGGCGCCAAGTCCAACATCAATATCGCCAATTCCACCGGCACCAGCATGGCCAGCGTGTTCGGCACCGCCACGCCGGTCAAGGGCCTGGACGTGGCCGGCACCATCGGCGGCTACTCGGCCGCCGGCGACGGCCAGACGCTGACCGGCGCGCCCGGTGCGCCGATCGAAGGCCTGAAGCTCACCATCGAAGGCGACACCATCGGCAATCGCGGCACGTTCGGCTTTTCGCAGGGCTACGCTTACCAGCTCAACACGCTGGCGGCCAACTACCTGGGCGGTACCGGCGTGATTGCCAGCCGCACCAAGGGCCTCAACGATACGGTCAAGGACATCACCGCCCAGCGCGACGCCTTCAGCACGCGCCTGGTGGACGTGGAGGCGCGCTATCGCAAGCAATATTCGGCGCTCGACACCATGATCGCCGGTCTCAACAGCACCCAATCGTATCTGACGCAGCAGCTGGCCGCGCTGGCAGCGAACCGTTAAGCATTATTTACAGGAGACAGAGTATGTTTGGATCTCGACAAACTGGCGTGCATGCCTATGCCAAGGTTGGCATGGAAACCGGCGTTGTTGCCGCCAGCCCCCACAAGCTGATCGTCATGCTGTTCGACGGCGCGCTGGTCGCGCTCAACAGCGCATTGGGCGCCATCCGCAGCGGCAATATTGCCGAGAAGGGCAAGTCGCTGTCCAAGGCCATCCTGATCATCGACAGCGGCCTGCGCGCCGCGCTCGATAAAAAGGCCGGCGGCGAGATCGCCGAGGGGCTCGATTCCCTGTACGAATACATGAGCGGGCGCCTGCTCACTGCCAATATCCAGAGCGATGCGGCGGTGGTCGAAGAAGTCCAGCGCCTGCTGATCGAACTGCGCGACGCCTGGAATGCGATCGCCGACACGCCTGCCGCCACCGGCCGCCCCCAACCTGCCAACTTTGCGAGCGTTTGACCCATGATGACGAATCAAGAAGCTTTATCCGCCTACGCCGCCATGGCCGCCCTGACCGAACAGATGGTGCAGGCCGCCAGCGCCAGCGACTGGGACACGTTGGTCGCGCTCGAACAGCGCGTGGCCGTGCATGTGCAGGCGCTGCGCGCCGAGCCGGCCCAGTCGATGACCGGCGCTGACCGCGAACGCAAGATCGAGCTGATCCGCCAGATGCTCAACGCCGACCGCCAGATCCGCGACCTCACCATGCCGTGGATGGCGCAATTGTCCAAGCTGATCAGCTCCACCGGTACCGAACGGCGCGTGGTTAACGCCTACGGCAACGTCTAAAGCAGGGGCGCGCCATGTTGCCGCGCATTGACGCCAGCGTCCGGCCGGTAGCGCAATCGGACGGCGCCGGCACCGGCGTCGCGGTGGGCGATGGCCGCCAGGGCCAAGTCGCGCTGCAAAAAGCACTGCAAGGCCTGGTTGGCCAGACCGTGCCGGCGGTGGTGCAATCGAAGTTCAGCGACGGCAGCGCGCTGGTCAAGGTCGCCGAGCAGAACGTGCGCATGATGTTGCCGGCCGACGTCAAGGTCGGCGCCGAAGTCTCGCTGACCGTGCTCAGCGCCTCCCCTCGCCCCACCTTCCAGTTCGGCACCGGCACCGCCGGCGCCACCGTGGTCTATCCCGACGGCGGCGACGGCCAGGCCGCCGGTCTGCCGTCGCAAACCGCGCAGGCCACGTTGCCGGGTGCGGCACGCGGCGCGGGTTTGCCCGGTAATGTCCAGCCAGGTCTGCCTGCCGGTGCCGACGCCGCTGCCGACATCGATGCCCAGCCTGCAGCCACTGCCACCGGCGCTGCCCAGGGCGGCCGCACCGCTGGCGCCGAAGCGACGCGGCCGCAAAGCCTGGCCGCCACCCTGCTGGGCAAGGCGCCGCTGACCGCCAGCGCCGATCTGCCCGGGCTCGACCATACCACGCCGCAATCGACCCTCAGTCCCACCGCACGCGCGCTGGCGACGGTGCTGCCGGCTGCCGGCCAGATGGCGCAACTGGCGCTGGTGGGCAAGACCGCCCTGTTCGGTAACGCCGCGCCCGACACCGACAAGCTAACCCAGAAACTGCACGACACCATCTCGAAGAGCGGGCTGTTCTACGAATCGCACGTGACCGAGTGGGTCAAGGGCGAACGGCCGCTGGCGGACCTGATGCGTGAACCGCAAATGCAGCAGATGCAGCAACTGCAACGGCTGGCGCAGCGCTCGGGCGAAGCGCTGGCGCGGCTGGGGCCGGGCGGCCCGGACCTGACGCCGGCGCAAATGGTCAACCAGCAGTTGCACACCCAGGAGCAAGGCCGGGTGCAGTGGAACGGCGAGGCGTGGCCCGGCCAGCAAATGCAATGGGAGGTCAAGCGCGAGCAGAACCAGCAGCACGGCAGCCGCCAACAGCCAGAGGCCGAGAGCCAGGAGCAGGTCTGGCGCAGCGGCGTGCGCTTCCGCCTGCCGATGCTGGGCAAGGTGGGCGCCACCGTGACCATGGTGGGCGACCAGGTCCACGTGCAGCTCAATACCGACACCGATGACGCGGCCACGACCTTGCGCGCCTACGCCGGCCAGTTCGAATCGGCCATGGCGGCCGCCGGCGCCCTGCTCTCTTCGCTGGCGATCACCCAGCAGGATGGCGACAGCGCCCAGGGAGCCGAGCATGGCCACTGAAGTACGCAAGCCGCTGCAACAGGCGGTGGCCCTGGCCTACCAGGACGGCGCCCCCGCGCCCAAGGTGGTGGCCAAGGGCCGTGGCCTGGTAGCCGAGCAGATCATCGGCGTGGCAATGGAAGCCGGCGTGCATATTCACGAATCCAGGGAACTTGTTTCTTTGCTCATGGACGTGGACCTTGATCAACAAATTCCACCCATGCTCTACCGCACGATTGCGGAACTGTTGGCATGGCTTTATTATATTGAATCTGCGCAAAAGTCCGGCCAGCCGCTGCCGGCGCCGCCTGACACCAGCGTTCCCCTCACCGATACTTGACTCGACTGGCCTTCGATGTACCCTCATTTTCAGGACGCGGAATTGGAAAACTGGCACGATTTCGAGATCGAATCGCGCAAGGAGATCGTCGCCCTGCTGCGTAACATCGGCCAGAAAAACCAGTTGATCCGCATGCTGATCCAGGGTGAATCGGACGTGTGCGTGACTTCGATCCTGGACGTCGACGACCAGCGCGATACCGTGGTGCTCGATACCTCGATCGACGAGGAGCAGAACCAGCGCATCGCCAATGCCGAGCGGCTGTCGTTCGAAACCACGCTCGACAAGGTGCGCATCCTGTTTGCCGCCGAGCGCATCGAACCGATCACCCACGAAGGCGAAGCAGCCTTCCGCATCAGCGTGCCGCCCACCCTGATCCGCCTGCAACGGCGCGAGTTCTACCGCATGAACACGCCCGTGACCAACCCGGTGCGGGTGGTCATACCGTTGCCCGATGAGCTGGGCGGCGACACCAGCTTCCCGCTGGCCGACATCAGCTGCGGCGGTATCGCCCTGCTCGACAACAAGATGTTGCTGGGCGACGCCATCGGCAAGGTGTTTCCCGGCTGCCGCATCGATCTGCCCGAGATCGGCGCGGTCACCACGTCGCTGCAGGTGCGCAACTCGCTCGATATGACCTTGCTCAACAACAAGACCAACCGCCGCTTGGGCTGCGAGTTCACCGGCATCCAGCGCAGCATGCTGGCCTACGTGCAACGCTATATCACCAAGCTCGAGCGCGAACGCAACGCCCGCATCGCCGGCCTCGGCTAATTCCTGTACCCCTTCCTGTAGGCCGACGGCGACAGCTGCAACGCTGCCTTGAAATGCTGGCGCAGCGACAGCGCCGACCCGAATCCCGCCTGCTGCGCCACCACCTCGATGGCGGCGTCGCTGCTTTCCAGCAAGCGGCGCGCCAGCGCCAGCCGCTGCGCCAGCAGCCACTGCTTGAACGAACTGCCGGTTGCCTGGCGAAAGTGCCGGGTGAAATGGCGCCGGCTCATGGCTGCGCGCGCAGCCAGCTGGTCGATGCTGTGGGCGTGTTCGAGCCGTTCGCCCACCCAGGCCAGCACGTCGGCAAAGCGGCCGTCGCTGCGCGAGACCGGCAGCGGCCGTTCGATGAACTGCGCCTGGCCGCCCTGGCGGTGCGGCGCAATCACCAGTTGGCGCGCCACCGCGTTTGCCAGTTCCGCTCCGCACAGCTGGCGCAGCAAGTGCAGGCAGCAGTCGAGCCCGGCCGCTACGCCGGCCGACGTCAGCACTGCACCCTGGTCCACGTACAACACGTCGCTGTCCACCTTCACTTGCGGAAAACGCTGTGCCAGCTGGCCGGCAAAAGCCCAGTGGGTGGTGGCGGTCTTGCCGTTCAACAGGCCCGCCTCGGCCAGCGGAAATGCGCCCAGGCACAAACCGACCACGCGCGCGCCGCGTTCGTGGGCGCGGCGCAAGGCCGCGAGCAACAGCGGCGGCGCCGGGCGGCAATCGTCGTGCCACGATGGCATGATGACCAGGTCGGCATCGTCGAGCGCTTCCAGGCCATGGCTCGTGGCAATCGCGAAACCGGCCGAGGTGGCCATCGGCGTGCCATCGGCTGCGCACACGCACACGTCGAAATGCCCGGCCGGGGCGGCGTCGAACACCAGGCATGGCACCGACAGGTGGAACGGGGTGATGCCGCCGAAGGCGATTACGGCCACCTTGATTGTGATTGGGCTCATGGCCCGATTGTAACGCAACCATGCCTTCGGGCCACTGGCTGGTGTGGCTTGTCCGGCCGACAATGGGTTTTCACTGAACCTTCAAGGAAACTGCCATGACCAATCCTGCACCACGCCGCGCCCTGCTCGTCATCGATGTCCAGAACGAATACTTCACCGGCAAGCTGCCGATCGAACACCCGCCGGTGGCCACCTCGCTGCCCAATATCACGCTGGCAATGGACACGGCCGGCGTCCATGGGGTGCCCGTCATCGTGGTACAGCACGCCACACCGGCCGGCACGCCCGTGTTCGCCACCGGTTCCGATGGCTGGGCGCTGCACCCGGACGTGGCCGCACGCAAGGCCGACCACCACCTGCAAAAAAGCCAGGCCAGCGTGTTTGCCGGCACCGACCTGGCCGGCTGGCTGCAGGCGCGCGGCATCGATACCTTGAGCATCGTCGGCTACATGACCCATAACTGCGACGCGGCCACCATCTACCATGCGGCGCATGCGGGTCTAAAGGTGGAATTTTTGGCGGACGCGAGCGGATCGCTGCCTTACGAGAACGCAGCCGGCAAGGCCAGCGCGGAAGAGATCCATCGCGTGTTCAGCGTGGTGTTTCATTCGAGTTTTGCAGCCGTGGCAACGACCGCCAACTGGGTCGCTGCCGTCAAAAACGGCGTGGCGCTGGAAATGGACAATATCGTCATGTCCAGCCAGCGCGCCAAAAAAATAAATCTGATTGCGGCTGCTTGAAAGCGCCCGGGGCTAGGCGCAGCGGCGCAGACAGTGCGTTAGCACGGCAAGCCGCTGCAACGACGCCATGGGTGTTTTCAAGCAGCCGCTAGACTTGCATGTTCATGATGTCGTGGTATGCGGTGACCAGCTTGTTACGGACCTGGATCGCGGCCTGGAAGTTGATGCTCGACTTCTGCATCGTGATCATCAGGTCCGACAGGCTGACGCTGTCGTCGCCCATGGCGAAGCGCTTGCCCATGTCGCTCGATTTCACCTGGGCCGCGTTGACCGAGTCGAGCGCGGTTTTCAGTGCGTCCGAGAATTCGGCCTTGGGCGCGGCCACCGTTTCGGTCTGCACCACGGGCGGCGTGAGCTGCGGGCGCGTGGCGTGCGCCTTCAGCTGCGCGATCATCGACTGGATCTGGCTGCTATCGATTCCACCTGTTCTCATTTCCACTCCTGTTGGTTCTTGGCGTTGCTTTCACGAAACAAATTTCACGTTTTGCTCCGGTGCGGCGTTACAATGACGGACGGCTCGGGTTTCCTCGCGGCCTCCCTTTTATTCAGAGCTGACAGATTACCAAGAGCAAGGCAAGCACTCTGGTCCGAGCAGGGCCGGAAAAGGCGCGCTGTTCACGCGATTGAATTGCCTGGGGTCAAGCAATAATAGGCATCACTCCCACGTACCCGGAATTTAACCATCATGGCCGTCGCCGAACCACTCGACCCTTCCAACGCGCCCCCTGCCCCGGCAGCCGACGACGGCGCCGAACGCCTGCCGTTCCTGCAAACGCCGATGGGCCGCAACGTGCTGCGCGGTGCAGCGGCTGCGGCAATCGTGGCGGTGCTCGTCGGCCTGTACCTGTGGAACAAGGCGCCCGACTACGGCGTGCTGTTTTCCAACTACACGGATCGCGACGGCGGCGCCATCACGGCCGAGCTCGACAAGCTCAACATCAAGCACAAGTTTTCCGAAAACGGCGCGGCGATCCTGGTGCCGACCGAACAAGTGCACGATGCGCGCCTGAAACTGGCCGCCCTCGGCCTGCCGAAAGGCGGCAACGTCGGCTTCGAGCTGATGGAAAACCAGAAACTGGGCGTCTCGCAATTTCTCGAACAGGTGAACTACCAGCGCGCGCTCGAGGGCGAACTGGCGCGCTCGATCCAGTCGCTGGCGGCCGTGGAAAACGCCCGCGTGCACCTGGCGCTGCCAAAACCGTCGGTATTCGTGCGCGACCAGCAAAAGCCGACCGCCTCGGTGCTGCTGACCTTGCACCCGAACCGCATGCTCGACCCGCTGCAAACGGCCGCCATCGTCCACCTGGTGGCCTCGAGCGTGCCGGAACTGATGCCGGCCAACGTGACCGTGGTGGACCAGGCCGGCAACCTGATCTCGGACCAGAACAAGAAGTCGGGCCTGAACGCCAAGAACATGGACGAAACCCAGCTCAAGTATGTCAAGGACATGCAGACGCAGATCATCAAGCAGGTCGAATCGATCATCGTGCCCATCGTCGGCGAAGGCAATGTGCGCGCCGAGGCGACTGCCGACGTCGATTTCTCGCAGATCGAGCAGGCCGCCGAAACCTACAAGCCGAACTCGCCGCCGGCCGCCTCGGCCATCCGCAGCCAGCAAAGCACCGAAACCAATGGCGGCGCGCCGGCCAACCCGGGCGGCATTCCCGGTGCGCTGTCGAACCAGCCGCCGGGCACGGCCACCGCGCCGCTCGACCAGATCGCCGGTGGCGCCGGCGCCGTGCCGCCCGCCCCGGGCACACCGCCGGGCGCCAATGCCAACGCAAACGCCTCGCCCACCCACAAGGAATCGACCACCAATTACGAAGTGGACAAGACCGTGCGCTACGAGTCGCGCGGCATGGGCGGCCTGCGCCGCCTGACGGTAGCGGTGGCGGTCAACTACAAGCGCATGGTCGATAAAGACGGCAAAGTCACGGTCAAGGCCTATACTCCTGAAGAGATGGCGAAAATCAATGATTTGGTAAAACAGGCGATGGGCTACAACCAGGACCGCGGCGATGCGGTCAGCGTGGCCAATTCGCCGTTCGACGGCGTCGACCGGCCGTTCGAGGCGCCGCTGGACTGGTGGCGCGACCCGGCCAACCTGCCAATGGCCAAGGACCTGGCCAAGTTCCTGATCACGGCCCTGATATTGCTGTACATCGTGCTGCGCATCGTGCGCCCGATGATGCGGCCCGTGTTCAAGAAAATCGACGAGATCAACACCCCGGAGCCGGAGCCGGAAGTGCCGGAAGAAGTCATCGACGAAGGCCCGGACGAGGCGCTCATCGCCGAAGAAGAATTGCGCAAGATGGAAGAAACCACCGTGCGCTCGTATCGCGAAAACCTCGCCATGGCGAAAAAACTGGCGGTCGAAGATCCGCGCATCGTCGCCAACATCATCAAGGAATGGATAGGCGCAAATGACTGAGAATACCGGACTGCAAAAAGCGGCGATCCTGATGCTGGCCATGGGCGAGAGCGAAGCGGCCGAGGTGATGAAATACCTCGGCCCGCGCGAGGTGCTCAAGCTGGGCGCGGCGATGGCCACCATGAAAAACGTGCCGCACGAAGAAGTGGTGGGCACGCTGGAAAACTTCCGCGACATGGTGGCGGCAGCGTCCACCGTGGGCCTCGATTCCGACGAGTACATCCGCCAGGTGCTGACCAAGGCGCTGGGCGACGACAAGGCCTCGGTGCTGCTGTCGCGCATTTTGGGCGGCAAGGACGCGTCCGGCATCGAATCGCTGAAATGGATGGATTCGCAATCGGTTGCCGAGCTGATCCGCAACGAACACCCGCAGATCATCGCCACCATCCTGGTCCACCTCGAGCGCGACCAGGCCTGCGAAATCCTCAGCCACTTTACCGACCGCCTGCGCAACGACGCGGTGCTGCGTATCGCCACCCTGGACGGGGTGCAGCCGGCCGCGCTGCGCGAACTGAACGACGTGCTGACCAAGCTGCTGTCCGGTAACGAAAACATCAAGAAATCGTCGCTGGGCGGCGTCCGTACCGCGGCCGAGATTCTCAACTTCATGAGCGGCGAGCAGGAAAGTTCGGTGATGGACAACATCAAGAACTACGACAACGACATGGCGCAGAAGATCATGGACGAGATGTTCGTGTTCGACAACGTGATCGACATTGACGACCGCGGTATCCAGCTGCTGCTGCGCGAGGTGCAGTCGGAAATGCTGATCGTGGCCCTGAAAGGCGCATCGCAGGAACTGCGCGAGAAAATTTTCAAGAACATGTCGGCGCGCGCCAGCGAAATGATGCGCGAAGACCTGGAGTCGAAAGGCCCGGTCCGGCTGTCGGAAGTGGAAAGCCAGCAAAAGCAGATCCTGCAGATCGTGCGCCGCCTGGCCGACGAAGGACAGATCGTCCTTGGCGGCAAGGGCGAAGACTCATTCGTGTAAAGGCAGTCCAGTAGTCCATGTCCACCATACCAAGAGAAAAGCAGACCGCCTTCCAGCGCTGGGAAATGACCTCGTTCGGCGACGAACGCCCGAGCGTGGTGGCCGAACGCGACGCCGAACAGCGCGCCCACCAGGCCGAGCAGGCCCGGCTCGACGCCGAGCAGCGCGTGTACGATGAAATCGAAGCACAGCAGGAACTGGCCGACATCGGCCCGCCGGTGCCGCCGCCGATCGTCTATCCCACCGTCGAGGAACTCGAAGCGATCCGCGAGGAAGCGCGCACCTCGGGCTACGAGGAAGGCCACGAAGCCGGCCACGCCGATGGCCGCAAGGAAGCGCTGGACGCCGGCAAGATCGTCACCGACGAAGCGCTGGAACACGTGCGCGCACTGGCCGACAACTTTTCCACCGCGCTGCGCGAGGCCGACCAGCTGATCGCCAACGACGTGCTGGAACTGGCGCTGCAACTGGCCAAGGGCATGTTGAAAGCCGCCCTGCCCGCCAAGCCCGACCTGATCATCCCGATCGTGCGCGAGGCGATCGAATACCTGCCCGTGCTGCAACAGCCGGCGCTGCTGGTGCTGCACCCGGACGACGCCGAAGTGGTCAAGGCCGGCATCGGCGAAGAACTGACCAAGGGCGGCTGGCGCGTGGTGACCGACGCCAGCATCGGCCGTGGCGGCTGCAAGGTCGATACCGCCAGCAACCAGATCGACGCCACCGCCGCCGCCCGCTGGGAGCGCCTGACCCATGCGCTGGGCAAGGACATCGGCTGGCTCGACTGATACCGACATGAGCGCCGATACCGACATCCCCACACCAGACGCCACCGACGCCGCCCAACAGCCGGCCGAGGGCCTGATATTGCCGCCGGCCGAATTGCCGGCCGAACTGCAAACCCGGCTGCAGCCAGGCCTTGAGCAATTGCTCGATGGCGACGAAGATGCTGATCCCGCCCCGCCTGACCTTTCCCCGGCACAGGCGCCGGCAAAAAATCCGCACGCCAGCCGCTGGCAAGCCTACCTTGGCGACTGCACCGCGCTGGTCGGTTTTGTCGAACCGATGCAGGTGTCGGGCCGCGTCACCCGCGTGGCCGGCCTGGTGATGGAAGCGGTGGGCCTGCGCCTGGCCGTGGGCGCCGCCTGCACCGTGCCGCTGCCGTCGGGCGGGCGCATCGAAGCCGAAGTGGTCGGTTTCGAGGGCGACAAGTTGTTCCTGATGCCGCAAAGCGATGTCGAAGGCGTGGTACCCGGCACCCGGGTGTTCCCGGTGGAGCCGGCCATTCCACGTCCCGGCACCGTCAACCACCCGCGCCGCCGCCCCAGCGACCGCGCGCGCCACCTGCCGGTCGGCCCCGAACTGCTGGGCCGGGTACTGGACGCGGCCGGCCGGCCACTCGATGGCCTCGGTCCCCTCAACGCGTCCGACAGCGCACCGATCAATACCCGCCCCGCCAACCCGCTGGGCCGCGCACCGATCGTCGATACGCTCGACGTGGGCGTGCGCTCGATCAACGCCATGCTGACCGTCGGACGGGGTCAGCGCATGGGCCTGTTCGCCGGTTCCGGCGTCGGCAAATCGGTGTTGCTCGGCATGATGGCGCGGTACACCGAGGCCGATATCATCGTGGTCGGCCTGATCGGCGAGCGGGGTCGGGAGGTGAAAGAATTCATCGAGCAGATCCTCGGCGCCGAAGGCCTGGCCCGTTCGGTCGTGGTGGCCGCGCCAGCAGACACGCCACCGCTGATGCGCCTGCAAGGCGCGGCGTACTCCACCGCAATTGCCGAGCACTTCCGCGACAAGGGCATGAATGTGCTGCTGATCATGGATTCGCTGACCCGCTACGCCATGGCGCAACGCGAAATCGCGCTGGCCATCGGCGAGCCGCCCGCCACCAAGGGCTATCCGCCGTCGGTGTTCGCCAAGCTGCCGGTGCTGGTGGAACGGGCCGGCAACGGCGAGGTGGGCGGCGGTTCGATCACGGCCTTCTACACCGTGCTGACCGAGGGCGACGACCAGCAAGATCCGATCGCCGACTCGGCGCGGGCGATCCTGGACGGCCACATCGTGCTCAACCGCCGCCTGGCCGAAGCGGGCCACTACCCGGCCATCGACATCGAGCAATCGATCAGCCGCGCCATGCATTCGATTACCCCGCACGAGCACCAGCAACGCGCGCGCCGGCTGAAACAGTTGTTTTCACGCTACGAACGCAGCCGCGACCTGATCAGCGTAGGAGCGTATGCTTCAGGTACCGACCCGGTACTGGACCAGGCCATCGTACTGCACGACAAGATCGAGCAATTCCTGCAACAGCAGATCACCGAGCGGGTGACCATGGACGAGAGCTTGGGGCAACTTACCACGCTGTTCAACTGATTGACGGTTACCGCCGAGAACTATAATCGGAGTCATTATGGCTTCCAAAGCACAACTCGAAACCCTGATCGACCTGGCCCGCCGCGAAACCGACGATGCGGCCAAGCGCCTCGGCGCCGCGCTCAAGGCGGTGGACGACGCGCGCCAGAAGCACGACATGCTGGTCGGCTACCGCGAGGAATACGTCAACCGCTTCCAGGACGCGCAAGCGGCCGGCATCACGCCCATGGCCTACCGCAACTTCCAGGCGTTCATGGACAAGCTCGACGTGGCCGTCAAGGGCCAGCTGGACATGATCACGCGCGCCGAGCAGCGCAGCAGCGCGGAAAAGCTGGCCTGGCAGACGGCCGAGCGCAAGCGCGTCTCGTACTCCACCCTGAACGAGCGGGCCGACGCCGCCGCGCTCAAGCTGGAAAACAAGCGCGACCAGAAACAGATGGACGAACACGCAGCGCGCCAGGCGTTCTACAAGCGCTGATTTTTACAGTCACGACACTCTCCGGTTCCTCATGCAAAACGCCCCGCTCCCCTCCCTCAATGCCACCACGGCCACTGCGGCCACCAACAAGCCCAAGGCCAACCTGGGCGCCGGTAGCAGCAACGATGCGTTCAGGCAAGCTCTGTCACAGCAACTCGACCAGCGCCAGGCCGTGAAGCAAGCGGAGACGAAAACGGTGGAACGCCAAAGCGCCGCACGTGCCACCGCACCGAAGCCGAATGCGGCGCCCAAACCGCCGCAGCAAGACAAAACCGCCGACCGCAACATTCAGTCCAAGCCAGCTGAAAAGCAGGGCGTGTCGACGGATGAAGCGGGCAACATCGCCAAGGCCGGGCACGCCGACGATATCAACACCGACGACCGCGCCGCCAGCGATGCCCAGGCCGCGCAGGCCACCGATCCAATCGCCGACATGCTGGCCCTGGTGGCGGCATTCAACCAGCGTGCCGACGGCGACGCGACCAGCGCCGAAGCCGACGCTGCCCTCGCTTCTGGCGGCGCTGCAGCAAGCGTTATGGATGCCGCCACCCTGGCTGCATTGACTGCCGAGCAAGCCAGCGCCGTGGCCGACGGCCCCGCCGATATTGCCCAGGCAACCGACGCGCAAGTCGGCAGCGCCGAGTTCAAGGCTGCTTTGGGCCGCGCCGCCGATGGCTTGCCCGCGCCTGCGGCTCCCGTGCCCGACCACCTGGAAGCCGACAGCAGCCTGACCCCGCTGCGCGTGGAACTGGCCAGTCAGGCAGCGCCAGCCGAGGACCCGCAGGAGAATGTCGCGAGCACGGGTAAGGGCGCCGCCGGACTAGCGCTCCCCCTTGCTGCCCACCATGGCGCCGCCACCGGCGACCACAGCGCAGCCAGCATCCAGGCCGCTGATGTGACGAGCACCGGCGGCGTTGCCGTCACCGGTGCTCCACTCAAAGCCGAGCTCGGCCACTTCAGCCAGCAGCTGGCGGTCGCACGCGGCGAAGCCAAAGCAGAAACCGACGCGGCCTTGGCCGCCAGGGATGGCGCACCGGACGCGGTGACGCCGCTCGGCGCCACGGTCGCAGCAGCGACACCGGAAATGGCCAAGGTCGCAGTCCCAGCTGCCACGCTCTACAGTCGCGTAGGCACCCCGGCCTGGGACCAGCAACTGGGCCAGAAAGTGATCTTCATGGCCGCCGGCGGTGAACACAGCGCCACCATGGAACTCAATCCGCCCGACCTGGGGCCGCTGCAAGTGGTGCTGAGCGTCAACAAGGACCAGGCCACCGCCGCCTTCACGTCGGCCGCGCCGGAAGTGCGCCAGGCGCTGGAAGCCGCGCTGCCCAAGCTGCGCGAGATGATGGGCGAGGCCGGTATCGCGCTGGGCAATGCCACTGTCTCGGCCGGCGCCGACCAGAACGCGGGCCAGCGCGCGGCCAATGACGGCAATACCCAGCGCGGCCGCAGTGGCCGTAGCAGCGACAGCGAAGACAGCGGCAACAGCGTGGCAGCGGCGGCCGGCGCCGCCACCGCCCGCACGGCGCGGGTGCCGAACGGCGCGGTCGATACGTTTGCCTGATCATTTTGTTGCATGTTTCACCATGGAAACACCGAGCAGGTGGGCGATCGCCCCTCTTTTCGGTCGATCTTGCTGCGCAGGCACAACCGATAATGACATAATGGCGAAACCGATTTAACACCCAGGGGCAATTTTTTGAAAGCGAACCCAAAAATGAAGGCTGATCAGAAAGTGGATGCGCCGGCAGGCGGCGGCAGCAAAAAGCTGATCATCATCATCGTCGCGGTGTTGCTGGTGCTCGGCATCGGCGGCGGTGGCGCGGCGTGGTACTTCATGCACAGCAGTGGCGACGCGCACGAGGAAGAAGCGCCCACCAAGAAAAAGAAAAAAGAAAAGAAAGCCGGCCCGCCGGAATACCTGCCGGTCGATCCGTTCACGGTCAACCTGCAACCGGGCGAGGACGGCGGCGAGCAATACCTGCAACTGGCGTTCACGCTGGAAGTGGGCAGCGCCGAAGAGAAGGAAAACCTCAAGGTCAATATGGCCAAAGTGCGCAGCCGGGTGCTGTTGCTGTTGTCGAGCAAGCGCGCGGCCGACATCAACACCCCCGAAGGCAAGGTGCAACTGGCCAAGGAAATCGTCGAGCAAACCAGCGAACCGCTGGAACAGCGCGGCGAGAAGCAGGACGTCGTCGATGTATTGTTTACCGCGTTCATCATTCAGTAAGTAGCGTTACCACAGCGAAGCAGGCAGTCACACCATGGCCGATAATTTTCTCTCCCAGGAAGAAGTCGATGCCCTTCTGAAGGGTGTCAACGGCGACCAGGACGATGCCCAGGCGCAGGAAGATGTCGCGGGCGTCCGCACGTACAACCTGGCCACCCAGGAGCGCATCGTCCGTGGCCGCATGCCGACCCTGGAGATTATCAACGAGCGCTTCGCGCGGCTGTTGCGCGTGGGCCTGTTCAACTTCCTGCGCCGCAGCGCCGAGGTGTCGGTGGGTTCGGTGCGGGTGTCCAAGTACAGCGAATTCATCCGCAACCTGGTGGTGCCCACCAACCTCAACCTGGTACACATGAAGCCGCTGCGCGGCACGGCCCTGATGGTGTTCGATCCGGGCCTGGTGTTCCTGCTGGTGGACAACCTGTTCGGCGGCGACGGCCGTTTCCACACCCGCGTGGAAGGCCGCGACTTTACCCAGACCGAGCAGCGCATCATCCTGCGCATCCTCGACATCGTGTTCGAGGCCTATACCAAGTCGTGGGAGCCGGTGTACCCGGTCGAGTTCGAATACATCCGCTCCGAGATGAACACCCAGTTCGCCAACATCGCCACGCCGAACGAGGTGGTGGTGGCCTCGACCTTCACGGTGGAACTCGGCTCGGTATCGGGCCAGATCCACTTCTGCATGCCGTACTCGATGATCGAGCCGATCCGCGATTCGCTCACGTCCAGCCTGCAGGGCGAGGCGTTGGAGGTCGACAAGCGCTGGATCCGCCTGATGACGCAGCAAATCCAGATCGCCGAGGTGGAACTGGTGGCGTCGCTGGGCACGGCCAAGGTCAATTTCGACGAGATCCTGAACATGCGCGTGGGCGACATCATCCCCCTCAACATCCCGGAACTCATTTCCGCCACCGTGGACGGCGTGCCGGTCATGGACTGCAGCTACGGCGTGATGAACGGCCAGTACGCGCTCAAGGTTGAAAAACTGCTGGCCAACTCCGATAACCTCAAATAACACTGGCGCATCAATGCGCCGGTCACCGCTACACAGGAGAGCAACATGTCCGACAATCAAGATGACCAGATGGACGACCCATGGGGCGCGGCCATCGCCGAGCAGGCCGAGGCCGAAGCTGCGGCACTGGCCGCCCAGCAGTCGCAGCAGGCAGCGTCCGCCGCCGTCTTCAAGGATTTTTCCGGCACGCCCAGCAAGACCGAAACCCATAACGATATCGACTTCATCCTCGACATCCCGGTCCAGCTGACAGTGGAACTCGGCCGCACCAAGATCGCCATCAAGAACCTGCTGCAACTGGCGCAGGGCTCGGTGGTGGAACTCGACGGCATGGCCGGCGAGCCGATGGACGTGCTGGTCAACGGCTGCCTGATCGCCCAGGGCGAGGTGGTGGTGGTCAACGACAAGTTCGGTATCCGCCTGACCGACATCATCACGCCTTCCGAACGCATCCGAAAACTGAATAAATGAAGCAGACCTCCGTCTTGCCCCTGGCATCCCTGATCTCGACCGCAGCGCTGGCGGCAATCGTGGCCGTCACCGCCATGTCCGCCGCGCCCGCCATGGCGCAACAGCCGGCGCCGGTTGCGGCACCAGCCACGACACCCGCCGTTATTGGATCAACCGTACCCACTGCACCCACTGCCCCGGCGACCGACACCACCGCCACGGCTGGCGACGCTGCTACCGCCCCGGCCGCCGCAACCGGCACCGCCGCCGTGCCTGCTGCACCAGGCGCAGGCAACGGCACCGACACCACCACCGCCCCCAACCCGGCCCGCGCACAACTGGGCGTGCCGGCTGCACCGTATTCCAACGCGGCCACCGGCGGCGGCCTGATGCAGACCACCTTTGCACTCGCCTTCGTCATCGCCCTGCTGCTCGGCGGCGCCTGGGTACTGAAGCGCTTCGGCCCGCGCGGCTTCGGCGGCGGCAGCAATACCGTCAAGCTGGTGGGTGCGTTGAGCGTGGGTGCGCGCGAGCGCATCATGGTCGTGGAAGTGGGCGACCAGTGGATCGTGGTTGGCGCCTCGCCGGGCCGCATGAACGCGCTGGCCACCATGCCGCGCCAGGAAACGCCGGAAGTGGCGCCCGGCAGCCAGCCGATGGCGGCCCCGGCCAATTTCGCCGACTGGTTCAAGCAAACCATCGACAAGCGCAATAACAGCAATATCAATAACAAGCAATGATGGACACCAAGTACAGCCGTAATCGCAAGCTCGTCACCGGGCTGCTCGTGGCCGGCGCGCTGGCGCTGCCGTTGCTGGCGGCCGCGCAATCGAGCGTGGGCATCCCTGCCCTGAACGCCACCCCGGCGCCGGGTGGCGGCACCAACTACACGCTGCCGCTGCAGACCATGCTGTTGATGACGGCGCTGAGCTTCATCCCGGCCGCGCTGTTGTTGATGACCTGCTTTACCCGCATCATCATCGTGCTGTCGCTGCTGCGCCAGGCGCTGGGCACGCAATCGGCGCCGCCCAACCAGGTGATGGTGGGCCTGGCGCTGTTCCTGACCCTGTTCGTGATGGGTCCGACCTTCGACAAGATTTACAACGAAGCCTACCTGCCGCTGCAGGAGAGCAAGATCAACATGAGCGAGGCGCTCGACAAGGGCGCGGCGCCGTTGAAAGCGTTCATGCTCAAGCAGACGCGCCAGGCCGACCTGGCGCTGTTCGCCAAGCTGTCGCGTACACCGGCCATGCAGGGACCGGAAGACGTGCCGCTGCGCATCCTGGTGCCGGCGTTCGTCACCAGCGAACTCAAGACCGCGTTCCAGATCGGCTTTGCCATCTTCATCCCGTTCCTGATCATCGACATGGTGGTGGCCTCGGTGCTGATGGCGATGGGGATGATGATGATGTCGCCGGCGGTGATTTCGCTGCCGTTCAAGCTGATGCTGTTCGTGCTGGTCGATGGCTGGCAATTGCTGCTCGGCTCGCTGGCCCAGAGCTTTTACTAGGGAGCGCAGATGACACCGGAAAGCGTGATGACCCTGGGCCGCCATGCCATGGAAGTGACCCTGATGATCGCCGCGCCGATGCTGCTGGTGGCGCTCGTGATCGGCCTGATCGTCAGCATCTTCCAGGCTGCCACCCAGATCAATGAAGCGACCCTGTCCTTCATCCCGAAACTGGTCGGCGTGTTCGTGGCGCTGGTGGTGGCCGGGCCGTGGATGTTGTCGATCATGCTCGACTATATGCGCGAAGTATTCGGCGGCATACCCAACCTGGTTGGCTAGCATCCCGCAGTACCGATGACGACCGCATGATTACCCTCTCCAGCACCGACATCAATATGTGGATCGCCGGGCTGCTGTGGCCGCTCACGCGCATCCTCGGCATGATCGCGGCCGCCCCCATCTTCGGCAACAACGCGGTGCCGGCGCGCATCAAGGTGATGCTGGGTGTGCTGCTGGCAATGATCATCGCTCCCACCGTACCGGCCGCGCCGGCCGTGGAGCCGCTGTCGTGGGCCGGCCTGTTGATCCTGGTGCAGGAAATGTTGGTCGGCGTGGCCATCGGCTTTACCATCCGCGTGGTGTTCGCAGCAGTGGAAATGGCTGGCGAGGTTGCCAGCCTGACCATGGGCCTGGGCTTTGCCACGTTTTTCGATCCCAACACGCGCGGCCGGTCGTCGGCGATCAGCCAGTTCCTGTCGCTGGTCGCCACCCTGGCTTTCCTCTCGGTCAATGCCCACCTGGTGCTGCTGTCTGTGCTGGTGGAAAGTTTCAGCACCTTGCCGATCTCGGCCAGCCCGATTTACGGCGGCGGTTTCAAGCAGATGGCCGACTGGGGCGGCACCGTGTTTGCCACCGGCATCCAGCTGTCGATGCCGATCGTGGCGGCGCTGCTACTCACCAACGTCGCGCTGGGGATCTTGACGCGCGCCGCGCCCGCGCTGAACCTGTTCGGTATCGGCTTCCCGATCACGCTGGGCGTCGGCCTGCTGGTGATCGCCATGGTCCTGCCCTACCTGGTGCTGCCGATGCAAAACCTGTTCCTGAACGGCATCGAACACGCGCGCCTGATGCCGCGCACCTGGCACGAACGGGTGCCGCCGGTGGTGCCGGTGGCGCCGGTGCCGGTCATGCCCGGGCCGGCAATACAGGGAGTGCCGGCGCCGGCCAACCCGGCGCCGCCGGCCGCACCGATACGATAGAACGCGTGCGGGTTGTCCCGAGCCCGCTTCTTTCGTAGACTGGCTGCAGGCCCACTCACCATCACCAGCATGCCCACCCGCCTCCTCCAGTTCGACGGCCAGACCGTGCGCCTCGACGCCCGCACCGACCGCCTCGACCCGCGCGACCGCCCTTACGCACCGCCGCTGGCCGCGCTGCCGCCGCGCTGGCCGGACGACGCGCGCCTGCGCCGCCTGCTGTCCGCCTACGTCCAGCAGGGACTGGTGCTCGATCAAAGCTCACAGGGCAACCAGGGCGCGTGCACCGGCTACGGGCTGGCTGCCGTGGTCAACTTCCTGCTGTGGCAGCGCGATGGCGCCGGCAACACAAACCATGCCGGGCCGGTCAGCCCGCACATGTTGTACGACCTGGCGCGTTTCTACGACGAGTGGCCGGGCGAGGAATACCAGGGGTCCAGTTGCCGTGGGGCCATCAAGGGCTGGAGCAAGCATGGCAGTTGCGCCGCGCCGCTGTGGCAGGCCAGCGTGCACGCCGGCCAGGGCGACGGGGACGATCACGACCAGGGTCGAGACAGCGCCGTCGGCTACCGCCCCGACCAGCGCTGGGCCAGCGACGCCGCCACCCGCCCGCTGGGCGTGTACTACCGGGTGGACAGCGCGTGCATCACGGACATGCAGGCGGCCTTGCACGCCATCGGCGCGCTGTACGTGTCGGCCAGCGTGCACCCGGGCTGGCTCGAGGTCGCTGCCGGCAACGGGCTGGCGCGGGGCCATGCCGGCCTGCCTGTGATCGGGTACGACGGCATGCCGGCTGACACCGGCAACCACGCGTTCGCCATCGTCGGCTACAACGCCCACGGCTTCGTGGTGCAGAACTCCTGGGGCGAAGGCTGGGGCGCGCGCGGCTTTGCCGTGCTGCGCTACGACGACTGGCGCGATAACGGCCTCGACTGCTGGGTGGCGGCGCTGGGCGTGCCGCAGGCAGCGGTAGCGCCCGGCTTGGCCGCCGGGTCCGGCATGGTGACCAGGCTTGGCGCCAATGCGGGGGATGCGGGCAGCGCCAGCGGTGCAACGGTGGCTGCGGCCAAGTCGCGCCGCGTCGGTGTCTCCCTGGCTGCCGCCGATCCGCCGGTGCTGACCAACCCGGCGCTGGCGGGCGCCCTGCCCTGGTCCAGCGATACCGCCTACGGCCACACTCTGGTGAGCGGCAACAACGGCGTGCTGCGCAGCAGTCGGCCCGACCTCGGCCGCGCCAGCGACCTGGTGGCGGTGGCGGTGGACGAGCGGCTGGGCGACTGGTTGCGCCGTGGTGGCAGGAAGGTCGTGATCTACGCCCACGGCGGCCTGAATTCCGAAGCGGCCTCGCTGCGCCGCATCCGCGTGATGGGGCCATATTTCACCGCCAACGGCATTTATCCATTGTTCTACACCTGGCGCACCGGCCTGCTCGAAACCCTCGGTGGCGTGCTGCGCGACGCCGTCGGCGACACGCTGGCCCCGGCCCGATCACTGCTGGGCAGTACCTTCAGCGATGCCACGGATGGCTTGCTGGAAACCGTTGCCCACCGGGTCCGCTGGATGTGGCGCGAAATGAAGGACAACGCCGCGCTGGCGGCGCAGGACGGCGGCGCGCTGGCACTGCTCGCAGCCGCCCTGGTCCGCCTGCGGCAAGACTATCCGACACTGGAAATCCACTTGGCCGGCCACTCGGCGGGCGCTTTCGTGCACGGCCACCTGCTCGAACTGTGCCGGGCGACCAGGCTGCCGGTGGCATCGGTCACGCTGTACGCGCCGGCCTGTTCGCTGGCGTTCGCGCGGCGCTGTTTTATCGCGGCCGTGGCGGCCGGCGTGGTGCCGCGCGACCGCTTCTGGCTGCACCTGCTGTCCGATGCGGCCGAGCGCGACGACACCGTCGGGCCTTACGGCAAATCGCTGTTATACCTGGTGGCGCGTGGTTTCGAGGACGTACGCAAGACGCCGCTGGCGGGGCTGTACCGGACCGTCGATGCGGCCGCGCAGCATCCGGACGACGAACTGTGGCGCGCAGCCGACTGGCCGGCTGTGCAGGCGTGGCGCGCCTGGGTTGCCGCCCTGCCTGCCCAGGCCGATGGCGTACCGGCATGCGAGGTCACGACCATGCGCATGCCGGTGTCGGTACAAGCAGCGCTCAAGCCCGGACACAACGCTTTCGATAACGATATCGTGATTTTGAGCCGCACCATCAACCGCGTGCTGAACCGGCCACCCAACGCCGTGCTGGCGGCGCCGGTGACCGATCTGGACTATTAAATATAGTTGAACAGGGACAGGCCCGACAGCGATTTGAATGACTTCTGCGCTGCGTCGAGGTTGGTGGACTGCTGGGTGAACATCGAGATTGCAGCCACGTAATCCACATCCTGCAAATCGGACAGCACGCTCGCGTATTGCAGCTTGAGGTCGTCGCCGGCGCTGTCGAGCGAGTCGAGTTCCTTCAAGCGCGAACCCACGGCCGCCTGCACCGACAGGATATTGTCGGCGGTGTTGTCGATGCTGTTTTGCGCCTGGTTCAGCGCATTGCTCAGGCTAGCCTGGCCGGCAGCGCCCGAACCCGGTGCGCGCAAGGCCTTGATCATGTCGTCGATGGCATTGAACACCGACTTCTTGGTCGATGGCTCTACCGAGAACTGATCGCCGTTGGCCGGCGCGCCCTTGATATCGAAGGTCATGCCATCGAACGCAATCGCCTGGCCGCTCACGTATGGCACCGGCACCGCCGGGACCGGAGTGGCCGGCACCGGCTGGTTCAGGGTCAGGTCGGTGATGGTATAGGTCGTGGACGCCGGCGTGCCGGGCACGGCGGGCGTGACCTGGAAGTCGATCTGGTACTTGCTGCCGGTAAGCTTGGTGGGATCGGACACCGAGCCCGGGGCGATGATGCCGGTGCCGCCGCGATCGTAATTGGCCGGCGAGGCGCCGGTGGCAAAGCGGCCGTTGCCAGTGAGATTGTTCTCGAACACCGAGGAGCCGGAATCGCTGATCGCCACCTTGCGGGTGGACGCTACCTGCAGCTCGCGCTGGCCCTGGTCGCCGTTATAGACCACACCGTTGGCGGTGGGCGTAAATGGTTGCGTCGTCGACTTATAGCCGGAGAACACGTAGCCGCCCACGCCATCGGACGAGTTGGCCTGTCCCAGCAGATCGGCCAGGCGGCCTTCGAGCTCGACCGCGATCGATTCGCGATCGGCTTGCGACAGGCTGCCCGCGCCGGCTTTGACGGCCAGTTCCTTGATGTCGGTCATCAGGTTGGTGGAGCTTTGCAGGGCCACGGTTTCCAGCGACAGCAAGCCCTTGGCATTGCTGCGGTTGGTCACCATCTGCTCGTTGATGCCGGCCGACTGCGTCACCTCCAGCGCACGCGCGCTGGCGATTGGATCGTCCGCAGCGGTAAGGTTCTTGCGGCCGGTCGAGAGTTGTTGCTGGGTACGGGCCAGCGACGACTGCAGCGTGCCGATCTGGCCAACGCCGACGTCGTAAATGGTTCTGGTACTGATGCGCATGACCATGGGGCTACCTCGTCAAAAATCTGTTGGTACTCATCGGCCGAGGCTGAGCAAGGTGTCGAACAGGGTGCTGGCAATCTGCATGACCTTGCCTGCGGCCTGGTAAGCCTGCTGGTAACGCAGCAGGTTGGCCGCCTCTTCGTCGAGGTTCACGCCCGACACGCTCTGGTGCGCCTTGGTTGCCTGCACCACGGCCGCGTCAGCGGCGTTCATCCCGATCTGCGCTTCGCGCGCCTTGTTGCCCACCACGTTGACCACCTGGGCGTATGCGCCCTGGAAGGTGGCGGTGCCGTTGTTCATCACATTCTTCGATTGCAGGCCGGCCAGCAAGGCGCCGTTGCGGCTGTCGCCCACGCCGCTGGTGTTGGGGCCGACGGTGAAGGTGTCGCCATTGCCCGGCGCGCCGCTGATGCTGAAGCTGACGCCGCCGAAACCGATGGCCGCACCATCGGTGAATGGTACCGGGGTGCCGGCCGGATACGTGGTGGTATTGCCGTTGGCGGTGACCGTCACATCCTGGCCGGCCGGGAAGCCGGCCAGGGTGCCGGCCGCCTTGTCGAAGGTCAGCGTGACCGGCGCCGTCAAGGCATTGCCCGGCGCCAGGTAATTCTGGTCCACGGTGCCGGCCGAGATCTTGGCGCTGCCGGTGTTGGCAATCGGCGCGCCGGTGGTGACCGGCGCGGCCAGCGCGATCTTGGTCGGATCGTTGACCGCGACCGTCAAGTCCTTGGCGGCGGCGTACGTCGGGCGCACCAGGAAGTTGTCGTTTTGCGCGGGGGCACCGGTGATACTGTAGGCCACGCCGTCGATCACCTGCGGTTCGGTCTGCGGGAACGGGTTAATCTGCGTGACCTGGCCATCGCTCAGGCGCTTGACGTTGAAATTGGTGCCGTCGAAATCGACGCTGTAATCGCTGGCGGTGAGCTTGCCGGCATCGACCACGGTACCCTTCACTTCGGCCGTGCTTTGCGGCGCGTTGTTGGCGTTGGGATTGACGTAGGCCTGGATCGGGTTGAAGAAGGTACCACCCAGGGCGCCGTTCTGGTCCTGGCCCAGCTGGTGCTGGGCGTTGAAACTGGTGGCCAGCGACGCTGCCACCTGGCCCAACTGGTTCTGGGCGCCATCGAGCGCGGTATTGCGGAATTCAATCAAGCCGCCCAACTGGCCGCCGGTGATCACCTTGTCGGGCAGCGGCGTGAATTTGCCGTTGGGGGCCACGTAACCAACCGACATCTTGGACGGATCGTTGGCGGCCTGCGCCGTACCGAGAGTGAACGCGGTATTGCCAACCACCAAAGGCTGGCCGGTGCCCATTTGCACGGTCAGCGTATTGTTGTCGCCCTGGATCACGTTAGTCTTGACCAGCTTGTTCAAGTCGGTGATCAGCTGGTCGCGGTGGTCGAGCAGATCGTTGGGCAAGTCGCCGCCCGAGGACAGGCCGGAGATGGTGTTGTTGAGCTCAGCAATCTGGCGCGCATACGAGTTGATCTCGCCCACGCTGGAGACGACCTGGCTGTTGACGCCTTCGGAAATTTCGTTGAGGCGCGCGCTCATGCCCTGGAACCTGGCGGCGAGCGACTCGGAGGTCGAGAGCATCGACTGCCGCGCCGCTGCCGATGCCGGACTGGCCGCGGCATTCTGTACGCCGTTGAAGAAATCCTGCATCACCGGCGACAGGCCGGCGGTAGGGTCGGCCAGCAGGTTGTCGATCTGCGAAATCTGCTTGTAAAAACCTTCGAGCGACGCCTGGTTGGTTTCGGCGCCGCGCAACTGGTTGGCCAGGAAGTTGTCGTAGTAACGGCGCACGGACGACACTTCGGTGCCGGTGCCGACAAAGCCGGCGCCGGTGTTTTGCGAAGGCGTGTCGGTCTGCACCACGCCCTGGCGGGAATAACCCGGGACGTTCGCGTTGGTAATGTTGTTGCCGGTCGTAGACAATCCGACCTGGGCCGCCAACAAACCACTTCTGCCGATACTCAGTAGACTCATGATGGTTTCACTTTATGTTGCTAAGGTTTACGGCAGCCCAGCCCGAAACTTGAATTATCCAGATTTGAAGCGACAACCGAAGCCACAACTGGCCGGCTTACACCTGTTCAGGGCCAGGCGCTGCAACGACGCCCTGGACAGGTTTAACCGGCCAGCGAGCGTTTAATGATGCTAGTGAGCTTATTGGCATATTGCGGATCGGTCGCGTAACCGGCCTTCTGCAGCCCCTGGGCAAAGGCGCTGGCGTCGCCGGCGCTGGCCAGCACCTTTTCGTAACGCGGGTTGTTGGTGATCAGGCGCGCATAGTCCTTGAAGCTGTCGGCGTAGCTGTCGTAGGCGCGGAAGCGTTCCACCCTGGTCTGGGCCTTGCCGTTGACGTATTCGGTCGTGGTCGCCTCAACAACCTTGCCTTTCCAGTCAGGCGTGGCCTTGATGCCGAACAGGTTGTTGCTGTTGGTGCCATCGCGGCCCTTGATCTCGCGTTTGCCCCAGCCGCTCTCGAGCGCAGCCTGGCCCAGCATGAACTTGGCCGGAATGCCGGTCGCGGCGCTGGCCTCGTCCGCGTGCGACGACAGTTTTTCCTGGAAGCTGATAACGTGCGGCGCCTGCGAACCCCGGCGTGCCGGCGCAGCCGGCTTGGCGTCCGCAATCGCTTCGGTCTTGGCCGTGGCGGCGGCGTTGCCGCCGGCCGCGGCGATGGCTTTTTGCAGCCTGGCGTCCATCAGGCTGGCCATGCCGGCAAAGCTGCCGGCATTGGCGCCATCGGCGGCATCGCCGGCGCCGCCCACGGCCAGCGCCTGCTTGTCGTTATGGCCCAGCTGACGCATCAGCATGTCGGCCAGGCCGATGCCCTTCTTGGCGATGCTCTGGGCGGTCTGCTGGTCCTGCATGCCGGTCAACATCTTGGTCTGGTCGCTATTGGTCAGGCTGTCCTGCGGCGACGCTTCGCGCATGGTCTTCAACATGGTGTTGACGAACATCGCTTCGAACTGGGTGGCGGCGCCCTTGAGCGCTTCGGGCGTGCCGGCCCGCGCACCCTGGCGCAGGCTGCCCATGTCCTTGACGTCAAGCGCAAACTTGCGCGAGAGGTCGTTGCCGAGGGTGTTGGAGTTTTGACTGGTCATGGCGTGATTCCCGCGTTTTCCGCTTAAATGATTTCAAGCTCGGCGCGCAGCGAACCTGCGGCCTTCATGGCTTGCAGGATCGACAGCAAGTCCTGCGGCGTGGCGCCGATGGCGTTGAGCGCCTTGACAACTTCGGCCAGCGACGCGCCGCCCTTGACCATCATGACCTTGCCGCCGTCTTTTTTGATGGCCACGTTCTGGTTCTGGGTGACCACGGTGGAGCCGCCCGAGAGCGGATTGGGCTGGCTCACCTGCGGATCGGACGAGACCGATACGGACATATTGCCGTGCGAAATGGCGCACGTCTCCAGGGTCACGGCGCGGTTCATCACCACCGACCCGGTGCGGGCATTCATGATCACCTTGGCCGGCTGTTCGGCCGGGTTGACGTTCATGTCCTGCAAGGTGCCGATGAACGTCACGCGCTGGTCGCTGCTGCTGGGGGCCTGCACGCGGATCACGCGGCCGTCGAGCGCGTAGGCAATGCCGGCGCCGTACTTGTCGTTGATCGCGTCCACCACCCGGCTGGCCGTGGCGAAGTCGCTGGTGTTCAATTCCAGGCGGATCATGTTGCCCTCGCCCAGGCTCGAAGCGACTACGCGCTCGACCGTTGCGCCAGCAGAAATCTTGCCCACGCTCAGGTGGTTGATGACCAGCGAATTACCGCCGCCACCGCCACCGGCCTGCACGCCGACGCCGCCGACCAGCACATTGCCCTGGGCCATGGCGTACACCTGGCCATCAGCGCCTTTCAGGGGCGTCATCAACAGGGTGCCGCCGCGCAAGCTCTTGGCATTGCCCATCGACGAGACGGTGATGTCCAGCGTTTGGCCGGGCTGCGAGAACGGCGGCAGCGACGACGTCACCATCACGGCCGCGACGTTTTTCAGTTGCAGCTGGGTGCCCTGCGGCAGGTTCACGCCCAGTTGCTGCAGCATCGACACCACGCTTTGCACGGTGAACGGGGTTTGGGTGGTCTGGTCGCCGCTGCCGTCGAGGCCGACCACGATGCCGTAGCCGATCAGCTGGTTGTGGCGCACGCCGGCGATGCTGGCCAGGTCGCGCAGGCGCTCAGCCTGGGCCGGCGGCGCCATCAGCAGCGACAGCACCACGGTGCCGACGATGATGCCGACCACCACCGCGCCGCGTTTGCAGGCGGCGGTGGCGCGCCGGACACTGGTATTTGCTTGGGAAAGTTCCATGATCGGCCTCAGAACGGCAAGATGCTCTGGAAGAAGCGCGACACCATCGACGCCACTTCCGCCTTGTCCACCTGGCTGCTGGTGCGGTACTCGACGCGGGCGTCGGCCACGGCGGTGGACGACACGGTATTGCCGGTGACAATATTGTCGGGATTGACCATGCCGGAGAAGCGGATGAATTCCACGCCCTTGTTCATGCCGACCTGCTTTTCGCCGGCCACGATCAGGTTGCCGTTCGGCAGCACCTCGACCACGGTGATGCCCATGGTGCCGGTGAAGGCGTTGCTGGCGGTCTGGTTGTCGGCGCCGGAGAAGCTGTTGTTGTTGTTGATCGCCAGCGGGTTGCCGAACGTGCCTTGCAGCGGCTTGGGCAAGCCGATGCTGACCGCGCTGGTCTTGTTGGCGGAATTGGTGCCGGCCTTGTTGGCGGTGGTGCGTTCGGTAATGACCAGGGTCAGCACGTCGCCCACCTGGCGCGCGCGGCGGTCTTCGAAGATCGGCCGGAAATTACCGCCCTGGTAGATCGCGCCGCTGGTCGGCTTGACCTGCATCTGCTCGGTGGTGAGCGGACGCGCGGTGCGCGGCGAGTCGACGATCGAGGTGGGGGTAACGCTGGCGCAGCCGCTCAGCATGGTGGCGATGGCGAAAACGGCGAAGGTGGCGAATTTCATGGCGTATTCCTTACAGCTGCGACAGGCGCGCGAGCATCTGGTCCGATGTGGTGATGGCCTTGGAGTTGATTTCGTACGCGCGCTGGCTCTGGATCATGTTGACCATTTCCTCGACCACGTTGACGTTGGACGATTCCACGTAGCCTTGCAGGATCGCGCCCAGGCCGTTGGTGCCGGGCGTGTTGGTTTGCGGCGCACCCGAGGCGCCGGTTTCCACGTACAGGTTTTCACCTTTGGATTCGAGCCCGGTCGGGTTGATGAAGGTGGACAGCTGCAAGGCGCCCAGCTGCTGCGGCGCTACCGTGCCCGGCACCAGCGCCGAGACCGTGCCGTCGCGGCCGACGGTGATGTTTTGCGCTTCGATCGGGATGGTGATCGGCGGTTGCAGCACGAAGCCGCTGGAGGTGACCATCTGGCCATTGTTATCGCGCTGGAACGAGCCGTCGCGGGTGTAGGCGGTGGTGCCATCGGGCAGCAGCACGTTGAAGAAGCCGGCGCCGTTGACCATGATGTCCTTGTCGTTGCCGGTGGCCTGCGGGTTGCCCTGGGTATGGATGCGCTCGATGGCGACGGGGCGCACACCGGTACCTTGCTGCATGCCGGACGGCAGGTTGGTCTGTTGCGAGGACTGGCCGCCGGGCTGGCGCAGGTTCTGGTACAGCAGATCCTCGAACACCGCGCGCGACTTCTTGAAACCGGTGGTGCTGACGTTGGCCAGGTTGTGCGAAGTGACGTCGAGCTGCGTCTGCTGCGCTTCCATGCCGGTCTTGGCGATCCAAAGTGAACGTATCATGATCCTTCTCCCGTAGCTTGGATGGGCGTTCGCCACAGCGGCAAACGCTCATCCCACAACAGCATTATGCGGGAGTCGGGGTCAACCCAAAGCGAGGATCTGGGTGGCTTTTGCGGCGTTATTCTCGGCGTTCTTCAACAAGCTCATTTGCATGTCGAACTGCCTTGCCAGGCTGATCATGTTGACCATGGAATCGACCGGATTGACATTGCTGCCCTCGATCACGCCGTCGACGATGCGCACCAGCGGGTCGTTCTGGGCCGGCGTGCCGTCGGCCTGGCGGAACAGGCCATCGTCGCCGCGCAGCAGGCCGGCGGTCGGCGGATTGACCAGTTTTAACCGTCCCAGCACGTTCGACGGGCCCGGCTGGAACTCGGTAGACACCGTGCTGACCGTGCCGTCGCTGGCTATCGTGATGTTGGTGTCGGGCGGCACCGCGATGGGGCCGCCGTCGCCGATCAGGGTCTGGCCGCTGGTCGTTTGCAGCAAGCCGTTTTCGTTCACGCGCAGGCTGCCGTTGCGGGTGTACGCCTCCGAGCCGTCGGCCGACTGCACCGCCAGCCAGCCCTGCTCGCGGATGGCAATGTCGAGCGAGCGACCGGTGGTTTGCATCGGCCCGGCGGCAAAATTGGAGCCGACCGTGGAATCGACCACGAAAGCGCGCGTGGGCAGACCGTCCGACATCACCGGCACCGCCCGGAAGGAATCGAGCTGGGCGCGAAAACCGTTGGTGGTGGCATTGGCCAGGTTGTTCGACACGGTGGCTTGCTGCTCCATCACGTGGCGCGCACCGGTCATCGCGGTGTAGATCAGACGGTCCATGGTTTACCTCATCAACGCAGGTTGACCAGCGTTTGCAGCAGCGAGTCTTCGGTCTTGATGGTCTGCGCATTGGCCTGGTAGACGCGCTGCGCGGTGATCATGTTGACCAGTTCCTCGGTCAGGTCGACGTTCGACGTTTCCACCGAGCTCGAACGCAACTGCCCCATCGAGCCGGCGTTCGGCACGCCGATCATCGGCTGGCCGGACGCGGCGCTTTCGGACCAGGCATTGTTGCCCAGCGGGGTCAGGCCATCGACGCTGGCAAAGTTGGCCATGGCGATCTGGCCCATGGGGCGCGACTTGCCGTTGCTGTACTGGCCCAGGATGATGCCGTTCTCGTCGATCGACAAACGCTGCCAAGAACCGGCCGAGTAACCGTTCTGCACCGAGCCGAGGTCGTTGGTGGCGCTGCCGTACTGGGTGGTGTTGTTGAACGTGGTCTGAATCGTCAGCGGTTGCAGCGAGCCGGTGTCCGGGAAGATCGGCAGCTGGATCGCGAACGGCAGCGTTTGCGGCGGCGTGCGCAAGGCCATCGCACCGGGATCGAGGTTGCCGCTGCGGTCGAACTGCAAGGTACCCACCTTGATCGCCGGTACCGTGATGGCGTCGGCCAGCTTGGCGCCGATCTGGTCCGGCGACTGGCCGGTAATGCGGCCGGAATTGGTCGGGTCGAGCGCGGCAAAGGCGGTGTCGAGCGCAGCCAGTTGCGCGGCGCTGGCCTGGGCCGGCGCGGTGGAGGCCGCCGTGCGCATGACCTGGTAAGCCTGGGTGGCGTAGTTTTTGGCAGCCTGGGCGATAGTGTCGGCATCGGGCGGGGTGGCGCGGATGGCGTCGTTGTAGGCGGTGCGCGCGGCGGTCACGCCGGCATCGTTGTTGATGGCGGCAGCCACGCCGCCGGAAATGATTTCCTTGTTATCGGCAGCAGCGTACACGTCCCAGACGTTGGCGTCGGTCTTGACGTAGTACGTGGTCATGATGTGCTGGGTGCCGAGGCTGTCGTACACGTCGAGCACGGTCTGCTTGTTGTAGGTTTCCGGGTCGTTGGCGTTGAACGGATTCTTGGCCGGCACCTTCTCGGCCGAGCTCAGGTTCAGGTGGTAGTTGGCCTCGGTGGTTTGCACCGGTTTCAGGTCGGACTTGTCGAGCACGATCGGCACCGGCGCGCCCAGCTGGATCACGCCGGCGGTGTTGGCCAGGTAGCCGGTCAGCACTGCGCCTTGCGCGTTGACCAAAGTATTCTTGTTGTCTTCATGGAACTGGCCGTTGCGCGAGTACTGCACTGCGCCGTTGACGGTCAGGCGAAAAAAGCCGCCGCCGTTGATTGAAACGTCGAGCGGGTTGTTGGTGGTTTCGATATTGCCCTGGGTGAACTGCTGGGCCAGCTTGGACGTCATCACGCCGATGCCGGGGTTTTGGCCGGAAACACCGTTGAGCGAATTGGCGTACAGGTCGGCAAACTGGGCTTCCGAACTCTTGAAGCCCACAGTGCTGGCGTTGGCAATGTTGTTGCCGATGACAGACAGCGATTTCGATGCGGCGTTCAGGCCGCTCAGTCCTTGTTGGAACATGGTATTCCCCTATCAGGTGCAAATGATTGTACGCAACTGCAACATGCAATTGCAGTGTGCGACTACAAGACTTCTTTGACTTCCGCCAGCGTAAAGTGCCCGAGCGAGGTATTGAGTTTCACGCCGGCGCTGCCGGTGGACACGCTCGCCACCGCCGCCAGTTGCAGCTGGGTCGCGTTGTCGAGCGCCTTGCCGCCGGTGGTGGCCTTGACCGTGAACGTGTAGCTGCCCGCTTCGGCAACGGTTTTGTCGTCCTTGGTGCCATCCCAGGTGAGCGGGTAGGTGCCGGCGTCGGCACTCTTCATGCTCATGGTGCGCACCGTCTTGCCGGTCTTGTCGATGATGTTGATATCGACGATGTCGGCCGGCGAACCGAGCTCCACGCCGAACACGCTGGTGTTGGACTTGGTGCCGTCGGCGGCGGTGGCGGTGCTCAGCTCGATGCCCTTGCCGGCCACCAGCACGCCCTTGCCGATCAGGTTGGTCGCCGTCATCGACTGCGCGCTGGCCTGGTCGGCGCGCAACGATTCGAGCGTGGCGTTGACCTTGTTGATGCCGGTCACGGTGGACAGCTGCGCCAGCTGGCTGGTCATGGCGGCGTTGTCCATCGGGTTGAGCGGATCCTGGTTCTTCAGCTGCGTGACCAGCAGCAGCATGAACTTGTCCTGGTCGGCCTGCACGCTGTCGGTGGAGGTGGTGCTGGTGCTCGAGCTGGTGGCCACCGAATTGGTGGTCACGGTCTTTTGCGTATCGATAATGCCGGCGATTGCCATGATGATTCCTGTCAGTTCTGACCGATGGTCAGGGTTTTGTTCAACATCGACTTGGCCGCGTTCATCACTTCCACGTTGTTCTGGTAGGAACGCGAGGCAGACAGCATGTTGACCATCTCGTCAACCGGGTTGACGTTGGGCATGGTGACGTAGCCCTTGTCGTCGGCCAGCGGATTTTGCGGGTCGTATTTCATTTTCATCGGCGACTGGTCTTCCACCACCTGCTTGACCCGGACGCCGGTGGACGCGCCGCCATTGGTCGGCGGCGTCGCTTCGAACACCACCTGGCGCGCCCGGTACGCTTCGCCGGTGGAGCTGGTGCCGCTGTCGGCATTGGCCAGGTTGGACGCGGTGACGTTGAGGCGCTGGGCCTGCGCGCTCATGGCCGAGCCCGACACATTGAAGATGCTGAAAAGTGACATGATCGGCTCCCTTAGTTACCGGACTGCAGGGCGTTCATCATGCCCTTGATCTGCGCGTTGATCATGGTGAGGCTCGCTTCGTAGCGCACCGCGTTGTCGGCAAACTGGTTGCGTTCCACGTCCATGTCGACCGTGTTGCCATCGACCGCGCCCTGCACCACGCCACGGTACAGCAGCGGCGTGCCGTCGGCCAGCAGGCCACCGTCAGATGGCGGGTTCGGGAAGTGGCGCGCAGCGGTCGTCTTCATGCTGGCGGCGGCGGTCGGGCTGGCTTTTTCCACGGCCGCCTTCATGGCGCTGGAAAAGTCGATATCACGCGCCTTGTAATTGGGCGTGTCGGCATTGGCGATATTCGAAGCGAGCACGGTCTGGCGCTTTTCGCGCAGGTTCAGGGCCGATTCGTTAAAGCGCATGTAGTCGTCGAGCTTGGAAAGCATGATGGCCTCCGGGTGTATTAACAGGATCGATGATACGGAGTTGCTCTCGTGAACCATCAACCGAGCAGCAGCGGCTTTTCCACCCTATTCCTCGCTTCAAGCGCGGCGTGGTTCTCTATCATGGCAACATTGAATGGAAGGTCTGCGCCATGAACCCACGTCTCGTTACCTTATTGATTACCGCCGCCTTGGCCGCCACCGTCTCACCGGCACAGGCGCAACCAGCGCAGGGCCGCCAGGATGCGGCCGGCATCAAGCGCACCGTCGAAGAGTTCCTCAAGATCCAGAGCGGCGGCCTGCCCGGTCAGGTCACGGTGGCCGTGGGCGCGATCGACCCGCGCCTGAACCTGGCCGCCTGCCCTGCCCCGCAAGCGTTTTTCTCGCCCGGCGCACGCGCCTGGGGCAAGACCACGGTGGGCGTGCGCTGCACGGCGCCCGCCGCCTGGACCCTGTATGTACAAGCGAGCGTGACCGTGATGGGCGACTATGTCGCCAGCGCCGCGCCACTGGTGCAGGGCCAGGAGATCGAAGCGCGCCAGCTGGTCGTGCTGCAGGGCGACCTGACCAGCCTGCCTGCGGGCGTGGCCACCGATGTCAGCCAGGTCATCGGCCGCAGCACCAATGCTTCGTTGCCACCTGGCACTCCCTTGCGACTTGATACCTTGCGCAGCAAGCCGGTGGTGCAGCCGGGCCAGCTGGTCCGGCTGGTGTCTTCGGGCAGCGGTTTTAGCGTCTCGTCCGAGGCCCGCGCCATGAGCGGGGGCGCCGATGGCCAGGTGGTACGGGTAAAAACTGCCTCAGGGCAACAGATCAGCGGCATCGCAAAGCAAGGCGGACTGGTGGAAGTGGCGTTCTGATAAAACGTCACGGATTTTGGTCGCAACGGCGCTAAAGTTTTTCAAGCGCGCGCCGTTATAGACTCAGATCCCGGAGTATCACACTCCACCCAGTGAAGGAAGTGCTGTGAAAATCAACGATACAACTTTAAAGAACCCGCCAGGCTTGCCGGCGGCGAACAGTACGCCCACCTCCACCACCCGCAGCGCGGAGACGGCAGTGCAGTCGTCCACCCCGGCCGCGACCGACAGCGTACGCTTGTCGCCGCAGGGCCAGGCCATGGCAGCGAGTGCCGCCAATGGCGCAGGCGCGGTGTTCGACAGCAAGAAAGTCGAACGCATCAAGCTGGCGATTGCCGATGGGCAGTTCCAGGTCAACTCGGAAAAAGTGGCGGATGGCTTGCTCGATACGGTCAAGGATCTGCTGCACTCAAGACAACGTTAGGATAGACAATGACCACGGTCACCCCGCTCGACAACCTGCGCGAAGAAGCGCACATCATGACCACCTTGCTGGACTTGCTGAAGCAGGAGCAACAGATGCTGGTATCGGCGGAGATCGAAGGCCTGGATGTAGTCACCAGCAAGAAAACCGCGTTGATCACGCAAATGACCTTGCTGTCGGCCCAGCGCCATCGCGCCCTGGGCAAGGCCGGTTTCCCGGCCGAAGAAGCGGGCATGGAGGCGTGGATTGCCGCCAGCGGCGATGCCAGCATCGCCCAGGCCTGGGCCGCCCTGCTCGAGACCACGCGCGAAGCCAAAGAGCTCAACCGTGTGAACGGCATGCTGATCAACAAGCAAATCAATAACACCCAGGGCGCGTTGGCGGCCCTGCGGCCTACGGCCGGCGGTCAGACTTACAGCGCGACCGGCATGTCGAATCCGATTCCACGCAGCCGCGGCTTCCTCGCCGGCTAATCGTTTTTACCCCGCACAGCAAAGCGGGTCGGACCCCGTACGGGGTCCGACCCCAAACGCCAACGCACACGTACAGGGTCACAGTTGCCGGGTTACTGCTGCGGCACCACCTCGGTCGGCAATTCGGTGACCGGATCGGGCAGGCCCGACAAAATCGTTACCGCCACCCGGCGGTTGCGGGCGCGGCCGATGGGGTCGTCGTTGGAGGCGACCGGCACGTTCGAGCCGAAGCCCACTGCCGTCAGGCGGGTCGGCGCCACGCCGTTTTCCACGAACAGGCGCACCACGCTGCTGGCGCGCACTGACGACAATTCCCAGTTCGACGGGAACTGCGCATTGCTGATCGGCAGGTCGTCGGTGTGGCCCTCCACTTGCACGTTGTGGGTATCGTTCTTGAGCAGCACGCCTACCGCGCTCAGCGCTTCCACCGACTCCGGCGTCAGGCGCGCGTCGGCCGGGTCGAACAGCACGCTGGCGTTGATTTCCACGCTCACACCGCGGCTGTTTTGCGTGACCCGCACTTTCCCTTCCTTGACCAGCGGCGCCAGCGTGGACAGTAAATCCTGCGCCAGCCTGGTCATCTCCTGCCGTTCCTGCTTGAGCATCTCGGCGCGGCGTTTCAGGGCGGGATTGGGGATCGGCAGATTGGGCACCTCGGTGTTGGTCACCGGCGCGGCGCCGGCGCCGCCGAAAGCGTCACCGAGGGCATCGGAAAACACCTTGTACTTGCCGATATTGACCGACGAGATGGCGTACATCACGACAAAAAACGCGAACAGCAAGGTGATGAAATCGGCATACGAGATCAGCCAGCGCTCGTGGTTTTCCACTTCCTCGTCGAATTTCTTGCGGGCGCGCCGGTAGTGCATATCAGTGCTCACGCATCAGGGTAGCGATGCGTTCTTCGATCACGCGCGAGTGGTCGCCAGTGGCAATGTCGTAAAACACGGCGGCGGCAATTTCCTGCTGGTGGACGTTCTGGTTGACGATGGCCTTGAGCTTGTTGGCAATCGGATAGAAGAACAGGTTGGCCAGGCCCACGCCGTAAATCGTCGAGACGAACGCGACCGCAATGCCGGCGCCCAGCTTGGTGGGGTCGGTCAGGTTTTCCATCACGTGGATCAGGCCCAGCACGGCGCCCAGGATGCCGATGGTAGGCGCGTAGCCGGCAGCGGACTCCCACACCCGCACGGCCAGGCGCTCCTCGGTTTCGTAGGCAGTGATTTCGGTGTCGAGCAGCTGGCGCAGCTTGTCGGGATTGATGCCGTCGACGATCAGGCGCAAGCCCTTGGTATTGAATTTGTCTTTCGACGCCAGCATGTGGCGCTCGAGCGAGAGCAGGCCGTCGCGGCGCGCGGCCAGGTTCCAGGCGCTGATGTCGCGCGCCAGGGCGGCGCGGGTATCGGGCGGCGGCGCAAACACCATGCGCAGCATTTTCATGCCACGCACAAAGGTGCGCAACTTCGATTGCAGCAGCACGGCGCCGAAGGTGCCCACCACCACGATGGCAAACGCGGCCGGCTGCACCAGTGACGACAGCTTGCCACCTTCCATGGTCTGGCCGATGGCGATGCCGATCAACGCAATGACGACACCGGCTATGCTGGCCCAGTCCATGCCTTCTCCCTCAGATTGGCCCGCAGGCGCGCCACGGCTTGCGTATGCAGTTGCGATACGCGCGATTCCGACACGCCCATGACGGCGCCGATTTCTTTCAAGTTGAGCTCCTCTTCATAATACAGCCCCATCAGGATCTTCTCGCGCTCGGGCAAGGCGTCGATGGCGTTGATCACGGCCTGGCGGAAGTCGGTGTCGAGCAGCGCGCGCAGCGGATCGGATTCTTCATCGGAACAGTAGCGGTCGAGGAAGCTGTCGTTGCCATCGTCGTCGTGAAAATCCTCGTAGTACACCAGCTGGTGGCCGCCGCCGTCGGACAGCATGTCCTGGTAGTCGGACAGCGACAGCTTGAGCGACTTGGCCACTTCCGACTCGGTCGGTGGATGGCCGAGCTTTTGCTGCAGCGTGCTCATGGCCGCTTCGATCTTGCGCATGTTCTGGCGCATCGAGCGCGGCAGCCAGTCGCTGGTGCGCAGCTCGTCGAGCATGGCGCCACGGATGCGCAGCACGGCATAGGTCTCGAACTGCGCGCCATGGGTTTCTTCGTAACGGTTGATGGCGTCGAGCAGCCCGATCATGCCGGCCTGGACCAGATCATCGACCTCTACGCTGGGCGGCAATTTTGCCTTCATGTGATGGGCAAGACGCTTGACCAACGGCATGTGCTGCGTCAGCAAGGTGTTCTTGTCCGCTTTCCCTTTGACCGTGTACATAGCCTATTATTTTACTTTCAAGCGCTAAAGTGATTGCCGCTCCCCGTCTGGAAAGTAGGCGAGCCAGCCAGCGCAAAGCGCCCCGCCAGTTGACGAAAGGCCACCGATGCACCGGCCAGCGGAAACGCATCCACCACCGCGCGCCCCAACCGCGCGGCGCGCTGCAGGTATTCATCGGCCGGCACCGAGCCCATCGAGACCAGGTTGACGGCCAGGTAACGGCTGGCAGCTTGTGCCATATTATCGTAAACCAACTTCGCTTCGGCCTCTGATGCGCCGGTGACAAGAATTCCGAATGGCCGGCGACCGAACTCCTGGTTCAATTGCTTGATCAAACTGTAGGCAGCCTTGATCGAACCGGCGTTGGCCGACACCTGCACCACGATCTCGGAACTGGCCATCACCGGTACGGGGAATGACTCGCCGTCGAATTCCCCATCGACGATCACCATGCCGGTCTGCTTGACCAGCACATCGAAGGCCTTGGCCAGGCGCCGGGTTTCGTCGGGACCGGTGCGCGGCATGCCGCGTGTCATCGACGCCACAGAAAAGCCTTGCGGCGCCTGGTGCAGCACCTGGTTCAGTGCGCATTCCTGGCGCGCCACGTTGAGCAGGCTGGCGCCGCCGTCGAGGCCGAGCCGGCTGGCCACGCCGCGCGCGCTGGCGCAGGCGTCCATCAGCAGCACGTCGTTGCCGGCCCGGGCCAGCGAGGCGCCCAGGTTGACCAGCATGGCGCCCTTGTCGTCTTGCGCGGTGGCGGACAGGAAGGTAACGATGCGGGGCTTGGGCCCCGCCAGCATGCGGCGCAGGCCTTCGGCCTGGTCGAAATCGAAATTAGCCAAGGTGGACCTCGCGCATCGCAGTATGTTGATTGCCCGACATCAGCAATGGCAGTTCATTGTCCAGGTACTGGGTGTTTACCACGTCGCGTTTCAACTTGAACGCGCGGTCGATCAGGTAGGCCGGGTCGGCCAGGTGCAGGTCTTCCGGCACGCGCTGGCCATTCGAGACGTAAAACAGGTTGAGCTTCTGGCGGATCACCACGTCGAGCACGTTGCCGATGGCGGCCGCTTCGTCGAGCTTGGTCATGATGCAGCCGGCCAGGCCGCTGCCCTGGTAGGCGCGCACCACTTCCGACAGGGTTTCCTGGGTGGCCGTGGCGTTCAGGCACAGCAGGCGCTTGACGTCGGCACCGGCGCCTTGCAGCATCGAAACCTGCTCGGTGACCATCTGGTCGCGCTGGCTCACGCCCACGGTATCGATCAGCACCGTGTGCTTGTTGCGCAATTCCTTGAGGGCGATGCGCAGGTCCGCTTCATCCTTGACCGAGTGCACCATCACGCCGAGGATCTTGCCGTAGATGCGCAGTTGTTCGTGGGCGCCGATACGGTAGGCGTCGGTGGTGATCAGGGCCAGCTTTTCGGGGCCGTGGCGCATCACGCAACGCGCAGCCAGCTTGGCGGTGCTGGTGGTCTTGCCCACGCCGGTCGGACCCACCAGTGCGAACACGCCGCCCTGGTCGATCAGCGCATCTTCGTTGGTCATGGCCGACAGGTTGCGCGTCAACACGGTTTTGATCCAGCGCATGCTGTCGGCAGCGTCGCGGCCGGCCGGCAGCTTGTCGATCAGGTAGCGCGACAGGCTGGCAGAGAAACCGGCGGCCAGCATCTCGCGCAGCACGGCGGCTTTTTGCGGCTCGCGCGCCTGGGTGCTGCCCCAGGCGATTTCCGCCAACTGGGTTTGCATCATGCCGCGCATGGCGCGGATTTCGCTCATCATGTCCTGCATTTCCAGCGCCGCGCTCTGCTTGGCGCTGGCGACGGCGGAGGCCACCATGGCGCTGACCTGGGTGGCGTCCAGCTGCGGCGTGCGCGGCTGGGCCGGCATGGCTGGCGCGGCGGCAGATGCAGCAGCGGCAGCGGTCTTGGTGGCGAACGATGATGGCGAGGCGACCACGCGGCGTGCCGGTTGCGGGGTTGCTTGCTGGGCTTGCTGGGCGTGCTGAAATTGCTGAGCTTGCTGTGGGGCTGGCTGCATGCTGCGCGGCGCCGGCTGCATCGGCTGCATGGCCGGTTGCACAGCTTGTGTCTGGCGCGGCGCCAGGCGTGGCGCTTCATCTTTGAAGTGCGGCTCCAGGCGTGCATCGAGGCGCTGGCTGCGCTGGGCGATGGCCGCGTCAAAGTCGAGCGACGGGGCCGGCTCGGCCATCGGCGAGTGCGGCGCCGGCATCGCCAGCGAAGCGGCATCGTCATTGGCCAGGGCCAGGATTTCAATCATACCGTCGGCCTGGCGGTTGGACAGGATCACGGCGTCTGGCCCCAGCGCTTCCCGGACCTTGCGCAATGCCTCGCGCGACGTGGGCGCGGTGAATTTTTTCACGTTCATGGCCGGCTCCCGATGAACTGGCTGACGCGGGGTGGCAAGGTAATGTAGGCCATCAATGACTCCTGTAGCTTGAGCGATGCATCGCGCGGCTGCGACGCTTCTATCACTCGGACAGTGCCATTATTGACGATGCACTCAGGAAACGATCTGATGAACAGGTGGGGAAATGGGCCGCATTTCAATGCGGCCGGGTACGGCGTTCATTCGCTGCCAAAAACAGCGTCGAGCGAGTGGGCGTGGACCGAGTTTTCGGCCCAGCGGGTGATCTGCCGAGTATCTGCTGCATCGATGCGCGACTGCACCGATGGATCAAGCGGGCCGAAGCGTGCTTTGAGCACCAGCGCCAGCATATCGGCGGCTCCGCGCCGCTGTCCTTGCTGCAAGCCCTCATCAATTCCCTGCTTGCGTCCTTCATCAAGCCCCCGCTTGCGCCCTTCATCAAGCCCCCGCTTGAGCCCTTCGCGCTCACCAATTTCCATTCCTATGCGTTCGATAGAAGACAAATAAGTCATGTCAGATCTCCTTTCAAGTTGAACAATCCCGGTCCGCAGACGCTGTTCCAGCGCTGGCGGCAGCCGCATGATCCAGTCCATCACCCGATACAGGTCGATGATACGCTGCCGGTCCCAGTCGCGCTCGTACAACATCTTGGTGAGCCGCCACTTGGCGATGCGGCGGCGGTGGGCATCGTTACGCGTATTTTGCGCCAGCAGATGCGCCGCGCTCACCAGCGCAAACGGATTGTCCTGATTGGCCAGGTCCGCGATCACATACGCGTAATCGTGCATTTTTGCGATCGGAAAATCAAGCTGCATGGTACAGCCCAGTTGCCGCCAGCCGAAGCCGGTCGGACGCCAGTGGCGGTTGTCGTCAGTGAGCAAGGCCATGCTGGCCACCGGGTGCCGATAGCGGTTGTACACGCGGTAGTTGTAGACAAACATGCGCTCGGCAAAATCGGCATCGCGCCAGCCCTGCACTTCCAGGTGCACCAGCACCCATTGCTCGTCGCCGTCGAGCTTGTGCACGCTGACCAGTTTATCGAGCAAGCGCTTGCCCAGCTCGGCATCGCGCGACAGCGCAGCCAGTTCCTGGTCGAGAAACACGTGCGGCAGCGACCAGTCGATTTGCGCATGCGCCTGGGGGAAGTAGAAAGCCATGAACTCGGGAAAGTGGTGGATGACCACTTCCTTCCATGGCGAGTCGTAATCGTCGCTCATGTGGCCAGTGTAGACTTGCCACAGAGCGCCGATTGATGCTGCTCAAACGTGCTTGATTTACCCCGGCTGTTGGCCGACCAGGGCCGTTACGCGGATGGTTTTACTCTCCGGGATCTCGGCATGCGACAGCACTTTCAGCTGCGGCAGCGCGCGCCGCAGGAAGCGCGACAGCAAGGCGCGCAGCGGGCCCGGCACCAGCAACACCGGCGTCAACCCCATCGCCTCCTGCTGCTGCGCCGCTTGCGCGGCCTGCTGGGCGATGGTGTCGGCCAGGCCCGGCTCGATGCCGGCGCCGTCCGGGCCGCTGGCGGCCAGCGCCTGCATCAACAGGCGTTCCAGTCGGTTGTCGAGGGTCATCACCGACAGCTCGTTGGTGCCCGGGAACAGCTGCTGGACAATCGCGCGCCCCAGCGCCATCCGTACCAGCGCGGTCAGGTCGCCCGGGTCTTGCGTGTGCACGGTGTGCTCGGCCAGGGTTTCGATGATGGTGCGCATGTCGCGAATGTGCACGCCTTCGACCAGCAGGTTCTGCAGCACTTTCTGCAAGGCGGACAGCGACACCATTTTCGGTACCAGGTCTTCCACCAGGCGCGGCGCTTCCTTGGCCAGGTGGTCGAGCAGCGCCTGCACTTCGGCCCGGCCCAGCAGTTCGGACGCATGGGTGGAAATCAGGTGGTTCAGATGCGTGGCCACCACGGTGCCGGCATCGACCACGGTGTAACCCATGCCCTGGGCCTGGTCGCGCAAGCTGGCGTCGATCCAGGTGGCCGGCAGGCCGAAGGCGGGATCGGTCGTCACCAGGCCTTGCAGCGTGCCGCTGGCCATGCCGGGATTGATCGCCAGGAACTGGCCGTTGAACGCTTCGCCCATGCCCACTTCCACGCCCTTTAGCGTGATGCGGTAAGCCGAAGGCTTGAGTTCAAGGTTGTCGCGGATGTGTACCGGCGGCGCCAGGAAGCCGACCTCCTGCGCGAACTTCTTGCGGATGCCCTTGATGCGCTTGAGCAGCTCGCCGCCCTGGGTCTTGTCGACCAGCGGGATCAGGCGGTAGCCCACTTCCAGGCCCAGCGTATCGACCGGCATCACGTCCTGCCAGCTGGCCTCTTCCTGCTCGGGCGCCGGCGGCGCGGCAGCTGCCGCTGCGGCGGCTTCAGCCTCTGCCTTGGCGGCCTTGGCGACCGGGCTACCTTCGACTTTTTGCTTGCGAGCCATCATGTAACCAGCACCGAGGATGGCGCCGCCGATGGTCAGGAACATCAGGTTCGGCATGCCGGGAATCAGGCCCAGGCCGAAGATGATGCCGCCGGTAACATACAGCACCTCCACCCGCGCAAACAGCTGCGACACCATCTGGGTGCCGATGTCTTCTTCGCTGGCCACGCGCGACACCACGATACCGGCCGCGATCGAAATGATCAGCGACGGGATCTGCGCCACCAGGCCGTCACCGATGGCCAGCAAGGTGTAGATCTGCGCCGCTTCGCCAAACGGCAAACCGTGCTGGATCACGCCGACCAGCAAGCCGCCGATGACGTTGATCACGGTGACCAGGATGCCGGCCACGGCGTCGCCGCGCACGTATTTGCTGGCGCCGTCCATCGCGCCATAGAATTCCGCCTCCTGCGAGACTTCGTTGCGGCGCTTGCGGGCGTCCGCTTCGCCGATCAGGCCGGCATTCAGGTCGGCGTCGATCGCCATCTGTTTACCGGGCATGGCGTCCAGGGCGAAGCGCGCGCCCACCTCGGCGATACGGCCCGCACCCTTGGTCACCACGATGAAGTTGATGATGGTGAGGATGATGAACACCACGATACCGACCGTGTAGTTACCACCGATCAGGAAGTGGCCGAACGCTTCCACCACTTTACCGGCTGCATCCGCCCCGGTATGGCCTTCGGTCAGCACGATACGGGTGGACGCCACGTTCAGCGACAGGCGCAACATGGTCGAGACCAGCAGCACGGTTGGGAAGGCCATGAAGTCGAGCGGCTTGACCGTGTAAAGGCTGGTCAGGAGCACCACGATCGCCAGCGCGATATTGAAGGTGAAGAAAATGTCGAGCACGAACGCCGGCAGCGGCAGGATCATCATCGACAACATCATGATCAGGAAGATCGGCGCCGCCAGCGAGGACTTGTTCTGGCTGGTCGCCAGGCCTTGCAGCCATGGCGGCATTTTGACGTTGCTTAAGGCGCTCATGCGGGTGCTCCGTTATCCAGATTAGGTTTATTGCCAAACTTGTCCACGTACGCCGGGTTGTGCGGATCGAGTTCCGGCGGCACGTCGAGTACTTTCGGTTCGGTCGGACGCGGTGCGCCGCCCTTGCTGTACATGCGCAACTGGAACACGTAGGCCAGTACTTCGGCCACGGCCGCATACAAGGTGGCGGGGATCTCGTCGCCGATTTCGGCATGCTTGTACAGCGCGCGGGCCAGCGCCGGTGCTTCGAGCATGATGACCTTGTTCTCGCGGGCGATTTCGCGGATCTTGGCGGCGGTTTCGTCGGTGCCCTTGGCGATCACCTTGGGTGCGCCGCGCATGCCGTCGTTATATTTGAGCGCTACCGCATAGTGGGTAGGATTGGTCACGATCACGTCGGCGGTCGGCACGTCGGCCATCATGCGGCGGCGGGCCATCTCGCGTTGCAGCTGGCGAATCTTGCCCTTGATTTGAGGATTGCCGTCCGACTCTTTCGATTCCTGGATCACTTCCTGGCGCGTCATCTTGAGCTTGTCGGCGTAGTGCCACAGCTGGTACGGCGCGTCGATCAGGGCGATCAGGCCGAGCGCGCCGACGATGTACAAAAAGCTGCTGCCCAGCATATTGAGCATGTGGGTGGTGCCGAGGCGCAGCGGCTCGACGGCCAGGCCGATCACGGCGTCCTGCTGTTTCATCATCACCATCCAGGCCACCACGCCCACCACCACGGCCTTGCCGATGGCCTTGAACAATTCCACCAGCGCGTTCTTGGAGAACATATTGCTGATGCCGTTGATGGGGTTGAGCTTGCTGAATTTGGGCACGAACGCCTTGGCGCTGAACAGCCAGCCGCCGATCAGGATCGGCGAGATCACCGCCACGAACATCAGCGCCAGGCCCAGCGGCAGGCAGGCGAGCAGCACCCGGCCGATGTCGAGCGCCACGCGCTGCAGCAATACATTGGAATTGAAGATCTGTTCCTGGTCCAGGGTCAGGCCCGAGACCAGCGCGGAATTGAGTTGGCGCACCAGGCCGTCGCCAAACGTCCACAGGCCGACACCAGCCGCCATCAGCACGGTAAACGTGGCCACTTCCCGCGAACGGGGAATGTCGCCTTCCTCACGCGCCTGCTCGAGGCGCTTCGGTGACGCTGCTTCGGTCTTTTCTGCGTCGCTGCTGTCTGACATGGTGTGTCTGCCGCATGGTTTATTTCGATGTTGCCATTATCGAGTGCGGCAACATCACACCATCGGGGGAATACGGCGGGTTTTCCGTGTCAGATCAGTGATTCCGTGTGGAAATTAACGGCGTCTGACATCGCCTTCAGGGCAAGGCGCAGCGACGAAGACAGTACGAATAGTACGGCGAGGCGCTGCAACGCCGCTCTGGAGGCTTAGTCAGCCAGTCGGGGTGAGCTTGGCCATTTGTTCGGCAGTGAGAAAGCACCATTCGCCCTCTTCCAGCCCCAGTTCTGCCAAAGTCAGGGTGCCGATGGCGGAGCGGTGCAGGGCGCTGCAATGGTTGCCGGCCGCAGCGAGCATGCGCTTGACCTGGTGGTACTTGCCCTGTTCGAGCACGATTTCCAGCTGGTGTTCGCCGCGCTGGACGCAGGTTTGCGCCGCCAGCGGCGCCGGCTCGTCGTGCAACTGCACGCCCGCCAGCAGCTGGGCGACCAGTTGATCGGTCACCGGGTCTTGCGTGGTGGCCTGGTAGATTTTGGGAACATGGCGCTTCGGCGACGATTGGGCGTGGATAAACGGTCCATCGTCGGACATCAGCAACATGCCGGTAGTATCGTGGTCGAGCCGGCCCACCGGCTGCACTTCGCGCCAGGTAAATTGCTCGGGCAACAAGGTCAGCACGCCCGGATGGTGGCTGGGCTTGCGCGAACACTCGAAATTGGCCGGCTTGTACAGGGCGATGTACACGTGCTCGCGCACCACCCATTCTTCCTCGAACACGGTCAGCACCAGGCCGTCGGTTTCCAGGGTTTCTTTGTAGTTGTCGTGTACGACACCGGCGATGCTCACTTCGCCGTCTTCGATGAGGGCGCGGCAGTACTTGCGGGTGCCGAAGCCCTGCGATTGCAGGATGCGGTCCAGGGATAATTTGCTCATGGGCCGAATTTTACAGGATGGCCCGGGGGTGGCGCATTATTGATACACATCAAGTTCCTGGATGTTCGCGGCGTTAGACTCAAACCGCATTAGGAATTCCCCTAATGCACTAGGAATACTCAGCAGGAAGCACATCATGCCCACCACCTATATCCGTAAATTGATGGCCCGTTCCCACGCCGCCACGCACCGCACCCAGCTGCTCGTCAGCCGTTGCCGTCTCAGCTGCTTGCCCGCAGCCGGGCAAAACCCTGCCCCCCTTATCAGCGCGCAGGCCGCCTGGTACGCACGACAACAACAACATTTTCTGGATTGGCTGGACCGTGGTGGCATGACGCAAGAATCGCCGCAAACGGCAGGCACAATAGGAAACAGCGGCATTGCGCCGCTGTTTCCAGCACCCTGTTCGGGTGCTGACGAGGAATTAAAATTCTCTCAAGTCCACATGCAAGATGCGGTAAGGTAGTTCAGTCTTGGTGGATCAAGCTAAGCTTCAACTTCTGCTGACAACGAGATAAACAGTTTATATCGACCTCCCGGGGAAAGAACTACACCACCACTATAGCCGAACTGGTAGCAGATGCAAGCAAGTAGGTATTGATAATGTTAATCGATTTACCTTGAGCGACAGCAAACCGTCTGCCTGGCCGCTCAGCGCAGCGTTGGTTTGACGCTCTCCACTGCCGATTTGATGGCGCCGGCCCCCATGGCCGCGCCGAATTTTTTGAGCACGCGCTCCGGCAAGCCCTCGTGGGTGGTGTAGTCGACGATGTCTTCGGCCCGCACCACGTCGCGCGCCACGCTGTCCACGGTGCCGTAGGCGTCCGCCAGGCCCATGTCGATCGACTTGGCGCCGGTCCAGAACAGGCCCGAGAACATCTCCGGGGTTTCCTTGAGGCGCTTGCCACGGCCGCTGCGCACCACGTCGATGAACTGCTGGTGGATTTCATCGAGCATGGACTGGGCATACTGGCGGTGCTTGTCGGTGAGCGGGCTGAACGGATCCATGAAACCCTTGTTTTCGCCGGCCGTCAGTAGGCGCCGTTCCACGCCCACTTTTTCCATCGCGCCGGCAAAGCCGAAGCCGTCCATCAGCACGCCGATCGAACCGACGATGCTGGCCTTGTTGACATAAATGCGGTCGGCGCCGGCGGCGATGTAATAGCAGCCGGACGCACAAATCTCGTCCACCACCACGTACAGCGGCTTGGACGGATAGCCGGTGCGCAGGCGCCGCATCTCGTCGACGATCATGCCGGCCTGCACCGGGCTGCCGCCCGGGCTGTTGATGTGCAAGACCACCGCCACCGAGCCGCTGTCGGAAAACGCCTTGTTCAGTGCCGGAATCACGACAGAGGCCGCGCCGCTGCCCTCGGATTCGATGGCGCCTTCGATTTCGATCAGCGCCGTGTGGCGACCCAGGGTTTCCTCGGAGCCGGTCCAACTGACGTCCATGTAGGTGGCCAGTGCCACCACGATCACCAGCAAGGTCACCGATTTGAAGAAGATGCCCCAGCGCCGCGCCGACTTTTGCTCCTTGAGCGTGGCAAATACCAGCTTTTCCAGCACGGCGCGCTCCCAGTTACCGGAAGCTGCGGGCGCTGCCGGTGGCACGGGTGGCACGGGTGGCAAGGATGACGAGGGTGGCACGGGTGGCGAACTGGCGCCGCCGGCGTCATGGTCGCCGGACTTGGGAGGTTGGTTGTCGCTCATGGATTGCTCGGGTTGAAGTTGTCTGGCGCTCGGTGTTTGCTGTCGGATTAGTCCGAAGGCGGCCGCACGTAGTCGTCGGGCTGCCAGAAAATCTGCTGGTCGCGCTCGACCACCGCAATCGGCCGCAGGCGGCCTCCACGGCAGGGGCCGCCTGCGCACACGCCGGTGTCGGGCGCATAAATGGCGCCATGGGTGGCGCACATCAGGTACAGGCCGCCGGATTCGAAAAATTCGCCCTCGGCCCAGTCGAGTTCAATCGGCATGTGGGCGCAGCGATTAAGGTAGGCATACGGCGCGCCATCGTAGCGCACCACGAAGCCGGTGCCGGCACTGCCCTCGGTGGCCACCGCAAACCGCACACCCTTGCCGCCCTCTTCCACTGCCGTGGCGGCGCATACCAGTATCGGGTCCATCACGCGTTCTCGCTCAGCCATTGGTGCAACTCGGCCACCGTGGCGGCCGAATACAGCGGATTACAGGCAGTCAGCTGCTCGACCGGGTGGGCGCCGTACTGCACCGCCACTCCAGCCGCACCAGCGTTATTGGCCATCAACAAATCGTGCGATGTATCGCCGATCATCACCGTACGGCGCATATCCTGCCCCAACTCCCTGGTCAGCTCTTGCAGCATGGCCGGATGCGGCTTGGAAAACGTTTCGTCGGCGCAGCGGGTGGCGTCGAACAGCGACAATACCTTGACGTCGTTCATGGCGCGGTTCAGACCCACCCGGCTCTTGCCGGTAGCCACTGCCAGGAAATACCCGTCCTGCGAAAGTTCCTGCAACATGTCGCGTACGCCGGGGAACAACACCAGTTCGTGGTCGCGCGACAGGAAGTGGTAGCGGTAGCGCTCGACCATGCGCGGGTACCACGACGGGTCGATCTCGGGCAACACGGCCTGCATGGCCTCGTGCAGGCCGAGGCCGATCACGTGGGCGGCCTTGTCGTCGCGCGGCACCGGCAGGCTGAGGTCGCGCGCCGCCGCCTGGATGCAACGGACGATGGTGGCCGTGGAATCCATCAGCGTACCGTCCCAGTCGAACACGAGTAAATCAAATTGCTTTCTTGCCATGAATTCAGCCGCTGCACGCAGCGCGCCCCTAGAATATTTGCGATTAGTTAAGTGGTTTGCCCAAGCTTACCAAGAATCGCTCGCATTCGGCGGCTAAAGGTGCGTTCAGCGTCATGATTTTTCCGGAGTCCGGATGGGTGAACGTGATTTGATGCGCGTGCAGGAACATACGCTTGAGCGCGCCACGCTGTACATCGGCTTTCAACAGCGCGCGGTTGAGGGAAAAATCGCCGTACTTGTCGTCGCCGAGAATGGGAAAGCCCGAGGCCGACAGGTGCACGCGGATCTGGTGGGTGCGGCCGGTTTTCAGTTCCGCCTCCAGCAGCGCGAAGCCGTTGAACTTTTTCAGCAAGGAAAACACCGTGTGCGACGGCATGCCTTCCGGGTTCACCGCCACGCGGCGCTCGCCGTCGGCGGTGGAATACTTGTGCAGCGCCAGTTTGACGTGCTGGCGCGCATTCTTCCAGTCGCCAGCCACCATGGTCAGATAACGCTTGTCGGTGTCGCCGTCGCGCATCTGCTCGTGCAAATTGGTCAGCGCCGAGCGTTTTTTGGCCAGCAGCAGCAGGCCGGAGGTGTCGCGGTCGAGCCGGTGCACCAGTTCCAGGAACTTGGCGTCGGGGCGCGAAGCGCGCAGTCGCTCGATCACGCCGAACGAGACGCCCGAGCCGCCATGCACAGCCACGCCGGCCGGCTTGTCGATCACTAATAAATGGCTGTCTTCAAAAATGACCTTGAATTCGGCAGCCGGCACGTGGGTGGTGTCGGCTTTTTCGGCAATGCGGATCGGCGGAATGCGGACCATGTCCCCTTCGACCAGGCGGTACAGTTGGTCGATCCGGCCCTTGTTGACCCGTACTTCGCCCGACCGCAGGATGCGATAGACGTGACTTTTGGGTACGCCTTTGCAAATTCGCAACAGGTAGTTATCGATCCTTTGTCCTGCGTCTTCTTCGGAAATGGTGACGAACTGCGCTTGCAGCTGTGGTTGTGACGCAGCCGGTGGCGAGGACGGCGAGACCGGGGTGTTGGAATGTGACGGGCGGACTACATCATTTTGCATCTTCATTTGGCCTGTCTTCCCAGAAATCTCTCTAAGTCCTTCATTTTGAATATATAATCATTTCGCTGCGGCATACACTGCGGCTGGTGTAAGAAGAAAAGCATATTTTACACAGGGGCGTCCCACCTGGCCTCGCCTAATTGCAAATTCAGGGGGAAATACGTATACGCACCACCCTTGCCGATATCAAGGTTGCACCGTTGTTGTAATCGGTTATCGTCGGGGAAGGCAGCAAGAACAGAATGATTGCATTGTAAGGATAAAGTGCGGCCAGCCGATCAAGAGTCGGCTGGCCGATTGATGAAGTTGATAACGCTTGCCGTTTCCGCCGGACCCCATGCTTTGCTGCAAGCTCAACGGATGGCTCTCACGAGCCCTGTAACATTTCAGCTCGGCACCTGCCGCCGCTGCGATATTGATTACTTGTAGTATGTAAGCTTGAGGATTTGGCTCTCAACGTTGCTGCTCACCGCCTGTTTTTCTCTGCCGTCCTTAAGGGCCGCATGGAGGGTTGCAGGTGATGCGAGCCCGCGGCCTGACGTTCAGCCTCTCAGCGCCCAGTTGCGTCCGCAGCGCCGGTTAGTTCCCGCGCTGCTGCTCCGCACAGAATGGGCAATACCCCCCCGCAATCGTCCGATTCTTCGCGTGTACCCCAAAACCTTCGCCGCCGGCTGTCACCAGCCGACGGCATTGAGCTGGCCCACGGGTCGCGGAGTTAATAAAAATGAAACGCATGTTGTTTAATGCTACGCAGCAAGAAGAGCTGCGCGTAGCGATTGTCGATGGTCAGAAACTGATCGATATCGATATCGAAACCGCCGGACGCGAACAGCGCAAGTCCAATATCTACAAGGGCGTGATCACCCGCATCGAACCATCGCTCGAAGCGTGCTTCGTCAGCTACGGTGAAGATCGCCACGGTTTCCTGCCATTCAAGGAAGTTGCGCGCACTTACTTCAAGGAAGGCGTCGATGTCCGTAACGCGTCCGTCAAGGAAGCGCTGCGTGAAGGCCAGGAAATCATGGTCCAGGTCGAAAAGGAAGAGCGCGGCAACAAGGGCGCCGCCCTGACCTCGTTCGTCTCGCTGGCCGGCCGCTACCTGGTGCTGATGCCGAACAACCCGCGCGGTGGTGGTGTGTCGCGCCGCGTGGAAGGTGAAGAGCGCCAGGAACTGCGCGAAACCATGGACAAGCTCGACCTGCCGCCAGGCATGTCGGTGATCGCCCGCACCGCCGGCATCGGCCGCAACGTCGATGAACTGCAGTGGGACTTGAACTACCTGATGCAACTGTGGCGCGCGATCGAAGGCGCCGGCAAATCGGCGTCCGGCGCGTTCCTGATCTACCAGGAGTCCTCCTTGGTGATCCGCGCCATTCGCGACTACTTCCAGCCCGATATCGGCGAGATCCTGATCGATACCGACGAGATCTACGAACAGGCGCACCAGTTCATGAGCCACGTGATGCCCGACATGGTGCACCGTGTTAAGCGTTACAGCGACGACGTGCCGCTGTTCTCGCGCTTCCAGATCGAACACCAGATCGAAACCGCCTACAGCCGCACCGTGCCGCTGCCATCGGGCGGCGCCATCGTCATCGACCACACCGAAGCCCTGGTGTCGGTGGACGTCAACTCGGCCCGCGCTACCCGCGGTTCCGACATCGAAACCACTGCCTTCAATACCAACTGCGAAGCGGCCGAAGAAGTGGCCCGCCAGTTGCGCCTGCGCGACCTTGGCGGCCTGATCGTGATCGACTTCATCGACATGGAAGTGGCCAAGAACCAGCGCGAAGTGGAACAACGCCTGAAAGATGCGCTGCACCACGACCGTGCCCGTGTACAAATGGGCAAGATCTCGCGCTTCGGCCTGATGGAACTGTCGCGCCAGCGCCTGCGTCCGTCGCTGTCGGAAGGCTCGCACGTGACCTGCCCGCGCTGCTCCGGCACCGGCCACATCCGTGATACCGAATCGTCGGCCCTGCAAGTCCTGCGCATCATCCAGGAAGAGGCGATGAAGGAAAACTCGGCCACCATCCACGTGCAAGTGCCGGTCGATGTGGCAGCGTTCCTGCTCAACGAAAAACGCGGTGAAGTGCTGAAAATCGAGAACCGTCACCGCATTTCCGTGATCCTGATCCCGAACAAGCACCTCGACACGCCACACTACAAGCTCGAGCGCATCAAGCACGACGACCCGCGCCTCGAAGACAGCCAGGCCAGCTACAACCTGGCCGAAGAAGCCGAAACCGACATGGCCTACAGCAAGCGCCAGAAGGAAGAAGCCAAGCCGCGCCAGGAAGCCATGGTCAAGACCATCACTCCTGACCAGCCGGCACCGCTGGTCGAACGCAAGCCGGCCGAAACCATCATCACGCCAGCCCCGGCGCCCGTGCCGGCACCGGCGCCAAAAGGTTTCTTTGCCAAGCTGATGAGCTTCCTGAGCCCGGAGCCCGTAAAACCGGTCCTGCCGCAGCAGCCGACCATCGTGGTCAAGGCGCCGTCGCCGGACCGTAATGCCGACCGCAACGCCACCCGTGGCCCGCGCGGCCGCACCCGCACCGGCAAGAATGGCCGTCCTGAGCGCGAAGAACGCGAACCAGGCGCCGCCCGTCCAGTCGCCGACGAGACCAAGGCAGCCGACAGCGGCCGCCCTGCCCGTCCACCACGTCCGCCACGCGAACCGCGTGAAGGCCGCGAACCGCGCGAAGGCCGCGATGGCGTGCAGGCCGAAGGCCAGCCACCGCGCGAACGTGCTGAACGTGGCGAGCGCCCGGAACGCGCGGAACGTCCCGAGCGTGGTGAGCGTCCGGAACGCGGCGAGCGTCCAGAGCGTGGCGAACGTCCGGAACGCACGCCACGTCCACCACGCGAACCGCGTGGCGACAAGGCGCCGGCAGAAGTGAAAATCGAAGAGCTGGCACTGGGCGCGACCGCAGTTGGCGTCGCAGCACCGGCTGTTGCATCGACCGCCGTAGCGACCACCGCCACCACGGGCGCTTTCGCTTCGTCGATCCTGGCCCCGGCCACCGGTCCTGAAGCCGAAGCCACCAGCATCCTGAAAACCGCGCCGAACGCCGGTCCGGAAGGCGAAGCGCAAGACCTGGCAGGCGAAGGCGATGAGCCGCGTCGCCGCCGTCGTCGTGGCGGCCGCAACCGTAACCGTCGCGATCGTGATGGCGAAGGCCAGGACAACGAGGCAGGCGAAGGCAATGAAGGCGCCGATGGCGAGCAAGGCTATACCGAGCATGATGGTGCGGCAGCTGACGCAGCCCCGGTCGCAGCAACCACTGCTGCACCGGTCGCCACCGCTGCGGTCGCCCCTGCGGCAATTGCCATGGCAGACGCCGCCGCAGTGTTCGAAGTCGCACCGGCATCCGAACCAGCCGTGGCAGCAGTTGTCGCGCCTGCACCGGTAGCAGAAGTGACGCCAGCCGCACCAGTGTTCGCCGAGGCACCAGCCCCGGCAGCAGTGGACGTTGCCAGCGAAGCCAAGCCAGCCATCGCTGAATCTGCTTCGCCAGCGATGTCGGTGGCAGCGCCTGCTGCGCCGGAAGCGCCTGTCGTCACGGAAGCAGCACCGGCAGCGCCTGTGGTATCGGCATTGCCAGTTGCGGAAGAAGCTCCCGCCCCGGCCGCAGTTGCCGAGGTAGCAGAAACTGCTGCACCGGCGCCAGCTGCGCCAGAGCCAGTGGTGGCAGCGCAGGTCGTGGCAGCGCCAGTGGTTGAAGCGCCAGCCGTCGCCGAGCCTGCACCGATTGCAGCAACTCCGGCTCCAGCGCCTGCTCCGGCTCCAGCGCCAGCCCCGGCGGCAGCCCCTGCCTCGGCACCTGCTCCGGCAGCAATGCCTGCACCAGTGGCAGCACCGGCGCCAGCCGACCTGCAAGCCGTACTCGGCTCTGCCGGCCTGACCCTGGCGGCCACCGACCCGGAAAAACTGCGCGCTGCGCAGGAAGCCGCCGCCAAGGTGGTGGCGCCAGTCCGCGTGCCACGCGAGCGCAAGCCGCTGCCGCCGCAGGACGACGAGCCGATGGTGCAGATCGACACGCGCCGCTGATCGTTGCGCTGCGTTGACAAAAAGGGAAGCCTCGCGCTTCCCTTTTTTTATGGCCCTGCGCCTGACCAGGTGGATAATTACGGGCAATCCCCGCTCGTGGTATCGTAGGCACCTTGCGCACCGTCAGGGCAGCGCAGCAAGACCTTTCAATCCCAGCAAGCATAGAATTCAGACCACGAGTCATGTCAGAGAAAGTCATCATGATGACCGCGCAGCGCACCAGCGCGCCGGCCATCCCCTTCCCGCTCGAAGCGCCCACCGGACTGCTTGCCGACCGCCTGGCGCGGCCGCTGCACGACCTGCGCATTTCGGTCACCGACCGCTGCAATTTCCGCTGCGTGTACTGCATGCCCAAAGCGGTGTTCGACAACGATTACCAGTATCTGCCGCATACGTCGCTGCTGTCGTTCGAAGAAATTACCCGCATTGCGCAACTCTTCATTGCCCACGGCGTCGAAAAAATCCGCCTGACCGGCGGCGAACCGCTGCTGCGCAAGAATATCGAACGCCTGATCGGCATGCTGGCCGAACTGAAGACCGTCAGCGGCAAGCCGCTCGACCTGACGCTCACCACCAATGCATCGCTGCTGGCGCGCAAGGCGCAATCGCTCAAGGACGCCGGCCTGCAACGGGTCACCGTCTCGCTCGATGCGCTCGACAACGCTACCTTCCAGCGCATGAACGATGTCGACTTCAAGGTGGACGATGTACTGAAGGGCATCGACGTGGCGCACCAGGTGGGCCTGGGGCCGATCAAGATCAATATGGTGGTCAAGGGCGGCATGAACGACCAGCAAATCCTGCCGATGGCGCGCCATTTCAAGGATACGCCGTACATCCTGCGCTTCATCGAATACATGGACGTGGGCGCCTCCAACGGCTGGAAGATGGACGAAGTGATTCCATCGTCCGAGGTGGTGCGCCGCATCGGCGCCGAACTGCCGCTGGTGCCGGTAGCGGCCAACTACAGCGGCGAGACAGCGTCGCGCTGGCGGTACGCGGACGGCGGCGGCGAGATCGGCCTGATCTCCAGCGTGACCCAGGCGTTTTGCAGCGACTGTTCGCGCGCGCGCCTGTCCACCGAGGGCAAGGTGTACACCTGCCTGTTCGCCAGCAGCGGCTACGACCTGCGTGCATTGCTGCGAGAAGGCCGCACCGATGCCGAAATCAGCACCGCGCTGGCGCACCTGTGGCGCGCCCGCAGCGACCGTTATTCCGAGCTGCGCACCAACGACACCGACGGCCTGGCGCGCGGCGCCAAGGTCGAGATGTCCTATATCGGAGGCTGACATGGCACCCACGATCACCGGATGGATACTGGCCGGCGGGCGCGGCACGCGCATGGGCAGCGTCGACAAGGGCCTGCAGCCGCTGGGCGACACCACCATGGCCGGCCACGTGCTGGCGCGCCTGGCGCCGCAGGTGGACGCCATCGCCATCAACGCCAACCGTAACCTGGCCCGGTACCAGGCCATCGCCGGCCCTGGGGTGGCGGTGGTGGCCGACCACCTCGGCGGCTACGAAGGCCCGCTGGCCGGCCTGCAAACCGGTTTGCTGTATTGTGCTGCGCAGGGTGGCGCCCAGGCCGACAATGCGCTGCTGCTGACCGCACCGTGCGACTCGCCGTTCCTGCCGTCGGACCTGGCCGCGCGCCTGCATGCCGCGCTGGTCGAGCATGACGCCGATCTGGCGCTGGCGGTGACGCTGGAAACCGATCCGCAAGCTCCCGGCGCCGAATCGCGCCGCCAGCGCCATCCCGTCTTCAGCCTGCTGCGCGCCAGCCTGCTGCCGCAACTGGAACAATACCTGGCCACGGGCGCACGGCGCATGGAAGGCTGGTTCCAAAGCCTGCGCGTGGCCGAAGTGCTGTTCGACGACGCCGCCGCCTTCCGCAACATCAACACGCTCGAAGAGCTGCAACGCCACGCGCCCGCCGCAGCCGCAACTGATATTGCAACAGCAACAGCAACCGCAACCGCGACCGGCAGCGACAACGATCCGCTGTCAGTGGACCAGGCGCTGCGCCTGATCGCCGCCCGCGTGGCGCCGGTCGTGCAGACCGAAACCGTGGCGCTGCGCGACGCGCTCGACCGGGTGCTGGCCGCCGATATCATCTCGCCGATCAACGTGCCGGCCTACGACAACTCGGCCATGGACGGCTACGCTCTGCGCGGCGCCGATCTGCCGCAGTCCGATGGCGTGCCGGTGACATTGACGGTCGCGGGCATCGCCTACGCCGGCCGGGCCCACGCTGGCACGGTTGAACCAGGCCAGTGCGTGCGCATCATGACCGGCGCGGCCATGCCGGCCGGTTGCGACAGCGTGCTGCCGCAGGAACTGGCGGTCGCCATCGGCCAGGACTCTGTCACCATCGCTGCCGGCAGCATCGCCCCTGGCGCCAATCGCCGCTTGGCCGGCGAAGACCTGGCGCTGGGCGGCGTGGCGCTGGCCGCCGGCAAGCTGCTGCGGCCCGCCGATCTGGGCCTGGTCGCTTCGCTCGGCATCGCCGAAGTAACGGTGCGGCGCCGCCTGCGGGTGGCATTCTTTTCCACCGGCGACGAACTGCGCGCACTGGGCCAGCCGCTCGACGACGGCTGCGTGTACGACAGCAACCGCTACACGCTGTTCGGCATGCTGGCGCGGCTGGGCTGCGAAGTGATCGACCTGGGCATCGTACGCGACGATCCTGCCGCGCTGGAAGCGGCGCTGCGCACGGCGTGCAACGGCGCCGACGCCATCATCACGTCGGGCGGCGTCTCCGAAGGCGCGGCCGACTACACGCGCGACATCATGGCGCTGCTCGGCGACGTGGCGTTCTGGAAGCTGGCCATGCGGCCCGGCCGACCGCTCGCTTTCGGCAAGGTACGCGATGGCGGCGCCAGTGCCTGGCTGTTCGGCCTGCCCGGCAACCCGGTCGCGGTGATGGTGTCGTTTTATCTGTTCGCGCGGCCGGCGCTGCTGCGCATGATGGGCACCACCGCAGCGGCAGCACACCCGCCGCTGCTGCGCGCACGGGCAGCAGCGGCGATGCGCAAGCGCCCGGGCCGCACCGAGTACCAGCGCGGCATCGTCGCCCCCGGACCGGACGGCGCGCCGCAAGTGCGGCTCACCGGCGCGCAAGGTTCCGGCATCCTCAGCTCGATGACGACCGCCAACTGCATCGTGGTGCTGGCGCACGACCAGGGCAATGTCGCCGCTGGCGACCTAGTGGACATCCTGCCCTTCGAAGGCTTGATTTAAGTAACCTCGACCAACCTGCTGCGCGTCCCGCTATCGCCTCTCCGTTGCTCAGCGTACGTCCGTACGCTTCCGCTACTCAAGACGATAACAGGCCGCTCGCTACGGTTGGTCGAGGTTACTAGCCTTCCGGCTGGTCGATCTCCGGCCCCAGCAACAGCTGCGCCGCCTCGCTCGGCAGCGCCTCCACCGACTTGAGCTTGCGCGCCATCTGCCGGCTGCGGGTTTCGGCCGATTCGATATTCTTGGCGGCGCGTTCCAGGGTCAGCTTGGTGGCCGCCAGCACGTCGCCGAACTTGGCGAATTCCGTCTTCACCGCGCCCAGCACCTGCCACACTTCCGACGAGCGTTTTTCCAGCGCCAGCGTGCGGAAACCCATCTGCAGGCTGTTGAGCAGCGCGCTCAGGGTCGATGGCCCGGCGATGCTGATGCGATGCAGCCGCTGCAGCTCGTCGGCCAGGCCGGGGCGGCGCATCACTTCCGCATACAGGCCTTCGGTAGGCAGGAACAGGATCGCGAAATCGGTCGTGTGCGGCGGTGACACGTATTTTTCCGAAATCGTCTTGGCCTCGCCGCGCACCGCGCGTTCGAGTTCGCGCCCGGCCAGTGCCACGCCGTCGGCATCGGCACGGTCGGCCGCTTCGAGCAGGCGCTCGTACTGCTCCTTGGGGAACTTGGCGTCGATCGGCATCCACACCGGTGCACCGCCCTCCACCTGGCCCGGCAGCTTGAGCGCAAACTCCACCCGCGCGCCGCTGCCGGCGATGGTCTCGACGTTCTTGGCGTACTGCTCGGGCGTGAGCACCTGCTCGAGCAGCATTTCCAGCTGCACCTCGCCCCAGGTGCCGCGCGTCTTGACGTTGGTGAGAACGCGTTTGAGGTCGCCCACGCCCAGCGCCAGCTGCTGCATCTCGCCCAAGCCCTGGTGCACGCGCTCGAGCCGTTCGGACACCTGCTGGAACGACGCCGACAGGCGCGACTCCAACGTAGCGTGCAACTTCTCGTCCACGGTCTTGCGCATCTCTTCCAGGCGCGCGCCGTTGTCGGCTTGCAGATCCTTGATTTTCGCTTCCAGCGTGGCGCGCACCTCGCCCATGCGCGCGGCGTTCGATTCGGTCAGGCGGGCCAGGGTCTGGTTCATGCTGTCGGCGAACAGCTTGAGGTTGCGGGTCTGCTCGTCGCGCGCGACCAGCCCTTGCGATTCGAGCTGTCGCCGCATGCCGTCGAACTGCTGCACCGTGGCCGCGTGGCTTGCTTGCGCCGTGGTTTGCAGCTGCACCCGCACCTCGCGCTCTACCCGTTCGATGCGCTCGGCCAGGTTGGCCATCGACGCCAGGCTGGCGCCATCGAGACTGGCGCTGCCGCGCGGGCGCAGCAACACCAGTACCAACAGCACAATCGCCGCCAGCACCAGCGCCAGCAAAACATAAAATTGAGATTCGGTCATGGGATCAATCAGGCTTGTTGCGCATCCAGTCGGCGGTCTGGAAGAAGGAGTTCATCAGCCGCACGCGCAGCTCGGTGTCGATGCCCACGTCTTCCATCGCCCACGCCATGCAGCGCAGCCACTGGTCGCGTTCCTGGGTGCCGATGGCGAACGGCATGTGGCGCATGCGCAGGCGCGGATGGCCGTGCGCCTCCTGGTACAGGTCGGGCCCACCCATCCAGCCGCTGAGGAACATGAACAGGCGCTGGTTGGCGTTCTCGAGCGACGGGCCGTGCACGGAGCGCAGCAGCTGGAACTCCGGTTCCAGGTCCATCAGGTCATAAAAACGGTCGACCATCTCGCGCACGCGCGCCTCGCCGCCGATCACTTCATAGAGGGTTGTCGATTCTTCGTTCATAGCCGCCATGATAGCGTACCGCGCCGCCGAGCGTACCCGCGTGACTTCGCCCTCTCACACCAGCGCCAGCTTGTGCAACCGCCGCGTGGACGACCAGTTCTCGACATCGGCCAGGTCGCGGATATCGTCGCACGCCTGGGCGATGCGGCGCAACTGGTCGCGATCGAGGCCGCTGTTGAGCGTCAGGCGCACCAGCGAACGGTTCTTGGGCGTGGCCGGCGCGCAGAACATGGCGCCCACCACGCCGCGCCGCTCGAGCAGCTTGCGCAGCGCCAGCGTCTTCGGTTCCGGGCCCGCTTCCAGCGCGATGATCTGCTCGGTGCCGTCGCTGACGTTATAGCCGAGCGACCCCAGTTCCTCGCGCAGCGCGCAGGCCTTGATGTGCAGTGCAACCCGGCGTTCGTCGGCCGCCGCCACGAAATCGATGGCGGCGTCGAACCATGCCAGTTCGTGCCGCAGCAGGCAGGAGCTGAAGATGGCCGGGCGCGACTCGGACAGGAAGTAGCCCTTGAAATGGCTGGAACACGTGATGATGCCGGCGCGTCCCGCAAACGCCTTGGCCAGCGATGCGGTGCGGAAATGCACACGGTCCTGCAAGCCCAGTTCGGCCACCAGTCCCGCTCCTCGCGGCCCGTGCGTGCCCAGCGAGTGCGACTCGTCGACGATCAGCACGCAGCCGGTGGCCCAGGCCAGGTCGGCCAGCTCCGCCAGCGGCGCCACGCTGCCATTGGTGCTGTAGAGCGCATCGACGGCGATCACGCCGCGCCCGTGGCGCGCTACCTGGCGTTGCAGGTGCTCGATGTCGTTGTGGCGGAACGAGACCGGCACCGCGCCGGCCGACTGCACGCCTTCCCACAGGGAGGCATGAGCCTGCATGTCGAGATACACCGGGATGCCCGGCTCGGCCAGGGTTTGCACCAGTCCCACGTTGGCGGCCCAGCCCGATTGCGCCAGGATCGCGTCCTCGGCGCCCATGAAGCGCGCGAACTTGTGCTCGAGCCGATGCTGGGCGCTGCCTTCCTGCAAGTACACCGCCGACATCAGCTGTTCGCCCTCGCCACCTTGCAGCGCGTTGACCTGGGCACGCACCAGCGCCGGTTCGCCGGCCAGGCACAGGTAATCGTTACCGGCCAAAAACACAGCGCCCGCTGCCACCGGTTGCCAGGCATGCGGATGCTGGCCGCCGAGTAATTGTTCGATGCGGGTGACGTGATGCGCATCCATGCGCCGGCGCACATAGTCAGGCATATCGTGCTCGGCAGCAAGCATCGACGGTCGGAACAAATTATTGTTGGAATTAATGTTGATCATAGGATTTTCCTGTTTTTTAAGAGAAATTGTCTTTTTATGAAGCTCGTCATCACCTTGAGGCATAAAAATCCCCAACCAATTGATCAAGATCAACATCCTTCTTGATACGCTAGAGTGCGTCGCAAATCCGGGCGATGATAAGTCTCACAGACAAGTAATTTCTTGCCATGATGCAAACACTGCTAGAATTCTGGAAACGTTGGAAAACCGGCGTGGTGCAGTCGCTGCTCCAATACCATGGCCGCGAAGACCATGCGACCGTGCGCGTTTTGCTGCTCGCCTGCATAGGCACGGTCGCCATGCCGCTGTATTACGTGGTCTGGCAGCATTTTTTTCCTCAGGAATATGAAAGCCTGCCGCTGCGACTGGTGGGGATCGTGCTGTGCGCGGTCGGCCTGTTCGCGCGCCAGTTCAGCCGCCGCATGCTGGACCTGTACCTGCTGGTCACGCTCAGCTACATCTTCCCGTTCTTCTTTACCTATATGTTCCTGATGAACCATGCATCGGGTGTGTGGAGCGAATCGCTGCTGATCGGCTTGATCGTGCTGTTCCATTTCGACACCGGCGTGGCCCTCAAGGCCTACCTGATCGGCACTTCGCTAGCGGTAGCGGCGGCGGCGCTGATCGGTGACACTGCGGCCCTGACCAGCCGGCTGGTATTGCAGCAGTTGCCCATCCACTGGTTCACCATTGCCGTGCTGGCGGCCGCCAAGATCAGCCGCCAGGTGCTGGCGCAGGAAAAGCTGGCGGGGTTGGGCGCCGGGCTGGCCACCGTGGCGCACGAGCTGCGCACCCCGCTCACCAGCGTGGACGCCAATGTGCGCGGCCTGCTGCGCATGTGCTCGGAAGGCACGGGGCCATTGCCGGCCGACCGCGTGGGCACCATCGACGCCCTGGCGCGCATCCAGTTCGAGGTGCGCCATATGAACCACATGATCGACCTGTTCCTGCTCAGCGCCACGGCGGTGCGGCGCAGCCTGCGGCCGATCGAGACGGTGTCGATGGAGGCGGTGGTGGAAGCGGTGCTCAAGCGCTACCCGTTCGTCAACGCCAGCCAGCAAAAGCTGGTGGCGCTGGAGGTGCGCCGCAATTTCAGTTTTGCCGGTCAGTCCGAGCTGTCGGTGGTGATCCTGCTGAACCTGCTGAGGAATGCGCTGAAAGCCATCCAGCGCGCCGGCAAGGGCCGGGTGCGGATCGTGGTCGATGGCGGCCATGTGCCGCCGCGCCTGCTGTTCATCGATACCGGCTGCGGCATCCCGGCGCAGCAAAAGCCGCTGATCTTCCACCGCTTTTACTCGTACCCGCCGCACAACGGCGCCGGCATCGGGCTGGCGCTGTGCCAGGAAATCATGGACGCGTGGAGCGCCACCATCGCCTGCGTCTCGCGCGAGAGCGCCTACGCCATCTTCATCCTGGAATTTCCCTTGCAACCGTCACTGGCGAAATGATCATGCAAAAAAAGCCCACGCCCCTGCCCCTGTATGCCCATCCCACCCTGACCGTGCTGGTCGATGACAGCGATTCCTTCCTGCGCAGCCTGTCGTTCCAGCTCGACCCCATCCACGCCAGCAAGACCTTCCACGACACCACCACGGCGCTGCAATGGCTGCGCCACAGCGACCAGGGGCGCCAGGCCATGCCCATGCCGCTGCACATGAATTTCGATACCCAGAACCAGGCCGGCGACCAGTTCAACGTGGCGCTCGACGTCGACGCGATCTACCGCATCGCCGGCCAGCCACAGCGCTTCGCCACGCCGTCGGTGCTGGTGGTCGATTACTCGATGCCGCAGATGAATGGACTGGAATTTTGCGAGCAGGTGCGCGACCTGCCGTGCAAGAAGATCCTGTTTACCGGCGCCGCCGACGAAAAGATCGCCGTGAGCGCCTTCAACCAGGGGCTGATCGACCGCTACATCCAGAAAAGCGATGACCACGCGCTCGATCTGCTCGAGCTGGAAGTCACCGCGCTGCAGCGGAGCTACTTCGAAGACCAGTCGGACACGCTGCGCGAGCTGGTCCTGCTGCACAACTACCACTTCCTGGGCGACCCGGTGCTGGCCTTGCAGGTGCAGCGACTCAAGCAGGACATGGGGTTTATCGAGCACTACCTGTTTGCCAATCCCACCGGCATCGTCTTCCTGGACAAGTTTGGCCGCACCCGGCTGATGATGATCGCGACCGAGCAAGGCCTGGCGGCGCACTACGAAATGGCGTGCGACAGCGACGCCCCGCAGTCGCTGCTCGACGCCCTGCGTGAGCGGCGCGTGCTGCCGTTCTTTTCGGATGAGGGTGGCGACGGCATGTATGCACGCCACATGGGCGACAACTGGCACCGCTATTGCGCCATGCCGCAACTGTGCCAGGGCCGCGAAACCTATTATTGGGCGCTGTTCGACCTGCCGCCGCACTACTACGCGCAGCCGCCGCTGGCCTATACCGAGTTCCTGCGTGCGCAGCGGGAACAGGCCAACGCCCCCGCCATCGTCACTTCAGCGCGGCGCGGCTGGCAGCGTGATCGTGAAACGACTTCCTGAGCCTGCGCCAGCGCTGGCGGCGGCCACGCTGCCGCCGTGCAGTTCCACCAGTGCCCGCACCAGCGACAGGCCCAGTCCCAGGCCGTCGCTCTTGCGCACGGTGGACTGGTGGACCTGGCTGTACATGTCGAAGATGGTGGCCAGGCGGTCGGCCGGAATGCCGATGCCGTTGTCGGTAACGGTGACGGTGACGGTATCGCCGGCACGGCCCAGCGCCAGCGCGATGGCGCCGCGCTCGGGCGTGTAGCGCACCGCGTTGCCCAGCACATTACCGAGCACCTGCACCAGCCGCACATGGTCGCCCAGCACCAGGCAAGCGGCGCCATCGACATCGAGCGCCAGTTGCTGGTGCTTGGCATGCACCGCCGGCTGCAATTGCTCCAGCGTGTCGGCGATCACGGTGCGCAGGTCGATGCGGTCCAGGCTCAGGCGAATCTCGCCACGGCCAATGCGCGCCGTATCGAGCAAATCTTCGGCGACCCGGCTCATGTGGCCCAGCTGGCGCTGCACCATTTGCGCCAGTTCGGCGGTGCGGGCGTGGTCAAAGGCCTTGAGTTTCAATAGCTCGGTGGCGTTGTGGGCGGCCGAGATGGGATTGCGCAGCTCGTGCGCCACGGTGGCCAGGAAAGCGTCCTTGCGCAGGTTTGCCTCGCGCAGCGCCTGGCGCGCAACATACAGCTCGGTCATGTCGCGCGAGACCACCAGCACTTCGCGCACCTGGCCGTCGGCGCCGAACACCGGGTTGACCACCACGTCCCACCAGCGCGGCGTACCGTGGGCGGTCGGACAGAACGCGTTGAATTTGCTGACCTGGCCACCCTTGGCGGTGTCGAACGCGCTGTGCGCCAGGGCGCGGCCTTGGTCGGGCCAGATCTCCCACCAGACCTTGCCCAGCAGTTGCTCGGGCTGGTCCAGTTCGAGCGCAACGATGCCGCCCGGATTGAGCTGGCCCAGGCGTCCTTGCAGGTCGAGGATCTTGATGCAATCGGCGGAACTGTTGAACAACTCGCGATTGAGCTCGCCGTCAGATCCGGTATAAGTCGCGCAAATGGAGTCAAACATGGTGTGGACGGTCGCTTCCTGGAGATAAAGAAAGGAAGCGGGGGCGTGGCGTCCTGTTATGAAGCGGATTCTACAATAATTTGCGGCGCAGGCGCGCGAGGCACGCGCGCCTGCCCCCATCAGCCATCAGCCTTCGCGCAGGGTTTGCAGCGGCGGCTGGCGCAGCACGCTGCGCAGGCCGAGCCAGCCGCCGGCGATCGCACACACGGCGCCGGCCAGCAGGCCCACCAGCCACACCGACGGCGAGAAAGCCCAGGCAAACTTGAACTGGTACGTTGCCAGCGCCCAGCCCATCACGGCCGCGCCGGTGGCGGCCAGCACCCCGGCCAGTGCCCCCACCAGCGTGAATTCGATCAGTTGCGCTTGCGACAACTGGCGCCTGGTGGCGCCCAGCGCGCGCAGCAGGCCCGATTCACGGGTGCGCTCGTCCTGCGAGCCCATCAACGCCGCATACAGCACCAGCAGGCCGGAAGCGAGCGTAAAGATGAACAGGAACTCGATCGCGGTGACCACCTGGTCGAGCACGGCCTGCACCTGGCGCAGCAAGCCGCCCACGTCAACAATCGTCAGGTTCGGGAAGTCGCGCGTCAAGGCGTTCATCACCGGGCCCTGCTGGCCCGGCAGGTGGAAGGCCGTGATCCAGCTTTGCGACACCTCGGTGAGCGCGGCCGGGTTGATGATGACGAAGAAATTAACCCGCATCGAGCCCCACTCGAGCTTGCGCAGGCTGGTAATCGTCACGTCCACCGGCGAGCCGGCGATGTTGAAATTGAGCTTGTCGCCGACCTTCCAGCGCAGGGTCTTGGCGATGCCCTCCTCCACCGACGCTTCGGCCACGCCGGGACCGTCGGTGAACCATTTGCCCGCCACGATTTCGTTCTCGGCCTGCATGGTGGTCATGGTGGAGAGGTTGAATTCGCGGTCGGCCAGGCCGCGCGCGCGGTCTTCGGTGTACGTCTCGGCGGTGACCGGCTTGCCGTTGACGGCAGCCAGCCGGCCGCGGATCATCGGGTACTGCGGCGCGTAGGCCACGCCGGCGGACTGCAGCCGGGCGGCGATCTGGTCCTTCTGTTCGGGCTGGATGTTGATGATGAAGCGGTTCGGCGCATCGGGCGGGGTGGCGTTGCGCCAGGCCGTCATGAGGTCTTCGCGCACCACGGTGAGCACCAGCAGCGCCATCATGCCCAGCGCCAGCGACACCACCTGCACGATGGTCGCGCCCGGACGGCGTTGCAGCGACGTGATGGCAAAGCGCCAGCTTTGGTGGTCGATGGCGCCGCGCAGCGGCTTGAGGGTTTTCAGGCCAAGCCACGCCACCAGCGCGAACACACCGAACGCAGCGACAAAGCCGAGCGCGGTGTACAGCGCCAGCATGGCGTCGCCGGCCTGCCACAGCAGCAGCGCGGCAAACCCGGCAAACCCGAGGCCGTACGTGGCCAGGGCAGCGACCTGCGGCGCATCCTGCTCGCGGCGGATCACGCGGTTGTGCGGCACTTTGCGCAGTTGCAAAATCGGCGGCAGCGCGAACGCGGCCAGCAGCAGGATGCCGGTAGCCAGCCCTTGCAGCGCCGGCCAGATGGTGGGGCCCGGCAAATCGGCCGCCACCAGCTTGCCCAGCACTTCGAGCAGCACGTAATGGGCGCCGAAACCGACCGCCACGCCCATGGCGCTGCCAAGCAGCCCAACCAGCAAGAATTCATATAGATACATCGCGGTGACCTGGTTCTGGGTCAGGCCCAGGCAGCGCAGCATGGCGCAGGCGTCCAGGTGGCGCTGCATGAAGCGGCGCGCCGCCATCGCCACGGCCACCGCCGCCAGCATGGCCGACAGCAGGCCGACCAGCGACAGGAAACGGTCGGCGCGGTCGAGCGTGTTGCGCATTTCGGGGCGCCCATTTTCCAGCGACTCCACCCGCACGCCCTTGAGATTGGCCTTCTTGATGGTGTCTTCCATCCAGGCCTGGAACGCCGCCGCTTCGGTCGCCGAATTCTTGGCGCCGGGCGGCGTGGCCACCAGCATGCGGTATGTCACGCGCGAGCCGGGCTGGATCAGGTTGGTCGCTTCGAGGTCGGTCAGCGCCAGCATCACGCGCGGCGCAAACGCCAGGAAATTGGCGCCGCGATCGGGCTCCGACGCGATCAGTTGAGTCACTGTAAAAGTCTTGTCGCCAAGCTTGACCGCGCCACCCACGCGCGTGCCCAGGCTGCCCAGCAAACCGGCGTCGAGCCAGACCGTGCCCGGCGCGGGGATGCCGTCGGCGCCGGTGCCTTCGCTTTGCTCTGCTCTGGCGGCGTCGGTGGTGAGCTTGAGCCGGCCACGCAGCGGGTAGCCGGGGCCGACCGCCTTGAGCGAGGCCAGCATCGATTGCGACTGCTCGCCCTCGCCTGCCGTGGCCATGCTGGGGAACACCACGGTGTCGGTCACCACCAGCCCGCGCCTGAGCGCTTCGGCGCGCCACTCGGCGTGTACCGGCAAGTCGGTGCTGACCACCACGTCGGCGCCCAGCAACTGGTGGGCGTCGCGGTCGAGTCCGCTGCGCAGGCGATCGACAAAGAAGCCGGTGGCGGACAGGGCCGCAACCGCCACCGTCAGAGCGATCAGCAGGAAGCGCAATTGGCCGGCGCGCCAGTCGCGCGCGGTCATGCTCAGGGCGAGTTTGATCATGGTCGATTAAAAAGCGAGAGAGGCGAAATAGGCGTCGACTTCGGCCAGCAGTTGCTGCTTCTGTGCTTCAGGCAGGAACGCCGCTTCGAAACCGTTGCGCGCCAGGCGCTGCGCGTGCGACAGGCCCAGCGGCAATGCCTCGAAGGTGGCAATGAAATTGTCGTTCATGTAGCCGCCGAAATAGGCCGGGTCGTCCGAGTTGATGGTGACCTTGACGCCAGCGTCGAGCAATTCGAGCAGGTTGTGCTGGGCCATCTCAGGGAACACGCACAGCTTGACGTTCGACAGCGGGCACACGGTGAGCGCCATCTGCTCACGCGCCAGTCGCTCCACCAGTGCCGGGTCTTCCAGGCAACGCACACCGTGGTCGATGCGCTCGACCTTGAGCACGTCGAGCGCGGTTTCGATATACGCGGGCGGGCCTTCTTCGCCGGCGTGGGCCACCAGGCGGAAGCCGAGTTCCTTGCAGCGCGCAAACACGCGGGCGAATTTTTCCGGCGGATTGCCGCGCTCGGACGAGTCGAGCCCGATGCCGATGTACTTGTCGCGGTAAGGCAGCGCCTCTTCCAGCACAGCAAACGCGTCTTCTTCCGACAGGTGGCGCAAGAAGCTCAGAATCAGCGTGGCGCTGACCGGGCTGTCCTGGCAGGCGCGGTGGATGCCGTCGATCACTTCCTTGACCGGCACGCCGCGCGCGGTGTGGGTTTGCGGATCGAAAAAGATTTCGGTGTGGCGCACGTTATCCTGCTCGGCGCGCTTGAGATAGGCGGCCGTCATGTCGTAAAAATCCTGCTCGTGCAGCAGCACGCTGGCGCCTGCGTAATAGATATCGAGGAACGATTGCAGGTCGGTAAAAGCGTAAGCGGCGCGCAGGTCTTCGACCGACGCGTACGGCAGCGCGACGTTGTTGCGTGCGGCGAGCGCGAAGATCAGTTCGGGCTCGAGCGAGCCTTCGATATGGATGTGCAATTCGGCCTTGGGCATGCCTTCGAGCACGCCGCGCAATTGGGTATTCAACATGTTTATTTCCTGTTACAGGGGACGGAAGCGGAGCATAGGATCTGGACTACACCAGACCGCATAACGTGGCATCTTAGCGCACGCTGCGCGCAGGCGTGATACTGTGGCATAAACGGGTGCAGAAACTACAGAAAAACACTCGCAATATGTGCGATTTTATCCGGTTTTATTCTTTTAAATCAAAGTCTTACGAAAGAGTATTAACGATATTACGACATATCTTTTGACTTCCTGCAGCAATAGAGCAATAATAAATTTCATAGACGTAAGAAGCCTTACAACCAACACATAAAAGCCGTCCACCGGCGATAAAGTCAGCTCAGAGCCACGGGCAATCCGTGCTACTCCGAGGACGCTCGCAGAAGCTGATCAAGAAGAAAAAATACTCAGGAAAAAGTACGCACCGAACCAGGGCCAAGGCAGCCTTGCTGTCTGACCCGTGACTAGTAGGTTTACATCATCAAAGGACATTCAAATGACCATTTTTGACAACTACGCTGCACGGTATGAACGGACCAAAGAAGAAGAGATGTCCATGAAGGAATATCTCGAACTTTGCAAGAAAGATCGACTCACCTACGCCAGCGCGCCGGAACGCATGCTGGCGGCAATTGGCGAACCGACCCTGGTCGATACCCGCAACGACACCCGGCTCTCGCGCATCTTCGCCAACAAGGTCATCAAGATTTACCCGGCCTTCCGCGAATTTTATGGCACCGAGGAAGTGATCGAACAAGTGGTCTCCTACTTCCGCCACGCGGCGCAGGGACTGGAAGAACGCAAGCAGATCCTGTATCTGCTGGGCCCGGTTGGCGGCGGTAAATCGTCGATCGCGGAAAAACTCAAATCGCTGATGGAACACGTGCCGTTCTATTGCCTGAAAGGCTCGCCGGTCAATGAATCGCCGCTGGGCCTGTTCAACGAGGACGAGGACGGCACCCTGCTCGAAGAAGACTACGGCATTCCACGGCGCTACCTGCGCAACATCCCGAGCCCGTGGGCGGTCAAGCGCCTGCACGAGTTCAACGGCGACATCAATCAGTTCCGCGTGGTCAAGCGCTACCCTTCCGTGCTGAAACAGATCGCCATTTCCAAGACCGAACCGGGCGATGAAAACAACCAGGATATTTCCTCGCTGGTCGGCAAGGTCGATATCCGCAAGCTCGAGGATTACTCGCAGGACGATCCCGATGCCTACAGCTACTCGGGCGGCCTGTGCCTGGCCAACCAGGGCCTGATGGAATTCGTCGAGATGTTCAAGGCGCCGATCAAGGTGCTGCACCCGCTGCTCACGGCCACGCAGGAAGGCAACTACAAGGGTACCGAGGGCTTTGGCGCGATCCCGTTCGACGGCATCATCCTGGCCCACTCGAACGAGTCGGAATGGAAAACCTTCCGCAACAACCGCAACAACGAGGCATTCCTGGACCGTATTTACATCGTCAAGGTGCCGTACTGCCTGCGCATCACCGACGAGATCAAGATTTACGACAAGCTGCTGGCCAACTCGTCGCTGGCGGCCGCGCCGTGCGCACCGGGCACCTTGCGCATGATGTCGCAGTTCGCCATCCTGTCGCGTCTAAAAGACCCGGAAAACTCCAGCGTGTACAGCAAGATGCTGGTGTACGACGGCGAAAACCTCAAGGACACCGATCCCAAGGCCAAGTCCATGCACGAGTACGTTGATTACGCGGGCGTGGACGAAGGCATGAACGGGCTCTCCACCCGGTTCGCCTTCAAGATTTTGTCCAAGGTCTTCAACTTCGACAACACCGAGGTGGCGGCCAACCCGGTCCACCTGTTGTACGTGCTCGAGCAGCAAGTAGAGCGCGAGCAATTCCCGCCGGAGACCGAACAAAAGTATCTGTCGTATATCAAGGAACACCTGGCGCAGCGCTATGTCGAATTCATAGGCAAGGAAATTCAGACCGCGTACCTGGAAAGCTATTCCGAGTACGGCCAGAATATTTTCGACCGCTACGTGACGTTTGCCGACTTCTGGATACAGGACCAGGAATTCCGCGATCCCGATACCGGCGAAAGCTTCGACCGCGAGGCGCTGAACAACGAACTGGAGAAGATCGAAAAACCGGCCGGCATCTCGAACCCGAAAGACTTCCGCAACGAGATTGTCAATTTCGGACTGCGGGCGCGCGCTAATAACGGGGGCAAGAACCCGGCGTGGACCAGCTACGAAAAATTCCGTACCGTGATCGAGAAGAAAATGTTCTCGAATACCGAGGAATTGCTGCCGGTGATTTCGTTCAATGCCAAGGCCAGCGCCGAAGACGCCAACAAGCACGCGGACTTCGTCGCGCGCATGGTGGAAAAGGGCTATACGGCCAAGCAGGTCCGCTTGCTGTGCGAATGGTACTTGCGCGTTCGTAAGTCGTCGTAAGGCCGCCGCGCCCAAACACATCAAGGGGGTATCTTTTGAGTCACCTCATCGACCGACGTTTGCAGGGCAAGAACAAATCCGCAGTCAACCGCGAGCGTTTCCTGCGTCGTTACAAATCGCAGATCAAGGATGCGGTGGGGCGCGCCATCAAGGGGCGCTCCATTACCGACATCGAAAGCGGCGAGAAAGTATCCATTCCCGTCAAGGACGTGGGCGAGCCGTCGTTCGGCCATGCCCATGGCGGGGTGTGGGAAACCATCAGCCCCGGCAACCAGGAATACCAGAAGGGAGACCAGCTGAACCGGCCCAAGGGCGGCAGTGGCGCCGGTCGTGGCAAGGCCGGCAATAGCGACCAGATGACCGAAGACGATTTCATCTTCGAGCTGTCGCGCGAAGAATTCATGAACTATTTCTTCGAGGACCTGGAACTGCCGCACATGGTCAAGACCCAGCTGACCGCCACTACCGAGTTCAAGAACCAGCGCGCCGGCTATAACATTTCCGGCACGCCGTCCAACATCCACGTGCTGCGTTCCTTGCGCGGCGCCCTGGGTCGGCGCATCGCCGTCGGCGGCAATTCGCGCAAGCGCCTGGCCGAGGCGGAAGAAGAACTGCAGGCGCTGCTCGATAAACCTGTGCCCGACCTGGAGGATTCGATCCTGGTGGCCGAGCTGCGCAAGCTGATCCACCACCTGCACACGCGGCTGGCGGCGATTCCGTATATCGACCCGTTCGACCTGCGCTACAGCAACCGCATCAAGGTGCCGAAGCCGATGACTCAGGCCGTGATGTTCTGCATCATGGACGTCTCCGGCTCGATGGATGAAACCCGCAAGGACACTGCCAAGCGCTTCTTCATCCTGCTGTATTTGTTTCTCAAGCGCGTGTACGACAAGATCGAGGTGGTGTTCATCCGCCACCATACGGCCGCGTCCGAAGTGGACGAGGAAGAGTTCTTCCACTCGCGCGAATCGGGCGGCACCGTGGTCTCGTCGGCGCTGCACCTGCTCGACAAGATCATCGACGAGCGCTACGGCGCCGGCAGCTGGAACAGCTACGTGGCGCAAGCGTCTGACGGCGACAACTGGGACAACGACTCGGTGCTGTGCCGGCAATTGCTGACCAATACCATCATGCCCAAGGTGCAGTACTACACCTACGTGGAGATTACCGACGGGCCGCCGCAAAACCTGTGGGAGCAATATTCGCAGGTGCCCGACCACCATCCGCACTTTGCCATGCAAAAAATCGTCACGCCGGCCGACATTTACCCGGTATTTCGCGAACTGTTCAAGAAGCAGGCAAAATCATGAACGACATGACCCACCCCGCCACGCCCACGCCGGGTCCGCGCGACCGCGAACCCAAGTCTCGTCACCCGAACGCCCTGCCCGAGCAATCGGAATGGACGTTCGAGCTGATCGAACAAATCCACGCCGAAATTCGCCGGGTGGCGGAAAACTTCGGCCTCGACACCTATCCCAACCAGCTCGAGATCATCACCGCCGAGCAGATGATGGACGCCTACACGTCGGTCGGCATGCCGGTCTCGTACAACCACTGGTCGTTCGGCAAGCATTTCCTCAGTACCGAGAAAGGCTACAAGCGCGGCCAGATGGGCCTGGCCTACGAAATCGTCATCAACTCCGACCCGTGCATCGCCTATTTAATGGAGGAAAACAGCCTGACCATGCAGGCGCTGGTAATCGCCCACGCGGCTTACGGCCATAATTCCTTCTTCAAGGGTAATTATTTGTTCCGCACCTGGACCGATGCCGAGGCCATCGTCGATTACATGGTGTTCGCCAAGAATTACATTGCCGAATGCGAACAGCGCTACGGTATCGACGAGGTGGAGTTGCTGCTCGATTCCTGCCACGCGATCCAGAACTACGGCGTCGATCGCTACAAGCGCCCCGCCAAGCTGTCGCTGGCGCAGGAACGGGCACGCCAGAAAGAGCGCGAAGCGTACGTGCAGTCGCAGATCAACGAGCTGTGGCGTACCCTGCCACGGCGCGAGGAAGAGGAAGTAAACAAGTCGGCCAAGCGCTTCCCGCCCGAGCCGGAAGAGAACCTGCTCTACTTTATAGAAAAATATGCACCATTATTGGAACCCTGGCAGCGCGAAATGGTGCGTATCGTGCGCAAGATCAGCCAGTACTTCTACCCGCAGCGCCAAACCCAGGTCATGAACGAGGGCTGGGCCACCTTCTGGCACTACACCATCCTCAACCAGTTGTACGACGAGGGCGTGATCGGCGACGGTTTCATGATGGAGTTTTTAAAGAGCCATACCAACGTGGTGTACCAGCCGCCCGTGCACAGTCCCTATTACAACGGCATCAACCCGTATGCACTCGGTTTTGCGATGATGACCGACATTCGCCGCATCTGCGAGCATCCCACTGCCGAGGACCGCGAATGGTTCCCCGACATTGCCGGCAGCGACTGGCGCAAGACGCTCGATTTTGCCATGCGCAACTTCAAGGACGAGAGCTTCATCGCCCAGTACCTGTCGCCCAAGCTGATACGGGAATTCCACTTTTTTGCCGTGCTCGACGACGATCACAACGAGAAACTGGCGATTTCCGCCATCCATGACGACCTCGGCTATCGTTACGTGCGCCAGCAGCTTGCAGAACAATATAATCTCGGCAATAGAGAACCGAATATCCAGGTATGGGCGGTCAACACCCGCGACGACCGGGCCTTGACCTTGCGCCATACCCAGTTCCAGCGCCGGCCACTGAATCAGCAGGCTGGCGAGGTACTCAAGCACGTGGCGCGGCTATGGGGCTTCGACGTCCACCTCGAAACAACGGGGCCTGGCGGCGAAGTGATCAGCGCAATGGAGGTCAAACGCGAGAAACGCTCACGCTTTTGACTGACAACTATAGGACATCCCTATAGTGTGCTTGTTATGCTAGGCATGAACGGGCCCGGAAACGGGCACGGCTCTTGCATGGAAGAGACCGGGTTCTGAAGCGCAAGCTTCGACACCCGGTTTCTTTTTTTAGGAGTGCATGGCCGCAGAAGGAAGTCAACTTCTTTCCGCACCATTTTGCGGTGCCGGGTAACTTGTAGTTTCACTTAAGAAACATCTGCGACCGAATTATCAACTGCGCGTAGTAAAGTTACACGCATAAAATTCCGCAAATGCGCTTAAGGGAAAACTAAGTAATGTCACTGAGGGGCTTGCCCCAATTGTGCGCTGCAAGGGGCGGTCCCGTGTACTATATTGGTGCAAAGGGAGCGCTAACACGCAGCAAAAGCCGATGAAATTTAACCGGTTTTAGGGATGAAAATTCTATGTAAAATCAAGAATTCGTATGTATAATTCGCCGACGTCCCGGATGCGGCTGTTGTTTTATGTCGCCATTTTGGGGTTTAGTAGCAACAAAAAGAGTTGGTATTGGAGAAAGCAGGCATGAATTTCACGCACAACGAAAAAAGTACCGGGAAGAACTTTACAGGCATTACCATTGTCGTTTTGTTGCACATCCTGGTAGCTTGGGGGATCATTTCGGGCCTGGGCACACGCCTGGTAGCCAAGATGGTGGCTCCAGTGGAGACCAAGATCATCGAGGAAGTAGCACCTCCTCCTCCAAAGGAACTCCCACCACCGCCACCTCCGCCGGAAATGAAGGCTCCACCGCCGCCATTCATCCCGCCAGTCGAGGTGAACGTGCAGCAACCGCCGCCGCCACAAAACGTCCTGCAGAATGCGACCAATGTGGCGCCGCCGTCGAAGGAAATCGTGAAGGCGCCGCCGGCACCATCGGCGCCGCCAGCACCACCTGCACGCTCGGGTCCACCGAACGTGGCAGCAGTCGCCGACTTCTCCACCTGCGCTTTGCCAGAGTGGCCGAAATCGTCGCTGCGTAACGAAGAAACGGGTACGGTGACGTTGTCGTTCCTGATTGCTACCGATGGCCGTGTCGCCGACTCCAAAATCGTGAAAACCTCGGGTTTCCGTGATCTGGACAAAGCAGCGATTGTTGGTATCAGCAAGTGCAAATTCAAACCGGGTCTGACGGACGGCAAGCCGACAGAAGCGTGGATGACGATGCAATATCTCTGGAAGCTGGAGTAAAAGCGAGGCAGCAGCACCGTCTCAACTTAAGTAAGTTTCGTTGTCAATTACGTTCAGCGATCTGATTATTTATCAATTTGGAGGAAGCATGTTTAAGAATACCCGTTTGTCCGCTGTACTGGCCGCTGTAATGTTCTCCATGACGGCAACCGCCGCCCTGGTCAGCGCACCAGCTTACGCACAAGAGACTGCCCCTGCAGCCTCGGCACCAGCAGCGGATGCGGCAGCAGCACCAGCGGCTCCAGCGGCCGATGCAGCAGCTCCAGCAGCCCCAGCAACCGATGCAGCAGCACCAGCACCAGCAGCCCACGGCGCAGCCGGCCACGAAGAAGTTGAAAACCCATACGGCTTCAAAGCAGTTTGGGACGGCGGCTTCGTTTCGCGCGCTACCCTGATCATCCTGACCATCATGTCGATGGGTTCGTGGTACATCATCATCGTCAAACTGATCGACCAGCAGAAAATCTTCAAGCAATCGAAAGAAACCAGCGCCAAGTTCTGGAAAGCTTCGTCGATCGCCGCAGGTTCGGCTTCGCTGAAAGAAGGCTCGCCATTCCGCTTCATCGCTGAAACCGGCACCAAGGCTACCGTGCATCACGACGGCGCCCTGCTGGAACAAATCGACCTGTCGACCTGGGTGACCATGTCGATCCAGCGCGCTGTTGACAAAGTTCAATCGCGTCTGCAAGACGGCCTGTCGTTCCTGGCAACCGTTGGTTCGACCGCACCGTTCATCGGTCTGTTCGGTACCGTTTGGGGTATCTACAATGCACTGATCGCCATCGGCATGTCGGGTAACGCATCGATCGACAAGGTTGCAGGTCCAGTCGGTGAAGCACTGATCATGACCGCTTTCGGTCTGTTCGTGGCGGTTCCTGCCGTTCTGGGTTACAACTGGCTGGTACGTCGTAACAAAACCGCGATGGAAGATGTCCGTTCGTTCTCGGCCGACGTTCACTCCGTGCTGATCTCGGGCGCAATGTCCACCTCCGACGCTGCCCGTATGGCCGCTAAAAAGATTGGGTAATTAATCATGTCGATGTCCGTAGGCTCCGATAGCGGAGACGAAGATCAAGTCATGTCAGAAATCAACACGACGCCCCTCGTGGACATCATGTTGGTTCTGCTGATTATCTTCCTGATCACGAGCCCGGTTGTTCTGAAGCTGATCAAGATCAAGCTGCCAGAAGAAAACAACCAGGTTATTCAGACCAAACCGGAAGATGTCAACATTGTGGTAAGCAAGGATGGCGACATCTACTGGAATCAGAAGAAAATGCGGGACACTAATGAGTTGTTCGATTTTCTGAAGGTGGAGGCCGTGAAATTGCCGCAGCCGGAAGTTCACGTTCGTGGCGACCAAGAAACACGCTACGAATCGATCGGCAAAGTCATTTACACGACCCAGCGCGCTGGTATTCAGAAGGTCGGTTTCATCACCGAACCGCCTGACCGGGGTTAAACCCACCCGTGCACCGCGCAGGCCTGGTCTCCAGGCCTGCCCTTCTAAAAAGGAAACATCATGAGTATGAATGTCGGCTCCCCATCCGCAGGCGCGGATCCGGAACCAATGATGGAAATGAATATGACGCCCCTCATCGATGTGATGTTGGTGCTGATTATCATGCTGATCATTACGATTCCGAAAGCCAACCACTCGGTGAACTTGAACATGCCGGTCGGTACGCCGCCGCCATCGACCAAGGAACCAGTGGTCATCACGATTGACGTCGACTTCGACGGTACGATTCTGTGGGATAACAACGTCATTCCTGACCGCGGTACCCTGGAAGCGAAACTGGCTGATGTCGCAGCGCAACCTGATCAGCCGGAAGTGCATCTGCGTCCGAACAAGCTGGTTGAGTACAAGGTTGTGGCTGGTGTTATGGCTTCGGCTCAGCGCCTCGGCGTGACCAAGATTGGCCTGGTCGGCAACGAACAGTTCCAATAATTAGTTCTATGTTCAACGATAGGCAGGACCATTCCTGCCTATTTCGCATTTTGAAGAAAGAAAACTTACCCATGACCAAGTTTCGTCTCGCTCATCTCGGCCTGGTAATGGCCGCTATTGGTTTTACTGCAGCAGCTCCCCTGGCAGGTTTTTCGTCGGTTGCCTTCGCGGCCGAAACAGTGCGTGCTGAAATCGGCAAACCATTGCAGGAAGCACAGAAACTGGCTGCGGCAGGAAAAAACAAGGAAGCACTCGCAGAACTGCGCAAAACCGACTCGGTCGGTAACAAATCCGCCAACGACACGTACCTGATCGAACGCACGCGCGCCTCCGCCGCGTCGGCCGCAGGCGATTACGACACGGCCGCCAAAGCCTTCGAAAGCGTGATCAATTCCGGCAAGCTGTCCGCTGCCGAACAACCGAAATTCACCCAGGCCCTGGCCGGTATCTACTACCGCATCAAGGACTACCCAAAAGCGATCACCTGGATCAACCGCGCACTCAAGGACAATCCTAACGACGGCGCCATGAAGGAACTGCTGATCCAGACCTACTACATCAGCGGCAAGTACGCTGAAGCAGCCAAGGAACTGTCGTCGCAAAAGAACCTGAACGAAGCCCAACTGGGCATGCTGGCCAACATCCAGCTCAAGCAGAACGACAAGGCCGGTTACGTGCAGACCCTGGAACGCATGGCAGCGAGCTATCCGAAGCCACAGACCTGGGCCGACCTGCTGCAACGCGTACAAGCCAAGCCTGGCTACTCGTCCACGCTGTCGCTCGACGTATTGCGCTTGCGCCTGGCCAATGGCCTGCTGAGCAAGCCTTCCGAATACATGGAAATGAGCCAGCTGGCACTGCAAGCCGGCAATCCAGCTGAAGCGCTCAAAATCATCAACGAAGGCTACAAAAAAGGCGCCCTGGGCACCGGTACCGACGCACCGCGCCACCAGCGCCTGAAAGACCTGGCCACCAAGACCCAGGCCGAGTTCGCTGGCAAGCTGGCCGCTGCCGAAGCCGAAGCAGTCAAAGCCAAGGATGCCGACGCATTGGCCAACCTGGGCTATGCCCTGGTGTCCGATGGTAAAGCCGACAAGGGACTGGCCCTGATGGACCAGGCTGTCAAACTGGGCACCGGCCGCAATCCGGAAGCGATCAAGCTGCATTACGGTATCGCGCAATCGGTCGCCGGCAAGAAAGCTGCCGCACTGTCCACCTTCAAGACGGTCAAAGGCACAGACGGCACCGCTGACCTGGCCCGTTACTGGACCATCAGCCTGAACCATTCTTAAGGGGAGACCTCGAAAACCTGCTGCGCGTCACGCTACGGTTTTGGAGGCCTCTTTAACATTTAGTTCGGTGCAAGAATGCGCTGTTTGCTCCGGCAAACAGCGCTTTTTTTTCATCTTTTTTGCATCTTTTCCACCCTCCCCCCCGCTCACGTATAATCTTCCATTTAGCGTCAGTTCCAGCATAATCCCATGAAGGTATTTCGAGGTCTTCCCAACGCGGCATCGCGGGCGCCGTGCGCACTCACGATCGGCAATTTCGACGGTGTCCACCTGGGCCACCAGGCCTTGCTGGCCCGCGTGCGCGAAGCTGCCGGCGATCTCGGGCTCGAAGCGGCCGTGATGACGTTCGAGCCGCACCCGCGCGAATTCTTCGCACAGAAGTCGGGTGACCTGACACGCGCGCCGGCCCGCATCGCCAACCTGCGCGACAAGCTGCAATCGCTGTCCGACAACGGCATCGACCGCGTGATCGTCGAACATTTTTCATCGTCGTTTGCCGCTCTCACGCCACAGCAATTCACCGAGCAGGTGCTGGTCGAAGGGCTGCACGTGAAGTGGCTGATGGTGGGCGACGACTTTTGCTACGGCGCGCGCCGCGCCGGCAATGTGCAGATGCTGCAGGAAGCGGGCCAACGCTACGGCTTCCACGTCGAAACACTGCCCACCGTGATGAACGGCGCCACCCGCATCTCGTCGTCGGCCGTGCGCACCGCGCTGGCTGAAGGCGACTTTATCCGCGCCGAGGCGCTGCTGGGCCACCCGTACGCCATGTCCGGCCACGTGATCCATGGCCAGAAGCTCGGCCGCACGCTGGGTTTCCCCACCCTGAATTTACGGGTACCGCACCGCCCCGCCCTGATGGGCATCTTCATCGTCCAGGTGCATGGCCTGGCGGACCAGCCGCTGGCGGCCGTGGCCAGCCTCGGCGTGCGTCCGACCGTGGACGACAGCGGCCGCGTGCTGCTCGAGGTGCATATTTTCGACTTCGCACAGAACTGCTACGGCAAGCAGGTGCGGGTGGAGTTCCTGCAAAAGATCCGCGACGAAGAAAAATACGTCGACCTGCCCACGCTCACCGCCGCCATCCACCGTGACGCCGACATCGCCCGCGCGTATTTCGCCAGGCGCGACGGTGCTAAAGATGGCGCCACCTCGGCCACCGACCGAATTTGAGCGCGCGACCAGCTACGCGCGCCGGCTACCCCGAATTCCCCGAAATCTTATTGAAGAAATCCCATGTCCAATCCAAAATCCGACAACCCTAAAAACAGCAAGAAGCCAGAGAGCAAATACCCGGTCAACATGACCGAAACCCCGTTCCCGATGCGCGGCGACATGGCCAGGCGCGAGCCGACCTGGGTGCAGCAATGGCAGGACAAGAAGATCTACGAGCGCGTGCGCAAGGCTGCTGCCGGTCGTCCGAAATTCATCCTGCACGACGGCCCGCCGTATGCCAACGGCGACATCCACCTGGGCCACGCGGTCAACAAGATCCTCAAGGACATGGTGATCAAATCGCGCTCGCTGGCCGGCTTCGACGCACCGTATGTACCGGGCTGGGATTGCCACGGCATGCCGATCGAAATCCAGATCGAAAAACTGTACGGCAAAAACCTGCCGACCGCCGAAGTGCTGACCAAGGCCCGCGCCTACGCGCTCGAGCAGGTAGACCGCCAGCGCAAGGACTTCATCCGCCTGGGCGTGCTGGGCGAATGGCAGAACCCTTACCTGACCATGAACTACTCGAACGAGGCGGACGAACTGCGCGCGCTCGGCAAGCTGCTGGAAAAAGGCTATGTGTACCGTGGACTGAAACCGGTGAACTGGTGCTTCGACTGCCAGTCGGCGCTGGCCGAGGCGGAAGTGGAATACCACGAGAAGCGCGATCCGGCCATCGACGTCGGCTTCAAGTTCGCCCAGTTCGATTCGCTCGCCGCTGCCTTCAACCTGCCGCAGCTGCCGACCGAGAACGGCTTCATCGTGATCTGGACCACCACCCCGTGGACCATCCCGTCCAACCAGGCGCTCAACGTCAACCCGGAAGTGACCTACGCGCTGGTGCAAACCGAGCGTGACGGCCAGCCGCTGCTCTTGATCCTGGCGCAGGACCTGGTGGAGTCGTCGCTGGCGCGCTTCAAGCTCGAAGGCACCACGATTGCCACCGCCCCGGGCGCGGCGCTGGAAAACATCAGCTTCCGCCACCCGCTGCACGCAGCCGATCCGTTCTTCGACCGCCTGTCGCCGGTGTACCTGGCCGACTACGTGACCACCGAGAGCGGTACCGGCGTGGTGCACTCGGCGCCGGCCTATGGCCTCGACGACTTTATCTCGTGCCGCGCGCATGGCCTGAAGGACGAGCAGATGCTCACGCCTGTCATGGGCGACGGCAAATTCGCGTCCACGCTGCCGCTGTTCGGCGGCATGACCATCTGGGAAGCCTCGAAGCCGATCTGCGACGCCCTGCGCGAAGCAGGCGCGCTGTTCGAACTGAAGATGTTCGCCCACAGCTATATGCACTGCTGGCGCCATAAAACCCCGATCATCTACCGCGCCACGTCGCAGTGGTTCGCGGGCATGGACGTGACGCCTGCCGACGGCGGCGCCACCCTGCGCGAAACCGCGCTGGCCGGCATCGAGCAAACCGAATTCTTCCCCGACTGGGGCAAGGCGCGCCTGCACGGCATGATCGCCAACCGTCCCGACTGGACCCTGTCGCGCCAGCGCCAGTGGGGCGTGCCGATGGCCTTCATCGTGCACAAGGAAACCGGTGCGCTGCATCCGCGCACGCCGGAGCTGCTCGAGCAAGTCGCCCAGCGCATCGAGCAGGGCGGCATCGACACCTGGCTGGCGCTCGACCTGAAAGACCTGCTCGGCGATGAAGCGGCCAGCTACGAGAAGAACAAGGACACGCTCGACGTGTGGTTCGACTCGGGCGTGACCCATCACACCGTGCTGCGCGGCTCTCACAAGGAACAGCTGGCGTTCCCGGCCGACCTGTACCTGGAAGGCTCGGACCAGCACCGCGGCTGGTTCCATTCGTCGCTGCTGACCGCCTCGATGTTGGACGGCAAACCGCCGTACAAGGCGCTGCTCACCCACGGCTTCACGGTCGATGGCGAAGGCAAGAAGATGTCGAAGTCACTCGGTAACACGCTGGCGCCGCAAAAGATCTCCGACACCCTGGGCGCCGACATCCTGCGCCTGTGGATTGCCACCACCGACTACACCGGCGAGCTGTCGATCTCCGACGAGATCTTGAAGCGCGTGACCGAAGCGTATCGCCGCATCCGCAACACGCTGCGCTTCCTGCTGGCCAACACGTCCGACTTCGACCAGGCGCAGCACGCCGTGCCGGTCGAACAGATGCTGGAAATCGACCGCTACGCGATCGCCAACATGGCCGCGCTGCAGGAAGAAATCGCCCAGCACTACGCCCGCTACGAGTTCCAGCCCGTGTACTCCAAGCTGCAGAACTACTGCTCGGAAGACCTCGGTGGCTTCTACCTCGACATCTTGAAGGACCGCCTGTACACGTCCGCTGTCGATTCGCCGGCGCGCCGTTCGGCGCAGACCGCGCTATGGCACATCACGCAAAGCCTGCTGCGCGTGATGGCCCCGGCGCTGTCGTTCACCGCCGAAGAAGCGTGGGCGATCTTTGCCGGCGCCGAAGCGTACGCCACCAGCGACGAGACCATCTTCACGCAAACCTGGTGGCAGCTGCCGCAGCAGGCCGACGCCGGCGCGCTGCTGGCCAAGTACACGGCGCTGCGCACGGTGCGCACCGACGTCACCAAGCAGCTGGAAGACCTGCGCACCTCGGGCGCGATCGGCTCGTCGCTGCAGGCGGAGCTGGCGATCAAGGCGTCGGGTGACAAGTACAAGCTGCTGGCCAGCCTGGACGACGACCTGAAATTCGTGTTCATCACGTCGGCCGCGCAGGTGACCGAAGTATCGACCGAAGCGGAAGAAGTGGTGGCAGTGGCCGCATCGACGGCCGAAAAGTGCGAGCGCTGCTGGCACTACCGCGCCGACGTGGGCAGCCATGCCGACCACCCTACCCTGTGCGGTCGCTGCTACAGCAACCTGTTTGGTGCGGGCGAACAGCGCAAGTTCGCTTAAACTGTGCGCGGCAATGCGCATCGCCGCCAACGCATGAACCGTCATTCCCGCGCAGGCGGGGATGACGCCACCGGATTTTCCCTGATATTTATATGGCCACCAAAAAAATCTTCCCGTCCAAATCCTCGGCCAGCCTGACGCCGTGGCTGGGCATCGCCTTCATCATCATCCTGATCGACCAGCTCACCAAGATCACCATCACCCGCACCTTCCAGTTGGGCGAGGAAAAGGTCATCACGTCGTTCTTCAACCTGGTGCTGGCCTATAACAAGGGTGCCGCGTTCAGCTTCCTGCACGACGCCGGCGGCTGGCAGCGCCACTTCTTCACCGCCATCGGCCTGGCGGCGGCCGCCTACATCATCTACCTGCTGAAAAAGCACGGCGGCCAGCGCATGTTCTCGTGGGCGCTCACGCTGGTACTGGGCGGCGCGCTGGGCAACGTGATCGACCGCGTGGTGTATGGTCATGTCGTGGACTTCCTCGATTTTCACTGGGAAGGCCTGGGCCATTTCCCGGCGTTCAATGTCGCCGATGCGGCGATCTGCGTCGGCGCCGCGCTGTTCATCCTCGATGAGCTGCGTAGGGTTAATAAATAAAGGGGCATCGCATGGAATTGAGCGGCAAGAAAATCGTGCTGGGCCTGTCCGGCGGCGTAGCGTGCTACAAGTCGGCGGAACTGTGCCGCGCACTGACCAAGGCCGGCGCCTCGGTGCAGGTAGTGATGACCGACGCTGCCGAGCATTTCATCACGGCCGTGACCATGCAGGCGCTGTCCGGCAACAAGGTGTATTCGAGCCAGTGGGACCCGCGCGTGGACAACAACATGGCCCACATCGACGTCACCCGCCACGCGGACGCGATCATGATCGCGCCCTGCTCGGCCGACTTCATGGCCAAGCTGGCGCACGGCGTGTGTGACGACCTGCTCTCGACCATGTGCCTGGCGCGTCCGCGCCATGTGCCGCTGTTGATCGCGCCGGCCATGAACGTGGAAATGTGGCAGAACCCCGCCACCGGCCGCAACGCCCGCCAACTGGAGGAAGACGGCATCGTCATCTTCGGTCCGGCCGCCGGCGACCAGGCCTGCGGCGAAGTCGGCATGGGCCGCATGCTCGAACCGGCGCAGCTGCTCGAAGAACTGATCGCGTCGTTCCAGCCCAAGGTACTGGCCGGTAAACGCATCCTGATTACGGCCGGTCCTACTTTTGAAGCGATCGACCCGGTGCGCGGCATCACCAATCTGTCGTCGGGCAAAATGGGTTACGCCGTGGCGCGCGCAGCGCGCGAAGCCGGCGCCGAAGTGGTGCTGGTCTCGGGCCCCACCGCCCTGCCGGCGCCGTTCGGCGTGCAGCGCATCAATGTGCAAAGCGCGATGCAGATGCACGACGCGGTGATGGCCAATGTCGACCACCAGCACATCTTCATCGCGGTGGCAGCGGTGGCCGACTGGCGCATCTCGAATGCCAGCGAACAGAAGCTGAAAAAGAACCCGGACGGCTCGGTGCCCGACCTCAAGTTCGAGCAGAACCCGGACATCCTGGCCACGGTGGCGGCGCGCACCTCGCTGGCCGGTCACCCGTATTGCGTGGGCTTTGCCGCCGAGTCGGAAAACCTGGTCCAGTTCGGCGCCGACAAGCGCGAGAAAAAAGGCATTCCGCTGTTGGTCGGTAACATCGGCCATCACACCTTCGGCCAGGACGACAACACCATCATCCTTTTCGACGAAAACGGCCACACCATCCTGCCGCGCGCCGACAAGCTCACGCTGGCGCGCCAATTGATTTCCGAAATTTCCAAACGCATTACCCAGCACTCCTTGTTCGACAAATAAACATGAATACCATCGACGTCAAAATCCTCGACCCGCGCATGAAAGACCAAATGCCGGCCTACGCCACCCCGGGCTCCGCCGGTCTCGACCTGCGCGCCTGCATCGATGCGCCGCTGGTGATCGAAGCCGGCCAGACCGTGCTCATTCCCACCGGCCTGGCGATCCACGTGGCCAATCCCGGCTACGCCGCCATGATCCTGCCGCGCAGCGGCATGGGACACAAGAACGGCATCGTGCTCGGGAATCTGGTAGGCTTGATCGACTCCGATTACCAGGGCCAGCTGATGATATCGACCTGGAATCGCGGCCACAGCGCCTTCACCCTGAACCCGATGGAACGCCTGGCGCAACTGATCATCGTGCCGGTGCTGCAGGTGGGCTTCAACGTGGTGAAAGAATTTGACAGCAGCGAGCGTGGTGTCGGAGGTTTCGGCAGCACCGGCGTACAATAAAAAGCAGGAGACTCAGGATGGCCCGGCAGCACACTTCGACAAAACTCGCATCATTGTCCCTGGTCGCGGCAGCGTGCCTGCTCACCGCCTGCACCACCTACACGGTGCGCCCCACCGACAGCTCGTCCGAGCCGGTCGTGGCCCGCACCATCAACCAGGACCAGCCGTTGGTCACCGCCAAGATGGCGGCGGCGCGCGAAGAACTGGGCCAGATGGTGGCGCTGCAAGACCGCCTGTACCGCATCGCCGCCCCGCTGCTGATCAATAACGCCGACCTGTGCCGCTCGCAAGCGCGCAACCTGCTCGGTTTTACCGCCAAGAACCGCTACTCGTACTCGGGCGAATACGTCGACGCCGCCACCGCAGTGCTCAACTACGGCGACCGCCTGGAAGTGGCCAGCGTACTGGCCGGCAGCGGCGCCGCCAAGGCCGGCCTCAAACAGGGCGATATCCTGCTGGCAGCCGAAGGCAAGGAACTGCCGCGCGGTCCCAACGCCGAAACCCAGGCGGCCGGCATCCTCGGTCCGCTCGCCTCCAGCAGCAAGACCCTGAACCTGATGGTCGAGCGCAAGAACGCCAACGTGCCGCTCAAGCTGCCCGTCACGCGCGCCTGCGCCTTTAAAATCGACATCGGCAATGCCGACAACATCAACGCCTACTCCGACGGCCAGCGCGTGCTGATCACGCGTGGCATGGTCAATTTCGCCCAGTCCGACGAAGCGATTGCCTACGTGCTGGCCAAGGACATGGCCCACAACATCCTCGGCCATGCAGCCACCACGCGCTCGGCCTACACGGTCGGCAGCATCATCGACAACCTGGTGGCGATTCGTCCCGATACGTCCATGCTGATCGGCAGCGCCGGCGTCAAGCCGATGCCGCAAGATCTTGACGCCGCTGCCGACCGCCTGTCGCTGTACATGGTGGCGCGCGCCGGCTACAGCACGGCTGGCGCGCGCGCGTTCTGGCAGCGCCTGGCCACGCAGTATCCGGCCTCGGTACTGAACGGCTACACGGCCAATCACCCGGCTGTAAACTACCGCCTGTCCGTGATCGACAAGACCGTGGCCGAAATCCGCAGCAAGCAGTCCTCCAACAAACCGCTGGTGCCGTAGGAGTCATCGATGAACAAGTCTGCCCTGTCGGTCGTGGTGTGCGTATTGCTTGCGGCGGCTGGCAGCGCCCAGGCCGCGCAGTGGGCCCGGGTGAACGGCGCCTCGGGCGGCGCCGGCAATGCCTATTACATCGACCGCGCCAGCGTGATCAAGAAGGACAAGACGCGCAAGGTGTGGTCGCTGCACTCGTTCGCCAGCACGCAAAACTCACCCGAAGGCAAACCGTACAAATCGGTGAAAGCGCTGCATTTGTATTCGTGCGAGGACCGCACCACGATCCTGCTCTCGCAGGTGTTCTACCCGGAAGCCATGGGCAAGGGCGAGGCGCTGGAAACCTACAAGTACGAGAAGTTTACGGCCGAGGATATCGTGCCGGACAGCCCGTACGATAATGCCTTGGCTATCGTCTGCAAGCCGTAACGATTAGCTGAAGTTCGGGAAGTCGGGGAACACCGTGGCCATCAGCCAGGTGAGCACCCCGCACAGCAGCACCACGCCGACCAGCACCAGCAACAGGCGGCCGAACTTGGGACCTTCTTCATCCTGGCTGTCGTCTTCGTAATCGTTCGGTTCGGTCATGGCGTTCCCTGCACGGTTCAGTGAGGCGTAGTATATTCCAACCCATGGACAGCATCGACCTCGAAGTACTCAAAACCAGCGCAGCATGGATCGCCTCCGGGCGCCGCTGCGAACTCATTACCGTCATCAAGACCTGGGGCAGCAGCCCGCGGCCGGTCGGCGCCACGTTGGCCATTTGCGAGGACGGCACCGTCATCGGCTCGGTTTCCGGCGGCTGCATCGAAGACGACCTGATTGCGCGCGTGCGCGACCACGGCATCAGCCGCACCGCGCCCGAAATCGTCAGCTACGGCATCACCGCCGACGAAGCTCACCGCTTCGGTCTGCCGTGCGGCGGCACCATCGAACTGGCGATCGAACCGCTGGCGCAGCACAGCCGCATCGCCGAGCTGCTCGCGCGGCTCGACCGCCACGAACTGGTGCAGCGCCGGCTCGACCTGCAGACCGGTGCGGTGGATTTGTCGGCAGCGCCGCCCGGCGCGCAGACGCAGGTAGGCGAGCGCGCCATGGTCACGCTGCACGGCCCGCGCTGGCGCTTGCTGATCATCGGCGCCGGCCAGCTGTCGCGCTTCCTGGCGCAGATTGCCACGGCCATGGACTACCACGTGACCGTGTGCGACCCGCGCGAAGAATACCGCGCCGGCTGGCACGTCGACGGCGTGCAACTGGTGCACGACATGCCCGACGATATCGTCACCGCCATGCGGCTCGACCACCGCAGCGCGGTCGTGGCGCTCACCCACGATCCCAAGCTCGACGACCTGGCGCTGATGGAAGCGCTGAAGTCCGACGCGTTTTACGTGGGCGCCATCGGCTCGCGCCTGAACAACAGCAAGCGCCGCGAGCGGCTGCTGCAGTTCGATCTGACGCCGGCACAACTGGCGCGCCTGCACGGTCCGATTGGCCTGTACATCGGCAGCAAGACGCCATCGGAAATCGCCATCTCGATCCTGGCCGAACTGACCGCGACCAAGAACGGCGTGCCGACCGGGATGCTGGTGCCGCATTCAGCAGCACCGACGGCGCCAGGCGCCGAGGTGTGCGTGGTGGAGACGGGCGCGGTTTAACCAGCCAGCTGTGACGATAAAAGCAATAACCGGCTGGCATTCTCCATCCCGCTGCGGGACAATGGCAGCATGAGCACAGCCAACCTCCTCCGCCTGATCTTCCTCGCCGCCATCTGGGGCGGCTCCTTCCTCTTCATGCGCATCGCCGCGCCCGTGCTGGGTGCGCCTGTGCTGATCGAATACCGCGTGCTGTTTGCCGCCCTGTTCCTGGGCGTGATGGCGCTGGTGCTGAAAAAGCCGCTGGCCTTGCGCCGGCACTGGAAGCATTACCTGATCCTGGGACTGCTCAATTCCGCGCTGCCGTTCCTGCTGTTCGCATTTGCCGCGCGCACGCTGTCGGTGTCGCTGATGGCGGTGCTCAACGCCAGCACGCCGCTGTGGGGCACGCTGATCGCAGCGGTATGGTCGCGCCACCCGATCACGCCCAAGGTGGCCATCGGCCTGCTGCTTGGCGCGTGCGGTGTGGCGCTGCTGGTGGGCTTCGACCATGTTGCGTCCAAGCCGGGCGCCGGCATCGCCATCGTGGCCGTGCTGTGCGCCTCGTTCATGTACGGCGTGGCCAGCAACTACACGCGCAGCGCGGCCAGCGCCCAGGGCGTGGAGCCGTTCGCCAATGCCCATGGTTCGATGTGGGCGTCGGTGCTGCTGGTGCTGCCGGTGGTACCGTTCTTCCCGGCGCCGGCCTCGCCCACCATCGGCGTCATGGGTGCGGTGATCGCGCTGGGCGTGCTGTGCAGCGGCGTGGCTTACCTGATCTATTTCCGCCTGATCCAGGACGTGGGACCGTCGTCGGCGCTGACCGTGACGTTCCTGAGTCCCCTGTTCGGCATCCTGTGGGGCGTGCTGTTCCTGGGCGAGTCGTTGTACTGGTACACCATCGTCGGCGCCGGCATCGTGGTCGTCGGCACCGCGCTGGTGACGGGCTTTCGCCCGAATTTCGGCGCGCTGCGCAAGGCCCGCGCCTGATGGCCGGCTTCACCTTCACGCTGGACCTGGCGCCCGGCTATCGGCTGCATGACGTGCTGGCTTTCCATCGCCGCGATACCGAAGCGGTGGCCGAGCAGGTTGAAGCGCATCGGCTGCGCAAGGGTGTGATGCTCGATGGCGTGCCGGTGCTGCTCGACGTGGCTTTCGAAGGCCGGTTCGGCTCTTCCAGAGACAGTCTCGGCGCGCCCGGCCGCGCAGTGTGCACGGTACACGCCGACGGCAAACTATCCGCCGCCGTGCGCCGCCGCGTGGAAGTACAAGCACATGACGCCATCCTCAATATCCTGGGCCTGCGCATCGACCCGGCGCCGTTTTGCGCGTTTGCCGCCGACGATGCGCTGCTGGGCGACCTGGTGCGCGCGCAACCGGGGCTGCTGATCGTGCAGTCGGCCACCGTGTTCGAGGCCCTGACCTGGGCCGTCATCGGCCAGCAGATCAACCTGTCGTTCGCCATCGCGCTGCGCCGCACGCTGATACAGCTGGCCGGGCGCCGCCACAGCAGCTGCTCGTGGTGCTATCCGGGGCCACAGGACGTGGCCGCGCTGGAACTGGATGCGCTGCTGGCCCGTAAATTTTCGCGCGCGAAAGGGGAAACGTTGTTGCGGCTGGCGCGGTTGGTGGACAGCGGCGCGCTCGACCTGGCGCTGTCGCCGGCCAACAGCATCGAACAGATCTCGGCGGCACTCTTGGCGGTGAAAGGCATCGGCCCGTGGACCGTCAACTACGGCCTGCTGCGCGGCTACGGCGACGCCGACTGCTCGCTGCACGGCGACGTCGCCATCCGCGCGGCCTTGCAGGCGCTGCTGAATGAGGAAGTAAAACCTGATATGGCCCGCACCGAGCAACTGCTGGCGCGCTACGCGCCGCACCGGACCATGGCGGCAGCACACTTGTGGGCCAGCTTGCATCCGCGAGCAGACAAGGAATAGGCCGCAGGGCACATCAAAGGTCGCCAACTTGTTGCAAAGCCAGCGGTACAAATGAAAAAACCGCTGACTCCTTACGGAATCAGCGGTTTTAGTATTTGGTTGCGGGGACAGGATTTGAACCTGTGACCTTCGGGTTATGAGCCCGACGAGCTGCCAGACTGCTCCACCCCGCGTCTGTATGGATGTATTATAGGGCAGTTCGCGGGATTAGGCAATCTTAATCCTGAAATGATTGCCGATAGGCCGAATAAATCCGCAGCCTGCCTGTGAACGACCATGCCTGTGCGCCGCAATCGGTGTAAAGTAGGTAAATGAGCAAACAATTCCGACCAGGCAGTTACCCCCTATGAAATATTGTTCCGAATGCGCCGCTGCCGTCACTTTGACGGTCCCGGCCGGCGACAACCGTCCGCGCTACGTCTGCACCAACTGCGGCACGATCCACTATCAGAATCCGAAAATGGTGCTGGGCTCGATTCCCGTGTGGGAACGCGACGGCGAACTCAAGGTACTGCTGTGCAAGCGCGCAATCGAACCGCGCCATGGCTACTGGACCCTGCCCGCCGGCTTCATGGAAAACGGCGAAACCACGGCCGAGGCGGCACTCCGCGAAACCGAGGAAGAAGCCGGCGCCAACATCACCCTCGGCAAACTGTTTTCGCTGTTGAACGTGGTGCGCGTGCAGCAGGTGCACATGTTTTACCTGGCCACCCTGCTCGACCTCGATTTTGCGCCCGGCATCGAAAGCCTCGACGTGCAGTTGTTCAGCGAGGGGGAGATTCCGTGGGACGACCTGGCCTTTCCCACCATTCGCGCCACGCTCGAACTATTCTTTGCCGACCGCGCGCGCATGCGCGAAGCCGGCGGCAACGCGGAGTATGGCTTCCACGAACACGATATCCACCGGGCCATGCGCTCGGACGATGCCACGTGATCCCCTGGCTGGAACGCGATACGCCCTTCCCCGATGTCTCGACCGCGCTCACGCGCGAAGCGCCGGGGCTGCTGGCAGCTGGCGCCGACCTGTCGCCGCAGCGCCTGCTGATGGCTTACCGGCATGGCATCTTCCCGTGGTTTTCAGAAGGTCAGCCCATCCTGTGGTGGAGCACCGATCCGCGCATGGTCTTGATGACGGACCAGTTTCGCATCAGTGACAGCTTGCGCAAGACCTTGCGCAAAGTGGAGCGTGAACGCACCAAGCCGGACGGCGGGCGCTGGCAGGTGCGCTTCGACAGTGCATTCGAGGATGTGATGCGCGCCTGTGCGGCGCCGCGCCGCGACGGCCCCGGTACCTGGATTTCGGATGACATCATCGCCGGCTACACGGGCCTGCACAGCATGGGCTATGCCCATTCTGCAGAGGTGTGGCTCGATGGCGCGCTGGTGGGTGGCGCATATGGCGTGTCGATCGGCCGGATGTTCTACGGCGAATCGATGTTTGCACGCGTCACCGACGGCTCGAAGATTGCCCTGGCCTACCTGGTGCGATTTTTGCGTGAACAAGGGGTCCAGATGATAGATTGCCAACAGGAAACTAGCCATCTGGCCTCGTTGGGCGCCATACCGGTTACGCGCGCGCGATTTTTAAGTCATCTCCGCAACACTATTGAATTGCCTCAAATCATGAAGTGGGAACCAATTGCTCCCTGGTCGCAAGAACGTTAAGCTGGAGGCACAACCGGCGACACGGTTTCTCGATAAACGCTATTATTGGTCAAAAGAACAACCGCCCCGCCGTACGACAGTACAGGCCCCGAACTAGGACCGGCATGACGCACCTGAATGAACTGCCTTTTGCGACGCTGCAGTTTTACACCACCGCGCCCTACCCGTGCTCGTATCTCGACGGACGACAGGCGCGCTCGCAAGTTGCCACGCCGTCGCACCTGATCAATGCCGACGTGTATTCGGAACTGGTCAAGAACGGCTTCCGGCGCAGCGGCATCTTTACTTACCGTCCCTACTGCGACGGCTGCCAGGCCTGCATCCCGGTGCGGGTGGTGGTTGATCAATTCCTGCCCAGCCGCGGCCAGCGCCGCGCCTGGGCGCGCCATGGCGACCTGATCCCGGGCGTGGCCACGCTGTCGTTTTCGGACGAACACTACGATTTGTACCTGCGCTACCAGAGCAAGCGCCACGCCGGCGGTGGCATGGACCAGGACAGCCGCGACCAGTACGCCCAGTTCCTGCTGCAAAGCCGGGTCAACACGCGCCTGGTGGAGTTCCGTGAGCCGGGTGGCATGCTGCGCATGGTCAGCATCATCGACGTACTGTCCGACGGCCTGTCGTCGGTGTACACGTTTTTTGATCCCGACGTGGAAGGCGCTTCGTACGGCACCTTCAATATCCTGTGGCAAATCTCGCAAGCGCGCGAATTGAAGCTGCCACACGTGTATCTCGGCTACTGGATCGCGGAAAGCCAGAAGATGTCCTATAAAACCAACTTCAAACCGCTGGAAGCGCGCATCAAAGGCGTGTGGAGTGTACTGGGCGACTGATAAAATACGGGCGAACAACATCCAGAGCGCCCTCATGTCCCAAAACTTCCTGTACTCCCTGGCCCGTCCGCTGCTGTTCTCCATGGACGCCGAGCAAGCCCACCACACCACCCTGCCCGCCCTCAAGCGCGCCGCCGCCCTCGGTCTGACCAGGCTGGTGAAACAACCGGCAGCTGACCCGCGCACGGTGATGGGCATCACGTTCAAGAACCCGGTGGGCCTGGCGGCCGGCCTCGACAAGGATGGTGCTTACATCGACGCACTGGCCGACCTCGGTTTCGGCTCGATCGAAGTGGGCACCGTCACCCCGCGCGCGCAAGCCGGCAATCCCAAGCCGCGCATGTTCCGCCTGCCCGAAGCGCACGGCATCATCAACCGCATGGGTTTTAATAACGGCGGCGTCGACGCCTTCGTGGACAATGTGCAGTCCTCGCGCTTTTACCAGGACAAGGCCGGCGTACTGGGCCTGAACATCGGCAAGAACGCCGACACCCCGATCGAACGCGCCACCGGCGACTACCTGCACTGCCTGGAAAAAGTCTATCCTTACGCCAGCTATGTCACCGTCAACATCTCGTCGCCCAATACCAAGAACCTGCGCCAGTTGCAAGGCGGCTCCGAGCTCGACGGCCTGTTGGGCACCTTGAAAGAGGCACAACTGCGCCTGGCCGACCAGCACAAGCGCTACGTGCCGCTGGCCCTGAAAATCGCCCCGGACATGGATGGCGACCAGGTCAGGAACATTGCCGATGCGCTCGTACGCCACAAGATCGACGGCGTCATCGCCACCAACACCACGCTGAGCCGCGACGCGGTGACCGGCATGCGCCATGGCGCCGAAGCGGGTGGCCTGTCGGGCGCGCCGGTGTTCGCGCTGTCGAACACCGTCATCAAGCTGCTCAAGGCGGAACTGGGCGACGCGCTGCCGATCATCGGCGTGGGCGGCATCATGCGCGGGGCGGACGCGAAAGTAAAAATGGACTGCGGCGCGCAACTGGTGCAGCTCTACAGCGGCTTGATTTACGCGGGCCCGGCCCTGGTGCGCGACTGCGCCGACGCCGTGCGCGGCAAATAAGGAATGACCATGGAAAAAACCGTACTGGGCACGAGCGGCCTGAACGTCTCGAAAATCTGCCTCGGCACCATGACCTTCGGCGAGCAGAACAGCGAAGCCGAAGCCCACAGCCAGCTCGACTACGCCTTCGAGCGCGGCATCAATTTCATCGACACGGCCGAGATGTACCCGGTGATGCCGCGCGCCGAGACGCAAGGCTCTACCGAGCGCTACATCGGCACCTGGCTCAAGAAAAGCGGCCTGCGCGATAAAGTGGTGCTGGCCACCAAGGCGGCCGGTCCCAATCCCAATTTGACCTGGGTGCGCGACGGCAAGCAGAACCTGGATGCTGCCAGCTTGCGCGCAGCGGTCGATACCAGCTTGCAGCGCCTGCAAACCGACCATATCGATTTATACCAATTGCACTGGCCCAGCCGCAACACGCCGATCTTCGGCAACACCGTGTTCAATCCCGAGAACGAGCGCGACTGCGTGGCGATCGAAGACACGCTGGCCGCCTTGGGCGACCTGGTCAAGGAAGGCAAGATCGGCGCGATCGGCGTCTCGAACGAGTCGAGCTGGGGCGTAAGCGAATTCATCAAGCAAGCCGAACTGAAAGGCCTGCCGCGCATCGCCAGCATCCAGAACCTGTACAACCTCACCGCGCGCCATTACGAAACCAGCCTGCTGGACGAGACCTGCTTCCGTGAAAACGTGGGCCTGCTGGCCTACAGCCCGCTGGCGTTCGGCCAGCTGACCGGCAAGTACCACGATAATCCCAAGGCGCACGGCCGCCTGACCATCTTCCCGCCCAACTGGAGCCCGCGCTACCTGCGCCCGTCCGTGCTCGAAGCGGTAGCGCAGTACACCAGGCTGGCGCGCGAGAATGGGCTTACCCCAACAGAATTGGCGCTGGCGTGGTGCTACTCGCGCTGGTTCGTGGCCTCGACCATCATAGGCGCGACGACTTTGGCGCAACTGAAGGACAACATCGATGCGTACGCAGTGCAGCTGTCGGCAGAAGTGATCGACCAGGTGAACGCGATTCACGCGCGCATCACCAACCCCGGCCAATAAGCTTGAGGGTGGTGGCTAGTCGCCACCACCATTCAACGCCGCCTCGATATCGGACCGCTTCAAATCCGGCGCAAATTGCAGGATGAAGTCGTACGCATACGAGCGCAGGTAGGCCCCTTTGCGCACCGCCAGCCGCGTCGTGTTCGAGGCGAACAGGTGCGACGCTTCCACCGCGCGCATGCCCTTGTCGCGGCCGTGGTCGAACGCCATCGACGCCACGATGCCCACGCCCAGGCCCAGCGCCACGTACTGCTTGATCACGTCCGAATCCATCGCCGTCAGCACGATGTCCGGCTTCACGCCGGCCTGGTTGAAGGCGGCGTCGATGTGGCCGCGGCCGGTAAAACCGACGTCATAGGTAATCAGCGGGAATTCCGCCAGGTCTTCGAGCCGGATCGGGCTGCGCGACAGCAGCGGGTGGCCATCCGGCACCACGATGATGTGGCTCCAGCGGTAGCACGGGAACGACACCAGGTCGGGGAACGCCGACAGGCCCTCGGTGGCGATGCCGATATCGGTCTTGCCCGATAAAATCCATTCGGCGATGTGCTCGGGGGCGCTCTGCTGCAAGGCGATGCGCACGTCCGGGTAGGCGGCGCGGAAGCCCTGCACCACTTTCGGCAGCGCATAGCGGGCCTGGGTGTGGGTGGCCGCCACGCTCAGGGTGCCGCTTTGCTGGCCCGTGTATTCGAGGCTGGCCTGCTGCAGGTTTTCGGCCTCGATCAGCAGGCGGTCGATGATTTTCAGGATGCCCTTGCCCGGCTCCGTCATGCCGGTCAGGCGCTTGCCGTTGCGCTCGAAAATCACCACGCCCAGTTCATCTTCGAGTTCGCGGATCTGGCGGCTCACGCCCGGCTGCGACGTAAACAGCGCGTTGGCCACCTCGGTCAGGTTGTAGCCGCGCCGGGCCGCTTCGCGGATCGAGCGCAATTGCTGGAAGTTCATAATGGCGCTCCTGCATCCACGAACACGTGCAGCCGCTTGGGACGCACGACCAGGGTCTCGCCTTCCTTAAGCTGCAAGTTGGTGAATCGTTCGTTCGACATTACTGCCTCGATCAGCTCGGACGTGTCGCCGCGTTCGAGGTCGAGCTGGGCCAGAGGACCGATCGCGTGCGCGCGGCGCAGCTTGACCACGATGCCTTCCGCACCGGGCGTATAGCGGTCGATTTCCAGGTCGTGCGGGCGCACGTACGCCGTGCCCTTGCCGTTGGCGCCTTCGCCATTCTGCTGGCCCGGCACCTGGAAGCTGGCGTCGCCGCTGGCCAGCACGCCGTCCTGCACACGGCCATGGAACATGTTCACATTGCCGAGGAAGCCATACACGAACGGCGACGCCGGATGGTTGTACACCTGGTCCGGCGCGCCGATCTGCTCGACGTTACCCTTGTTCATCAGCACCACCTGGTCGGCCACTTCCAGCGCTTCCTCCTGGTCGTGGGTCACGAAAATACTGGTCACGTGCAGGTCGTCGTGCAGGCGGCGCAGCCAGCGGCGCAATTCCTTGCGCACCTTGGCGTCGAGCGCACCGAACGGCTCGTCGAGCAGCAGCACGCGCGGCTCCACCGCCAGCGCGCGCGCCAGGGCGATGCGCTGGCGTTGGCCACCGGACAGTTGCGGCGGATAGCGGTCGGCCAGCCAGTCGAGCTGCACCAGCTCCAGCAGGTCTTTGACCTTGCGGCGGATCTGGTCTTCCGATGGCCGCTCGGCGCGCGGCTTGACGCGCAGACCAAAAGCGACGTTCTCGAACACCGTCATGTGCTTGAACAGCGCATAGTGCTGGAACACGAAGCCGACCTGGCGCTCGCGCACGTGGCGGTGCGACGCGTCGTTATTGTCGAGCAGTACCTGGCCCGAGTCGGGGTGCTCGAGGCCGGCGATGATGCGCAACAAGGTGGTCTTGCCGCAGCCGGACGGCCCCAGCAGCGCCGTCAGTTCGCCTTGCGGAAAGTCGAGCGAGACGTTGTTGAGGGCGACGAAATCGCCGAAACGTTTATGGATGTTTTTAACTTCGATCGTCATGTTACTGCTCCTTGATACGGGCATCTTCCACGCGCGATTCGTTCAGGCGCCAGGAGATAAAGGATTTCAGGGCCAGCGTCACCAGGGCCAGCAAGGCCAGCAGGGACGCCACGGCAAAGGCTGCGGCAAAGTTGTATTCGTTGTAGAGAATTTCCACTTGCAGCGGCATGGTGTTGGTCTCGCCACGGATGTGGCCGGACACCACCGACACCGCGCCGAACTCGCCCATGGCCCGGGCATTACACAAAATCACGCCGTACAACAGGCCCCACTTGATGTTGGGCAGCGTCACGCGGCGGAAGGTATTCCAGCCCGAGGCGCCCAGCACGATGGCCGCTTCCTCTTCCTCGTTGCCCTGCGCCTGCATCAACGGAATCAGCTCACGCGCCACGAACGGGAACGTCACGAAAATGGTGGCCAGCACGATGCCCGGCACCGCGAACAAAATCTTGATGTCATGCTTGTACAGCCACTCGCCGAACCAGCCCTGGGCGCCGAACAGCAGCACGTAGATCAGGCCCGAAATCACCGGCGAGACCGAGAACGGCAAGTCGATCAGGGTGAGCAAAAAGCTTTTGCCGCGGAACTCGAACTTGGCGATACACCACGAGGCGGCGACACCGAACACCAGGTTCAGCGGCACGGCAATCGCGGCCGTGATCAGGGTCAGCTTGATGGCCGAGATCGCGTCTTCCTCGACGATGGCCGACACGTACGCTTGCCAGCCCTTGCGGAATGCTTCGGCAAACACGGCCACGAGCGGCACGAACAGGAACACAGTGAGGAACAGCAGCGCGATGGCAATCAGCACGTTGCGCACCCAGCGCGGCTCGAGGGTTTGCGGCGCCGATGGCAGTTCGCCACGACGCACAGGAGTAGGAACACCGCTCATTATTTACCCGACTTTCCGCGAGCCCAGGCTTGCAAGAGATTGATACCCAACAGCATCAAGAACGACACCACCAGCATCACCACCGCGATCGCGGTAGCGCCGGCATAGTCGTACTGTTCGAGCTTGGTGATGATGAACAGCGGCGTAATTTCCGACACCATCGGCATATTGCCGGCAATGAAAATCACCGAGCCGAACTCGCCGGTGGCGCGCGCGAATGCCAGCGCGAAACCGGTCATCAAGGAAGGGAGAATGGTCGGGAACACCACGCGGGTAAAGGTCTGGAAGGCATTCGCGCCCAGGCTGGCCGCTGCCTCTTCCAGCTCGCGTTCGGCGTCTTCCAGCACCGGTTGCACGGTGCGCACCACGAACGGCAAGCCGATAAAGGTCAGCGCCACCACCACGCCCAGCGGCGTGAACGCCACCTTGATGCCGAGCACGCCTTCGATGAACTGGCCGAACCAGCCATTGGCCGAATACAGCGCGGTCAGGGTGATACCGGCCACAGCGGTGGGCAAAGCGAACGGCAAGTCCACCAGCGCGTCGACGAAGCGCTTGCCTGGAAATTCGTGGCGCACCAGCACCCAGGCCACGATGCCACCAAAAATGACGTTGATGAAAGCGCCGATCAGCGACGCGCCAAACGTCAGCCGGTACGAGGCCATCACCCGGTCGGAGGTGACGGCCGCGATAAAGCCTTCCCAGGTCATGGTGAAAGTCTTGAGGAAAATCGCCGACAGCGGGATCAGGACGATCAGCGCCAGGTAAAAGATGGTGAACCCGAGCGAGAGCCGGAAGCCGGGCATCACGCGGAAAGGCGCACCCCGTGCGGCAACTGGCGCCGCGCCGGGGGCTGTGAGGACTGCTGACATTGACGCTCCCTTATTACAAAAACTTCTATAAGGGCTGCATAATCTCACTTGTCCTTCATTCTACAAACGAAGCAATTTTTATTTAGTTAGATCAATCAGCTATAACGATCAGCTTTCAGGATCAGCTTTTTATGAGTTTGAAGGCCACGGTGACCAGGGTCAGCGCCAGCAAGCCGCGCAGCAGCTTCTCCGGCACGGCGCGCGCCACGTAAGCGCCGAGGGTAATGCCGGGCAGGGAACCGACCAGCAGCGCCAGCAGCAGGTTCCAGTCGATGGAGCCGAGCCACCAGTGCCCGACCGCCGCAATCGCAGTCAGCGGCACGGCGTAAGCGATGTCGGTACCGGCCACCTCCGCCGGGGTCAGGCGCGGATACAGCATCACCAGCAAGGTGGCGCCAATGGCGCCGGCGCCGATCGAGGAAATGGTGACCAGCACGCCCAGCACCGCACCGGAGACGATGGTGGCGGTAGCGAGCGACTTGCCCTGCAACTGGCGTTCGGGATGGGCGGTGATCCAGGCCAGCATCTTGCGCTTGAACAGCAAGGCGACCACGGTGAGCAGCACCGAGCCGGCGATCATGTAGCGGATGATCTGGCCGATGTCCTGGCTGAGGGTGCCAAAATGCTTGAGCCAGAAACTGGCCAGCACGGCGGCCGGCAAGGCGCCGATGCACAGGCGGCGCACGATATCCCAGTGCACCGTGCCGCGCAGGCGGTGGGTAACAGTGCCCACGCCCTTGGTGATCGAGGCGAAAGCGAGGTCGGTGCCCACGGCCACGGCAGGCGATACGCCAAACAGCAGGGTCAGCAACGGCGTCATCAAGGAGCCGCCGCCAACGCCGGTCATGCCGACCAGCAGGCCAACCGCGAACCCCGATACAACAAAAGATGCATCCATGCAAAAATCCCCAAAGTAAGCCGCAGAGTACCTACTTTAGGGAAATTATCATACAACAGCGTCGTTATTTGCTTATGCGCTTATTTATTCGGCTGCGGCGTCACGCGCAGGTAGGGGCGCGCGGCCGTAAAGCCTTTCGGATACTTTTGCTTCAACACTTCCGGGTCTTGCACGGTCAGCGGAATGATGACGTCGTCGCCGTCCTTCCAGTTGCCAGGAGTGGCCACGGTGTAGCCGTCGGTCAGCTGCAGGGCGTCGATCACGCGCAGTACTTCGTCGAAGTTGCGGCCAGTGCTCATCGGGTAGGTCAGCGACAGCCGCACTTTCTTGGCCGGGTCGATCACGAACAGCGTGCGCACGGTGGCGGTGGTGGACGCGTTCGGGTGAATCATGTCGTACAGCGACGAGACCGAGCGGTCTTCGTCGGCAATGATCGGGAAGCCGACCACGGTGTCCTGGGTCTGCTCGATGTCGCTGATCCAGGCCGCGTGTTTTTCAGCCGGATCGACCGACAGCGCAATCGCCTTGACGTTGCGCTTGTCGAATTCAGGTTTCAGCTTGGCGGTCAGCCCCAGCTCGGTGGTGCAGACCGGCGTAAAGTCGGCCGGGTGGGAGAACAGCACCACCCAGGAGTCACCTGCCCATTCGTGGAACTTGAGCTTGCCAATCGAAGAATCTTGCTCGAAATCGGGGGCGGTGTCGCCCAGTCGTAAAGTCATCGTCGTCTCCTGAAGGAGGACCCATGCAGTGGGTCCGGGACTGCGTATTGTGCGCTTGTTCTGCCCAAAGATACAACACCGGGGCAGTTGGCGCCCGGCTTACTTCGGCTGGTAGATCTGGTCGAACACGCCGCCATCGGCGAAGTGGACCTTCTGCGCTTTGCTCCAGTCGCCGGCCACGTCGGCAATCGTGAACAGCTTGACGGCCGGGAACTGGCTGGCGTATTTCTTCGCTTCCTTCGCCACTGCCGGACGGTAGTAATTCTTGGCGATGATTTCCTGCGCGGCATCGGTGTACAGGAAGTTCAGGTAAGCCTCGGCCACCTTGCGGGTGCCGCGCTTGTCCACCACCTTGTCGACCACGGCCACCGGCGGCTCGGCCAGGATCGAGACCGATGGTGCGATGATGTCGAACTTGGTCGGGCCCAGTTCCTTGATCGCCAACAGCGCTTCGTTTTCCCAGGCAATCAGCACGTCGCCGATCCCGCGTTCGACGAAGGTGGTGGTGGCGCCCCGGGCGCCCGAGTCCAGCACCGGCACGTTTTTATACAGCTTGCCGAGGAAATCGCGGGCCGACGCTTCGGTCCCGCCCGGCTGGCGCAGCGCGTAGCCGTAGGCGGCCAGGTGGTTCCAGCGGGCGCCGCCCGAGGTTTTCGGATTCGGGGTGATGACGGCGATGCCTGGCTTGACCAGGTCGTTCCAGTCCTTGATGCCTTTGGGATTGCCCTTGCGGACCAGGAACACGATGGTGGAGGTGTACGGGGTGCTGTTGTGCGGCAGCTTTTTCTGCCAGTCCGGCGACAGCAACTTTTTCTCGGCGATGGCGTCGATGTCGTACGCCAGCGCCAGCGAGACCACGTCCGCTTCCAGCCCGTCGATCACGGCGCGGCCCTGCTTGCCCGATCCGCCGTGCGACTGCTTGATCTTGACGTTGTCGCCGGTCTTGGCTTTCCAGTCCTTGGCAAAGGCGGCGTTCACGTCCGCATACAGCTCGCGCGTAGGATCGTACGACACGTTGAGCAAGGAAATGTCTGCAGCGAACGATGGCGCGGCGGTGACAACGGTGGTCGCGGCCAGGATGGCAGCGGCAATAATTTTTTTGGACAGCATCGACATCCCCTGGTTGTGAAGGCTCCCAGATTACTGCTGTCCTTTATAAATGAGAACTAAGCTTTTAGCAGTTCAATATACCGCAATCTTATATAGGGATCTCAGTAGAAACGAGTGAACAACACCACGCCCCAGGTCGCTGCCGCCAGCAGGCACGCCAGCAAAACGGCCGCGCTGCCGAAATCCTTGGCATTTTTCGACAAAGGGTGGCGCTCGAGCGAAATCCGGTCCACCACCGCCTCGATTGCCGAGTTGATCAGTTCGACGATCAGGATCAGCACCATCACCGCGATCAGCACCAGTTTTTCGAACGCCGAGATGCGCAGCGCCAGCGCGATGGCGGTAGCGACAATGAACAGCACCAGTTCCTGGCGGAATGCGTGTTCATGACGCCAGGCAGACTTGAGGCCATCCATCGAATAGAAAAATGCCGAAAAGATCCGTTTCAGGCCGCTTTTGCTCTTGAACTCGCTCACTGGTTCCATGTTTTGGGGACTGTGTAAAAAGATAAGATTATGCATCAAGTGCCCTTTGTTTTCACATTATGGTATAAAGTAAATATCGAATTTACTGCACCGCACCAACCGCATGATGAAAGCAGAGACACCTACCGAACAAAAGACCACCATCCAGGTCATCGACCGCATGATGGCCTTGCTCGACGCGCTGGCGGGTTACCCGGATCCGGTCAGCCTCAAGGAATTGTCCAAGGTCTCGGGATTGCATCCGTCCACCGCCCACCGCATCCTCAACGACATGGTGGTCACGCGGTTTGTCGACCGCATCGAGCCGGGCACTTACCGGCTCGGCATGCGCTTGCTGGAACTGGGCAACGTGGTCAAGAGCCGGCTGTCGGTGCGCGAAGCGGCGCTCGACTTCATGCGCGCGCTGCACAAGAAAACCCAGCAGACCATCAACCTGTCGGTGCGCCAGGGCGACGAGATCGTCTATATCGACCGGGCGTTCTCCGAGCGTTCGGGCATGCAGGTGGTGCGCGCCATCGGTGGGCGCGGGCCGCTGCACCTCACCTCCACCGGCAAGCTGTTCCTGTCGGTCGATGAGCCCAAGGCCATCCGCGCGTATGCCACGCGTACCGGGCTGGCCGGCCATAACAAGAATTCGATCACGGATTTGTCCAAGCTCGAGCGCGAACTGAGCCTGGTGAAGTCACGCGGCTACGCGCGCGACAATGAAGAACTGGAACTGGGCGTGCGGTGCATGGCTGCCGGCATCCGCGACGACAGTGGAAAACTGATTGCCGGGCTGTCGATCTCGGCGCCGGCCGACCGCTTGCAGGAAGACTGGCTGGAAGACCTGGTGGTCACCGCCAACCAGATCTCCGCCACCCTCGGTTACATGCCGGTGGAATAAACCGGGGCGCTGCCGGCGCCGATGTTGAGCGTGGCTGGCTTGAGTGCTTCGATCCATTTGCGGATACGGCCGGCATCGGCCACCCGCGACTGGGTGCCCTTGGAATCCAAAAACACCATTATCACGGAACGGCCTTCGATCACCGCTTGCATCAGCAGGCAGCGGCCGGCTTCGTTGATGAAACCGGTTTTTTGCAGGCCGATCGACCAGTCCGGGTTGGCGACCAGGCGATTGGTGGTGCCGAACTGCATCGGACGGCCATTGGCTTCGACGATGGCGTTGGCGTCGGTGGAGAACTGGCGCAGCATCGGGTGCTCGTAAGCAGCCATGGCCAGCTTGGCCAGGTCGCGCGCGCTGGCCACATTCATTTTCGACAGGCCGCTGGAATCGACGTAATGGGTGTCGCTCATGCCCAGTTCGCGCGCCTTGGCGTTCATCGCTTCGACAAACGCAGGCTTGCCACCCGGATAGTTGCGGCCGAGTGCCGAAGCGGCGCGGTTTTCCGAACTCATCAGGGCGATATGCAGCATATTGGCGCGGGTGAGCTGGGCGCCCACGCGCAGGCGCGAGCTGCTGAACTTGGCGCGGTCGACATCCTCGTCGGTAACAGTCAGCACTTCGTCCATGTCCTGCTCGGCTTCCACCACGACCAGCCCGGTCATCATCTTGGTGATCGAGGCGATCGGCAAGGCGATGTTGGAATTCTTTTCGAACAGCACTTCCGAATTGGCCTGGTCGAGCACCAGCGCCACGTTCGATTTCAGGTCGAGTGGATCGCGGGTAGCGGACAGGCCGGCCAGGTCGCCCATGGTGGCAAACGCCGGGGCGGCCGTGATCAGGCGCTGGTAGCTGACTTTCTTGCGGCCGTTGACGCGGGTAATGCGCTTGACCACGCGGCCTTCCACCCGGGGGGCGGACAGGCGTACGGTCTGGCGGGCCTTGACCTTTTTGACTTGGGCTTTCTTGGACGCGGCAGATTGCGCCGTGGCAGCTTGCGCAACACTGGCCGTGGTCAGGCCGGCAGAGGCAAACATCAGCGAAATGACGGCACTGAGCGCTAGTTTATACATTCATTTCCCCAAGAAGAACCAACAAAATTCACAAATCGATCGTTGCAGTGTAGCAAAACCCTGTGCCAGCGCAAGCAAAATTGTCCTTGCTGACCACAATGGTTGCGGATCCGCCATATGCGTTTCACAACTTGTGTTCAAACAGACATCAGGAGATAAATTTAACAAATTCTTCGAGCGCCATGCGCTCGGTTACCAGGGTGTTCTCGATCTTGCCCGGATCGGCATAGCCGAGCGCCATGCCACAGACCACCATTTCATTGTCGGGCAGCGCCAGCTGGGCTGCGATCACCCGATGATACTGGGTAAACGCGGCCTGTGGACAAGTATCGAGGCCACGGCCACGGGCGGCCACCATCACGCTTTGCAGGAACATGCCGTAGTCGAGCCAGGAACCCTGCGCCATCACGCGGTCGATGGTGAAGATCAGCCCCACTGGCGCGCCGAAGAAATCGTAATTCTTGCCGTGCTGGGCAGCCATGCCGGCCTTGTTCTCGCGCGTGAGGCCCAGCAGCGCGTACAGGTCCCAGCCCACCTTGCGGCGGCGGTCGATGAACGGCGACTTCCACTCGGTTGGGTAATAAGCGTATTCCTCGGTATGCTGGCGCGCCTGCTCCGGGTCGTTGTGCAGGGCCAGGATGGCGGCGGACAGCGCCTGCTTCGCTTGGTCTTGCAGTACATACACCTTCCACGGCTGGGTATTGGTGCCCGAAGGCGCCCTGCCCGCCACCTGCAGAATCTGCTCGATGTCTGCGTGGGCGACCGGCTGCGGCAAATACGCGCGGATCGAGCGGCGCGACGTGATGGCGGCGTCCACCGCCTGTTGTTCCGGAGTCGTCATGGTGCTCCTTATTTTGATTTACTGACTACAAAAAATACCCCGGCCACAGCCAGCGCCATGCCAACGATGCCGAGGGCGTTGAATGCTTCGCCGAACATCAGCCACGCCATCAGGGCGGTGGTCGGTGGCGTCAGGTACAGCAGGCTGGTGACCTGGGTGGCGTCGCTGCGCCGGATCAGCGCGAACAGCAGGAAAATGGCGCCGATCGACACCGCCAGCACGGCCCAGGCCAGGGCGCCGATGAAGTGCGCCGTCCACCGCACCGCAGCAAAGTCCGGCCCCAATCCTTCCAAAACGATAGCCAGCGGCAAGATCACGACAGTGGACGCGGCAAACTGGATCACGGTACCGGTGCGCAAATCGAATTGCGGGCAATAACGTTTCTGGTACAAGGTGCCGACCGTGATCGACACCAGCGCCAGCACGCACAGGGCAATGGCTGCAAACGACAACCCCACCAGCTCGATCTTGGCAGCCACCACCAGCGCCACCCCGGCTATGCCGAACAGCAATCCCAGCCACTGGCGCGGACGCACGGTTTCGCCAACCAGCGGCGCGGCGAAGGCGGTCAGGATCGGTTGCATGCCGACAATCAGGGCCGACAGTCCGGCCGGCATGCCGAGCTTGATCGCGCACCCCACGCCGCCCAGGTAGCCGGCGTGCAGCAACACCCCCGCCAGCGCGATGTGCATTACCTTGCCATGTGGCCAGGGAGCACGCAACAGCAGGACCATCGGCGCCAGGATCGCCAGCACGCACAAAAACCGCAGCACGATGAAGGTCAGCGGCGGCGCATAGGGCAGGCCGAACTTGGCGACGATGAAGCCTGTGCTCCACAAAAAGACGAAAAACAACGGTACCGGGGACAGAAACGAGGCCGGGCCGGAGACCGGTGCTGCAGAGGAAGCGTCAGGCATATCAAGTTACTATCAGTTTAGTAGAGGCTCGGCAATGCCGAACAGGTGCTCGTCGAGTCTAGCACGGGACTAGCGGCCTCATGGGGAGAAGCCGCCGCAGGCCGCTGGTGGTGCGGTTCTGCACGGATATACACTTGCAAGGACACCAATAACCGACAGTCGTTTCCCTTACCAGAAAATAACACTCATGCCTTGATGCAACGCACAAAAAATCGCTTGACTTAATTTTTGAAGACCGTAAAATCGGTCTTGTTGCGTTGCACAATTTGTGATTCGGTCTGAAACGTGGATGACTGCATTCTGGTCTGTTCTGGTCGTTTCGCACCGACAGTAAAAACAGTAAGAAACCTCATTCAAAGCCCTATTTTCTGGAGAGTTATATGTTTTCGATCCCTGAGCAATTTTCCAATGCGACCAAAGCGAACTTCGAAGCCCAGTTCGCTATCTTCTCGGCACTGACCAACAAAGCGTTCGAAGGCGTAGAAAAACTGGTTGACCTGAACCTGACCGCCGCCAAGGCATCGCTGGAAGAGTCGTCGAACACCGCCAAGCAACTGCTGTCGGCCAAAGATCCCCAAGAATTCTTCGCGCTGGCTTCCGCTCAAGCCCAGCCAACCGCTGAAAAGACCATGGCTTACAGCCGTCACCTGGCCACCATCGCCACCAGCACAGGCGCCGAGTTCAGCAAAGCTGCCGAAACCCAAATCGCCGAAACCAACCGCAAAGTCATTTCGCTGGTGGAAGAAGTGAGCAAGAACGCCCCGGCTGGCAGCGAAAACGCCATCGCCATGTTCAAATCGGCCATCGGCAACGCCAACGCCGGCTACGAGCAAATGACCCGTACCGCCAAGCAGGCCGCCGAGTCGATCGAAACCAACCTGAACCAGGCCGTCAGCCAGTTCACCGCTGCCGCCGCCAAGGCCGCCCCAGCGCGCAACTGATCAAGCAGCAACCTCCTGTCGTTCTTCACGGACGACCTTGAAAGCCTCGGATTCCGAGGCTTTTTTTTCGCCCCCCCACTTCGGGGTCAGTGCCGACATTTAGACACGAACCCATCACTACAACGACCAATACCGTGCGGTTAAGTTCAATAATGTCCGAATGTCGGCACTGACCCCGAAGCTTACGAAGCTCGAAGCTTACTCGCTGACCCCGAAGCTTACTCGCCCAGGTAGGCGGCTTTGACGCGCGGGTCGTCGAGCATGGCACTGGCCTGGCCGGTCATGGTGATGGTGCCGGAGTCCATCACGTAACCGCGGTGGGCCGCCTGCAGCGCCAGCTTGGCGTTCTGCTCCACCAGCAGCACGGTGATGCCCTCGGCCGAGACGTTGCGGATCACTTCGAAGATCTTGTCCACCATGATCGGTGACAGGCCCATCGATGGCTCGTCGAGCAACAGCAATTTCGGATGCGACATCAGCGCGCGCGCCATCGCCAGCATTTGCTGCTCGCCGCCGGACAGGGTGCCGGCCAGCTGCTGCGCCCGTTCCTTCAGGCGCGGGAAAACGTCGAACCACTTGGCCACATCCGACTCGATACCAGCCTTGTCGTTGCGGGTGAAGGCGCCCATCATCAGGTTTTCCTCGATGGTCATGCGGGTGAACACGCCCCGCCCTTCCGGCACCATGGCCAGCTTCTTTTCCACCAGGTGGAAGGACTTGGCGCCCTTCATCGACTCGCCCTGGTAGGTGATGGTCCCTTCGACCTTGCACTCCGGCAGCGTGCCGGTGATGGCTTTCAGCGTGGTGGTCTTGCCGGCGCCGTTGGCGCCGATCAGGGCCACCAGCTCGCCCTGGTTCACTTCCAGGTCGATGCCCTTGACCGCCTTGATGCCGCCGTAGGCAACCTTGAGCCCGGAGATCTTTAAAACATTCGTATTCGCTAAACCACTCATTAGTGCGATCCTCCGAGGTAGGCGTCGATCACCGCCTTGTTGCTCTGTATTTCCGCCGGCAGGCCTTCGGCAATCGGCTTGCCGTATTCCAGCACCATCAGCCGGTCGCACAGCGCCATCATCATCTTGACGTCGTGCTCGATCAACAGCACGGTCTTGCCCTGCTGCTTGATCTTGATGAGCAGCTCGCGCAGCGCCAGTTTTTCGGTGGCGTTCATGCCGGCGGCCGGTTCGTCCAGCGCCAGCAATTGCGGATCGGTGGCCAGCGCACGGGCAATTTCCAGGCGGCGCTGATCGCCGTACGACAGGAACCGCGACGTGCGGTTGGCAAACTTGCCGATACCGACGAAATCGAGCAGTTCCTGGGCGCGGGCGCGGATCGACGCCTCTTCCTCGCGCGCGGCCTTGTGACGGAAAATGGCGCCGAACACGCCCTGCTTCGAGCGCACGTGGCGCCCCACCATCACATTTTCCAGCGCCGTCATCTCGCCAAATAAACGGATGTTCTGGAAGGTGCGGGCAATGCCGGCCTTGGCCACCTCGTGCGGGGCGGACGGCGAGTACGGCTTGCCGGCCAGCTCGAAGGTGCCCGTATCTGGCTGGTACAGGCCGGTAATCACGTTGAAGAACGTGGTCTTGCCGGCGCCGTTGGGGCCGATCAGGCCGTAGATCTGGCCCTGCTTGATGGTGATGCCCACGTCGGTCAGCGCCTGCAGGCCGCCGAAGCGTTTATTCACGCCGGCGATATTCAAAATGGTTGGCTGCTCATTCATGGTTGCACTCCTCAAGCGGCGACGGTGTCGGACGATTTATCTTTGGTGTCCGAGTCGTGGTCGGGACGGTCTTCGTGCTTGGGCGACGGCCACAGGCCGGCCGGACGGTACAACATCATCAGCACCAGCGCCAGGCCATACAGCAGCTGGCGCAGCACTTCTGCTTCGATCACGACGTGGCCGAACAGCTTCTGTTGCAGCGGCTCCACCACGTGGCGCAGCACTTCCGGCAGCGAGGCCAGCAGCGCACCACCGAGGATCACGCCCGGGATATGGCCGATGCCGCCCAACACCACCATCGCCAGCACGGCGATCGATTCGGTCAGCGAGAACGACTCGGGCGACACGAAGCCCTGGAACGCGGCAAACATGGCGCCAGCGACGCCGCCGAACGACGCCCCCATCGAGAACGCCAGCAGCTTGACGTTGCGGGTGTTGATGCCCATGGCCTTGGCGGCGATCTCGTCTTCGCGGATCGCCACCCAGGCGCGGCCCAGGCGCGAGTGCTGCAAGCGTGCGGTCACAAACACGATCACCACGCACAGCAGCAGGAACAAATAGTAGTAGGCATTGACCGACGGCATCGCAAAATCGCCGAGCATGACGGTGGCGCGCGAGCCGGCCTCGCCAGCGAGGTTGACACCGAACACGCGGATCGGGTCGATCATGTTGATGCCCTGCGGTCCGTTGGTGAAATTGATCGGTTCGTTCAAGTTCATCATGAAGATACGGATGATCTCGCCAAAGCCCAGGGTCACGATGGCCAGGTAGTCGCCACGCAGCTTGAGCGTGGGCGCGCCCAGCAGTGCACCGAACAGGCCGGCCGTGACCGCCGCGATCGGCACGATGGCCCACACCGACAGGTGAATGCCATTCTGCTGGATCTCCGGGCCGAGCACGGCAACCAGGCTGTTGGCCAGGGCCGGATACTCATAGATCATCGATTCGAGCAAGGTGGCGAACTGCGGCGAGGCCAGCAGCCCTGTCACGTACGCGCCCACCGCGAAGAACGCGATGTAGCCAAGGTCGAGCAGGCCGGCAAAGCCGACCACGATATTTAAACCCAGCGCCAGCATGATGTACAGCAGCGCCATGTCGATGATGCGCACCCATGAATTGCCGAACTGGGCGGCGAAGAACGGGAAAATCAGCAAGCCGATCAGCAGCACCGCCATGCTGGCGTAAGCCTTGCGCGGGTTGCGTGACTTATCAAAACTCAGGATAGCCATGGTATTCCCCTTAGGCGCGGTCGGCCACGCGCTCGCCCATGATGCCGGACGGCCGCACGGTGAGCACCAGGATCAGCACCACGAAGGCGAAGATGTCCTGGTAGTGGCTGCCGAGGAAGCCGCCGGTCAGGTCGCCGATATAGCCGGCGCCCAGGCTTTCCACCAGCCCCAGCACGATGCCGCCGATCATGGCGCCGTAGATGTTGCCGATGCCGCCCAGCACGGCCGCGCAGAACGCTTTCAGACCGGGCAAGAAGCCCATGGCGAACTGGATCGAGGCATAGTTGGCGCCCCACATCACGCCAGCGACAGCAGCGAGCGCTGCGCCCAGTGCAAACGTCAGCACGATGACCTTGTTGGAATCGACGCCCATCAGGCCGGCCACGCGCGGGTTTTCGGCCGTGGCGCGCATGGCGCGGCCCATCTTGGTTTTTTCCACCAGCAGCACCAGGCCGACCATCGAGGTGGCAGCGAGCACCAGCAGCAGGATCTGGGTCTGCGAGATCAGCGCGCCGGCGATCATCACCGGTTCCGGCGAGAGCAGTTGCGGGAACGGCAGCGGGTTGCGGGTCCAGATCATCATGGCGATCGTCTGCAGCAGGATCGACACGCCAATCGCGGTAATCAGGGGCGCCAAGCGCGGCGCGTTGCGCAGTCGTCGGTAAGCGACCCGCTCGATCAGCACGTTGACGATCATGCACACGGGAATCGCGCCGCCGATGGCAATCGCCAGCTTGATATAGCCGGGCATCTCGGGCGCGTACTGGTTGAGCAGGTTGAGAATGGTGAGACCGGTCATGGCGCCGATCATCAGGACGTCGCCGTGGGCGAAATTGATGAGGTTGAGCACGCCGTACACCATGGTGTAACCGAGCGCGACCAGTGCGTACATGCTGCCGAGCACCAGCCCATTGATAATTTGTTGGATAAGGGTATCCATGGAGAACCTTTACTATGTTATGCCTGCACCACGTAACAAAAACGGCACCCGGAAAGCAAGTTCCCGTAGTGCCGCAGTTGGCTACGTATTCGTCATGCAAGTTTCGTACCAAAAATATTGATTAAAGACGAAACGACAAGCTTTTAAAAGCGAGGCAATGATAGCGAGATTCTGGAAAAACTAACAGCGGAATAACTGAGCAGTTGCTGAATTAAATTCCGCTGCTGTTGAGGCCGTCTTTACAGAACGCCCTGGACTGGTGCAAGCTTGGGACCATCGAGGCCCTTGGGCAGCGGAAAGGTCACCGATTCTTCCACGCCATCGAGCGGACGCACGCTGCGCACGCCGCACTCTTTCAACCGCGAGATTACCGCCTCCACCAGCACTTCGGGCGCCGAGGCGCCGGCAGTGACGCCCACGCGCAGCTTGCCGTCGAGCCAGGCCGGGTCGATCTGCGAGGCGTTATCGACCATGTAGGCGGGCGTGCCCATCTTTTCGGCCACTTCGCGCAGGCGGTTGGAGTTGGAGCTGTTGGGGCTGCCCACCACGATCACCAGTTCCACCTGCGGCGCCATGAACTTGACGGCTTCCTGGCGGTTGGTGGTGGCGTAGCAGATGTCGCCCTTCTTCGGCTCGATGATCGCCGGGAACTTGCGCTTGAGCGCGGCGATAATTTCAATGGTGTCATCGACCGACAGCGTGGTCTGCGACACGTAGGCCAGTTGGTCGGGCTTGGTCACCACCAGGTGTTCGACGTCGTCCACGGTTTCCACCAGGTACATACCCTGATCGGTCTGGCCCATGGTGCCCTCCACTTCGGGGTGGCCCTGGTGGCCGATCATGATGATCTCGCAGCCCTGCTTGCGCATCTTGGCCACTTCCACGTGGACCTTGGTCACCAGCGGGCAGGTGGCGTCGAAAATCGACAGGCCGCGCGACTCGGCCTCGGCCCGCACCGCGCGCGAGACGCCGTGCGCCGAGAACACCAGCGTATTGCCGGCCGGGACATCGTCGAGGTCTTCGATGAAGATCGCGCCCTTGGCGCGCAGGTCGGCCACGACATAGGCGTTGTGGACGATTTCGTGGCGCACGTAGATCGGCGCGCCGAACTGGTTCAGCGCGCGCTCGACGATTTCAATGGCGCGGTCGACGCCGGCGCAAAAGCCGCGCGGCTGGGCCAACAGGATTTCTTTATCGCTCATGGTTCAGTCCTCATGGTTCAGTCTTCACAGCACCGAGATCAGGTTCACTTCGAATTTCAACGGCTGGCCAGCCAGCGGGTGGTTGAAATCGAATAAACAGGTTTCCGTACCGAGCTCGCGCAAGATGCCGGCAAAGCGGCCGCCACCGGGCGCGGCAAAATCCACCAGGTCGCCGATCTTGTAGTCGGCATCGGGCGCCGAGTTGGCGTCGAGCGTGGCGCGCGAGACTTCCCGTATCAGTTCCGGGTTGCGCGGACCGAAGCCCACGCCAGGTTCGAGCTCGAAGGTCTTGTGCGTGCCTTCCGGCATGCCGAGCAGCAGTTCTTCGAGCACCGGCGCCAATTGCCCCTGGCCCAGCATCAGCGTGGCCGGCGTGCCGCCAAAAGTGGTGACGATATCTTTGCCATCCACGGAGGCCAGGCGGTAATGCAGGGTGAGATAGGCCGACGGGGTGACGACAGGTTGCTCGTTAGACATGACGTGAATTCGGTAAGCTGACAAAGGCTGTATTGTAAGCCACCTTGCCTGATTCGGCCCGGTCACCTGGTCAGGTACGCGATATTGCCTGCGCAAACTATAATCGGCCCCATGGCGCATCAATTCAAATATCCGATTTTTGCCACGCTACTCAAGTGGTTTGCCCTGTCATGCCTGATCGGCGTGCTGGCCGGCGCTGCCTCGGCCGCATTCCTGCTCGCGCTCGACGCGGTCACGCAGTGGCGCGGCCAATATCGCTGGCTGATCTGGCTGTTGCCGGTGGCCGGTTTCGCGGTGGCGTGGCTGTACCGGCGCTTTGGCGCCGGCAGCGACGCCGGCATTAATTTGCTGATCAACGAAACCCGTGTGCCCACGAAAACCATCCCGCTGCGCATGGCGCCGCTGGTGTTGTTCGGCACCCTGGCCTCGCACCTGTTCGGCGCGTCGGTCGGGCGCGAGGGTACGGCGGTGCAGATGGGCAGCGCCTTGTCCGACCAGCTGAGCAAACTGTTCAAGGTGAGCGATCACACCCGCACCGTGATCATCACGGCCGGCATGGCAGCCGGCTTCGCCTCCGTGTTCGGCACGCCGGTTGCTGGCGCCATCTGGGGCATCGAGGTGGTGGCGATCGGCGGCATGGCCGCCAGCGCCCTGCTGCCCTGCCTGCTGTCGGCCGTGGTCGCGCACTTCGTCACGCTGGGCCTGGGCGCCCACCATATGCATTACGCCGCTGGCGCCATGCCGGCGCTGGGCTGGCTGCCGTTGCTGTTGGTGGCCGTGGCCGGCGTGGCGTTCGGCCTGGCGGCGCGGGCGTTCAGCGGCGCGATCCGTGGCTTCTCCAGCTTGTTCAAGCGCTGGGTGTCCAACAGCCTGCTGCGCCCGGTCATCGGCGGCGTGGCGATCGTGATTTTTGCCATGACAGTGAGTAGCGCCGACCGCTACCTGGGCCTGGGCTTGCCGGTGCTACAGCAAGCGTTCTCGGGCCAGGTGGCGCCTCAGGATTTCCTGGTCAAGCTGGTCATGACCGCCTGGTCGATCGCCAGCGGCTTCAAAGGCGGCGAGGTGACGCCGCTGTTTTTTGTGGGCGCCACGCTCGGCCACGTACTGGCGCCCCTGCTGCAGCTCCCGCCACCGTTCCTGGCGGCCGTTGGGCTGGCCGCCGTGTTCGCCGGTGCGTCGAACACGCCGCTGGCCTCCACCATCATCGCTATCGAACTGTTCGGCTTCGACATCGCCGCGTACGCAGCTGTGGGCTGCGCGGTCAGCTACCTGGTTTCTGGGCGCCACGGCATTTATGCCGCGCAGCGCCTGCTCTATCCAAAACCGGGCTAACAACCTGTCCCGGCAGGAACCGAAGCGCTGATCACACGCACCGGCAGCGCCTCGCCCTGCCGCGAGCGGCGCTAACCGCCGCACGCTTGATATGCGCCGGTTCGGCGCTGCGCCTGCTGCGCATAATGGCCAGACCATCCGCGCGGAGAATCCCGATGACGATCAACCAGTGGCCGAAACACCAGCGTCCGCGCGAGCGCCTGATCCGTGATGGCGCCGGCGCGCTGTCCGATGCGGAATTGCTGGCAATCTTCCTGCGCGTGGGCGTGCGTGGCAGCGACGCGGTCCAGTTGGGTCAGCAGGCCATGCACCACTTCGGTTCCCTGCAACGACTATTCGGCGCAACCCTGCTCGAGTTCTCGGCAATTAACGGCATGGGACCGGCCAAGTTCGCCCAGCTGCAGGCGGTGATGGAACTGGCCCGGCGCGCCATGCTCGAGGAGCTGCGCAACCCCACTACGCTGGGCTCGCCGCAAGCGGTCAAGCAATACCTGCGGCTGCTGTTCAATGGCCGCACCTTCGAATCGTTCTACGTGCTGTTCCTCGACGTCAAAAACCGCCTGGTCGATGTGAAGGAATTGTTTCGCGGTACCTTGACCCACACCAGTGTGTATCCACGCGAGGTAGTCAAGGAAGCGCTGGCGCGCAATGCCGCCAGCATCATGTTGGCCCACAACCATCCGTCGGGCACGCAAGACCCGAGCGAGGCCGATTTACGGCTCACCAGGGCCCTGGTGCAGGCGCTGGCGCTGGTCGATATCCGCATCCTCGATCATTTTGTGGTGGCCGGGCAGCACGTCCATTCGTTCGCCGAGCACGGACAATTATAGGTTTACCCCTGTTGGCTCAAGGGTTTACGCGCAATTGTTAAATTTTACCAGATGCATATGACACCATTGTTTTTCACAAGTCATTGAATATCCTAAGTTTTTTGGATATACTCTCGTTTTTCCAATTGTGGAATGTCTTTTAAGGAGTGCGTTATGGCACGTGTTTGCCAAGTTACTGGGAAGAAGCCGATGGTCGGCAACAATGTTTCCCACGCAAACAACAAAACCAAACGTCGTTTCCTGCCTAACCTGCAGAACCGTCGTATTTTTGTTGAATCTGAAAACCGCTGGGTCTCCCTGCGTCTGTCCAACGCTGGTCTGCGCGTAATCGACAAGGTCGGCATCGATGCCGTTCTGACCGACATGCGTGCCCGTGGCGAAAAAGTCTAATTAGGGAGCTACCATGGCAAAAACTGGCCGCGACAAAATCAAGCTGGAATCGACCGCAGGTACTGGTCACTTCTACACCACCACCAAGAACAAGCGCACCATGCCTGCTAAAATGGAGATCATGAAGTTCGATCCTAAAGCACGCAAGCACGTCGCTTACAAAGAAACCAAGATCAAGTAATTGATCGCCGTTTCCTGAAAAACCACCCTCGGGTGGTTTTTTTTCGTCTCCGACGTTGTATCGGGACGAAAAAAACCCCGCATGATGCGGGGCCTTTGTTACCAGCAGCGATCGCTCAAGCGTAGCTGCGCAACCGCAGCGAGAACTCCTGCAGTGACTTGATGCCCGACGCTTCGGCGCGGTTGCACCAGTCTTGCAGCTTGTGCAGCAGCTGCTCGCGGGTGAAGTGCGAACGCTCCCAGATCACGCCCAGCTCCACGCGCATGGTGTGCATGGTTTCCAGCGCCTTGCTGTGCTGGAACAGCTCGATCAGCTGCTCCTGCTGCGGCGCCGCCAGCTTGCCCGGTTCGCGCTGCAACAGCTTGCGCGACGAACGCAGGAAGCGCGATTCGAGCTGGGCCTTCTCTTTTAGGTGCTCGCGCTCTTCCTTCCAGGCCGATTTGACCGACTTGGCGTACTTGGCCATCACGTCGTAACGGTTGGCAATGACGGACGCCAGGGTGTCGAAGTCCGCTTCCATTTTGCCCTTGGCAAACTTGGGCTCCGGTGCGCGGCGCTTGACCTTGGCCAGGCCGACGATTTCCAGCGCGCGGATATACGCCCAGCCGATGTCGAACTCGTACCACTTGGACGACAGCTTGGCCGACGTGGCAAACGTGTGGTGGTTGTTGTGCAATTCTTCGCCACCGATCAGGATGCCGAACGGGATGATGTTGGTGGCCGCATCGCTGCAATCGTAGTTGCGGTAGCCCCAGTAGTGGCCGATGCCGTTGATGATGCCGGCAGCGGTGACCGGAATCCACATCATCTGCACGGCCCACACGCTGATACCGATCACGCCGAACAGGGCGAAATTAATGAAAAACAGCGCAACCACGCCCGAAGCCGAAAAGCGCGTGTACAGGTTGCGCTCGATCCAGTCGTCAGGCGTGCCATGACCGTACTTTTCCATGGTTTCCAGGTTTTTCGATTCGGCGCGATACAGTTCGGCGCCTTCCCAGAATACTTTTTTGATGCCACGCGTGACCGGGCTGTGCGGGTCTTCTTCGGTATCGCACTTGGCGTGGTGCTTGCGGTGGATTGACGCCCACTCCTTGGTGACCTGGCCCGTGGTGAGCCACAGCCAGAAACGGAAGAAATGGCTGGGGATCGCATGCAACTCGAGCGCACGGTGCGCCTGGTGGCGGTGCAGATAAATCGTCACGCTGGCGATGGTGATGTGAGTCACGATCAGCGTGTAAAAAAACACTTCCCAGGCACTCAGGCGGGTAACACCATTAGCCAGAAAATCCAGTACAGCGTGTAAACTCAAGCTCATTCTCCAAAAGAGGCCTGCCATGCAACGAGGCGGAACCGCCAACATTGCAGGTTAAAACAGGCGCAAAAAGTCAATCTGTCTCATGCACAGTACGTCATTGTACGATGATTTAACGCCGAGTTGACGATCTTGGTCCAACCGGCCCTGACTAAGTTTTCGGCACGGTCGTGCTTTCTACCGGCAACATCGCATCGGGCAGGGTGCCGAGGATGCGCATTTCTCGCTGCGGGAATGGCACGGAAATCTGGTTTTCCTTGAGCGCGCGCCAGATCGCGCGGTTGACATCCGACGTCACACCACCGCGGCCGTTTTCCGGATCGCTGATCCAGAAACTCAGTTGCAGGTCGAGCCCGTCAGCCCCAAAGCTGAGCAAGGTGGCCGATGGTCCCTTGTCCTTGAGCACGCGTGGCACGGTGCGCGCCGCCTCTTCCAGCAGCGCCAGTACCATGTCCACGTCGGTTTCATACGCCACCGAGACCTTGGTCGCAATATTGACCATGCTGTTGGTCAGCGACGAGTTCTGCACCGCGCCCGACACCAGCATTTCGTTCGGCACGATCGACTCCATGCCGTCCAGGCCCTGCAACACCGTGTAGCGCGTGTTGATTTGCGTAACGCGGCCGCTGAATTTGTCGACCGTGATCATGTCGCCGATGGTGAGACTACGGTCGAGCAAGATCACGAAGCCCGACACGTAGTTGCTGGCAATCTTTTGCAGGCCGAGACCGAGACCCACACCGAGCGCACCGCCGAACACCGACAGCACGGTGAGGTCGATTCCCACCAGCGACAGGCTCAGCAGCACAGCGACGAGGATCAGCACGGCGCGCGCGGTGCGCGACACCACCACCCGCAGGTTGGTGTGCATGCCCTGCATTTTCATCAGCCACTCTTCGAGCGCGGTACCGGCCCACAGCGCCAGCATCAACAGCACCACCACCGAGATGGCGGCCTGCAAAATGTCGGCGATGGTGACCTTGTACTTACCCAGCGGCAAGAAGGTGTGATCGAGAAAATAGAATACTTCGTCCCACATGCCGGTGATGTAGAGCACGTAAGCGGCCCACACCAGCAACTGGAACAGTTTTTCGAACGAGACCATGCCAGGGCTGACCTCGCGATGACGCGCGAACACGCGGCGCAAGATATAGAAGGTGAAGCGGATCGCCGCCAGCGCGCCGAAGATCGGCATGGCCACGTTGATCAGGTTGGTGTGCGGCATGTATTGGCGCAACACCAGGCGCGATATCCACAGCAAACACATGATGGCCAGCGGCCCCATCACGCTGCCGAAACTTTCGACGCCGAAGCGGGCCACGTTGCCCTGGTTTTCATTGCGCCCGAAACGGGTACGCAACATCCTGGCCAGGGTCCAGCCCAACACGATGGAAGCAACGATGGCGCCCAGTTGCCACACCAGCAAAATATTCTTGAAGTCGCCGGTAATGTCGTCGATCAGTTTAAGCAGCGGCTGTTGTGGTGTCATCGTGGGATCTGTGGTGTGGTATTGGAACCCGCAAAGCAAAGGGGTCGGACCCCGTGCGGGGTCCGACCCCAGAGGGGGCTGTGCGGGGTATAAAAGTTACTCTTCTTCTGCTTCGTCTTTCACCGGCACGACCTTCTTGGCCATCGGCTTGCGCTCGAAAACGGCAGCGAAGAAGCCATCGGTCTGGTGCTTGTGCGGCAGCAGTTTGAGGAAGTCGCCCATGTCCAGGTCGATCTTCTGCTCGGCCAGCACTTTGCTCATCGGTACCAGCTCGAAGTCCGGGTGGGCTGCCAGGAACTGGTTGGCGATGAAGTCGTTCTCTTCGTCGAGGAAGCTGCAGGTGGCGTACACCAGGCGGCCGCCGCCCTTGAGCAGGCGCGCGGCGCCGTCCAGGATCGCGGCTTGCTTGACCTGCATTTCAGCGACAGCGCTTTCCTGCTGGCGCCATTTCACGTCCGGGTTGCGGCGCAGGGTACCGAGGCCCGAGCACGGCGCATCGACCAGCACGCGGTCGATCTTGCCGGCCAGGCGCTTGATCTTGGCGTCGCGCTCGTGCGCGATCAGCACCGGGTGCACATTGGACAGGCCGCTGCGCGCCAGGCGCGGCTTGAGCTTGGCCAGGCGTTTTTCGGAAACGTCGAACGCGTACAGGCGGCCGGTGTTGCGCATGGTCGCGCCCAGTGCCAGCGTCTTGCCGCCGGCGCCGGCGCAAAAGTCCACCACCATTTCGCCGCGCTTGGCGCCGACCACGGCCGACAGGATCTGGCTGCCCTCGTCCTGCACTTCGATATGGCCGTCCTTGAACAACGGCAGGTTTTGCAGCTGCGGCTTTTGCAGCACGCGCAGGCCCAGCGGCGCGAACGGCGTGGGCGTGGCGCGGATCGGCGCTTCGGCCAGGGTAGCGATGACGTCGTCGCGGTTCGCCTTGATGGCGTTCACGCGCAGGTCCAGCGGCGCCGGCTGGTTCATGCCATCGGCCAGCAGCAGGGTTTCTTCTTCGCCCATTTGCGCCACCAGCTTGTCGAACAGCCACTTGGGCATGTTCGATCGGCTCGACTTGTGCATCACCTTGCGGTCGATTTGCAAAATGCGCTCGACCCACTGCACTTCATCGTCGGTCAGACCACCCAGCGACTCGACACCAACGGCGTCGGCCATGCCCAGCAAGGTCAGGCGACGCATGGTGGCGCCACCGCCCGCCTCGGAGAAATCGGTATAAAACGATTTGTTGCGCAGCACGTTGTACACGCACTCGGCAACGGCGCCGCGTTCACGGCCGCCCAGGCGCGGGTGGTCTTTGAAATAGCGCGACAGGGTGGTATCGGCTGGCGCGGCAAAGCGCAAAATCTCGCGCAACACTTCTTCGGCGTTGGCGAGTATCGCTGGAGGCAATCTCATGGAAATCCTTGGTTAATATGTCTGCTGTGTTTCTGCGGTCTACGATGCTTCGAGGACCCGGGTATGTTCTTGCACCATCGTCAGCTTGCCTGCCAGGACATCGCGCACGGCCTGCGGGTACAGCTTGTGTTCTTCGACCAGCACCCGTGCCGACAGCGTATCGGGCGTATCACCGGGCAACACCGGCACTTTTGCCTGCGCCACGGCCGGACCATGGTCCAGTTCGGCGGTAACGAAATGCACGGTCGCGCCGTGTTCGGTCACGCCCGCAGCTAGCGCCTGCGCATGGGTGTGCAGGCCCGGAAACAGCGGCAGCAGCGACGGGTGAATATTGAGCATGCGGCCGGCGTAATGATCGACGAAACCTGGCGTCAGGATGCGCATGAAGCCGGCCAGCACCACCAGGTCGGGGGCAAAGCCGTCGACAACGGTTTGCAGGGCGGCGTCGAACGCTTCGCGGCTGGCGTAATCCTTGTTCGAGACCACGGCTACAGCAATCCCATGCGCGGCGGCAAACGCGAGCCCGCCTGCATCGGCACGGTTAGCGATCACGGCGGCAATACGGGCCGGCCAACGCTCGGCCTGGGCCGCGCGCACGATCGCTTCCATGTTGCTTCCGCGACCTGAAATGAGGATGACGATGTTTTTCATAGGCCGACATTGTACCTTGTCCACACGGACCGGACCAGAAAATGCCGCCTCGACGCGGTCAAATGTTGCAGCGCAGCAGTAATCAGCGCGCGAGCAACCGGTAGAGTCGCCTTACTCGAACGAGTAGAACACGCGGAACGGAACCTGCTTTTCAGCCCAGTAATCGGCCGCATCGCGGAAGACATCGAGCAGGGTTTCGCGCGCTTCCTTGTCAAATTTCTGGGCATTGGGCAATTGCTCGAGCACGACCAGGAAACCTTCCTGGTGACCGGCATTGGCCATGGTCGTGGTCAGCGTCTCGCGCAGACCGTCGAAATTCTTGCCTATACCCTTGGGAAACTGGAACGATTCGGCGATCAGGCCCAGCACCTGCTGCTTGGTGGCGCCGGCCTGCGGGTGCGCATACAGGAAGTGGTGGCCAAGGCGCGCGGCCTCCTCCTGCAATTCGACCACGCGGAAGGCGCGGATCGACTGCACCAGGTTGGCCGGCACGGTCATCAGCAATGTCTCGTTTCCCTCGATCTGACCAGGCATGTACGGTGTGTCCACTTTATTGTCGAGAGTGCCTAACTTGTGAATTAATGAGTAAATAATTTGAGCACCTGTCCACTTAACACGGCGGGCGGGTCCGTGCCAACCGTGGTCGATTCAACATGTTTTTGAATCCCATACGCTTATTAGGGTAACGTGTTGTTCCTCCCAGATCAACACGAAGTTGATTCATGGCGCAATATTTGTTAAAACTGGAACATTCTGACGGGGTTTTAAGACGAAATCGGCACATTCCTTGAGAATTCCCCTGGCGCGGTGTTTCTAGCCCGCTGTTACAATTTGTTGCCACAGATACTAGTTAGCCACTGGCCCCGCGCCGCCAACCGGACTACCATACGATCATGCGTCTCAGAGTCCCTGACACGCACCACCGACAGTCAAACAACACGAGGTATCGAACATGAGCCTGCACACCAAAATTATCGCGGCCGCCCTTTGCGTCAGCGCCCTGCCGTTCGCACAAGTTGCCAGCGCCGCCGATTTCGAAGATTACGGCCGCGTGGTGCGCGTCACCCCGCAGGTCGAGCAGATCAACCGTCCACGCCAGGAATGCCGTACCGAATATGTGCAAGTCCAGCAGCCGCCTCCACAGCGCGGCGTCGGCGGCGCCATCATTGGCGGCCTGATCGGTGGCCTGGCCGGTAACCAGGTGGGCGGCGGCAGCGGCCGCTCGGCAGCCACCGCAGCGGGCGCCATCGCCGGCGCCGTGATCGGCGACCGTACCGAGAACTCGAACAATTCCGGCAACGGCGGCTACCAGGAACAGCAAGTCAAGCAGTGCCGCACGGTCGATCACTGGGAATCGCGTACCTCCGGCTACCAGGTCACCTACGAATATCGCGGCCGCAACTACACCGACGTGATGTCGTACGACCCCGGCGAACGCCTGCGCCTGCGCGTGGCGATCGAGCCGATGCAGCGCTAATCCCCACCACCTTCCCGCAACACGCATGCCGTACCACTTGGGGTCGGACCCTGTCCAGGGTCCGACCCCGGTCTGCTTCAAGGGTCCCATGCACATACGGCTTGCCGCTGGCGTCGCCCACGCGGGATAATGCGGCTTCATTCCCGCCTTATCGACCAACCCGCCCCCATGCTGATCAAACGTAAATCCATCGAAAAAGAAGAATCCTCCCGCCCGGCGCGCAAGCCCAAGTTTGCGCCGGTCACGCTGTCCGAACAGGACGGCGTGCGCTACCTGCATTTCGGCACGGAGTGGGTGCAAGGCGCGATGCGGATCCGCAAGCCCAACTGGCCAGAGCTCGAATACGCACAGCAGATGATGGCCGCCATGCTGTGGCAGGAACAACCGCGCCACGTGGCCCAGCTGGGCCTGGGCACGGCCACGCTCACCAAGTTCAGCTACGTCACGTTCCCGGCAGCCACCATCACGGCGGTGGAGCTCAATCCATCGGTGATCGCCATTTGCGAGTCGATGTTCAAGCTGCCGCCAAACGACGCGCGCCTGCGTGTGCTGGAAATGGATGCGCTCGACTTCGTCAACGACGAGGCCAATGCGGACACCATCGACGCCCTGCAAGTGGACCTGTACGACGCCACCGCGCGCGGCCCGGTGCTCGACACCGCCGAGTTCTACCAGGCGTGCAACCGCTGCCTGCGGGACGATGGCATCATGACGGTGAACCTGTTTGGCGACCATCCGAGTTACGCGCGCAATATCAAGGCCATCAAGTTCGCGTTCGCGCAGGTGATTTGCCTGCCGGAAGTCCATGACGGCAACGTCGTGGCAATCGCCTTCAAGCGCCAGCGCTTGATCGACATCGAAGCGCTCACCGCGCGGGCGGCGCAGATTTTTGCAGAGACCAAGCTGCCGGCCAAGTCGTGGGTCAAGGGCATTACCGCCAGCCTGGCGAAATAAGCAGTAATGCAGCAGCGGCGCCGGAACGGTCCGGCGCCTAGCCAGTGGGAGCTACGCATGGCCGCACCGCTCGATCTGCAAGATATTTATAACTGGCTGCTGGCCGACAACATGGTGCGCAAGAGCGAGATCAATACGCTCTACGCCCACAGCCAGGCCATCATGAAGAACAGCCCGATGCACCCGCTGTGCGCGGTGGCCCACGGCAAGCTGCTCTCGGCCCAGCCGCCGCACAAGCTGCTCACGCTCGACGCCCTGTGCGAGTGGATGGCCCAGCGCCACCAGTTGCCGTTTATCCGCATCGACCCGCTCAAGATCGATTTTACGAAGGTGGCCGACGTGATGTCGGCCAGCTACGCGGCGCGCTTTCACATCCTGCCGGTGGAACTGACGCCAGACACGCTGGTGGTGGCTACCTGCGATCCGAACGCCACCGAGTGGGAAGCGGAAATCGCGCGCCTGTCGCGTCGCTCGATCCGCCGCGTGATCGCCAATCCGCTCGACATCGCCCAGTACACCACGCAGTTCTTCAGCCTGGCCAAGTCGATCAAGAAGGCAAATAAAAGCAACAGCAACGAACTGGCGCTGCGCAACAACTTCGAACAATTGGTCGAGCTGGGCAAGGCCAGCAAGCAGGTCGATGCCAACGACCAGCACGTGATCAACATCGTCGACTGGCTGTGGCAATACGCGTTCGAGCAGCGCGCGTCCGACATCCACCTCGAACCCAAGCGCGACATGGCCTCGATCCGCTTCCGCATCGACGGCGTGCTGCACCAGGTGTACCAGGTGCCGGCGGTGGTGATGATCGCCATGACCGCGCGCATCAAGCTGCTGGGCCGCATGGACGTGATCGAAAAGCGCCGGCCGCAGGACGGCCGCATCAAGACCCGCACTGCCGGCGGCCAGGAAGTGGAACTGCGCCTGTCCACGTTGCCCACCGCGTTCGGCGAAAAACTGGTGATGCGTATTTTCGATCCCGACGTGGTGGTCAAAACCCTGCCGGAACTGGGCTTCCCGGTGGACGACGCCGCGCGCTGGGACAGCCTCACGCGCCGTCCGCACGGCATCATCCTGGTGACCGGTCCCACCGGCTCGGGCAAGACCACCACCCTGTACACCACGCTCAAGGCGCTGGCCACGCCGGAGGTCAATGTGTGCACGGTGGAAGACCCGATCGAGATGGTGGAGCCGGCCTTCAACCAGATGCAGGTGCACCCGGCCATCGATCTGACCTTTGCCGACGGCGTGCGCGCGCTGATGCGGCAAGACCCGGACATCATCATGGTCGGCGAGATCCGCGATCTGGCCACGGCCGAAATGGCGATCCAGGCCGCGCTCACCGGCCACCTGGTGCTCTCCACCCTGCACACCAACGACGCGCCGTCGGCGGTGATGCGGCTGCTGGAACTGGGCGTGCCCTACTACCTGCTGGAGGCCACGCTGATCGGCATCATGGCGCAGCGCCTGGTGCGCACGCTGTGCGACAACTGCAAGGCGCCCGACGGCGAACTGGCCGACGACCTGTGGCACAGCCTCGGCGGCGCCTGGAATATGCCCAAGCCGGCCGCCATTTATCGTGCGGTGGGCTGCGCCGAGTGCAGGCAGACCGGCTACAGCGGCCGCACCGGCCTGTACGAACTGCTGACGGTGAGCGAGCCATTCGGCGAACAGATACGCGCGGCAACCGACGTCCACGCGCTGCGCCGCCAGGCCATCGCCGACGGCATGAAACCGCTGCGCATCGCCGGCGCGCTCAAGATCGCCGAAGGCGTGACGACAGCGGACGAGGTGCTGAAGGCGACGGCGGCGTTGACCAACCAGTCGAACAATGCTGCCGCCGTCAAATCCGTCCAGCCGGAAAATACCGCCGCCATCAAATCCGTCATTCCCGCGAAGGCGGGAATCCATGGAACCTGAGCGCCGAGCAAGCGCCTCGCGAAAACGCCATCAAAAAACACCTTGGCAGCAACCGCCGAGCTGTATATAATACGGCCTCTTTCGGGGGTCGTTAGCTCAGCTGGTAGAGCAGCGGACTTTTAATCCGTTGGTCGCAGGTTCGAATCCCGCACGGCCTACCACCGAATTCAAGCAGCATCAGATCAAGGTTACCCGCACTATGCGCGTAGCCTTTTTTTGTATTCGCGCACAGCCATCATGCCCACCACGCTCACCCACCTGTTTGACAAGCCCGCCCGCCACCAGCCTGTCGTGGCGCAAAACGCCATCGCGCTGACCGCAGGCCTGGGCATCGATGGCGACGTCCACGCCCACAGGCTCAGCCCGCGCCAGGTGCTGGTCACGCTGACTTCCGAACTCGACGCGCTGGGACTGGCGCCGGGCGCGCTGTACGAAAACCTGGTGATCGAAGGCGCCGCGCCCGAAGATTTCTGCCCCGGCAGCGCCATCGTCAGTGGTGACGTCGAAATCCGCCTGACCATGTACTGCGAACCGTGCCAGCGCATCGCGCCGCTGGTCGGCAACCTGGGGGCCATGGTCGGGCGGCGCGGCATCCTGGGCGTGGTAGTCCATGGCGGCACGCTGCACACGGGCGATGCGGTCTCGCTGATACCGGGGCGCTACCCACCGCTGCCGGCATCGGTACAGCAAAAGTTCCGTGACTTTATTGCGACCATTCCTGAAGGTCGCGTGGTACGTTACCGCGATGTCACCATGGCCATCGGCGTCGATGACAGCTTCGTGCGCGCCCTGCCCGGCTACATCAAACGCAACCTGGACGCCGGACTGCCGCTGCACCGCATCGTCAACGCACGCGGGCAGTTGCTGGCGGCGCTGCCGCAGCAGGCCAGCATGCTGGCAGCCGAAGGCGTACCGTCCGATGGTGCGGTCGATCTCGAGCGTTTTCTCTGGCGGGGCTGAAACTGGCCGTTACGATACCAGCCAGCGCACCCCGCCCGTTACCGACAACTGCGCCCAGACCGGGCCGATTGACAGCCCCGACAGTATTGGTCACTATCGCCTTTTAACTTCTTTTGGGCGACTGTTTTCATGACCATACCGCGTCTTTCCGTTCTTGCCTTTGCCCTTGCCACCGCACTTTCCGGCGCAGCCCACGCCGCCCATGCAGCCCCGGAAGCACCGGCAGCCACGCACGCCAAGCGCGCCATCACCCACGAAGACGTGTGGCTGATGAAGCGCGTGGGTGCGCCGACCGTCAGCCCGGACGGCAAGTGGGCGGTATTTTCCGTCACCGATCCGGCCTACGACAGCAAGGACCAATGGTCGGACCTGTGGATCAAGTCGCTCAATGACGACAGCGCGCCACGGCGCCTGACCTTCAGCAAGGGCGGCGAAGGCGCCGTCAACTGGTCGCCCGACAGCCGCCAGCTGGTATTTACCGCCAAGCGCGACGGCGACGACACCAGCCAGATCTACCGCATCGACATCGCCGGCGGCGGCGAGGCCCAGCGCCTGACCACCCTCACGCTCGGTGCGCGCACGCCCAGGTTCAGCCCCGATGGCAAACAGCTGCTGTTCGTCAGCGACGTCTTCCCCGGTGCGGCCAGCGAAGAAGACAACAAGCGCATCGCCAGGGAACGCAAGGACCGCAAGTACAACGTGCGCGCCTACGAGAGCTTCCCGCCGCGCTTCTTCGACAAGTGGCTCGACGATAAAAAGGTGCGCCTGTTCGTGATGGATGCCACCGCCGGCGCGGGTATGCCACCTCCACGCGATGTACTGGCCGGCACCAAACTGGCCGAGCTGCCAGGCTTTGGCGGCGGCCAGGGCGACGACGGCCAGTCGCTCGACGCCGTCTGGTCCGAAGACGGCAGGACCATCGTGTTTACCGCCTCGACCAACCGCGACGAAGCGGCGCGCGCGCCGGGCTACACGCAAATCTTCGCGCTGCCGGCAGCCGGCGGCGAAGTGCAGCAACTCACCCAGGACAAGCACAGTTACAAGGCGCTCAAGTTCAGCCGCGACGGCAAGACCCTGTTTGCGCTGACCGAAGAGGAAGCACCGGGCAAGGTGTACGACGTCACCCGCCTGGCCAGCCTGGCCTGGCCGGTGACCAACCCGGTACCGAAAATTCTGACCGCTTCGCTTGACCGCTCGATCTCGCGCTTCGCCCTGCCCGATGGCGCCAACCGCATCGTGTTCAGCTACGAGCACGCGGGCCTCGAGCAGCTGCATTCGATCAAATACGATGGCAGCGACCTGCGCGCGGAGAGTTCTCCTGCCACCGGCGCCATCGGATCGTTCAACGCTGGCGGCAAGGCCGTGGTGGGCGTATGGGAGTCGGCCATCAATCCGCCGGAGGTGTATTCGTTCACCGGCACGCCTGGTGGCCAACCCAAGCGCCTGACGTCATTCAACGTCGAGCGGGCAGCTGCCATCGACTGGCAGGCGCCCGAGCACTTCTGGTTCAAGGCCAGCGACGGCCGCATGATCCACAACATGATCATCAAGCCGGCCAACTTCGACCCGACCAAAAAATATCCGCTGTTCTCGGTGATCCACGGCGGCGCGGCCAATATGTGGCGCGACCAGTTCGTGCTGCGCTGGAATTACCACCTGCTGGCCAAGCCGGGCTACGTGGTGCTGCTCACCGACTACAAGGGTTCGACCGGCTACGGCGAAGAATTCGCGCGCGCGATCCAGGGCGATCCATTAAAAGGTCCGGCCGAGGAACTGAACGAGGCAGTGGACGAAGCGGTCAAAAAGTACAGCTACATCGACGGCAGCAAGCTCGCCGCCGGCGGCGCCAGCTACGGCGGCCACCTGGCCAACTGGCTGCAGGCCACCACCACGCGCTACAAGGCGATCGTCTCGCACGCGGGCGAAATGGACCTGATCATGCAGTGGGGCACCAGCGACAGCATCTACGGGCGCGAAGTCAACAGCGGCGGACCGGTGTGGGAAAACCTGCCCGTGTGGCGCGACCAGAGCCCGGTAATGCAGGGCGGGAACCATGCCAAGGGCACGGGCTTCACCACGCCGATCCTGATCTCGGTGGGCGAGCTCGATTACCGGGTGCCGGCCAATAACGCGCTGATGAACTTCGCCACCCAGCAGCGCCTGAACGTGCCGAGCAAGCTGCTGGTCTTCCCTGAAGAGAACCACTGGATCCTGAAAGGCGAAAACAGCCGCTACTTCTACAACGAAGTACACGGCTGGCTGGCGAAGTATCTCAAGTAAGCCGGCCAGCGGCGCCCCGCTGCGGGGCGCCCTGGTGTGTGCCATTCATCAGTTGAAGCTCAGGCCACCCGCATTGGCGTTGGTCAGCGTCTTGGCCTTGAAGTCGATCGTGAAGCGGTCGCTCGGCTTGGCCGAACCGAGTCCCTTCAGGATCGCGAACACCTGCTTGAACTGGTTCTGAAACAGCACGTTGACCGGGTTCTGGTCAGACGGCAGGTCGCCGATCTTGATGATCGCCGCCGGCGATGCGGGGAATGCACCCATCAGCACCTTGTACTGCGCCACCCGCTGCGCCCCCATGTCGCGCAACGCCAGCTCGCCGGCGTACACGGTGCGATGGAAGTCGCCGTAGAACTCGTAGGCCGAGATCTTGGCGAAGTCGTCCAGTTTCAGTCCGGCTGCCGTGGCCAGCTTGTCGGCCCTGGCGGTGGCGTCGGCCCAGTCGGTCTTCAGCTGGCTCGCTGCCACCACGGTGCCCGACGGCGTACCCTTGGCGGCGCAGCTGGCGGTGAGCGGCAGCACGCCGGCATTGTCCTTCAATTGCGCCAGCGTGACCTTGGTTTGCAGCTGCGAGAGGATCAGCATCTGGCGCGCGTCGAGCGCCATGGCCGCCTCCTTCATCTCGCACGGCCAGTAATCGTTCATGAAGCGCAGGCGCGACAGTTCGCCGAAATAGGTGCGGGTGAATTCACCGTAGGACTTGCTGTCGAGGATGCTGCGGTTCCAGCGCTTGGCCACGTCGGCCGTGGCGGTGCTGCCCTGCAGGTAGTCGTATTCCACCTGGTAGTAGGGGAACAGTTCGTTGTAACCCTTGACCACGTCCAGGCCCACGGTCTGCACGTCCACCTTATCCTGGTCGAGCACGGTGACGATCTTGTAGGCCGCTCCGAACACGGCCAGCGACGGCGACTGCACGTTGACCAGGTAATTGCCGGCGCTGTCCTGGTAGTCGTTGGTGCCGTTGAAGTGCATGTGGCCGCCCATGTGCAGGCGCAGCCCGGTGCTGGCCACAGCGCTGGTGGTGGCGGCAGCAGGCATGCGCGTGACCTGGAACGCGCCCGGCTTGAACACGGTCTTCATGGCGTCGGTCTGGTTGGCGTAAAAGTCCATGGTCGGATAGTGCGAGAACGAGATCACCTGCTTGCCCTGCGCCTTGGCGCGCGCCATCACCGACGTGATCCACTCCATCTGGTGGGTTTTATGGGTCAGCATCTTGTTCCAGCCGGCGTCGCCGGCGTTGTCGAAGCCCTTGAAGGACTTTGGATTGGCCGGGTCAAACTTGGCATTTGGCACGTGGACGTTGACGTCGAGCGACAGCAGCCACAAGCCCTTGACCGGTTCCACCAGGTAGGAAGCGTCGACGATGCTGGTGCAGTTGGTGTACGTCTTGCCGGCCACCTTGTACTTGCCGCCCTCGCCCTCGGTGCAGATCTCGAACTGGCGCCTGGCCACGTCGCTGGCAGCCTGCGCTGCCTCGTACGTGTACTTGCCGTCGGCGTAGGCGGTAAACGGGGTTTCCCAATGCACGTCGCCCTTGTTCGGCATGTAGCCGAAGTCGCCCAGCTTGGCCAGCAGCTTCTCGTAGCCCTGCTCCACCATCGCATTGGTGCACACCACCGTGCTGTCGCCGGCCTTGCAGGCAGCTGCGCCGGTGGCGTACACCTTCTGCTCCTTGCCGTCCTTGGTGAGGAAGTCGTTCTTGCCCGCCTCGTCGTCATCATACGGCTCGTTCGGATCGTGGTTGCCGGGGGCGATAAAGAAGCGCATGCCCTTGGCCTGGTATTCCTTGAGGATGTCGGTGATGCCGTCGATGTTGATCGGCTGGGCGTCGTCGGAGATGTCGCCGGGCAGGCCGACCAGGCGGACGTTCCTGGCATACGCGTCGTCGAGCGCGGCGCGGAAGGCGAAGTAGTTTTCGTTGAACAGGCGGGTGGACGTCAGTTCCGCATACATGGTGCGAATGGTGGCGTTGCGGCCGTCCTTGGTCGGAATGCCGGCAAACCTGGTGCTTTTCAGATCGCCATAGACGTTCTCGAAGTGCACGTCGCTCATGAAGGCGACGCTGGGCAGCGCCGGGTCTGCCGCCACCGGTGGCGTGGCCGGTTTGCTGTCGTTGATGTTGTTGATGTTGTCGCTGCTGTCGCTGCCGCAGGCGGCCAGCAGAGCCGCCAGCAACGATGCCGACAACAGCTTGGCGGGAAACTTCGGGTTCATGCTCGCTCCATACTGTTAGTTATGGAGCAGCATTGTCACATCCAAAAATGACAGCTTGAAGACAAGCGGGCGCTGCCAGCAACAAGCGCTTGTTTAGTCAACGATATTAAACTGCTACAGAAAATCCATCGTCGTTTGACCGTCGCATTTTCACGATGCAATACTGAAAAAGCACTGTGAACCAGCGGGACCGCCAGAGTCCCGCCCGCAGCGATAACAACCACAACGACAACAATGATGGAGACAACATGACCTTCGCAACGCGAAAAACCCTCGTATGCCTGGCGGTGGCCGGCGCCTGGACTGCAACAGCCCTGGCGCAGGAAGCGCCCAAGGACAGCGGCAAAGTCGAAGAGGTGGTGGTCAGCGCCACCCGCTATTCGACCTCGCTGCTGAAAACCCCGGTGGCGGTATCGGCCTTCAACCAGGACTACCTGGACAAGCAGGGCGTGACCAGCATCTCCGACCTCTCCGGCGACATCCCCAACGTGGTGATGAATCCCAACCTCAACGGCGCGGTGCAGATCACCATCCGTGGCGTGACCTCCAACGACACGTCCGAGATCAGCAGCCCGTCGGTGGGCTACCACGTCGATGGCATGTACTCGCCGCGTCCACAAGGTGCGCAGGCATTGATGTTCGACCTCGAACAGGTGGAGGTGCTGCGCGGCCCGCAAGGCACGCTGTTCGGCCGCAACTCGACCGCCGGCAGCATCAACATCATCACCGCCAAGCCCGACTTTTCCGGCAACTACGGCAAGGCGCAGATCGACCTGGGCAACTACAAGAAGCGCCAGCTCAACGTGATCCAGAACATCGCCGTCAACGACTCGCTGGCGCTGCGCGCCACGTTCATGAAGGTGCTGCGCGATGGCTACGCCAACCAGACGTCGGATACCACCGAAGCCAACTTCCCGGCCCAGGGCTGGGTACCGAACGGCATTCCCGATGTCGACCAGCGCAACAACCGCAAGGTCGATAAAAGCGACTACTACACCAACCAGAAGGAATGGGCGGCCCGCCTGGGCGCGCGCCTGAAGGTGAATAAGGACGTGACCTTGCACGCGGCCTACGAGCAGTACCAGGATTCCGGCGCCGGAGGTTCGTCGTTCCGCGACTGCGACGCCTCGGCCGGCACAAAATACGACTGCAATACCATCAAGGTGGGTACCGGCGGCGGCAAGTGGGACCTCAACGTGAACGTGCCGGGCAGCGTGGACATGACCATGAAAACCATGCGCAGCGGGATCAACTGGAAGCTCAACGACAACACCGAATTCGACTACAACTTCGCCGGCTCCCTGATGACCACCGACCGCCTGGAAGACGGCGACCGTGGCATGTCGTACTCGCAGCCGTGGCAAACCCAGGGCCTCAATACGCTGCCGCTGCCGGCCGGCGGTTCGTGGGGCACCAACCCGCTCAACGACTGGCACAGCCGCACCCAGGATGCGCACTACTGGTCCACAGTGCACGAGGCCCAGCTCAAGCAGCGCATCGGCAATGTGCAGTACGTGGGCGGCCTGTTCTCGATGAACGAACACAATCGCCTCAAGTTTGAAAACTTCTTCAACTTCCAGAACCCGTACGGCGATCCGGTCTCGGTGTTCTACAACCAGAAGAACCAGCAGATCAAGGCGCGCGCCGCCTTCCTGCAAGCCGACTGGCGCGCCATGCCGAGCCTCACGCTCACCGCGGGCGCGCGCTATAGCAAGGACACCCAATCGACCAACGGCGACGTGTACGGCAGCTGGGACAGCGCCACCAGCGGCTTCTATTACAACGGCCTGTTCAATCGCGGCACACCGGGCACACCGGGCTACCTGCCGCACATCGAGAGCACCAATCTCACCGACGCCATGGGTTCGACCGGCGGTACGGCGGCCTATGCCCGCTATGGTGCGCCATCGACCAACGAGAACGAACAAAGCTGGCGCAAGATTACCTGGCGCCTGGGCGCGACGTGGGACATCTCGCCGTCGCAGATGACGTACGCGTCGGTATCGACCGGCTACAAGGCTGGCGGCTTCGGCGACAAGAACGACACCTGCGGCTACAAGCGCTGCGCCGACGGCACGCGCGGCCAGGTCACGTACCTGCCGTATGGTCCGGAGAGCCTGATCAACTTCGAGTTGGGTTACAAGGGCCGCTTCCTCGACAACCGCGCCACGCTGGCGGTGACCGCCTTCTACATGCGCTACAAAGACATGCAGCAGACCGGCAACTACGCGGTGGGCACCATGATGACCGACGACGGCCTGCCCTGCCCGGTCAACAACCCCACCTGCAATATCTACAGCGCCTGGCATACGGTCAACCTGGGCAAGGTCGATATCCCGGGCCTGGAAGTGGAGTGGACCTACAAGCCGATCAGCACCATCAAAATCGGCGGCAATATGGCGTTGATCAATACGAGCATCCACGACATGCCGCTCAACGAGGACAGTTACAACTGCTTCGCCCGCAGCGAAATTGGCGTGCAACCGTGCCCGGAACCGAGCACCAGCACCGATCCGCGCTACGCCGGCAAGCGGCTGTACAACATCAACGGCAACCACCTGCCAAACACGCCGCCGGTCACGCTGAGCCTGAACTACTCGCAGTACTTCAACCTCGACAATGGCTACACGATCTCGCCGTACGTCAAGGCCAACTGGCGCGCCAAGTCCTACTTCACCATCAACAACCTGGACATGGACCACGTGGGCCTGTACCAGAAGCCGTACACCACGGTGGACGCGCAAGTGCGCATCGATACGCCGGAGCGCAAATGGCACTTCGAAGCGTACGTGCGCAACCTGACCGACCGCCACGCCAAGGTAGCCGGCGATTCGGCCAACGGCGGCTACATGACGGCCTGGTTCATCGAGCCGCGCATGTTCGGTGTGCGTGCGGGCCTCAGTTACTAACCGGGCCCACGATCGTCATAATGCTGACAGGCGAAAAAAAGGGCCGGTAAGACCGGCCCTCGTTTCAGCGCATTCTGCGCATTACGCTGCGGATTATTTCACGCGCAAAGAGTTTTGCACGTCGTGCACGCCCTTGACGCTACGGGCCACGGTGGCAGCCTTGTCGGCTTCAGCTTGCGATGGCACGAAGCCGCTCAGCGACACTTTACCGTTGTTGGTTTCCACTTTGACGTCCAGCGACTTGAGCGATGGCTCGGCCATCAGTTCGGTCTTGATCTTGGTGGTGATGACGGAGTCGGCAACCGCGTCCTTGGCCAGCTCGGTTTTCGAGCGGGCTTCGCAGCTGGCCTTGTCGGTGCCGGTCATGTTGTTGCAATTGATGCCGGTCTGAGCGATGTCAGCCGATTGCTTGCCAGCCTTGGCATCGTTGATGGCAGCGGTTTGCTGCATCTTGGCGGTGCTCTTGCAGCTGTCCTTGTTGGCGCCGGTCATGGCGTCGCACTTTTCTTCGTCCAGTTCATAGCGGGCGTCGGCCACGGCGATGCGGGCTTTTTCGAGCGAGTTCTTGTCGCTCTTGAATTTGGTGGTGGCGTCGAGCTCAGCCTGCTTTTGATCGAGCTTGGCTTGTTCTTCGCAGATGTCCTTGGCGTTGCCCGATTGCGTATTGCAAGCGGACTTGGCGGTTTTGTAGCTGGCTTCGGCGCGATCGGTGGCGGCCTTGTAGGCGACGGTATCAGTTTTTGGGGTAGCAGCGAAAGTCATGCTGGTGGCGCTAGCCAGTACCAGGAAGAGCAGCTTGTTCATGATATGTCCCTCTGTGTTGTGGTGGTTGACGGACACATTAAACCGCGCGGCTGCCGTTTTCTCTGTGCGCAACCGTACCAAAATGACATGCTGACCAGTTGGCAACTACTCCCCGTTTGCAAGTCCCTGGCGCCACAGACTACCCGCCTGGTCGAACAACGACAGCCGGCTGTTGAAGGCGGCGCCGGTTGGCGCCAGTTGCAGCCAGGCCATGGTGCCGTGCGTATCGACAGCCGCTGCGGCGTTCGTGGCAGCGGCCGCCGGGGCGCGCACCTGCCGCATCCACGCGGCGACGTCGGCATAATGTTGCGGGTGGCGCTGCTGGGTCCACGCCAGCGCCACCAGGTCGGCGAAGCCCTCTTCGCGCCGGGTCTGCTGCAGGGTTTGCGCAGGCTGGGTGCCGCCCTGGGCGAAGCCGGAAGGCGTCTGGTGCCAGGCGCCCTGTGCGTAACGCCAGCAGTGGGCGATCTCGTGGGCGAACATCGCTTCGATCATCAGGGCGCGCCGCGCTTGCGGCACGCTGGCGAGGATGTCTTCTGCATGCGCATTGCCGCGCAGGGACAGCACCAGCTTGCAGCGGCCGTCGTGGTAACCGAGCGCTACCGGCACGTCGTTGGCGTGCGCCTGCGGTTGCACGGTGATGTCGACGGGCAGCCGGAGCTCCTGCTTGGCGTAATTGATCACGGATAAACCCGCCGTCAGCCAGCTGGTTTCCATCGAGGTCAGCTCGGCGGCAAAGGCTGAGCTGCAAGACAACATCAGGAGAGGGATGAGTGTGCGCTTGATCATGGTGGCGATGTCCTTGATCAAAACTGTAGCACGATGAGGGCAATATTTATTGCTCTGTAGAAGGTCTTACAACACTAAATTATTACGTAGGCAGAGTTGAATGATTGCGGAACTGGAACCCCAAAAACCTTGGGGTCGGACCCTGTACAGGGTCCGACCCCGGGTGGCAGTGCGGGGTTACTTCGCCAGCAGGCTGTTGGCCGTCTTGAACTGCGGACGGATATCGTTGGGCACCGACTTCATCTTGTCGAGCGCCTTTTGCACGTCGGGGCGGATCACCACGTACTTGGCCATCATCTCCTTGGCCCGCGCATAATCGCCGGTCGCCTCGATCATCAAAAACTCGCGGTCGAGATCCTTGACCGCGTCCTTGATCCTGGCAAAATCGACCGAGAAGGTGCCGTCGCCGTGCGACACGAAACCGCCCTTGTCGAGCAGGTAGTTGACCTGGATCGCCATGCCGCGCGCATGCGAATCGGTCAGCCCGAAGTGCAGCGTACGGAAGGCCGACGCGAGGAACGTCGTGTACAGCTTGCGCTCGGCCGCCTCGCCCTGCCCCAGCGTATTTTTCAACTGGCCTTTGCCCATCATCACGTCGAGCACGTACAGGCCGGTGATGTCTGCCTTGGCTTCCTCGATGGTGGAATAGGTTTCCTTCAAATCCTGGCGCGGCGTCGATGCCTTGCCATCGACGGTGGTGGCGTGGGGACCGAGGCCGTGGGTGATTTCGTGCGCCAGGATGTGGGTGAAGAACGAGTCGAAATCGACGTCCTTCTGGTCGGCGGCGCGCAGCACCAGTTTCGAGATCGGCGTGAGCGTGGCCTTGAATTTCGCTTCCTGCACGTTCTTGAGCATCACGCGCTTGGAGCCGCGCTGGCTGATGATGCGCTCGTCGTTGGGCAGGTTGTACGCGGCAGTCTGCACGCCCATGTTGCCGTCGCCGGCGCCGTACACCTGGTTCACCACCACCATCGGCGCGATCGCGCCCACTTTCGGGTTGCGGTACTGGGCGTCGATCGGCAGGCTGTCTTCCAGTTCCTGCATGTGCTGGGCGAAGAAGTCAAGTTTTTGCGTCTCTTTCTGGTCGCGGATATTCACGTACGCTTCGAACGCGGCCTTGTAGCCATACAGTTCGTCGTTATAGGTCTCGTACGGGCCGATGGTCACGTCCACCGGCGCATCGAGATCCATCCACGCAAAATCGGATGCCAGGTAATCGTTGCTGAGGAACGCATCGGCACGCAGGTCGAGGAATTTTTTCAGCGAGGCGTTGTCGGTGGCGGCAGCGGCCTGCTTGAGCAGCGCGGCCGCTTTTTCCAGTTCCGGCTTGTATTCGACCGAGTACGGCACGGTAGTGAACTGGCCGCCGGCGTTACGGCGGATCGCCGTGAAGAACCACTGCGCCTGCGACTTGTCGATGCCCGGCAAGGCGTTCATCCAGGTGTCGAGTTGCGCCTTGCTGGCGTCGTCGGGATAGAAGCTGCCGCCTTCGGGCTTTTTGGCCGGAATCTTGATGGCGCCGATTTGCGCGGGCAGGAACGACTGGTGGTCGTCGAGGATCGACCACGGGCCCTTGTTGAGCCAGAAGTAATCGAGACGCGCCTTGCCCAGCGGCGTGGTGTCTTTCTTGAGCGCGGCCCACAGCGCTTCGTTGCCAGACCAGCGCTGGCGCAGTTGCAGCACGTCGATGATCTTGGCCGCTTCGATCAGCTTGACGATGGCGCGCTTGTCGCCGGCCGACAGCTTGCTGGTGTCGGCCGTGAGCGCTACCGGCGCGTAGCGCTGGCTCATCTTGTTCAGGTCGGCGATGGTGGCCGGGCTGGAATAGGCACTGGCGCAGGCAAACGCCATGGCCAGCGGGAGCAGGATTTTTTTCATGCGAACCTCGGGTGGAGTGAGGCTGATATTGTAAGCGAGGGCTGGGATCCCCGCCTGCGCGGGGATGACGGATCACGAACCGATGATGCCAGATACGGCAGCTGGCATTCGATTCGTCATCCCCGCGAACGCGGGGATCAATGGACAACGCGATTACTTGGCAATGCTTACCGCCGCCAGCTGCGACGAGGGCTGCCAACCAGCACCGAGGGACCGCGCCACGGCCACCGTCGCCAGCAAACGCTGGGTATTGATCTGTACCGCCGCGCGGTCGGCCGCCAGCGCGCTGCGCTGGGCATCGGTCACGTCCAGGTAAGTGGACACACCACGCTCGTAACGCGCGCGCGCCACCAGGTAGCCGCGCGCGGCTGCCGTTTGCGAGGCCGATTGCGCTTCGCCCTGCAACTGGCGTTCCTGCACATCCGACAGCGCGTCTTCCACTTCGCGCAGCGCCGTCAGCAGCCTGGTTTCGTGGTTGGCCACCGCTTCTTCGTAGCGCGACTTGGCGATCGCCAGGTTGGCCTGGTTGCGGCCACCGTCGAAGATCGGCAGCGACAGCGCCAAGGGACCAACACTGAACTGGCGCGCGCCGCTCTCGCCGATATTGCGCAACGCTTCCGACGCATAACCGAAGTTACCGGTCAGCGATACCGATGGGTAGAACGCGCCTTCGGCCACGCCAATCTGCGCATTGGCCGCGCGCAGGGTCGCCACGCTGGCGGCCAGGTCGGGGCGCTGCGACAGCAGGCTGGCCGGCAGGCCGACGGGAATGGCCGGTGGCGCCGGCAGCACCGCCGGGGTGGCGGTAGCGGCAGTGAGCATCGCCGACGGCGATGCACCCACCAGCGTGGCCAGCTGGTGCTCGACCAGGTTGCGCTGGCGCTGCACTTCGTGCAGGTCGGCCTTGGCATTGGCCAGCTCGATGCGGGCGCGCGAGACGTCCAGTTCATTCGACAGGCCGGCGTCGAAACGGGCGGTGACCAGTTGTTCGCTCTCCTGGCGGGTGCCCAGCGCGCCGTTGAGGATCGCCATTTCGGCATCGAGCCCGCGCAGCTGCCAGTAGGCGGTAGCCAGTTGCGACGACAGCATCAGCAGCACGCCGTCGCGGTCCGCTTCGGCAGCCAGCGCGTGCGCATCGGACGCTTCCACCAGGCGGCGCACGCGGCCCAGCAGGTCGAGCTCATACGAGAAATTGGCGCCGACCGCGTAGTTGTTGCCCTTGATCGAACGGCCGCCCAAGGCGATGCCCTGCGAGGTCTCGGCCGAAGTGCGCGAATTCGACACCGACGCACTCACGCCCAGCGACGGACGCTGATTGGCGCGCGACAGGCCGGCCTGCTCCTGCGCCTGCACCAGGCGCTGCGCCGCCGCTTTCACGCTCGGGTTGTCGCGCAGCGCGGTCTCTTCGAGGCGGCTCAGGACCGGATCGTTGAACACGGTCCACCACTGCGCCGGCAGATGCGCCGCTTGTTGAACACCTGTGGTGCCGGCTTGCGGCAGGTGACGGAACGACGCGTCCTTGACGTTTTCGGGCGTGCCGAAGTCGGTGCCGACGGTGGCGCAGCCGGAGAGCGCTGCGGTAATGGCTACAGCGAGCGCGACGCGCTGCAAAGCTGAATGAAACATGGTATTACCTCACAAAATTTTTAGATTAGTGCCCGCCGCCACCGCCACCCGAAGGGGCTTTGACCTTGTCCGAGAACCACAGCACGCCGATACAGGCAAACAGCACCATCGCCACCAGGAAGAAGCCATCGTTGTACGCCATCACGAACGACTCGCGCCGCACGATGCCGTCGATCGCCTTGAGCGCCATGTTCGACGCCGTGGTCGAGTCAAAACCCTGGCCGATGAACGATTGCGTCAGCGCCGATAAACGTTCCTGCGTGGCGGCCGCGAAGCTGGTCACCGATTCGCCGATGCGCTGCGAATGAAAATGCTCGCGCGACGTCAGGGCGGTAGCCAGCAGGGCGATGCCGATCGAGCCGCCCAGGTTACGGGTCATGTTGATCAGGCTTGAGGCCGATGGCATGTCCCTGGGCTGGATGCCGTTCATGGCGAAGTTCGACAGCGTGAGCATCACGAACGGCTGGCCCAGCGCGCGCACGATCTGCGACAGCAGCAGCTGGTCATAGCCGGTGGTCGCGTCCATGTAGGCATTCATCAGGCACGAGCCGCCAAACAGCAGCAGGCCGAACGTGCACAGGATGCGGTTGTCGACCTTGGACGACAGCTTGGCCACGAACGGCATGATGAACAGCTGCGGCAGGCCGGACCACATGATCACTTCACCGATCTGCATCGGCGAGTAGCCGGGAATCTGGCCCAGGTACAGCGGCAGCAGGAACGACGAACCGTACAAGCCCATGCCCATCGCCATCGACAGCGCGGTGGCGGCAGCGAAGTTGCGCTGGCCGTAAAGCGCCAGGTTCACAAAGGGCTGCTTCTTCAAGGCGCTGTTGACCACCCAACCCAGCAAGCCGAAAATCGCCAGCGCGGCAAAGGTAATAATGAACGACGAATCGAACCAGTCCTTGCTGTTGCCTTCTTCGAGGAAGATGGTCAGGCTGCCGAGGCCCACGGCCATGAAGAAGATGCCGCTCCAGTCGGCGCCGGACAACAGCGACGGCTGGAATTTTTCCTTGTCCAGGCCATAGGCGATACCGCCGATCAGCAGCAAGCCCGGCACCCAGTTCAGGTAGAAGATCGACGGCCAGCCATACAGCTCGGACAGATAGCCACCGAGCGTGGGGCCCATCGAGGGCGCCAGCGTGGCGGTCAGACCGAAGATGGCCATGCCGGTGGCGCGCTTCGACGGCGGCAGCTGCGTCATCACCAGCGTGAACGCCATCGGGATCAGGGCGCCACCGGTGAAACCCTGCATCATGCGGAAGATGATCATGCTCTCGAGATTCCAGGCGAAGCCGCACAGGGTCGAGAACAGCAGGAACAGCGCGGTGGTGCCGATCATGTAGTTACGGGTGCCGAACACGCGTGTGAACAGCCCGGTCATCGGAATGACGACGATCTCCGCCACCAGGTAGGCGGTGGCGATCCACGAACCCTCTTCCTGGGTGGCCGACAGCGAACCGAGGATGTCTTTCAGCGACGAGTTGGTGATCTGGATGTCGAGCACCGCCATGAAGGCGCCCAGCATGCCGGCGGCGATCGCGATCCAGGTGCGGGCCGAGACGTGTTCGCTCGGCGCTGGTGGAGCAGCAGGTGCAGCCTTCCCCGCCGCCTTGGCTGCCGGCGGATCGAATGTGGAACTGGCCATGATGTCGTTCCTTACTGGACCGTGGCCGGTGCGGCAGCGACCTTGCGCTCGGACTTGTTCTCGTCCTGGTGAATCGCCACTTCGGCGATGGCCGACATGCCCGGCACCAGGCGGCCATTGAGGGCCTTGATGTCTTCCGGCTTGAACACGATCTTGACCGGTACACGCTGGACGATCTTGGTGAAGTTACCGGTGGCGTTATCGGCCGGCAGCAGCGCAAACTGCGCGCCCGACGCTGGCGCAAAGCTCTCCACGGTGCCGATCAATTCCTTGCCCGGCATGGCGTCGATGGTGACTTTGACTTCCTGGCCCGGATGCATCTCGGCCAGCTGGGTTTCCTTGAAGTTGGCGGTCAGCCACACGTTGTCCTGCACGATGGCGGTCAGCTGCTGGCCCGGCTGCACGCGCTGGCCCACTTCGATCGAACGCTTGCCGATGCGGCCACCGACAGGCGCCAGGATGTGGTTGTAGGCCAGCTGCTGCTGGGCGTCCTTCAGTTGCACGCGCAGCACCGACACCTGCGCCTTGAGCACGTCGCGCGCCGATTCGGCGGCAGCAATTTGTGCACGGGCGGCGGCGGCATTGTCCTTGCGTGCGGCCAGGTCGGCCACGGCGCTGGCGCGGCCGGCGACGGCGGCGTCGAGTTCGGCCTTGGAGACGGCTTTCATCTGGTCGTTATACAGCTGGCCGAAACGGTCGGCGTCCTGCCTGGCGCGCAGCAGTTGCGCCTGCGATTGCGCCACTTGCGCGGTGGCCGAACTGGCCTGGGCTTTCACCTGCATGATCTGGGCATCGGCCTGCAGCACCTGCTGCTCGGCGCTGGCGATCTGCGCCTGGATCTGCTCGACCTTCACGCCCTGGTCGAACGGATCGAGTTCGGCGATCACGTCGCCGGCGCGCACAACCTGGTTGTCGTCGATGAGCACCTTGGTGACCACGCCGGAAATGCGCGCCGATACCGGGTGCACGTGGCCGGCCACGTAGGCGTTCTCGGTCTCGACGAAGTTATGGCTGCGATACCACATGCGGCCACCGGCGCCGATGGCCACCAGCGCGATGATGGCGGCGACGATCAGCACCTTGCGCTTGGACTTGGCCGGCGCGGCTGGCGCGTCCTGGGGTGCCTGGGCGGCTGGGGCTGATACCGCGGTTGGACCTTTTTGTTCTTGCTGTTCTGGGCTGGACATGCACTGCTCCGAAAATAATGAAAGGGGATGAATGCATTATTGGACGGTTTCCATTGGAAGTCAAGAAATGAAACGATTGCATTTCATTTTGGTTTGGACTAGCATGGCGCCATTCGCTATCATCGATCGCCATGAAAAAAGACAACAATCCACTCGAGGAAGAGCTCGACTGCCCGGATGCCGCAGCACATGAACCGTGCTTCGGCAAATCGGCCGGCCGCCCGCGCGCGGCCGACAAGGAAGCGCGCGAACAGGCGCTGGTGCATACCGCCGCCCGGCTGTTCCTGGACAACGGTTACAGCAAGGTCAGCCTGGAAATGATCGCCCGCGAAGCCCACGTGGCGGTGCGGACGATTTATGTGAAATTTGGCGGCAAGGCCGGCTTGCTCAGCGCAGCCATTACCCGCGGCCGGGCCAGATTCTTCTCCGACATGGCCAGCCTGGAAACCGACACCAGGCCGATGGAAGCGATCCTGGGCGATTACGCGGTGCGCTTCCTGGAGCTGGTGTCGCAGCCGGCCTTTGTCAACCTGCACCGCATGGTGGTGGCCGAGGCCCGCACCACGCCCGAGCTGGGCGAGACGTTTTACGATGCCGGCCCGCGCAAGTCGCGCGAGCAGCTCGGTAAGTTTTTTGCGCGCCCCGACATCAAGCCACTGCTGCGCACCGACCTGCCCCACGAATTCCTGGCAGTGCATTTTGTGAACTGCCTGATGGGCGACACCATGAGCCGCATGCTGTTTCCACCCGATGCCCCGCCGACCAGCGCCGAGATCCGCCGCCATGCCGCACAAGGGCTCGACCTGTTCCTGCGCAGCGTGGTTCTTTAGACACCAAAGGTCTGTACAACTTTGCCAATTGATCTATACTAATCCTTTACAAGGAGTGCATATGAGCAAAACAAATAGACTGGACTGGAGCCGACAAGTAACGCTCATGAACGAGCGCATCAAGAGCTTCCAGGCCAATCCGGGCGAACAAGAGCTGGAAGCCGTGATCGAAGAATTGAAGGCCTACGCCGAAGCGGCCCGCAACGGCGGTATCGAAATTCCGGCGCGTTTTACCGTCAACTAACGGCCACCTGGCCTGTCCGCGCAAAGCGCCGACCACGTGATCATCCGCCCCCTGCGACCAGACGACGCGCCAGCCTTGCTGGCATTCGAACTGGCCAACCGCACGTGGTTCGAGCAGCATGTGGCGGCCCGCGCACCCTCGTTTTACTCCCTTTCGGGCGTTACCGCCCACATCGCCGACTATCTGGCCCTGCACGACCGGGGCGCCATGCTGCCGTGCGTGCTGGTCGATGAAGCGGGTGCGATCGTCGGCCGCGCCAACCTGCGCCATATCGACCGCGTGGCCGGCACCGGCGAAGTGGGCTATCGCATCGCCCACGATGCCGGTGGCCGTGGCCTGGGCAGCCTGGCGCTGCGCCACCTGCTCCACGCCGCGCGCCACGACTACCACCTGCAGACCATCGACGCCTGGATCACCGACACCAACCCCGGCTCGCAACGCATCGTCGCAAAGCACGGCTTCGTGCGGCTCGACCTGGCGCCGCAGGCTGAAACCTGTGGCGGCGAGCAGCGGTGGGCGTATGCGTGGCGTTGCGTGCTGGCGCCTGCTGGCGACGCCACCTCATAAAAAAACAAAAGCCGCCCGGCTTGCACCGGGCGGCTCCATCTTGCACCTGCCAGAAAATTATTTGCGCGACTGCGCCACCAGCGCGTCGAGCACTTGCAGCGTGGCGGCGGTCAATTGCTGGCGTGGGATGCCGGGGTTGGCGGCGTCCACCATCGACGGGTTGGTCAGGTAGCGGCCGTTGACGATGATGGTCGGCGTGCTGTTGACTTCGTACGCAGCTGCCACGCGGCCGGCGTTTTTCAGGCGGGTGTTGATCGCGAACGAGTTATACACGGCCAGGAATTTTTCCTTGTCGATACCGTTCTTGACCGCCCACTCGACGTTGGCTTCGTCGCTTTGCAGGCGCTTGCGTTCCACGTGCCAGGTTTGCAGCACCTTGGCGTGCAGCTGCGACTCGAGCTTCATCGCTTCGAGGGTGAGGAACAGGTGCGCTTCCGGATCTTTTTCACCGGTGAGCGGCAAGTGGATGCGGCGGAAGCTGATGTTGTCGCCCTGCTTCTTGACCCAGTCCAGCATGGCCGGCTCCAGCGCGTAGCATGCCGGGCAGTGATACATGAAGAACTCGATCACTTCGACCTTCTTGCCCTCGGCCTGGACTGGCTGCGGGTTCTTCAGCGTGGTGTACTCGGCGCCGCTCTTGGGCGCGGTGGGCGTAGCGAAAGCGGTGCCGGCAAACATGGCGGCAACAGCGGCAGTGACAGCGGCGGTCAAGAAGGTACGACGGAGCATGGTTATCCTTTAAAAAAATCTGCAGGGGGAATATACCAGCTTCCGGCGCGACATGGCGGCAGCGCGGCCGCAATTCACACTAAGCTACAATTGCTCACACTTGCTTACCTTTGACGCTACCTCAGCGCCGTCCAACGCCTACCGGAACCTCCATGAAAATAGCGCTGTGTTCATCCGCCCTGCTGGCATTGGCAGTGTCCTGTGCCCACGCCGCCGAACTCTCGCCCGTCGAGCAGAGCATCGTCGCCGCCATCAAGGCCCGTTCGCCGCAAGCGCTGCAACTGCTGGAGCAATCGGTCAACATCAACAGCGGCACCATGAACCACGACGGCGTGCGCGCGGTGGGCAAGCTGTATCGGCAGGAGCTCGACCAACTGGGCTTTGCCACGCGCTGGATCGACATGCCGCCAGCCATGCGCCGCGCCGGCCACCTGGTGGGCACGCGCGAAGGCAAACAGGGCAAACGGCTGCTGCTGCTCGGCCACCTTGACACCGTGTTCGAAAAGGACAGCCCGGTGCAGCTGTGGCAGCGCAACGGCGATCGCGTGCGCGGCCAGGGCGTCAACGACATGAAGGGCGGCGACATCGTCATCCTCGAAGCGCTGCGCGCCCTCAAACGCGCCGGTGCGCTCGATAACACCACCATCACCGTGATGTTTACCGGCGACGAAGAAAGCGCCGGCGAACCGATCGCCACCTCGCGCGCCGACATGGTGGCAGCGGCCAAGCGCAGCGACATCGCCCTCGCCTTCGAAGGCACCATGCGCGACCAGGATGGCAAGGATACCGGCACCATCGGCCGCCGTTCGTCATCGTCGTGGGAGCTGGAAGTGAAAGGCAAGCAGGGCCACTCGAGCACCATTTTCACCGACAAGGCGGGCTACGGCGCCGTGTACGAGGCGGCGCGCATCCTCGACGGCTTTCGCCAGCAGGTGATCGAACCGGATCTCACCTTCAGCGCGGGACTGATCCTCGGCGGCACCGATGCCAGCGTGGACGAAGCGGGCACGAAAGGCCAGGCCGCCGGCAAGACCAACGTCATCGCCCGGACCGCGCTGGTGCACGGAGATTTACGCTACCTGACGTACGAACAGCGCGACCGCGCCCATGCCAAAATGCGCGCCATCGTCGCCCAGAACCTGCCGGGCACCAGCGCCAGCATCAGCTTCCGCGACGCCTATCCGCCAATGTCGCCCACGCCGGGCAACCTGGCGGTGCTGAAGGTGTATTCGCAAGCGAGCAGCGACGCCGGCCTGGGCGCCATCCCCGCCCTGCCCCCGGGCCAGCGCGGCGCCGGCGACATCCAGTTCGTGGCCTCGATGGTGGACAGCCTCGATGGCCTGGGCGTGACCGGCAACGGCGCCCACTCGCCGGACGAAGACCTGGAAATCGCCTCGATCGAACGGGCCACTATCCGCAGCGCCCTCCTGATCTACCGCCTGACACGATAGTGCGCCTGAAAACCTCCATAGCTGCGTTGCAGCTCCTCGCCGTACTCTCGTACTGTCTTCGTCGCAGCGCCTTGCTCTGAAGGTTTTCAGGCGCCCTATACATGCCCGGGGCGGGCTTCCAGGCCGTCGATATTTTTCATCAGCGCGATCAAGCGCTTGGCGCCCAGGCCCAGCGGACGGTCGTTTACCCACACCACGTCTACCCACAGGCGCAGCTGGTTGCTCATGCTGGAAAAATCGATCACCAGCAGTTCGCCATCGGCCAGCAGCGGCGCCACCAGGCGCCGGGGCAGGAAGGCCCAGCCGATACCGGCCTGCACCAGTCCCAGCGTGGCCTGGTGGCTGTCGGTGCGCCACAGCTTGCGCGACACCAGCACCCGCTTGTCCTCCTGGTGCGCAGCGCGGCTGACGATGGCCACCTGCCGGATATCGACCAGGTCCTCGAGCCGGAAGTGGCCGTTGCGCTCGCGCGCTGCCGGATGCTGCGGCGAGATCACGGCGACCAGCACCTCGCTGCCCAGCTCCTGGAAGCTCTCGCGCTCATCGACCTGCGGCCGGTCGTAGAGCAGCGCCAGCTGCGCGGTACCGTCGTGCAGCATGCGCCTTGCATCGGCCTGCGGCGCCGACAGCACATCGACTTCCAGCGACGGGAATTCGTCGGCCAGGCGCGCCAGCGGCTCACCCCACGCAGCCGACAGCAGCTCGGGCGACACCGCCAGCGTCAAGCGGCGCTCGAGCCCCTGGTGCAGCGACAGCGCATGCGCCTGCAGCCGGCGCATCTGGCCGGCCATGTGGCGCGCCTCCGCTTCCAGCGCACGCGCCATGTCGGTGGGCACCACGGCGCGCGAATTGCGCTCGAACAGTTGCAGGTCGAGTTCTGCCTCGAGGTTGGCGATCGCCATGCTGACGGCCGACGGCACCCGGCCGAGCGCGCGCGCGGCGGCGGAAAATGAACCGTGGTCGATCACGGCAAGGAACAGGTCGACGTTATCACTGGAAAAGGCCATGCGTCATGCTGTCACAAAAACTGATAGCTGTCGACTTTTACTATCAGACTACTTCAACTATCATCGCTCAATTGATGTTTGAAGGAATCTATCATGCAGGGATTGAAGCGCAAGATTGTGTATGTATCGTTGTTCGAACTGTTCGCGGTGGCGCTGACCACCACCACCTTGATGCTGCTGGCCGGCAGCAGCGGCGCCCATGCCAGCGTGGCGGCCGTGGCCTCGTCCACGGTCGCCGTGATCTGGAATTTCATTTTCAATTCGATGTTCGAAGCATGGGAAGCGCGCCAGACCAAGAAAGGCCGCAGCGTGGCGCGGCGCATCGCCCACGCCATCGGCTTCGAAGGCGGCCTGGTGGCGTTCCTGGTGCCGCTGTTCGCGTGGTGGCTCGAGATCTCGCTGTGGCAGGCGTTCATCGTCGACCTGTGGATCGTGGTGTTCTTCCTGGTGTACACGTTCCTGTTCAGCCTGGCGTTCGACCGCATCTTCGGCCTGCCCGCCTCGGCCCAGGGCGGGCAGCCGCAAGCGGCGTGATTATTTGGCGTATTTGACCGACACGCGCCAGATCTCGCCGGTAACGTCGTCATCGACCAGCAGCGAGCCGTCGTCCTGCACCACCACCGACGACGGCCGGCCCCACACTTCCTTGTCGCTGACGACGAAGCCGGTCATGAAGTCCTGGTATTTCCCGGTCGGCACGCCATCCTGCATGAACACCCGCACCACTTTCGAGCCGGTGCGGGTGGCGCGGTTCCAGGAGCCGTGCAGCGCCAGGAACACGTCGCCCCGATACTGCTGCGGGAAGGCGGCTTTGGCGTTGGCCGGTGCGTCGTACATGATCATGCCCAGCGGCGCAGAGTGGGCCGTGAGCAGCAGGTCGGGCGCCGTGACTTTTCCTTGGAGGTCGGGGCGCTGGCCCTTCAGGCGCGGCTCCTCGTGGTTGCCGAGGTAGTGCCACGGCCAGCCGTAGTGCGCGCCGCCCTTGACGCGGGTGAGGTAATCGGGCGGCAGGTTATCGCCGAGCATATCGCGCTCGTTCACGCTGCACAGCAAGTCGCCCGTGCGCGGATACAAATACATGCCCACGCAGTTGCGCAAGCCGGTAGCAAAGGTGCGCTTGTTCTTGCCATCAGGGTCGAACGCCAGCACCACCGCGCGGTCCAGCTCCGAACCCCAGGCCGCGCCCAGGCCGTGCTGCGCTTCCCACTGCTGGAGCGGTTCAGGTGGCGTGGGGCCGATGCCCTCGGCCACGTTGGACGCCGTGCCGATCGACAGGTACATGGTCTTGTCATCTTTGGAAAACACCATTGTGCGCGAGGAGTGGCTGCCGGTCTCCGCCGTCAGCGTGGGCACCACCACCTCGGCCGGCGCGCCGGCCACCAGGTCGCCGTTTCTGTACGGGAAGCGGATGATGGAATTGACGTTGGCCACGTACAGGTACTGCGGGTTCGGTCCCGCCGGCCAGAACGCGAAACCGAACGGCCGATCGAGCTGGTCGGCGAACACGCTGATCTTGTCGGCGGTTTCGCCAGTGCTCGACCTGAATACCTTGATCAACCGCCTGGTGGTCGATGAAATGAAAATGTCGCCGTTCGGAGCCTTGGCCATCACGCGGCCACGATCGGGGTCAAGCGCCCACAGGTTGACCGCGAACTGGTCCGGCACCGATGGCAGCACGCCCTGCGGGCGCGGCACGGTTTTCGGGTTGTTGCCGGCGCTGGCACTGGCGAACGGCGGCGGCAGGTCGGCCATGCGCACTTCGTGGATGCGTCCCGGCTGGTCGGCGCTCCAGTGTTCTTCCTTGCTGGCGTTGTTGGCGGCGTTGTTGGCGGTGGCATTAGTAGCGGCAGGTGCTGTCGCTGCAGTCGGCGCGGCAGCCTTGCCCTTGGTCGTAGCCAGGTACGCCACCAGCGCCGCGCGTTCGGCCGGCTGGGCGACCGCGATCGGCATCGACGTGCCGGGCGCGTAAGCGGCGGGGTCTTTCAGGAACAGCTCCAGCTCTTTGGCGCTCCAGCGCCGGTCTCTTGCTCCGAGTGCGGCCAAGGCATCCGAGTAAGAAAAGCCCGGCACACCGGCAACCTTGCGTCCGACCACGTTGAACAACGGCGGGCCGGCCAGCGTGGCCATGTCGGGCGCGGCGGAATGGCACATCGCGCAGTTGTTCTGGAAAATACGCTTGCCGTCGAGCGGGGCGGCTTGGGTGGTGGTCGCCAGGGCAAGCATGGCAACGGCAGACAGGAATCGGAGCGGGATGGCGGAGTGCATGGCTGGCCTCAGTGTGCGGATAGCCATGCTTTCATATTTCGCCGCGCTCGCCTACCGAGCGCCTGGCTTTAATCAGCAACATGATTGCGCCTTTTTTGAATCACGCCATCCGGAATCGCGCCTTGCACCAAAAAGGCGGAAAATGGCGACTTATCTCATTTTTCCACCATCATCATGTCCACCACCATCACCGCGCCTTGGCGCCCTCCCTCCAACATCAACCCCGGCGCCCTATGGACTGCGCTGGCCATCGTCGTGCTGGGCGCCTGGTACCTGGGCCAGGCGGTCGGCCCGCGCCAGTCGGCGCTGTACGTCGTTGGCGCGCTGCTGGGCCTCACGCTCTACCACGCGGCGTTCGGCTTCACGTCGGCGTGGCGGGTGTTCATCGCCGACGGTCGCGGCGAAGGACTGCGCGCGCAGATGATCATGCTGGCCGTGGGCGTGGCGCTGTTCTTCCCGGTGCTGGCGGCAGGTTCGCTGTTCGGTGAGCCGGTCAAGGGCCTGGTGGCGCCGGCCGGCACCTCGGTCGTGGTGGGCGCCTTCATCTTCGGCATCGGCATGCAGCTCGGCGGCGGCTGCGCCTCCGGCACGCTGTACACGGTGGGCGGCGGCAGCACCCGCATGATCGTCACGCTGCTGGCATTCATCGCCGGCTCGCTGGTCGGCACCGCCCACATGCCGTTCTGGACGGCACTGCCGCAACTGGCGCCGATCTCGCTGGTCAAATCGCTGGGCGTGGCGCCCGCGCTGGCCCTGAACTGGCTGGTGTTCGGATTGATCTTCGCCGTCACCGTGGTGGTGGAAAAGCGCCGCCACGGCAAGCTGGTGGCCGCCCACGTGCAACCGGACCACACCGCGCGCTGGCTGCACGGCCCATGGCCACTGGTCGCGGGCGGCATTGCGCTGGTCCTGCTCAACTTCGCCACGCTGGCCCTGGCCGGTCGTCCCTGGGGCGTAACGTCCGCGTTCGCGTTGTGGGGCGCCAAGGCCGCCACGCTGGCCGGCGTTGACGTCGCCAGCTGGACCTACTGGTCGGCGCCAGCCAACGCCGCTACACTGAACGCGCCGGTGATCGAAGACGTCACTTCGGTGATGGACATCGGTATCGTGTTCGGCGCCATGCTCGCCGCCGCCCTGGCCGGGCGCTACGCGCCGGTCTGGCGCGTGCCATTGCGCTCGCTGGTGGCGGCAGTGGTGGGCGGCCTGCTGCTCGGTTACGGCGCGCGCCTGGCCTACGGCTGCAACATCGGCGCCTACTTCAGCGGCATCGTCTCGGGCAGCCTGCACGGCTGGCTGTGGCTGGTGGCGGCGTTCATCGGCAATGTATTCGGCACCAGGCTGCGGCCGCTGTTCGGGCTCGAGGTGGAGCGGGTGAAGCCGACGGCTTGTTGAGATAGCGCCTCAGGGGTCGCTGTCCCGCTGGTCGAGATCGATCATCACCAGTGCCCAGATTCCGCCAACATATTGAGGGTCAGCCTGTAAATCTCCAATCTTGCTCTGGCCGATCTCCACCGGCTCTCCGAGTTCCACCAGGGTTTCGATATGGCCGGTGATCGCTTCCTTGACGTTTTTTAGCGCATCCTCGACCGTATCCCCCCACGAGTGCACCCCTTGAATGTCAGGAACGCTCACCCCGTACACGCTGCCTTCGTCTTTGAAAATCACGATCGGGATATCCATGGTAGCTCCGTATTTTCCGCTAACTTTTTAACGCAATTCAGACCGGCCTTTTTGTTATGATTGGATGATGCGGGCCAAGCGCTGCGCAGGCATGTGGCACTTCCTCGATGATACAACCAACGGCAGCGGCTATCGGCAGGAGCAGCCATTAACGGAACGGCGTGTGAAAAATATCCAGATTATTGATGGTGCCGATAACGCCGCGTATGACATCTTCTCCGCAACCGAAGAAGAGTTTTCCCTGATTTTTCCTGACGGGACGGATGTAGCCTTTATCGATGAGGTCTATCGAAGCCAGCCCTCGACTATCCTCGATGCGGCGCTCACGGAAATCTGGACGCGTCGCGTGCCCAAGCGTCTGGCGATGGGCATCCACGGCATACTCTTCTACGATTGCGAGCGCAAGAAAATCTACTATCCCGGCCGCCGCGACGAGGAAGCAGTCAATCCATGCGGTGCGCCATTACGCTAACGCTGCGTGGCAAAGGGGAGCAGCGGCACCAGCAATTGAATGGAAAACACGATGCAAGTTCACGAATTCCGATGCTTCGGAGAACAGCCCGGTGACGGCAACCCGGCCCTGGTCATCGCGGGCGACCGGTCGCAGCCAGAAGCACGCCAGGCCTTTGCGCGCGAATGCAACACGACCTGCGTCTGGATCGACCCACCCGACGAGGCCGGCGTAGTGGCCACCGTCGATTACTTTTATCCGCACACGCGCAGTCCGCTGTGCCTGCACGCCACCCTGGCCGTCGGTCAGCGCCTGTTCATGCAGCATGGCCAGGGTAACGAACTCACGTTGAAGACTGCGGTGCACGGCCAGCGACTTGGACTGGTACCCGGCGCCAACGGCGAGGTATTCGTGCGCCTTCAACAGCAAGATGCACCGCAGCCCGACGTGGCGCCCGAGCTTATCGGGACGCTGCTGGCCGCACCAGGTTTGGCGCCTCTGGCACCGGCACGCGTGTCGTCGATTGGCAGCCCCAAGCTGCTGGTCGAGGTGGCGGATGCGGCCATCCTGAATGGTCTGACACCGGATCTGCCGGCCATTCTTGCCTGGGGCAAGACTACGCGCGTCAACGGCATCTACGCCTGGTGCAAACTTGATGATGGCAGCTACGAAGGCCGTAACTTCAATCATCTCGACCCGGCATTGGAGGACAGCGCTACCGGGGTGGCGGCTGGCGCCCTGACCGCATTGCTCGGCCACGGTATCACGCTGCGGCAAGGACGGGCCACGGGCCATGCCTGCCTGATAGCGACGCATATCGATCGGGACGACATACTGGTAGGCGGTAGAGTACAGCTTGCCTGAATGATGGGTCGCTGCTCCCTGAGGCGCAGTGAACATCAAAAAAAATGCCGCCCAGCTTACGCTGAACGGCATCTCTGGCAACCGGTAAGGGATGCTTGTTTTACAGCTTATTTCTTGCGCGGTGGCGGCAGATCGGTGCACGAGCCTTCGTACACTTCAGCGGCCATGCCGATCGACTCGCCCAGGGTCGGGTGCGGGTGGATGGTCTTCCCGATGTCGGTGCCGTCGCAGCCCATTTCGATCGCCAGCGCGATCTCGCCGATCATGTCGCCGGCGTGGGTGCCGACGATGGTGCCGCCGATGATGCGGTGGGTTTCAGCGTCGAACAGCAGCTTGGTGAAGCCCTCGGCGCGGCCGTTGGCCACGGCGCGGCCGGAAGCGGCCCACGGGAAGTGGCCCTTCTCGACCTTGATGCCCTTGGCTTTGGCTTCGTCCTCGGTAATGCCGGCCCATGCCACTTCCGGATCGGTGTACGCCACCGATGGAATCACCTTGACGTCGAAGTGCGACTTCTGGCCGGCGGCAGCTTCCGCTGCCACGTGGCCTTCGTGCACGGCCTTGTGCGCCAGCATCGGCTGGCCCACCAGGTCGCCGATGGCGAAAATGTTCGGCACGTTGGTGCGCATCTGGCTGTCGACCGGGATGAAGCCACGGTCGGTCACCACCACGCCGGCCTTGTCGGCGGCGATCTTCTTGCCGTTCGGGCTGCGGCCAACTGCAACCAGCACCAGGTCGTAGACCTGGGGCGCAGGCGCCGCTGCGCCGGCTTCGGCGGCTTCGAACGTGACCTTGATCCCTTCGGGCAGCGCTTCCACGCCGACCGTCTTGGTCTTGGTCATGATGTTGTCGAAGCGCTTCTCGTTGAACTTTTGCCAGACCTTGACCGCGTCGCGATCGGCGCCCTGCATCAAACCGTCCATCATTTCGACCACGTCGATGCGCGCACCAAACGTCGAGTACACGGTAGCCATTTCCAGGCCGATGATGCCGCCGCCGATGACCAGCATGCGTTTCGGGATCTGGCGCAGTTCCAGTGCACCGGTCGAATCGACGATGCGTGGATCTTCGGGCACGAACGGCAGCTTCACCACGGCCGAACCGGCAGCGATGATCGCCTGCTTGAACTGCACCACTTTCTTGCTGCCGTCGGCAGCGGTCACTTCGATGTGGTTGGCGCTGATGAACTGGCCCACGCCGGTGACGATTTGCGTCTTGCGTGCCTTGGCCATGCCGGCCAGGCCGCCCGTCATGTTCTTGATCACGCCTTCCTTGTATGCGCGCACCTGGTCGATATCGATGGTGGGCTTGGCAAAGGTGACGCCGGTCTTGGACATGTGCTGGGTTTCGTCGATCACCGACGCCACGTGCAGCAGCGCTTTCGATGGAATGCAACCGACGTTCAGGCACACGCCGCCCAGCGTTTCGTAACGCTCGACGATCACCGTGCTCAAGCCCAGGTCGGCCGCGCGGAACGCTGCCGAGTAGCCGCCAGGGCCGCCACCGAGAACCATCATGTCGCAATCGACATCGACCTGGCCACTGTAGCTGCCGCCGACCGGCGCCGGCGACTGCGCTGCAGCCACCGGGGCCGGAGCAGCGGTCGGAGCCGGGGCCGCAGCAGCTGGCGCGGCGGCGGCAGGTGCCGGAGCGGCAGCGTCGCCGGCAGCCGCGTCGATGACCAGCATCGCCACGCCTTCCTTGACCTTGTCGCCCACTTTGACCAGGACCTGCTTGACCACGCCGGCGTGCGACGATGGCACTTCCATCGATGCCTTGTCCGATTCCACGGTGATCAGGGACTGGTCCACCTTGATGGTGTCGCCGATCTTGACCATCACTTCGATCACTTCAACTTCTGCGAAGTCGCCGATATTCGGCACTTTCACTTCTGTGCTCATAGTCGCTCCTTACAGCAGAATTTTGCGCATGTCGCCGAGCACTTCGCTCAGGTACACGGAGAAGCGGGCGCCCATGGCGCCGTCGACCACGCGGTGGTCGTACGACAGCGAGGTACCCATCATCAGGCGTGGCTGGAAGGCCTTGCCGTCCCATACCGGCTTGATCGATGCCTTGGACAAGCCCAGGATCGCCACTTCCGGCGCGTTGACGATCGGCGTGAAGTGCGTGCCGCCAATGCCGCCCAGCGACGAGATGGTGAAGGTCGCGCCCTGCATGTCGGCCGGCTTGAGTTTGCCGTCGCGCGCTTGCAGCGACAGTTCCGTCATTTCGCGGGCGATCTGCGAGACCGATTTCTGGTCGGCGTTCTTGATCACCGGGACCACCAGGCCGTTCGGCGTGTCCGCTGCGAAGCCGATGTTGTAGTACTGCTTGAGGATCAGGTTTTCACCCTTGGCGTCGAGCGACGAGTTAAACGACGGGAATTTCTTCAGCGCGGCCACCGACGCCTTGATCACGAACGCCAGCATGGTCAGCTTGGCCGCGTCCTTGTTCTTGGCATTGGCGTTGTTGGTATCGACGCGGAACGCTTCCAGGTCGGTGACGTCGGCTTCGTCGAACTGCGTGACGTGCGGGATCTGCACCCAGTTGCGGTGCAGGTTCGGGCCACTGATCTTCTTGATGCGCGACAGCGGCAGCAGCTCGGTTGGGCCGAACTTGGAAAAGTCCAGCGACGGCCATGGCAGCACGTTGAAATTGCCACCGCCAGCGTTCGACGACGCCGCACCGGCAGGAGCAGCCGTGGTGCCAGCCATCACGCCCTTGACGTAGTTCTGCACGTCGATCTGGGCGATGCGGCCTTTCGGACCCGAACCTGGCACCTTGCCCAGGTCCACGCCCAGTTCGCGCGCGAACTTGCGGATCGACGGCGAGGCGTGCGCCAGCTTGCCCGTTTGGACCGAGCCTTGCGACGCGGCTGGTGCAGCGGCGGCAGCAGCCGGTGCAGGCGCTGGAGCTGCGGTGGAAGGAGCGGCAGCGGCAGCGGCTGGCGCGGCGCTCGGTGCAGGCGCGGCGGCAGCAGGTGCAGGCGCAGCAGCGCCACCCGAAGCTTCCACCACGAACACGATCGAGCCCATGGCAACCTTGTCGCCCACCTTGACCTTGACTTCCTTGACCACGCCGGCGTGCGACGATGGAATTTCCATGCTGGCCTTGTCCGACTCCACGGTCAGCAGCGACTGGTCCACCTTGATGGTGTCGCCCACCTTGACCATCACTTCGATGACTTCCACTTCCTTGAAGTCGCCGATGTCCGGTACCGCGATGTCGACCGGACCGGCCGATGCGGCTGGTGCCGGTGCCGGTGCCGGGGCAGAAGCAGCGGCTGGTGCCGGCGCAGCAGCGGCCGCAGGGGCCGGTGCAGGTGCGGCAGCAGCCGGCGCGGCAGCAGCAGCGCCCTCGCCTTCGAGCAGCAACAGCAAGCCGCCTTCGGCGATCTTGTCGCCGACCTTGACCTTGATTTCCTTGATCACGCCGGCAGCCGACGATGGAATCTCCATGCTGGCCTTGTCCGATTCAACGGTGACCAGCGACTGGTCCACCTTGATGGTGTCGCCGACCTTGACCATCAGCTCGATGACTTCCACTTCCTTGAAGTCGCCGATATCCGGGACTTTAACTTCCACAATGCTCATAGCGTTTGCTCCGTATTCTAGTTGCGCTACCCCGACACCGTCATTCCCGCGCAGGCGGGAATCCAATTGTGCGACCGAAGCCGAAATTGGATCCCCGCCTGCGCGGGGACGACGCGGCGCGGGATGACTGTTATTGGGTCACCGGATTCGGCTTGTTCGGATCGAGGTTGTACTTGGCGACAGCCTGTTCAACCACGGACACGTCCAGCTTGCCTTCTTCAGCCAGCGATTTCAGTGCGGCGACCGTGATGTAGTAACGGTTCACCTCGAAGAATTCGCGCAGCTTGACGCGGCTGTCCGAACGGCCGAAGCCGTCGGTGCCCAGTACGCGGTAGGTACGGTCCTTCGGAATGAAGGCACGGATCTGTTCCGCAAACGCACGCATGTAGTCGGTGGTGGCAACGATCGGGCCGGTGGTGGCGTTCATCAGTTGCGTCACGTACGGTACGCGCTGTTCCTTGGCCGGGTTGACCAGGTTCCAGCGTTCGGCGTCCTGGCCGTCACGCGCGACCAGGGTCAGCGACGGTGCGGACCACACGTCGGCAGCGATGTTCCAGTCGTTTTTCAGCAGTTCTTGCGCAGCGATCGACTCGCGCAGGATGGTGCCCGAACCGAGCAGCTGCACGCGCTGCTGCAGCGACTCGTCGCCTTTTTGCAGCAGGTACAGGCCCTTCAAAATGCCCTCTTCCTGGCCCGGCTTGATGCCCGGGTGCGGGTAGTTCTCGTTCATGATGGTGATGTAGTAGAACACGTCTTCCTGTTCTTCCACCATGCGGCGCATGCCGTCCTGGATGATCACTGCCAGCTCGTGACCGAAGGTCGGGTCGTACGGCATGCAGTTGGGGACCGCAGCGGCAAACAGGTGGCTGTGACCATCTTCGTGCTGCAGGCCTTCGCCGTTGAGCGTGGTGCGACCGGCGGTGCCGCCCATCAGGAAGCCACGGGCACGCATGTCGGCGGCGGCCCATACCAGGTCGCCGATACGCTGCATGCCGAACATCGAGTAGTACGTGTAGAACGGGATCATCACGCGGTTGTTGGTCGAGTACGACGTCGCCGCAGCGATCCACGAGCTCATGCCACCGGCTTCGTTGATACCTTCTTGCAGGATCTGGCCGGCCTTGTCTTCGCGGTAGTACATGACCTGGTCTTTATCGACCGGCTCGTACAACTGGCCTTGCTGGTTGAAGATACCGACCTGGCGGAACAGGCCTTCCATGCCGAAGGTGCGCGACTCATCGACCAGCACCGGCACGATACGTTGGCCGACGCTCTGGTCTTTGAGCAGCGTGGTCAGGATGCGCACATAAGCCTGGGTGGACGATACTTCGCGGCCTTCCGCAGTTGGATCGAGCACGTTCTGGAACGCGGTCAACGGTGGCACGGTCAGCTTTTCGTCTGCCTGCATGCGGCGCGCCGGCAGGTAGCCGCCGAGGGCTGCGCGGCGCTCGTGCAAGTACTTCATTTCCGGCGCGTCGTCGGCTGGCTTGTAGAACGGGATGTCGGCCAGTTGATCGTCCGGAATCGGGATCGAGTAGCGGTCGCGCATTTCGCGCACGGCTTCGTCGGTCAGTTTCTTGGTGTTGTGCGCGGTGTTGCGTGCTTCGCCGTGCTTGCCCATGCCGAAGCCCTTGATGGTTTTCACCAGCAGAACAGTCGGTTGGCCCTTGTGCTCTTGCGCGACCTTGAAGGCGGCGTAGATCTTGTGCGGATCGTGACCGCCACGGGTCAGGCGCCAGATGTCGTCGTCGGTCATGTTGGCAACCATCTCCAGCAGCTTTGGATGCTTGCCGAAGAAGTGCTTGCGCACGTACGCGCCGTCCTTGGCTTTGTAGTTCTGGTATTCACCGTCCACGGTGTCCATCATGACCTTGCGCAGGATGCCTTCCTTGTCCTTGGCCAGAAGTGCGTCCCAGCCCGGGCCCCACACGACCTTGACCACGTTCCAGCCGGCGCCACGGAATTCGCCTTCGAGTTCCTGGATGATCTTGCCATTGCCGCGCACCGGACCGTCCAGGCGTTGCAGGTTGCAGTTGACGACGATGACCAGGTTGTCGAGTTTTTCGCGCGAGGCCATGCCGATCGCGCCCAGCGATTCCGGTTCGTCCATCTCGCCGTCGCCGCAGAAGGCCCAGACCTTGCGGTCGGTGGTGTCGGCGATCGAGCGCGCGTGCAGGTACTTGAGGAAGCGCGCCTGGTAGATCGCCATCAGCGGGCCCAGGCCCATCGACACGGTCGGGAACTGCCAGAAGTTCGGCATCAGTTTCGGGTGCGGATACGACGACAGGCCGCCACCGTCGACTTCGCGACGGAAGTGCAGCAGCTGGTCTTCGGTCAGGCGGCCTTCGAGGAAGGCGCGGGCATACACGCCCGGCGAGGAGTGGCCCTGGATGTACAGCAGGTCGCCGCCATGGTTTTCGCTCGGCGCTTTCCAGAAGTGGTTGAAGCCGATGCCCAGCATGTTGGCCAGCGAGGCGAACGAGGACAAGTGGCCACCGAGGTCGCCGTCGACGCGGTTGGCCTTGACCACCATCGCCATGGCGTTCCAGCGCATCCACGAGCGCAGTTTTTCTTCGTATTCGAGGTTACCTGGGCAGTGTTGCTCCTGGTCCAGCGGAATGGTGTTGACGTAGGCGGTATTGGCGGAAAACGGGATGTCCGAGCCGCTCTGGCGGGCCAGGTCGATCAGGCGTTCGAGCAGGTAGTGCGCACGATCAGGGCCCTCTTGTTCGAGTACCGAGGCCAGGGAATCCAACCATTCTTTGGTTTCTTGCGAATCAGGGTCGGTGCTTGCCGGTACCTGGTCGAGTTGATCTGACATGTGTTAAGTCTCCTGAGTTGAAAGTGCCCTTCGGTACAACACGGGTGCTGCTGCCGGGCCTGTGGAACACTGATTATTTACCAATACTTCTACGACGTGTGGGGATTCTAACAGTGATTTTTTGCTTTTTCAAACTATGATAAGTCATTTCATATTGTGAGATTTCCCTATGAAAATCTTGTGCGGTGCAGCATTTGAAAAGGCCGGAAATCGGGGAGCGGAGCGCGTTAGCGCTTATAATCTTGCTTCCCTCTTCCACCACCCCTAACCTGGTTAAAACATGTCTGCTCAACTGATCGACGGAATCGCCCTCTCCCAAAAACTGCGCGCAGAAATTGCTGCACGTGCTGCCGTGCTCACTGCCCAAGGCAAACAACCCGGCCTGGCCGTGATCCTGGTGGGTGACGATCCGGCCAGCCACGTGTACGTGCGCAACAAGGTCAAGGGTTGCGAGGATGCCGGTTTCTATTCGCTCAAGGAGCAGTACCCGGCCGACCTGTCCGAAGTGGCCCTTCTGGAACGTATCGCCGCGCTCAACGCCGATCCGAAAATCCACGGCATCCTGGTGCAAATGCCGCTGCCCAAGCATATCAATCCGCACAAGGTGATCGAGGCGATCTCCACTACCAAGGATGTCGATGGCTACTCGGTGCTCAGCGCCGGCGAACTGATGACTGGCCTGGAAGGCTTCCGTCCGTGCACGCCGTACGGCTGCATGAAGCTAATCGAAAGCACCGGCGTCGATTTGAAGGGCAAGCATGCCGTGGTCATCGGCCGCAGCAACACCGTCGGCAAACCGATGGGCCTGCTGCTCTTGCAAGCGAACGCCACCGTCACCATCTGCCATAGTGGCACCCCGGACCTGGGCGTCTTTACCCGCCAGGCCGACGTGGTGGTGGCAGCCGTGGGCCGCCGCAATGTGCTGACCGCCGACATGGTCAAGCCGGGCGCCATCGTGATCGACGTGGGCATGAACCGCAACGACGAAGGCAAACTGTGCGGTGACGTGGATTTTGCCGGTGTCAAGGAAGTGGCGTCGCACATTACCCCGGTGCCGGGCGGTGTGGGGCCGATGACGATTACGATGTTGTTGATGAATACTGTTGAAGCTGCCGAGCGCACCTAACTGTATGCATTGGATCCCCGCGTGCGCGAGGATGACGACTTTGCCGCCGCAGACCTAAATTCCGTCATCCTCGCGCACGCGGGGATCCATACTGAATAAACAGAACCGGGAACTGACATGACCACAGACGCAAGCAACCCCCTCCTCGACTTCTCCGGCCTGCCGCGTTTCGACGCCATCCTGGCCGAGCACGTCACGCCTGCCATCGACCACCTGCTGGCGCGCTCGCGCACCATCGTGCAGCAGCTCGAAGCGCCGCAAGATGACGTCACCTGGGACAGTTTCGTCACGCCGCTGGAAAACGCTACCGAGCTTCTGGGCCGCGCCTGGGGCATCGTCAACCACCTCAACAGCGTAGTGGACACGCCCGAACTGCGCGCCACCTACAACGAGAACCAGCCCAAGGTTACCGAATTCTGGACCGAGCTGTCGCAGAACGAAGCGCTGTTTGCCAAGTACAAGGCGCTGCGTGCGTCCGCCAGTTTTGCCAGCCTGTCGCCGGCGCGCCAGCGCATCATCGACAACGCCATCCGCGACTTCCGCATGGGCGGCGCCGAACTGCCGGCCGATAAAAAGGAACGCTTCGCGGCGATCCAGGAAGAGCAGGCGGCCGTTTCCACCCGCTTCTCGGAAAACGTGCTCGACGCCACCAACGATTACAAGCTGCTGGTCACCGATGAAGCCGAGCTGGCCGGCCTACCCGACGACGTCAAGGCAGCCGCCCATGCCGCCGCGCAAAAGGATGGCAAGCAGGGCTGGCAGTTCTCGCTGCACTTCCCGTCGTACTACCCGATCCTGCAATTTGCCGACAACCGCGCGTTGCGTGAAACGGTGTACCGCGCCAACGCCACCAAGGCCTCGGACCAGGGCGAGGTATTCAGCAAGAAGGACGAGTGGGATAACACGCAAAACATCGTCACCCTGCTGCGCTTGCGTGACGAAGAAGCCAAGCTGCTCGGCTACAAGAACTTCGCCGAAGTGTCGCTGGTGCCGAAGATGGCGCAATCGCCAGAGCACGTCATCGGCTTCCTCGAAGACCTGGCCAAGCGCGCGCGTCCGTTCGCACAAAAAGACCTGGAAGAACTCAAGCAGTTCGCCAAGGACGAGCTGGGCATCGCCGACCTGCAAGCCTGGGACATGCCTTACGCGTCCGAAAAACTGCAGGAGCGCCGCTACGCGTTCTCGGCCCAGGAAGTCAAACAGTATTTCCCAGAACATAAAGTAATCGATGGCCTGTTCCGCCAGATCCAGAACCTGTTCGACGTCCAGATCAAGCCTGATGTCGCGCCCGTGTGGCACCAGGACGTGCGGTTCTACAGCATCGAGCGCGATGGCGTGCTGATCGGCCAGTTCTACCTCGACCTGTATGCGCGCGCCGGCAAAAGCGGCGGCGCCTGGATGGACGACGCCCGTGGCCGCCGCGCCAACGCCAACAGCGTGCAAACGCCGGTTGCCTACCTCACCTGCAATTTCACCGAACCAGCCGTGGTCGATGGCGTGGCGCAGCCGTCGCTGTTCACCCACGATGAAGTGATCACGCTGTTCCACGAATTCGGCCACGGCCTGCACCACATGCTCACTCTGGTCGATGAACTGGGCGTGTCCGGCATCTCGGGCGTGGAATGGGATGCGGTGGAGTTGCCGTCGCAGTTCATGGAAAACTTCTGCTGGGAGTGGGACGTGCTCGAGCACATGACCGCGCACGTGAGCACCGGCGAGCCGCTGCCGCGCGCGCTGTTCGACAAGATGCTTGCCGCTAAAAACTTCCAGTCCGGTTTGCAGACCCTGCGCCAGGTGGAATTCTCGCTGCTCGATATGCACTTGCACTACGACTACGACGCGTCCACCGGACAGACCGTGCAGCAAATGATCGACAGCGTGCGCGCCAAGTTTTCGCTGGTGGTGCCGCCGGCGTTCAACCGCTTCCAGAACTCGTTCGGCCACATCTTTTCCGGCGGTTACGCGGCAGGCTACTACAGCTACAAGTGGGCCGAGGTATTGTCGGCCGATGCGTACGCCGCGTTCGAGGAAGCCAAGGCGCTGGGCCAGGACGCCACCACCGAAGCGGGCCAGCGCTACCTGCGCGAAATCCTGTCGGTGGGCGGCTCGCGCCCGGCGCTCGAATCGTTCACCGCCTTCCGTGGCCGCGAACCGAGCATCGACGCCCTGCTGCGCCACAGCGGCATGGCGGCGTAATAGAACAGTTCAACCTGGTACAGCTAGCCTCAGCCACCAGCTGTCAATCCGTCATCCTCGCGAACGCGGGGATCCATACTGAGTTTGCTTATCAACCGCTCTATGGATTCCCGCCTGCGCGGCGGTCCGCCGTCGCGGAAACGACGGCTTAACAGCCAACTATCCTCATCGAACCCGCCATGACCCGCATCGACTTCCACACCAACATCCCCGACAAGGTCGCCTACGCCTGCCGCCTGGCGCGCAAGGCGTTCGGCGCCAACCATCGCATCGTGGTGCTGGCCGACGATGCGCAGCAACTGGCCGAGCTCAACACGGCCCTGTGGACCTTCTCGACTATCGACTTTTTACCGCACGTGCTGGCCGGCGATGCGCTGGCCGAACACACGCCCATCATACTCACCGACAACGATGAGGCGGAATTACCACATACTGAATTATTAGTGAATCTGTCGCGCCGCGCACCCTCCCGCGTGGACCGATTCGAGCGCATGATAGAAGTGATTTCCTCGGACGAGGATGATGCGGCTGCCGGCCGCAAGCGCTATGTCGCCTACAAGCAGCAGGAGTATCCACTCACTCACTTTGTCGCAGGAAAATCATGAGCTCAACCTTTGATAACATCCCGGTCTTGACCGAGGTTCTGAAGACGGAAGCAGCTAGCGAAGACCCTCTCCCCGCAGCAGCAGCCCCCACCAGGGCCGAGCTGGCCACCGCGCTCGAAGTGGAAGCCATCGACGGCTGGACCGATGCCGAATGGGCGATGATGGAGCACCGCCTGTCCGAGCGCATCATGCATAAGCTGCAATCGCGCGTTGATTTCGTGCTAGAGCAGCGCATCAAGGACAGCATGGCCGAAGTGCTCACGCACGCGCTGCACGGCCTCACCAACGAGATCCGCATCGGCCTGCACGACACCATCGAAAAAATCGTCGCCCGCGCCGTCTCGCAAGAACTGGTGCATCTGCAGGCGCAGAAAAAATAACCGTGGAGAATGACAATGCAGTTCAAGGCTCAATGCATTCCCCTTGCCATCGCCCTGGCGTTTGCCAGCGCGGGCAGCGCCAGCGCCCAGGAAATCATCAAGATCGGCCACGTCGGCCCGGTCTCGGGTCCTTCGGCCCACCTCGGCAAGGACAATGAAAACGGCGCCAACATGGCGATCGAGGATTTGAACGCCAAGGGCATCAAGATCGACGGCAAGCCGGTCAAGTTCGTGCTGATGCTGGAGGACGACGGCGCCGATCCCAAGCAGGGCACGGCGGTGGCGCAAAAGCTGGTCGATGCCAAGGTGAACGGCGTGATCGGCCACCTCAATTCCGGCACCTCGATCCCCGCGTCCAAGATTTATTACGACGCCGGCATCCCGCAAATCTCGCCTGCCACCACCCAGACCAAGTACACCCAGCAAGGCTTCAAATCGGCGTTCCGCGTGGTCGCCAACGACGCCAAGCTCGGCGGCACCCTGGGCGCATACGCGGTAGGCAAGCTGGGCGCAAAAAAAATCGCCGTGATCGACGACCGCACGGCCTACGGCCAGGGCGTGGCCAACGAGTTCATCAAGGGCGCCAAGAAGGCCTTGCCGGGCGTGCAGATCGTCGCCAAGGAATTCACCACCGACAAGGCCACCGACTTCAACGCCATCCTCACCTCGATCCGTGGCAAGGGCCCAGACCTGGTCTTCTTCGGCGGCATGGACTCGGTGGGCGGCCCGCTGCTGCGCCAGATGAAGGCGCTGGGCATTACCGCCAAGTACATGGGCGGCGACGGCGTGTGTACCGAGGCGCTGCCCAAGCTGGCCGGTGCGGCTGCCGTCAACGGCGTGGTGTACTGCGCCGAAGCGGGCGGCGTCACGCCAGCCGAGCAAAAGAATCTCGACGACTTCGTGGCCCGCTACAAGAAAAAATACAACAGCGACGTCCAGCTGTACGCGCCGTACGTGTACGACGCCGTGATGACCATGGCAGCGGCCATGCAGGAAGCCAAATCATCGCAGCCGGCCAAGTACCTGCCATTGCTGCAGAAGATCAACTACCAGGGCGTGACGGGCCTGATTGCGTTCGACCAGTTCGGCGACATCAAGGACGGCGCGCTGACCTTGTTCACCTACAAGGATGGCAAGAAGACCAAGGTGGAAGTGGTCAAGTAAAACAAAACGCGCCCTCGGGCGCGTTTGTTATTTGTAGAGCAGAAGCGGGCGACGCAAAAGCGCTTACTTTTGCGCCAGCACCCATTTCACCAGGGTGCGGGCTTCCGCCTCGTTCACCTGTGGATTGGCTGGCATCGGGATCGCGCCCCAGGTACCCGAACCACCCTTCATCACCTTGGTGACGAGCTTGGATTCGGCATCTTTCTGGCCCGCGTATTTGGCGGCCACATCCTTGTAGGCAGGACCGACCAGCTTGGTGGCGACCGCGTGGCAAGCCATGCAGTTTTTCGCCTTGGCCAGATCCGAACCGGCATCGGCCATCGCTACTTGCGATGCGAACGCCGAAGCGACCAGTACACCCACCATCATCAAATTGCGTTTCATAAATCTCTCCAGTTAAGCTGCGAATTCCCGTGACATTTTACAGTGTTTTTTCTCTTCAGAATTTAACGCGCAAGTTGGCGCCATGGTTGACCGAGACTAACGAGAGGATCTTCTAACCAATCAATGATCAGAGCAATAACATTCGAGTTTTGGCACTGGCTTCAATAAAACGGATTGAACAATTTGACACCGGTTGCCGAGAAGTCGCGGACATTGCGTGTGACGACCTCCAGGTCGTAGCTCAGTGCGATAGCAGCGATTTGCTTGTCGATCGGATGACTGGGGTCGGGCGACATCAAATAACCCCAGATCTGCGCGCACTCGTCATCAAAACCCAGTACTCGGTCGGCGTAGTCGTGCGAGACAAGCGCCAGCCACGCGTCAAGTCGTCTTGCTTGCGGGTGATCGCCGCGCTTGCGGATATTTTCGATACCACGCCTCAGTTCTCCCATCGTCTGCACGCTGAGATAGCAATCGATAGACTGGTCGCCGGCGAAAAAGCTCAGAACGCCTGGATTGGCTCTGGCGCCCTTACGTGCTTCACTGATGACGTTGGTGTCGACGAGATACATCGCCAGGCCTACGCGCCGCGCACCTCGAAATCATCATCGCGACCCACATCAGGCATGCTGGCCAGTACTTCAAGAAATGGCCGGCGTCGTGGCCTTTGCAATGCGGACTTCAGGATTTCGCGGTGTTCGGCTTCGGTGCTGCGGCCGTTGGCAGCGGCCCGGCGTTTCAATCCCAGTGCGAGGTTTTCATCCACATCGTGGATGATCAGTTTGGTTGTCATGGTGCCTCCCTCGTTGCGAGTGATAAGCCATCTTAGGCCTGTCACGCGGACGATGCAAGCGCGGCCAATCGAGAAACCGCCGCAGCAAGGCGCTGCGGCGGTATCGCTACGGAAGTGAGCCAGAGCGAACTTAGCGCTTCAGTTGCGATAAATCGCGCACCGCGCCGCGGTCGGCCGAGGTGGTCAGTGCGGCGTAGGCTTGCAGCGCCTGCGAGACGTAGCGCTCGCGGTCGACCGGTTGCCAGGCGGCGTCGCCTTTCGCTTCCATAGTGGCGCGGCGCGCGGCCAGTTCGGCGTCGGTGATGCGCAGGTTGATGGTGCGGTTGGGGATGTCGATGTCGATCATGTCGCCCTCTTCCACCAGGCCGATGGCGCCGCCTTCGGCCGCTTCCGGCGACGCGTGGCCGATCACCAGGCCCGATGAACCACCGGAGAAGCGACCGTCGGTCAGCAGCGCGCACGACTTGCCCAGGCCTTTCGACTTGATGTACGAGGTCGGGTACAACATCTCCTGCATGCCGGGGCCGCCTTTCGGGCCTTCGTAGCGGATGATGACCACGTCGCCGGCGTGCACGGTGTCGCCGAGGATGGCGGCCACTGCGTCGTCCTGGCTCTCGAACACGCGCGCCTTGCCGCTGAACTTGAGGATGCTCTCATCGACGCCGGCGGTTTTGACGATGCAGCCGTTCAGTGCCAGGTTACCGTACAACACGGCCAGGCCGCCGTCCTGCGAGTACGCGTGTTCCTTGTCGCGGATGCAGCCGGTGCTGCGATCCAGGTCCAGCGAGGCGAAGCGCTCGGACTGCGAGAACGCCGTCTGCGTGGGCACGCCGCCGGGCGCTGCGCGGAACAGCTGGTGCACGGCCGGGTCGTCGCTGCGCTTGATGTCGTTGCGTTCGATGGCGTCGGCCATGGTGGGCGCGTGGATGGTCGGACGGGTGGTGTCGAGCAGGCCGCCGCGCGCCAGTTCGCCTAAAATCGAGATGATGCCGCCGGCGCGGTGCACGTCTTCGATGTGGTACTTGTCGGTCATCGGCGCGACCTTGCACAGGCAGGGCACCTTGCGCGAGATGCGGTCGATGTCGGCCATGGTGAAGTCCACGCCCGCTTCGTGCGCAGCTGCCAGCAGGTGCAGCACGGTGTTGGTGGAGCCGCCCATCGAGACGTCGAGCGCCATGGCGTTTTCGAACGTGGCCTTGTTGGCGATGGTACGCGGCAGGATCGAGTAATCGTCCTGCTCGTAGTGGCGGCGCGCCAGGTCCACGATCAGGCGGCCGGCGCGCAGGAACAGCTGCTCGCGGTCCGAGTGCGTGGCCAGCACCGTGCCGTTACCGGGCAGGGACAGGCCCAGCGCCTCGGTCAGGCAGTTCATCGAGTTGGCGGTAAACATCCCCGAGCACGAACCGCAGGTCGGACAGGCCGAGCGTTCGATTTCGGCGACATCGGCGTCGGAGACGGTGTCGTCGCCGGCCTTGATCATGGCGTCCACCAGGTCGAGCTTGATGATCTTCTGGCCGCCATTGACCACCTTGACCACCTTGCCGGCTTCCATCGGGCCGCCGGAGACGAACACCACGGGAATGTTGATGCGCATGGCAGCCATCAGCATGCCCGGGGTGATCTTGTCGCAGTTGGAGATGCACACCATCGCATCGGCGCAGTGGGCGTTGACCATGTACTCGACCGAGTCGGCGATCAGGTCGCGCGACGGCAGCGAGTACAACATGCCGCCGTGGCCCATGGCGATGCCGTCATCGACCGCGATGGTGTTGAATTCTTTCGCAACGCCACCGGCTTTTTCGATCTCGCGCGCCACCAGCTGGCCCAGGTCCTTCAGGTGCACATGGCCGGGCACGAACTGGGTGAAGGAGTTGACGACCGCGATGATCGGCTTGTCGAAGTCGCCGTCCTTCATGCCGGTGGCGCGCCACAGGGCGCGCGCGCCGGCCATGTTGCGGCCGTGGGTGGTGGTGCGGGAACGATAGACTGGCATGATGGATCTCCAAAGATAAGGCGGCAACGTAGCACGACAGAGTGCCTTGGCCCTGCTGACCTGTCAAATATAAGATTGTCGCGGCTGTGAGTCGTATAAACTATCACAGACCATAATTTGAATAGAAATACATATGAATGTGGAACTGCGTCAGTTACGCTATTTCGTCACCGTAGCCGAGGAGCTGCACTTCGGCCGCGCCGCGCTGCGCCTGCACATGACGCAGCCGCCGCTGTCGCAGACGATCCAGGCGCTGGAAGAGCTGCTGGGTGCCCCGGTATTCGAGCGTAACCGCCGCGGCGTTACGCTCACGCCAGCCGGCAGTGCGCTGCTGCCCGAGGCGCGCCGGATGCTGGCGCAAGCCCAGGAGCTGCCGCAACTGGTGCAGCGCGCGGCCGCCGGCGAAGTCGGGCGCCTGACCCTGGCCTTTGTCTCCTCGGCCGACTACAGCGTGCTGCCGCCCTTTCTGCGCGCCTACCGCGCCGCCTACCCGCAGGTGCAGATCACCTTGCAGGAAGCCACGTCGGACCTGCAGCTCGACGACCTGCTGCACAACCGCATCGACGCGGGCCTGTTGATCCCGCCGCTGCCCGACAAGGCCCGCACCGAGCTCGATTATCTGCCGGTGCTGCGCGAGCCGCTGGTGCTGGCCGTGCCCACCGGCCTGCCGGCACTGAAGAAGCGCGGCAAGGCGGCCTTGAACGCGTTGCCGGCACTGCCGCTGATCATCTTCCCGCGCGCCATCTCGCCGGGCCTGTACGACGCCATCCTGTCGGTGTTTCGCGACGCCGGCGTCACGCCCGAAATCGGCCAGCAGGCGATCCAGATGCAGACCATCGTCGGCCTGGTGTCGGCCGGCATGGGCATGGCGCTGGTGCCGCAGTCGGTCTCCAACCTGATGCGTCCCGGAGTAGAATACCGTGCGCTGGCCCACACCACGCCGCTGGTCGAAACCGGACTGGCCTGGCGACGCGACAATGCCTCGCCCGTGCTGCGCGGCTTTTTGGAATTATTAAGAAAAGAAGTAAGGAAAACCGCCCTATGCTGATCCACCCGATGCCCGATCCGGTCGCCCTCCAACTGGGGCCGGTCGCGATCCACTGGTATGGCCTGATGTACGTCCTGGCGTTTGCGCTGTTCATTGCGCTCGGCCGCGTGCGCATCAGGCAGCCGCACATTGCCGCCCAGCTGTGGCGCAAGGAAGACCTCGACGACATGCTGTTCTACGGCATGCTGGGCGTGGTCATCGGCGGGCGCCTGGGCGAAGTGCTGTTCTACGAGCCGGTCAAGTATTTTTCCAACCCGATCGAGATCTTCAAGGTGTGGCACGGCGGCATGTCGTTCCACGGCGGCTTTATCGGCGTGCTGATCGCCATGTCGCTGTGGGCGCGCAAGTCGGGGCGCAACATCCTCGACGTGTACGACTTCATCGCGCCGCTGGTGCCGCTCGGCTACGCCGCCGGCCGCATGGGCAACTTCATCAACGCCGAACTGCCGGGCCGCGTCGTGGCCGACCAGTCGCTGCCATGGGCCATGCTCTGGCCGGATAATTCGTTCCCGCTGCATCCGAACCCGGTGTTCCTGCAAGGCCTGCGCCATCCGTCGCCAATCTACCAGATGCTGATCGACGGCCTGCTGGTGTTCATCATCCTGTGGCTGTATGCGCGCAAGGAGCGGCCACGCCTGGCGGTCGGCGCGTTCTACACGCTGCTGTATGGCTGCGCGCGGTTCTTTACCGAGTACTTCCGCACGCCGGACTGGGAAACCACGTTCCTGGGCATGCCGATCACGTCGGGCCAGGTGCTGTCGCTGCCGATGGTGGTGGCGGCGATTGCCATGCTGGTGTGGGCCTACAAGGTACGCCAGCGTGGTACGGCACCGACGATCAACCCGCAAAGCAAACCGGGGTCGGACCCCGTACGGGGTCCGACCCCATAGGTTGTAGGGGTGGCAGGGATCAAGCCAACAATGTCACAATCGCCTTCCATTGCGCCGGCGTGACCGGCGTGATGGACAGGCGGCTGCCCTTTTGCAGCACCAGCATGTCTTCCAGCGCCGCGATGCTCCGCATCTCGGCCAATGGCAGTAGCCGCGTCTTCTGCGTGCCCTGCACATCGATCGAAATCCAGCGCGGCTGCTCCTGCGTGGCCTTGGGATCGTGATAATGGCTGTTGGGATCGAACTGCGAGGCGTCCGGGTACGGGCCGCTGGCGATTACCGCCAGGCCGGCAATGCCGGGCTGCGGGCAGCTCGAGTGATAGAACAGCACCCCATCCCCTGGCTGCATCTGGTCGCGCATGAAGTTGCGCGCCTGGTAGTTGCGCACCCCATACCAGGCGGTGGTGTGGTTCGGTGACGCCATGAGATCGTCGATGCTCACGTCGTCGGGTTCGGACTTCATCAGCCAATATTGCATACATCGTCTCCGGACGAAAAAAAGCGGCTGGACATTTTCATGCCAACCGCTTTTTAAGGAATTAAATCCTGAATGAGTACCCCGCTTGTGCCGTTATGCCGGCATCCCGAACCTAATGGCTCAGGTGGTCACGGTTAGTTCAATTTCGGGTTCATCGAACAAGCGATGCTCACGCCCACCAAACAAAATCCCACGACCGGTGCAAACAAATGGTTCAAGGAATATATGACATTCACGAACACTGCAGGGTGACGCCAGTTTACTCTTTTGTCCGCCGCAAAGGAAGGAGTTTGATGCTTAAAAAGCGGTTAAAACAGTGCTTCTTGCGGCGTGAGTGCGGTATCCAACACCTTGTGCATGGCGGCGATCTTGGTCTGCACTTCGAGGATGGACATGTCGGACAACGGGCCTTGCGGCGCCTTGATCGACAGGAATTCCGCCGCCACGCTCAGCGCTGCCATGACCGCGATACGGTCGTTGCCCTTGACCCGGCCCGACGCGCGGATGCCGGTCATTTTTTTGTCGAGCATGACGGACGCTTCGCGCAAGGCGCGCTCTTCGTCGGCCTTGCACATCAGGCGGTACGATTGGCCCATGATGGTGACGTCGAGCTCGATCATCGTACTTCCTCATGTTGTGCGGCAGGTGCAATGGCGTCGCCAGCTGCCAGTTCGGTTGCTTCGGCTTCCTCGTCCTCCGGCACCGGCTCGGGCACCAGCGATGGCACGTGCACCAGCAGCGCCTGCACGCGGTCGGCGGCCTCGCTCAGGCGGCGTTGATATCCCATGTTTTCCACCACGAGGGCGGCATTGGCCTGACGCAACTGGGCGTTTTCGCGGCGCAAAGCATTGGTCATCTCGGCCAGCTGGTCGATCTTGTCGGATAGTTCTTGGAAGTCTGAAATCATCCCGCCACTATAGGCAGGGCGCGGGGTGCCGTCAACCGAATCACGTGTCCGGCCCCGAATTTTAAGTAAAACGCAAGTTAACTATTTGCGCGCCAGACATTCGGCGCGCAAATCTGTGACTTTTGTTACTTTTTGAGCTTATTTCTTCGGCTCGATGGTGACGTTGCCCGTGATGCCACTGCCCTGGGCGCCGCCCTGCCCCGGCTCGGCTTCGACGATCACGCTGATCTCGCGCTTGCCGGTCCCGGCTGGCAGTTCCAGGTCGAGCGGTGCGGCGGCAAAGCTGTCCTTCTTGCCCACCAGCTTGCCGTTGATCCAGACCTCCGCGCGGCCCTTGATGCCGGCGAATCGGATCAGGCCATTGCCGTCGGCGAGGTTCTTGCGCGGCGTGAAGCTCGACCGGTACAGGTTGAACTTGCTGCCTGCCGCGCCCCACATCGGCGGCTGGCCCCAGCCCCAGGTGTTCATGTCGAAGCTGTCGATCTTCTGGTTCGGGTTCGGCCGCGTGTCGCCCGGCGGCGCCACGCGCCAGGTGCGCACGAACGTCAGCGGCGCGTCGGCGCTGGCCACGAACGGCACCGCCGCCACGGCCTTGACGGGAATCGTCACCGTGGCCACCTTCAGGCCCGGTGCGCTCGCTTCCACCGTGACGGGCTGCGTGGCGTCGTAGCTGGTCTGCACGATCAGCTGCGCCAGGCCGTTGAACAGGCGCCGGGTGGCGCCCTTCTCGTCCTCGTGCGAGGTCGGGTCGCCATTGCCATGGCCGATCGAGCGCCCGCCTCCGGTTACCTTGAAGGTGACCACCGGATCGGCCAGCGGCACCGCGCGGCCTTGGGCATCGAGCGCGCGCACCGTGATGGGCATCGCGTCGCGGCCATCGCCGGCCAGGTCCTGGCGGTCCGGGACCAGTTCCAGCGCCACCGGCTCACCCGTAGTTTCCACCGCCGTGCGCACCACTTCCTTGCCGCCGTTGTAGCCGATGGCTTCGAGCTTGCCCGGCGCGTAGGCGACATTGAAATAGTTCATGCGGAACGGATCGGCCTTTTGCTCGCCCAGCTGTTTGCCGTTCAACCGCAGTTCGATGCGTTCGACATTGGCCATCACCATCACGCGGATGTTCTTGCCTTCGCTGCCGGCCCAGTTCCAGTGCGGCGCGATGTGGATCAGCGGGCGGTCCTTGATCCATTGCGCCTGGTGGATGTAGTAGGCGTTTTTCGGGAAGCCGTTCAGGTCCATGATGCCGAACACCGAGCTGACCGATGGCCACTCGTTGGGGGTTGGCTCACCGCGATAATCGAAGCCGGTCCAGACAAAGCCGCCGGCCACGAACGGCCGCTTGGCGATCGCCTCCCACGCGTCGCGGTGGGTATTGCCCCACTGCGCGGCGTCGGCCAGGTCGTCGTAGCTGGCGATCTGGTTCTTGTCCTTGTCGGTCTTGAACACGCCGCGCGTCATGAACGCGGACGTGTCTTCCGAGCTGGTGAACGGCACCGTCGGATACGCCTTATGGAAGCGGTCGTAGTCGGGCACCTGGTAGTTGGCGCCCACCACGTCCACCGCGTGCGCCACGTTGAGGTCGCTGAAGAAGCCGCCGTTCATGGCAGCGGTGACCGGACGCGTATCGTCGAGCGATTTGACGGCGGCAGCCATGCGGCGCACCATTTCGTAACCGACTTCCGAGCCCTGCACCGGCTCTTCATTGAACACCGACCACAGGATGATGCCGGGGTGGTGGCGGTCGCGCCGCACCATCCACTCGAGCTGCTTCATGTAGTCGGGCGACGGATTGAAATTGCGGTTCTCGTCCATCACCACGAAGCCCATGCGATCGACCATGTCGAGCACTTCGGCCGCCGGTGCATTGTGCGAGAAGCGGATCGCGTTCACGCCCAGTTCCTTCAGGCGGCGCAGGCGATACTCCCATACCGAGTCGGGAATCGCAACGCCAACGCCGGCGTGATCCTGGTGGATGCACACGCCTTGCAGTTTCAAATGTTCGCCGTTGAGGAAGAAGCCCTGCTGCGCATCGAAGCGGATGGTGCGAAAGCCCGTGTGCAGCGCCACTTCATCCTGCGCCTTGCCGTTTTCCAGCACGCGCGTCACCACCTTGTACAAGTTGGTCCTGGCGATCGACCACAGCGCCGGATCGCTGATCCTGAACGGCAGCTTGACGGTGGCGTCTTTCAGCACGCCCACGCTGGCCTTGGCCACCTGGCGGCCCACCTGCTTGCCGGCCGGGTCGAACACGGTCACTTCCACCGTCACGTCGGACGCCTTCTTGCCGCTGTTATTGAGCGTCACTTCCACCGGCAGGCTCCATTCCTTGCCCTTGCCGGATTTGTCAGGTCGGGGCACGGCATACACGCCATCGGTAGCCACGTGCACCGGCGCGCGCTTGACCAGCCACGCGTGGCGGTACATGCCGGCGCCCTCGTACCACCAGCCCTCCATCGCTTCCGCATCGACGCGGATCGAGATGGTGTTGAGCGCGTCACCGTAGGTCAGGTAAGGCGTGATGTCGATATTGCTGGCGTTGTAGCCGGACCAGTTGCGGTTGACCACGTTGCCGTTGACGTACACGGTGGCGTGGGTGGCGATCGCATCGAACTGCAGCTCGAAGTGGCGGCCACGGTCGGCCGGATCGACCTGCAAATAGCGCCGATACCAGCCGATGCCGCGCGGCCGGTAGCCCTGCGAGATATTGGCTTTCGGGTCGAACGGGCCTTCGACGGCCCAGTCGTGCGGCAGATCGAGGCGGCGCCAGTCGGAGTCGTCGAATTCGGCGCCGGCCGCGCCAGGCGCATTGCCGGCCTTGGCGTTGCTATACGATTCCTCGTGGCCGACAATCGGCGCCTGGCGCACGTCGCCGAGGTGGAACAGCCAGCCGCGATCGAGCGACAGGCGCTCGCGCCCGGCCTTGACGGTGGCGTCGGCAATATGGGGTTTGATCGGTGCGGCAGCATGCGCGGCAGTGTGTGCGACAGCAGTGGCGGCCAGCAGCAGGACGGCAGCGCACAAGCGCCGCCAGCAAGGCATCGTGTTCAAGTCAGACTCCCTGAGAAAACTTTGGGGTCAGTGCCGACATTCGGACATCACGGAACTTTTTCGTTGAAGCGTACTTCAAAGAATAAGTTCAAAAATGTCCGAATGTCGGCACTGACCCCGAATTGGGCTAAAAAAAACGGAGCAGCACCGTTAAGCACTGCTCCGCAAACCACGATAAAACAAAGGTACAACGGAAAATTTACAGCTTGAAGGACAGGCCCAGGTTGAAGCGGCGGCCAAACTCGGTCACTTCCTGTTGCAGCGGGTTGTTGGCGCTGGTGTAGACCGCCTTCTGGTTGGTCAGGTTGTCGATGCCGAAGCGCACCTGCACGTTGGGCGTGATCTGCTTGGCCAGGTTCAGGGTGACGAAGGTTTCCGCTTCGTTGACCAGCAACTGGCCAGCGCTCCAGCTCGGATTACGCACGAACGAGCTGTGATGGTTGGCCGAGATGCGCGCTTCGTAGCCGGCTTTTTCGTACCACAGGGTCACGCCGCCGTTGTTACGCATCAGGCCTTCGATCGGGAACGGATTGCCAACTGGTACCTGTTCACGCACGGTGCTGGCGGTGTAAGCGTAGTTGCTGGCGATACCGAGCCCGTCGAACGGTGCTGGCAGGCCGGTGAACGCTTGCTGGTAGACCAGTTCCACGCCACGAATGTTGCCGCCTTCGCCGTTGACCGAACGGGTGATGTTGTCGCTCTGGGTGATGGCGATGTAGCGCTGCAGTTGCTTGTAGAAGCCACCGACGGAAACGAGCGAACCCTTCTGGAAGTACCACTGGTATGCCAGGTCGACCTGGTTGGCCATCATCGGTTTCAGGTCCGGGTTGCCGGCCGAACCGGTTTGCGGCTGGCTGGTGCCTGCCTGGCTCAGGTTGCGCGAGGCGCGCAGTTCATCGAGTGGCGGACGCGACATGGCACGGGCCAGGCCAAAGCGCACTTGATGTTCCTGGGCTTCGTCGAGGTTGAAGATCAGGTTCAGGCTAGGCAGGATCTCGGTGTACGACGTGCCCTGCTCGACCGCTGAAGGGGTGGAACCGTTGATCGAACCCATGCCGTAGCTGTCGGTCTTGGTGTGCACCAGGCGCACGCCCACGTTGCCGCGGTAGGTTTTGCCAAATGCTTCGCCGTCGAGATCACCCTGGACGAAGGCCGAGGTGCTGCGTTCCTTGACGCGCCATCCAGCAAGCTGGTCGTTGCGTACCTGGTCGGCAGTACCGACTTTGCCGTTCGGATTGAACGCATCCGGACCGAAGGCGTTGCCGATGGTGCCGTAGAAATCCTTGAGCACGAAGTACGACGGGAAGCCGGCGACGTTGACGGTCTCGTAGGCCGAAGCAGGAATCGCGTTCTGCTGGGCCAACTGCCAGGTGGTCTGGCGGTAGCTCTTCTCGCGGTCGGTAGCGCGCACGCCAACCTTGATGCGGCTGACGATGCTGTTTTCGATCGGACGCGCAGCGGTGACCGACGCGGCGTTCAGCAGATCCTTCACGTGGCCGTCGGTATCGACGTACAGGGTCGGCGCTTCGAAGTTGGCCGGGTTGCCGGTGTCAATGCCGCCAAAGCTGTACTGCTGACGCTCATTGCCGGTGAACGACCAGTTGACCGACACTGGAATCGAGCTCAGCGAATTCTGACGCAGGTCGCGCCACTGGCTGCTGCGCAGCGCGTGCGAGGTCGACAGGTCGGTTTCGACTTTCCACTCGCCGACGTTGACCTTGGCGTTCAGGCCGCTGGCGGACACGCTGGCGTCCTGGATCCAGTGTGCGTCGTTGTTGATGACGCGGTTCCAGTTGACGGTGCCGCCGGCCACGTAGCCGTTACGGATATCGAGGTTGCTGAAGTTGTTGGAGTTGCCGCCATCCCAGTTACCGAGGTCGCCGGTCCAGTGCTGCATCTGCGCTTCGTCGATCTTGGTACGCGCATAGTAGGTATCGGCGGTGATCAGGACGTCGCTGTTTGGCTTGTACTCTACCTTGCCCAACACGCTGCTGCGCTTGTTGCTGCCGCGGCGCACGTCGTCCTGGAAGCCCCACGGGGTCTTGTCGACGTTGCCGTCGCCGTTCATGTCGACAGAATTGTTTTCGTTGAAGCCCCAGTGGCGCACGTTCTTCTGCACCGAGGGCTGGTCCTGGTAGCTGAAAGCGATGGCGGCGCCCAGGGTCTTGTCGAGGAACTGGTCAATCCAGATCCCGCCCACGCGTGGCTTGTTCTTGTCCGCGCCAGCGATGTCCTTGGCGATGTTGTAGTGCAGGACATCGGCCTTGAAGTTCAGCTGGCGACCGTTGTACTTCAACGGCGAGACGGTTTGCAGATCGATCGAGGTGGCGATGCCGCCTTCGACCAGGTCAGCGTTCTGGGTCTTGTAGACGGTGGCGCCGCTGATCGACTCCGACGGGAACTGCTCGAAGCGCACGGCACGATCCGGCTCCGACGAGGCCAGTTCGCGGCCATTCAGGGTGGCGCCGATAAAGCGCGGGCCCATGCCACGCGCAACGATCTGCGAAGCATTACCGCGATCAAGACCCGACGACAGACCTGGCAGGCGTGCCAGCGACTCGGCGATAGTGGTATCCGGCAGTTTGCCGATGTCTTCCGACGCGATCACTTCCACCATGCTGTTGGAAGCCTCCTTGACGGCCAGCGCATTGCGTACCGAAGCACGGATGCCGGTCACGTTGACTTGCTGGATTTCGCCGGCGACCGGCGCTGCCGGGGTTGCTGCCTGCGCCGCCGGTGCCGCTGCTTGTGCTGCCTGTGCTTCTTGCGCGAACGCCTGTTGCGCCATCAACGGGGTGCTGAACAAGGTTGCGATCAGCAGGCTCATTTTCTTGTGTTTCATTATGTGCATCTCCAGTGTCTGTGTAGCTCCGTCTCTGATCTTTGAACCACATCGGACGGGTAAGACGGGATGCTATCGAAACCGAAGTTGGCAGGCCAATAGCTTATTGACGTTGGCCCATATCAAGTTCGTATATCAGACATACAAGAAGCGTAAACAGTATGTCTATTGTGTGTAAAAACCACAGCGTGCAAGTACGACAACTGCTCCTAGGCTCTGCTCGCGCCCACCGGTGAGTCGTCGTCAAACGCCGCTGACTTCAGGGCTTGCTGTAGTGGGGATACATGGTGGTGGCGGTGTCGCGCAGCGCCAGCAGCATGGCGTCGGCGCCCGGAGAGAGTTGATGGCGCTTGCGCGTGATGATGCCGAACGAATCCATGCTCACACCGAGGTCGAACGGCAGGATTGCCATCAGCCCGGTTTGCAGGTAGGCCTGCACCGCTTCGGCCGGCAGCGCAACGATCATGTCGCTGTTCATCAACAGGCTAGCCACTACCGGCAAGTCTTGCGTCTCGACGGTTTCGGCCGGCTGCTCGAGGCCGTGCGACAGGAACAAGGCGGTCAGGCGATCGCGCAGGATGCTGCCGGCTGGCGGCAGTACCCAGCATTGGCGCACCAGTTCTTCCAGCTGCAAGTCGTTGCGGCCCGCCAGCGGATGGTCGCTGCGCGCGATCAGGAGGTGCGGCTCGTCGGTGAGTGGTTCGAAATGCAGTTCGTCGGCGGCGGCGGTGTCGAGGATGCGGCCGACGACAAGGTCGAGCTCGCCACTGCGCAGGCGCTCCACCAGCACTTTGCTGGTGGACATCTTGACCGACACGTGCACGCGCGCATGGCGCGACTTGAGCAGGTTGATGGCCTTGGGCACCAGCGAGGTGGCCGGCGCCAGCACCGAGCCGATGCCGACCCGTCCGCGCAGGCCCGACAGCAGCTCCATCACTTCCTGGTGCGCCGCGTCCATCTCGGCCAGCGCAGCGCCGGCGCGGCGGATCAGCACCTTGCCATACCAGGTAGGCGCCACGCCGCGCGACAGGCGCTCGAACAGCTGTACCCCGAGCGCGTGCTCTAGCTCGCCCAGCAACTTGGAGGCGCCGGGCTGGGTCAGGTTGGCGGCTTGCGCCGCGTGCGCGATGGAACCGTGACGGCCGAGCTCCACCAGCAATACCAGGTGGCGGGTCTTCAGGTGGGAGCGGACAAAGCGATCGGAGCGGGAATCAGTCATATTGGCGATTATTATACTGCCCGAAAGGTAGAGCACGCGCGGCTTGCATTCTTTGCATCATAGTGGCCAGCCTGTTGCCGACGCTGGCGCAGGCCGGCCTCATGCCCTACCCGGCCACTGGCGCAGTGTCGTCGAACAGCGTCTCGGCGACACCAGCGGTGGCCGCACCGAGCGAGCCGTCAGGCAAGCCGTACAAGCCGCCGCCCCGGCCCAGCAACAGCAAGCGGTCGAGGCTGTCACCGCCGAACGCCAGCGACGCTGGCGCGTCACCCGCGAGCACGATCCGGCGCAGCACGGCGCCGCCAGCATCGTAATGCACCAGCTCGCTGCCCTGGAGGCTCCACAGGCAGTTGGCGCTGTCGATCACGATCGCCCCCACGTCGAGGTCAGCCTCGGCCAGCGTGGCGACCTTGCCCACCCTGGCGCGACCGGCATCATAGGTACAGTGCAGGATGCGGCGACCATCGGCAAACACCATGCGGGCGCCGTCGGCACTGAAAGCGATGCCGGCCGCGCGCACCACCGCCGGCAGCGCCAGCCGGCGCAGGCCGTGGCGCTGCGAATACTGGTAAAAGCTGCCGATCGGGCGCTGGTCGCTGGCGGTGTTGGCGGTGCCGAAGACAAAATTGCCGGCACGGTCGGTGCAGCCGTCGCTGATTGCCGTGCGCGGCTCGGCCGCGTCCACCGTCAACAGCACTTGCGCCTGCAGCGGCCGGGTCACGCTGCCGGCCGGCGGCAACTCGATCAGCCCCAGCCGCTTGCCCTGACCCAGCAGCCAGCGCCCGGACCTGCAGGCTTCCAGCGTGCACGCGCCTTCGGACACGCGCACGGTGCAGGCTGTGGCGGCGGTGATGGATGCAGCAGCAGCGGCCGGCCACGCGTACAGCTGGCCGGCCAGCGGATCGGACCAGCGCCAGCACTGGCCGGCGGCGTCCCAGCACAGCGCACGGCCGGCGCGGCCACCGCGCTGCAACAGGATGGCAGCGGTCGTGGCGTTGGAAGGCGTGGAGATGTCTAGCATGACGCCGAGTGTAAGCGCGGCCGACGCGCAATAGATATAAAAAAATAACTATCAGCTATCTTGATATCAGATAGCAGGCTGGTTTATTTCTGGTATTCGATAATGATATGGTTTGTGGCGAATTAATCATATTTGTGTAGCGGGGCGTCGTTTTAGACTGTGTGCTGTTCATTGAACTTACTCTCATTCCTCACCCCTATGAAAATCACCAAACTGACGACCTACCGTGTTCCACCGCGCTGGATGCTGCTGAAAATCGAAACCGATGAAGGTGTCGTCGGCTGGGGCGAACCGGTCATCGAAGGCCGCGCCCGCACCGTGGAAACGGCCGTCCAGGAAATGGAGCCGTACTTGATCGGCCAGGATCCGTCGCGCATCAACGACCTGTGGCAAACCATGTACCGCGCCGGCTTCTACCGTGGCGGCGCCATCCTGATGAGCGCGATCGCCGGTATCGACCAGGCGCTGTGGGACATCAAGGGCAAGGTCCTGGGCCAGCCCGTGTACGAACTGCTGGGCGGCCTGGTGCGCGACCGCATGAAAATGTACAGCTGGGTAGGCGGCGACCGTCCTGCCGACATCATCGAACAGATCAGCAAACTGAAAGAAGGCGGCTTCGACACCTTCAAGATGAACGGCACCGAAGAGCTGGGCCTGCTAGACACCTCGGCTGCGGTCGATGAAGCGGTGCGCCGCGTGGCGGAAATCCGCGAAGCGTTCGGCAATACCATCGAATTCGGCCTGGACTTCCACGGCCGCGTGGCCGCGCCAATGGCCAAGACCCTGCTGCGCGAACTGGAACAGTTCCGTCCGCTGTTCGTGGAAGAGCCGGTCCTGGCCGAGCAAGCCGAGTACTACCCGCGCCTGGCCGAGATGACCTCGATCCCGCTGGCAGCCGGCGAGCGCATGTACTCGCGCTTCGAGTTCAAGAACGTGTTCGCGGCCGGTGGCCTGTCCATCGTGCAGCCAGACCTGTCGCATGCCGGCGGTATTACCGAGTGCCTGAAGATCGCCTCGATGGCCGAAGCCTACGACATCACGCTGGCGCCGCACTGCCCGCTTGGTCCGGTCGCCCTGGCCTCGTGCCTGGCGGTGGACTTCGTGTCGTACAACGCCGTGCTGCAAGAGCAAAGCATGGGCATCCACTACAACAAGGGTGGCGAGCTGCTCGACTACGTGATCAACAAGGACGACTTCAAGATCGTCGACGGCTACTGCGCCCCGCTGCGCAAACCTGGCCTGGGCGTGGAAGTGGACGAAGAACGCGTGATCGCCGCCAGCAAGAACGCCGGCGACTGGCGCAACCCGGTCTGGCGCCACAAGGATGGCAGCGTCGCCGAATGGTGATGCGGTAACAATGAAAGCCGGCGTGATCGCCGGCTTTTTTTATACCGGACCGCGCCGACGGCCCGGTATCATGGCCGCATGGATTTCATCAAGCTCACCGCCCTCTTCTTCGTCACCGCCATCGCCGAAATCGTCGGCTGCTACCTGCCTTGGCTGGTCCTGCGCCAGGACAAGTCGCCGTGGCTGCTGTTACCTGCAGCCCTGTCGCTGGCCCTGTTCGCCTGGCTGCTGACCCTGCATCCCACCGGCGCCGCCCGCACCTACGCGGCCTATGGCGGCGCCTACATTGCCGTCGCGCTGCTGTGGCTCAGATTGGTGGACGGCGTGGCGCTCACCCGCTACGACATGGCAGGCGCCGGCCTGGCCCTAGCCGGCATGGCCGTGATCGCCTTACAGCCGCCGACTTAGCCGATATCGCCGGATTCTGTTGCCTCTTTCCCATCAGAACACTGCTTTTTTGCGTTTTCACAAACCTTGTGCCTTGAAATACAGGGATGTCGTCCCTATAATTGGCACTCGTTATGAGAGAGTGCTAACAAGCGCTCTCATCCAACTTTCCGCTGCGGCAATCACCTTACGTGGTTGAAACGGCAACCAACTGTACCATTGTTAATTAAGGAGTTTTGTATGAACCTTCGCCCTTTGAACGATCGCGTTATCGTCAAACGTCTCGACCAGGAAACCAAGACTGCATCCGGCCTGATCATCCCTGATGCGGCTGCTGAAAAACCGGATCAAGGCGAAGTCCTCGCCGTTGGCAATGGCAAGATCCTGGAAGACGGCAAAGTCCGTCCTCTGGATGTCAAAGTAGGCGACCGCGTCCTGTTCGGCAAATACGCCGGCCAGACCGTCAAGATCGACGGCCAGGAACTGATGGTCATGCGCGAAGAAGACATCATGGCGATCGTCACCAAGTAATTTGCGCTTTTGCAATCACTGGTCCACGACTCGCAACTTAACACCTCACAGGAGTAATAAACATGGCAGCTAAAGAAGTTATCTTCGGCGACGCAGCGCGCGCCAAAATGGTAGAAGGCGTCAACATTCTGGCCAACGCCGTTAAAGTCACCCTGGGCCCTAAAGGCCGCAACGTGGTACTGGAGCGCTCGTTCGGCGCGCCAACCGTCACCAAGGACGGCGTATCGGTAGCAAAAGAAGTTGAACTGAAAGACAAGCTGCAAAACATGGGCGCGCAAATGGTCAAGGAAGTTGCTTCCCGCACCAGCGACAACGCCGGCGACGGTACCACCACCGCGACCGTTCTGGCCCAGGCTATCGTGCGCGAAGGCATGAAGTTCGTTGCCGCCGGCATGAACCCGATGGACCTCAAGCGCGGCATCGACAAAGCAGTCGCTGCCACCGTCGAAGAACTGAAAAAAATCGCCAAGCCAACCACCACCACCAAAGAAATCGCCCAGGTTGGCGCGATCTCGGCCAACTCGGATTCGTCGATCGGCGAGCGCATCGCTGAAGCGATGGAAAAAGTCGGCAAAGAAGGCGTGATCACCGTGGAAGACGGCAAGTCGCTGAACGACGAGCTCGACATCGTTGAAGGTATGCAATTCGACCGCGGCTACCTGTCGCCATACTTCATCAACAACCAGGAAAAGCAAGTCGCTGCCCTGGAAAGCCCGTTCGTGCTGCTGTGCGACAAAAAAATCTCGAACATCCGTGACCTGCTGCCCGTACTGGAACAAGTTGCAAAAGCCGGCCGTCCACTGCTGATCATCGCAGAAGACATCGAAGGCGAAGCACTGGCGACCCTGGTGGTCAACAACATCCGCGGCATCCTGAAAACCGTTGCTGTGAAAGCTCCAGGCTTCGGCGACCGTCGTAAAGCCATGCTGGAAGACATCGCCATCCTGACCGGCGGCCAGGTTGTAGCTGAAGAAGTCGGCCTGACCCTGGAAAAGATCACCCTGGAAGAGCTGGGCCAAGCCAAGCGCATCGAAGTGGGCAAAGAAAACACCATCGTCATCGACGGTGCTGGTCAAGCCGCTGCGATCGAAGGCCGCGTCAAGCAAATCCGCGTGCAGATCGAAGAAGCGACCTCGGACTACGACCGTGAAAAACTGCAAGAGCGCGTGGCCAAGCTGGCTGGCGGTGTTGCCGTGATCAAGGTTGGCGCTGCCACCGAAGTCGAAATGAAAGAGAAAAAAGCCCGCGTTGAAGATGCACTGCACGCTACCCGCGCTGCCGTGGAAGAAGGCATCGTTGCCGGCGGTGGCGTGGCCCTGCTGCGCGCCCGCGCCATGGTTGCCGGCCTGAAAGGCGACAACCCTGACCAGGACGCAGGTATCAAGATCGTGCTGCGCGCGATGGAAGAGCCACTGCGCATGATCGTGCAAAACGCCGGCGAAGAAGCTTCGGTCGTTGTTGCAGCAGTTCTGGCCGGCACCGGCAACTACGGCTACAACGCCGCCAACGGCACCTACGGCGACATGGTCGAAATGGGTGTTCTGGATCCAGCAAAAGTAACCCGTTCGGCACTGCAAAATGCAGCCTCGATCGCCGGCCTGATGCTGACCACCGACTGCATGATCGCTGAATCGGCTGACGACAAATCGGCTGCCGGCATGGGCGGTATGGGTGGCATGGGCGGTATGGGTGGTATGGACGGCATGATGTAATGTGCCGGCCGGTCAGGCTCTGTGGAGCCTGACTCGCCAATAAAAAAAGCCCGCGCAAGCATCGAGCTTGCGCGGGCTTTTTCGCGTCTGCCGCAAAAGTTTATGCGTCGTGGAACTCGTCCTCGATTTCCTCGCGGCGCGGGGCCTCGGCGATATGGACGATCAGGGTGTCGTGCAGTTCGTGGGCGGGGTGGCTGGCGCGGTGCTGGGCGAACCAGAAGGCTTCGGACAGGTCGTCGTCTTCGTGCGAGGTGGTGATCAGCACGTCGGCGTCGTCCAGGTCTTCGTAGTTGGTCGCCTCCAGGTGGGCGTCGTCGATCGACTCGCGCCATTGTTCGGCGTCTTTGCCCCACACCATCACGTACTTGCTGCCCGACTCGACCAGCCAGCGGCTGATGTCCCAGCGCACCGTTTCCAGCACATCGACATCGACCACCAGCACGGCCTTGAAGTTTTCCAGCGCGTCGAGCACCGGCAGTTCGGCTTCGGGCGCCAGGTGCAGGTAGCGGGGAGGATTTTTTTTCATGCTGCGTCCAGGAGATTCAAACGACGCATTGTCCGCTGATTTTCACCGCCCCGCAATCCAGCCTTAAAACGGATCGAGCGCGATCGTGAATTTGCCGCTGCCGTCCAGGGCGCCAAACGTGTAGTTTTGCCAGCCCGGATACGCCTGCGGCTCCCAATAGAACACGCCCAGGCCGTTCGAACCGAGCGCCTTGGTCTTGGTCAGCAGGTCGGCCACCATGGCCTTGGACGTGGCCGCTTGCGTCCAGTCCATGCCCACCTCGGTCACCATCACCGGCTTGGCGTAACGCGCGACCATGTCCTTCATGTTGATCGAGATTTTATTGTTGTAGTTGGTCCAGTCCGCTGGTGGCGGGTAGTGCGACATGCCGATCACGTCCCACTTGGCGCCCGCACCTTTCACGCCATCGAAGAACCAGCGGAATACCGCGTTGTCGTAGCCGTTGGCCAGGTGCAGGATCACCTTGGCGTTCGGGTACACGGACTTGGAGGCGTTGTAGCCGCTGTTGATCAGGCCTGCCAGGTTGGCGAAACTGGTGGTCTTCCCTTCCGGCCACAACATGCCGCTGTTGATCTCGTTACCGACCTGTACCCACTCGACGTTGATGCCGTTCGACTTGAGGTAGTTGAGGGTATCGCGGGTATGGGAGTAGACGTCGGTATTGAGTTGCGCCAGCGAATGGTTGGCCCAGGCGGCCGGCTTGGTTTGCTGGCCCGGATCGGCCCAGCTGTCGCTGTAGTGGAAGTCGATCATGATGCGCTGGCCCTGGGCGGCAGTGCGCTTGGCCTTGTACAGCACGTCGGCGCCGTCGTTCCAGCCCGGCTTGGCCCACACGCGCAGGCGAATCGCGTTGATATTGAGGTTTTTCAGCAGCACGAACGGATCGGTCTTGACGCCGCTGCTGTTGTAGAACGAGTAGCCGGCCGATTCCTGCTGGCTGACCCAGCCCACGTCGGCGCCGTTGGCGAAGCTTTGTGCCACGCTGGTCGAGGCGGCAAAGGTCAGCGCCATGCCGCAGAATGCGGCAAGCATTTTCTTGAATGTCATGTTGTCTCCAGTGTCTTTTTTAGGTTACGCCCTGCCCCCAACCGCTCGTCGACGGTTTGTGTGGGGTACAGCTGTGCGGGTTGGTCTGCGGCTAGCCGAAGCGTGCCGCCGGAATGCCGGCCACGTCCACGCGCACCGCGAACAAACCACCGGTCAGCGGGAATTCCTTCAGCTGCTCGGGCGTGTTGTCTTCGCTGGCGGTGGTGATGAACAGGGTCTTGAAGTCCGGGCCGCCAAACGTGCACGACGCCGGGTTGCGCACCGGCACGCGGATGGTGTCGAGCAGGTCGCCATCGGGCGAGTAGCGGCATACGCGGCCGCCGCCCCACTGCGCCACCCACACGCAGCCTTCGCTATCGACCGTCATGCCGTCGGGCGAACCTTCGCCTTCGGCAAACTGGCGCCACACGCGCGGCTCGCCCAAGGTGGCGTCGGCCGCCAGCGGGTAGGCGTAAATCCGGCCTTCGAAACTGTCGGTGTGGAACATGGTAGCGCCGTCGAGGCTGAAGGTCGGGCCGTTGCAGATGTGGTAGCCGGCATCGGCCACCGTCAGCGACAGGTCCTTGTCGAGCAGGAACAGCGCGCCGACCGCTTGCGCGTAGTCGGTGTTGTGCATGGAGCCGGCCCAGATGCGGCCGGCGCTGTCGACCTTGGCGTCGTTCAGGCGCAGGTCGCTGCCGGGGGCGAACGGATGGGCGATGTAGTCGATGCGCAATTCAGGCTCGAGCCACACGCGGGCGATGCCATGGCGCAGGCCGGCCATGAAGCCGTCGCCGTCGGCGCGCGCGATGAGCCAGCAGACGTAGTCCGGCATTTCCCAGGCGTGGCGCTGGCCGGTCTCGGTGTCGAACGCGTGCAAGGTCTTGCTTTTCAGGTCGACGAAATACAGGCGTTGTTGCTCGGCCACCCACAGCGGGCCTTCGCCCAGTTGCGCACCCAGGTCCCACAGGCATTGCACGTCGTGCTTGCTCATCGTTTTTGTCTCCGTTGTATTTTTAGTAGATCAGGCCGCCAGTGCGCGCCAGGCATTGACGAACGCTGCTGCGCGCTCGCCCAGTTCTTCCAGCGATACGCCCGGCGTAAACAACGCGCCGCCGATACCGAAACCGGTGGCGCCGGCTTTTTTCCAGCCGGCCATGGTCTCGGGCGTCACGCCGCCCACCGGCCACATCGGGGTGCCGGCCGGCACCACGCTGAGCATGGCCTTCAGGCCGCCGTGGCCGACCATCTCGGCCGGGAACAGTTTCAGCGCATGGGCGCCGGCGTCGAGCGCGGCGAACGCTTCGGTCGGGGTGGCCACGCCGGGCGCGCAGTACATGCCCAGTTCGGCAGCGCGACGGATCGCGGCCGGGTTGCAGTTCGGGGAAACCAGCAGGCGACCGCCCGCTTCGTACACGGCTTCCACGTGCGCCACGCTGAGCATGGTGCCGCCGCCGACCAGGGTATCCGGCAGGTTGAGCTTGACGATGGCAGCGATGCATTCGAGCGCGCCCGGACGGTTCAGCGGCACTTCCAGCGCGCGGAAACCGGCGTTGTACAGCACCTTGGCGACATCGACCGCCTCGGCAGGTTGCAGGCCGCGCAGGATGGCGACCAGTGGCGTGGTTGGATGAGAAATAGTCATGTTCAGCCCTTGATGAATTGGGAAATCGCGGTGCAATACACGCGGTGGGGATCGAGCACCTGGCATTGCAAGCCAAAGTGCTGGGCGGCGACGGCGTAGCGCCTGGCCAGCGCCGGTGAGCCGATCACGGTAATGGTGCCGCCGGCAGGCAGGCTGCGGGCGGCGGCGGCAAATTCGGCGCCGATCAGCAAGCCGCTGACAAACGCGGCGGCCTGCTCGGCCGGGGCGCTGCGCGAGACCACGCAGGCCCGTACGCGGAACAGGGTGTTGGACAACGGCTCGCCCACGCCAGCCTGGTCGAGGCCGGCCGCGAAACCGGCAGCGTCGCTGGTGTCGCCGCCCATCATCGACGACAAGGTGCCGCCCTTGGACAGCATGGCGAACAATTCGCCGGTCATGTACGTGGACAGCGACTGGATCACGCCGTCCTGCAGCAGCACCCACTTGCTGTGGGTGCCGGGCAGTACCAGCCAGCCATCGCGCTGGCCCAGCACCACGGCGCCCAGCAACTGGGTTTCTTCGCCGCGCATGACGTCGGCCGACGGGCCGCGCCGGTACGCGTAGCCGGGCACGATGTGGCAGTTGGCCGACCACGGCGCTTCCGCCACCGGCGCCAGGTGCGCCGGCAGTTCGGTCAGTGGTACTGCGGCGTCGAGGTAGTTCACTTCCTGCCAGCCCGAGGCGCTGCCGACCATGCCGGACATGATCACCGGGACGGTGGCGTCGATGCCCATGGCGGTGCGCAGGCCGTCGAGCGAGGCGCCGAAGCGCTCGCGCCCGCCCACGGCCAGCATGCCCTGGTCATCCTCGTACTCGGCCAGGCAGTTGGCTTGTTGATCGATCAGGTAGGCGCGCCGGTTGCTGGTACCCCAGTCAACGCCGAGTATGGTCTTGTCCACGATGAAATCCTTTTCTATGCTGCCAAGATGTTACGGAATCGACAGGGATGCCGCCAATGAAATATCAGATAGGAGTAATACCAAAATTGTATAGGCTTATGCGGTACTCTGTAGCCTTGTCCAGTCGCAAACGTTGCCCGATGGTTGCCTTTGGTTTAGTATGTCCATCTATAAAATAGTTTTGTCGATTCCATATGGCTTCTCCGTCTTTCCCGCCCCGCCTGTTGCTCGCTGCCGGTGCTGTCATCGCAGTGCTGGTCGGCGTCGGCGTGTACGTTAGCAATTCGACACCTGAGCCCGCTCCTGCCGTCCCTGTGCAACCTGCGCCCGTCAAGCCCGCTCCCACGCCACCAGTAGCGCCGCCCGCCGCCAAGCCGGCGCCACGCCCACCGGTCGCGGTCGAACCGGCCGCGCCGGCCGAACCGAAAGTCACGCGCACCAAGGACCAGGCCTCGGCCGCCTTGCTGGCATTGCCGGAACTGCGCGCCTGGTCCACCATGCTGGAAAAAACCTCGAACGGCAAAGTCAAAGGCGCGCTGATCGAATACGATCCGGCGCCGCGCAAGTACCGGGGCAAAACCTATTACCAGTTCAGCTTTGTGGAAAACAGCGCCGACGCGGCGCTGCGGTGGGAAAGTTTCCTGGTCTCGGCCAATGACGACGAAATCCTGGTGGAAGACGCCACCAACGATGAAATAATCAGTTTGGCGCGCTGGCGCCGTGAAAAGCACCCGGAGAAGCGCACCAGCGTTGACGGTTAAGCTGCGTTAAACCCGCACGGACAGGCCGGGGTCGGACCCCGCAGGGGGTCCGACCCCAAACGTAGACGGCTGCGTTATCTTTACGCGACTGCGGGTTTCAGGTCTGCCGCACGCCTTACCTTCCCCACCCACAGCACCGACAGCACGGTCAATCCCGCCGCCAGCCAGCCATTGAGGCCGTAGCCGATAATGTGCCCGGCCGCGTCAGTGTGCAAGGTCATGCCACCGAGCAGTGCGCCGGTGCCGCTGCCGATCGACTGGATCGCCGAGTTCGCGCTTAAGAATCCGCCACGCCGCGACGGCTCCGGCACCGTGGTCATCAAGGCCTGCAACGGAATCGTCCGCCCCGACACCGCCGTCATGAAGAACGGGAAGAACAGGATCACGGCCACGAGCGGCATGGCCGGCATGTGGGTGACGAACAGCATCGGCACCGCCGAGGCCAGCGCCATGTAGCGGTACACCTTGTGCGCGCCTACCCGGTCCGACCAGCGGCCGATGCGGCGCGCGGTAAACAGCGTGGCCACGCCGCCGGCCAGGTACACATAGGTCACCTCCGCCGGCGCGATGCCGAGATTGCTCACCATGACTGGCGAGATGAACGGAATCACCAGCATGCCAGTGGCCATGTTCATGAACGAGAGCACGAACGCCGCCAGGTGATTCGGTACCTTGTACAGCGCCAGCAAATTGGGCAGCACCGCCTTGAGCGGCACCGGGTGTCCCAAATGACCATCAATGGCCGGCAACGCCCGCGCCGCCAGCACCCAGACCAGCACCGACAACACCACCAGCAGGTAGAACGGCGACGCCCAGCCGAAGTGCGCGGCCAGCATCACGCCGGTAGGCACGCCAGCGACGGCCGCCATGCTGAACGACGTCATCACCACGCCGGTGGCGGCGCCGCGCCGCTCGGCCGGGATCAGGTCGCCGATGATGGCCATGATGATGGCGCCCAATACGCCGCCGGTCACACCCGCGAACGCGCGCGAGGCGATCAGCACCTCGAAGGTGGGCGCCAGCGCGCACGCCAGGTTGGACAGGGTAAACAGCGCAAACATCCACAGCAGCAGCTGCTTGCGATCGAAGCGGTCGATATACATCACCGCCAGCAGGCCGGACAGGCCAGCGCACCAGGCGTATGCGGACACCGCCCCCGAGACTGCGGCCGGGGTGATGGAAAACGCCGACATCAGCTGCGGCGCGAGCGGCATCATGACCATGAAATCCATGATCACGGTGAACTGCGTGAGCGCCAGCAGCCACAGCACCAGGCGCTCGCGCGCCGGGGTCAGTGCAGGCGCGGGGACCGGCATCGATAAGCCAGGCCCGGTCATGCCAGCGCCGTGATGTCGGCCGTGGCCTGGCGCAGGATGGCGCGGATCTGCTCGAGCTTTTCAGGCGCTGGATGATTTTCCTGGCCCTGGGCGATCACCGCGTGCTTGAGCTCATGCATGATGGTGCGCAGGTCGTCGCGCGCTTCGGCCGGGTCGCTCATGCGCGCCACGATGGCGTCGACGAACTGGCGGTTTTCGGCCAGGAAGGCCTCGCCTTCCGGCGTGATGGTGTGCAGCTTCTTGTTGCCGTCGGGCGAAGCCGAAACGTGGCCCATGTCGAGCAGCATCGACAGCAGCGGATAGATGGCGCCCGGGCTCGGCGTGTAGCCGCCGCCGGAACGCTGTTCGAGTTCCTTGATGATCTCGTAGCCGTGGCGCGGCTTTTCGGCGATCAGTTGCAGCACGATGTAGCGCATGGCACCGGCGTCGAACATCTTGGGACCACGGGCGCGGCCGCCGCCACCGTGACCGGGATGACCGTGGGCGGCGTGGTGGCGATGAGGATGATGAAATTTAAACATGGCAGCTCTTTCTTTACGATATAACGGTTTAAGATATAACTTAGTAAGACATATCTTATCCTGTTGTCGTAAGAATTCAAGCAGCAATTTGTAACAGGCGCTCTTTACCCCATAGTACCTTGGGGTCGGACCCCGTCCGGGGTCCGACCCCGGTTGGGTTTGCGGGGTAAAAAAAAGGCAGACCACGTGGGTCTGCCTTGTTCCGGGACTGAAAGGACTCAGCCGTCCAGGTGCGAGATCAGCAATCTGCGGCCATCTGTTTCGCCCTTGGCCTTGTGCTCCACCACCAGCTGCCCATGCTGCGCATCGAGCGAAATACCCACCGACAGGATGTCGATCAGCAGCAGCTGCAAGATGCGCGAGATCATCGACAGGAACGTCGTGCTGTCCTCGGAGTGATCCACGGCCAGGCACACGCTGGCTTTTTTCGCCAGCGGCGAATTGCTCGATGTGATGGCGATGACATCGGCGCCGGCTGCGCGCGCCACGTCCACCGCCTCGAGCAGATCGGGCAGCTTGCCCGAGTTGGAAATGGCGATCACCACGTCGCCCGGCTTGAGCAGCTCGGCGGCCAGGTTGAGCAAGTGCGAGTCGCCGTAGGCCGACGTCGGGATGCGGAAGCGGAAGAACTTGTGCTGGCCGTCGAGCGCCACCACGCGCGAGTTGCCCATCGCGTAAAACTCCACGCGCCTGGCCTTGGCCACCAGCGCAATGGCCTTGTCGATCGAGCGCACGTCGAGCTGGTCGCGAAATTTCAAAATCGCGGAAACCGTATTATCGATCACCTTGGCGCTGAGGTCATGGGTGCTGTCGCTCACCCGCACCTGGCTGTGACGCACGGGAATCGCGCCCGTCAGGCTGCTGGCAAATTTCAGTTTGAAGTCGGCCAGGCCCAGGAAGCCGAGCGAGCGGCAGAAGCGGATCACGGTCGGCTGGCTCACTTCGGCCAGCCGTGCGATATCGGCGATCGGCTCGTTGAGCACCAGGCGCGGTTGCTCGAGCACCAGCTGCGCCACGCGCTGCTCGGCTGGCGTCAATTCGTGCTGCAAGTGGCGCACGCGCTCCATCAAGGTGTTGGCGCCGCTGCGCCCGCGCAGGTGTTCGGACAAGATGGTGGCCACGCCGTAGAACGCCGGGTTGGGCGTGGTGATCACGTAGGTCGGGATCTCGGACAGGTAACTGGTGAAACGGCCCTTGGCTTCAAAGCGCGACCGGAACGGCGACTGGGCAAACCACTCGCCCATGCGCGGCACGATGCCGCCGCCGATGAACATGCCGCCGAACGCGCCCAGCGTAACCGCCAGGTTGGCGGTGGCGCCGCCCAGCATGGCGCAGAAGCATTCGAGCACTTCCAGGCACAGCGGATCTTTATCGGTCAGCGCGCCGGCCATGATCTCCTGCGAGCTCAGGTCGCGCACCTGGCGGCCGTTGCGCTTGGCAATCGCCCGGTAAATGATCTCCATGCCGGGGCCGGAAATCAACCGCTCGGTCGAGACGTGCGACCAGGTCTGCCACGCGTACTGCAGGATCGAATATTCGCGCTCGTCGGCCGGCGCGAAGTTGGTGTGGCCGCCCTCGGAGCCCAGCGTGACAAAACCGTCCACGGTCGGAATCACGCCCGATACGCCCAGGCCGGTGCCCGGTCCCAGCACGCCGATCACGGAGTTCGAGGCCGGCTTGCCGCCGCCTACCTGCATCAAATCGGCAGGTTTGAGGCCCGGCAGCGACATGGCCAGCGCGGTGAAGTCGTTCACCACCAATAACGTGTGCAGGCCCAGGGCGCGGCGCACTTCGTCGGTGGAGAATTCCCAGTCGCGGTTGGTCATGCGGATGTAGTCGCCGCTGACCGGGTTGGCCACGGCCAGCGCCGCGTGGTTGAGCGTGATGTCGGCGTGGTCGGCCAGGTACGAGCGCAGCATGGCGACGATGTCGGCATAGTCATCGCACTTGAGCACGCGCACGGCGCGGAACTCGCCCGGCGCCGTCTGCAAGGCGAAACGCGCATGCGTGGCGCCGATGTCGGCCAGCAGGCGCGGACCGTCGGCAAAGGCGCTGCGGTTGAGTTTTTGATCCACTTCGGAATGTTTCATGTTGGTTCAGTCAAAGCAGTTGCGGAAGCATACCCGAAATAGTGTGTATCAAGAAGTCAACCTGTGGCGTTACAGTGAGCGCCCGGCTCTCAAGCTAGCGTCATATTCAAGCTGCGTAGCCGAACCACGCGCCGTAGGCCGGCAATGACACCTGGCCGTCCGCCACCGTCCCCGGCAAACCATACCCGTCGAGCTGCTGCGCGCCGCTGACCTGCGGCAGGTCGAAACTGACCGCCTCCGCACCGAGGTTAAACACCGCAATCACACCGCGCTCGCCTTCGAGATCGCGGCGCAGCGCCAGCACTGGCTCGGGCGCATCGTAGAAGCTGATCGCGCCGCGTGTGAGCTGCGGCAGCGTGCGGCGCCAGGCGATGAAGGCGCGGGTAAAGGCGAGCGTGGACGCGGGATCATTCTCCTGCACTGCCGCCGCGCGGTCGCGGTGCTGCGGCGAGACCGGCAGCCACGGCTGGCCGGTGGTGAAGCCGCCGTGGTCGTCGCCAGTCCACGCCATCGGCGTGCGGCAGCCGTCGCGCCCCTTGAACTCGGGCCAGAACGTGATGCCGTACGGGTCTTGCAGCAGCTCGAACGGCACGTCCGCTTCGGCAAACGCCAGTTCGTCGCCCTGGTACAGGCACGGCGTGCCCTTGAGCGACAGTTGCATCGCCAGCGCCAGCTTGGCAAACGCCGGTGGCGCGTCAGGCCCGCCCCAGCGCGAAGCCACGCGCGGCACGTCGTGGTTACCGACCGACCACGAGGCCCAGCCGCCCTTCACCCGTTCCTCGAACTGCTCGACCTGCTGGCGGATGTAGTGCGACGACAGGTGGTTGACCAGCAAATTGAAGCTGTAGGCCATGTGCAGCTTGTCGCCGCCGGCCGTGTACTCGGCCATGGTGGCGAGCGAATCGTCGGAGCCCACTTCGCCGATCGAGATGGCCTTGTATTCGTCGAGCAGCGCGCGCAGCTTTTGCAGGAATGGCAGATTTTCCGGGCGGGTCTTGTCGTAGTCGTGCGCCTGCATGCCGTACGGGTTGACGTCGGTGACCGTGATCGAGTCGCGGTTGGTGGCCGGCGGATTGCTGCGCAGTTGCTGGTCGTGGAAGTGGTAGTTGCACGCGTCGAGACGGATGCCATCGACGCCGCGCTCGAGCCAGAAGCGCAGCGCGTCCAGGTGCGCCTGCTGCACGTCCGGGTTGTGGAAGTTGAGCTGCGGCTGGCTGGCCAGGAAATTATGCATATAGTACTGGCGCCGGCGCGTATCCCATTGCCACGACGAGCCGCCAAACACCGACAGCCAGTTGTTGGGCGGATTGCCGTCGTCCTTGGGATTGCTCCACACGTACCAGTCGGCCTTGGGATTGTCGCGGCTGGCGCGGCTTTCCTTGAACCACGCGTGGTCTTCGGCGGTGTGCGCCATCACCTGGTCGATCATGATTTTCAGGCCCAGGCTGTGGGCCTTGGCGACCAGCGCGTCGAAATCGGCCAGCGTGCCGAACATTGGATCGACATCGCAGTAGTCGGCGATGTCGTAACCGAAATCCTTCATCGGCGAGGTGAAGAAAGGTGAAATCCACACGATGTCCACGCCCAGCGATGCGATATAGTCCAACTTTGCCGTAATCCCCGGCAGGTCGCCGATGCCGTCGCCATTGGTGTCGTAGTAGCTGCGTGGATACACCTGGTAAATGATGGACTCGCGATACCAGTCCTGGGAATGCGGCGACACTTGAGTTAGTTGTTGAGTCATAAGAAAATCCGGGGTTGGCTGGGCAAAGAAAAATAATTTGTACAGAATATACATGACCAACCTATTTTTTTCAATGCGCTTGCCAGTGGGGAATTATCACATTTAATTCTTCAAAATCAAATACTTATGGATTTCAACAGGAATTCTAAAGGTATAAAACAGTAGTCAAACTACAGAAAATCAGGAGAAAGTACAGTGAGCAGCAACGCCAGCAGCGTCGATATCAAGGACGGCAACGGTCCTTTGCCCCGGCAAATTCCCTACATCATTGCCAACGAAGGGTGCGAGCGCTTCAGTTTTTACGGCATGCGCAACATCCTCACGCCGTTCCTGCTCAGCACCCTGCTGCTGTTCATTCCGGCCGAGCACCGCACCAGCGAAGCCAAGCACGTGTTCCACACCTTCGTCATCGGCGTGTATTTCTTCCCGCTCCTGGGCGGCTGGCTGGCCGACCGCTACTTCGGCAAGTACAACACGGTGTTCTGGTTCTCGCTGATCTACGTGGCCGGCCACGCGTGCCTGGCGATTTTCGAGCACAACATCAACGGCTTTTACTTCGGGCTGGGGCTGATCGCATTCGGCTCGGGCGGCATCAAGCCGCTGGTGGTGGCGTTCGTGGGCGACCAGTTCGACCAGACCAACAAGAACCGCGCGCGCCTGGTGTTCGACGCGTTTTACTGGATTATCAATTTCGGCTCGTTCTTCGCGTCGCTGTTGATGCCGGTACTGCTGCGCGACTACGGTCCGTCGGTGGCCTTCGGCGTGCCCGGCATCCTGATGGCGATTGCCACGCTGGTGTTCTGGATGGGCCGCCGCAAGTACGTGCACGTGCCGCCGGCCGCACCGAACCCCGATTCGTTCAGCAGCGTGGCGCGCACCGCGCTGCTGGCGCACAAGGCTGGCCAGTCGCGCCCTGGCCTGATGGTCGCTGGCGTCGGCGCGCTGGCGGCACTGATCTCGCTGTGCATGGCGCCGCAGTGGGGCTTCGTGATTGCCTTCTGTACCGCGCTGGTGCTGCTGCTGGCGTTCGGCTGCTTTGGCGTATCGATGCAACTGGACCGCGCGCGCGGGATGCACACGGCCGAAGCGGTGGAAGGCGTGCGCGCAGTGCTGCGCATCCTGATCGTGTTCGCGCTGATCACGCCGTTCTGGTCGCTGTTCGACCAGAAGGCTTCCACCTGGATCGTCCAGGCCAACGCCATGAACAGCCCGCAGCTGTCGCTGTTCGGCTGGGACTTCACCTTGCTGCCAGCGCAAATGCAGGCGATCAATCCGATCCTGGTGATGCTGCTGATTCCCTTGAATAACGTGGTGCTGTACCCGCTCATGCGCGCGATCGGCATCAACCCCACGCCGCTGCGCCGCATGGGCGCCGGCATCGCCCTCTCGGGCCTGTCGTGGATCGCCGTGGGCGCCATCCAGCTGAATATGGACGCCGGCGACCAGGTCTCGATCTTCTGGCAACTGCTGCCGTACGCGCTGCTCACGCTGGGCGAGGTGCTGGTCTCGGCCACCGGCCTGGAGTTCGCCTACAGCCAGGCGCCCAAGCCAATGAAGGGCATCATCCTCAGTTTCTGGTACCTGGGCACCACCATCGGCAACCTGTGGGTGCTGATCGTCAATGCCGGGGTGAAAAACGATACCGTCAGCGGCCATATCGCCAGCACGGGCTTGAGCGAGAGCGCATTCCAGATGTTCTTCTTTGCCGGCTTTGCGCTGGTGTGCGCGGGCTTGTTTGCGCTGTACGCCACGCGGTACAAGATGGTCGACAACTACCGGAAAGCGTAGAACGATTACCGGACGCGTACCAAAACTACAGGTTTTCGATTACCATAAGCCGGCAATTCCTGGAGAATTGCCGGCTTTTTTGTAACAGCACTACTAAATCTATAGTTTGGAGACGAGATTGGCCAAGATTCTTACCGGCGTACTGAGCGGCGCCCTCGTGGCGCTTACGTGCGCGTCAGCAACCGCCGCCCCAACCATCGCCGACTGCGACGGCGCCTTCGCCACCGTGCAGGCTGGCGCCGTGCCGGCTGCAGCTACAGCCATGGATGCGCGCGCCTACTGGCTCGACCGCCAGCTGATCCAGTGGCCGGGCGCTAACAGCACCGGCAACGTCAAACTGTATTACTCGGCCACCGCGCAGCTGCGCGCAACGCCCGGCCAGCGCGTGCAAGGCGCGGACGGCGCCCTGCTGCTGTCGCCTTCTAACGCGCCCGCCCCGGCGGCATTGGCGCAGCGCTTCAAATTCATCGGCAAGGGACCGCTGCTGGCCGTGGCGCCAGAGGACGTGGCCCGCATGCCGGCGCTGCTCACCGGTCAACTGCTGCTGGTGCGCGAAGCGCCAGACGGCACGGTGCTCGACGCCACCACCGCCCAACTGCCGGGCGCCCTGGACGACCTGTACGCCAGCGCCGTCAATACGCCCGACCTGGGCGTGACGGTGGGAGCGAACAACACCGGCTTCAGGCTGTGGGCGCCCACCGCGCAAAACGTCGCCGTGTGCACCTACGCCAGCGGGTCGTCGAAGGCCAGCGCGCTGACCGCCATGCGCCGCGACGACGCCACCGGCACATGGTCCGCGCAACTGGCCGGCAAGCACTCTGGCCAGTACTACCAGTACCTGGTGGACGTGGTGGCGCCAAACGCCGGACTGGTGCGCAACCTGGTCACCGATCCCTATTCCGTCAGCCTCACCACCGATTCGAAGCGCAGCTATATCGCCGACCTCGGTGCCGCCAGCCTCAAACCGGCAGGGTGGGACCGCACGCCGATACCGAAGCGCGTGAGCGCCCAGCCGGACATGGCGATCTACGAGCTGCACGTGCGCGACTTTTCAATCAACGACGCCACGGTGAGCGCCGCCAACCGCGGCAAGTACACGGCCTTTACCGAGACCGGCTCGAACGGCATGCGCCACCTGGCTGCGCTCAGCAAAGCCGGCATGACCGACATCCACCTGCTGCCCGTGTACGACATCACCACCGTGCCGGAGAAGGGCTGCGTGTCTCCAGATATAGCTTCCCTGCCCGGCCTGAAACCCGACGGGCTCGAGCAGCAGGCTGCAGTTACCGCCGTCAAGTTCACCGACTGCTACAACTGGGGCTACGACCCTTACCACTACAGCGCACCGGAAGGCAGTTATGCCACCGACGCCGCCGACGGCGCAAAGCGCATCGTCGAGTTCCGCCGCATGGTGCAATCTCTGCACCAGATCGGCCTGCGCGTGGGCATGGACGTGGTGTACAACCACACCTTCAGCGCCGGGCAGGATCAGCGATCGGTGCTCGACCGCGTGGTGCCCGGCTACTACCACCGGCTCGATGCGAAGGGCGCGATCGAACGCTCCACCTGCTGCGACAACACCGCCACCGAAAACCTGATGATGGCCAAGCTGATGATCGATTCGGCCGAGCTGTGGGCGGTGCAGTACAAGATCGACTCGTTCCGCTTCGACCTGATGGGCCACCAGCCGCGCGCGGCGATGGAAGCACTGCAGGCGCGCGTGAACCGGGCCACCGGCCGCCACATCAACCTGATCGGCGAAGGCTGGAACTTCGGTGAAGTGGCCGACGGCGCGCGCTTCGTGCAGGCCTCGCAGCTGTCATTGAATGGCAGCGGCATCGGCACCTTCAGCGACCGCGCGCGCGACGCCATGCGCGGCGGCGGCGCGGCCGACGGCAGCGCGCAGATCGCCAGCCAGCAGGGCTGGATCAACGGTTTGCTCTACGACGCCAATGCCGCCGCTGCCCCGCGCACCAAACAGGACTTGATGGACGCGGCCGACATGGTCAAGGTGGGCCTGGCCGGCTCGCTGCGTGGCTTTACCATGCAAACCCGCCACGGCGACAGCAAACGGCTCGAAAATATCGTCTACGGCGGCAACCAGCCGGCCGGCTACGCCAGCGCACCGGGCGAGACCGTCAACTACGTGGAAAACCACGACAACCAGACCCTGTTCGACATCAACGTGTTCAAGCTGCCGATCGGTACCACCACCGCCGAACGGGCGCAGGTGCAGATACTGGGTGCGGCCATCAACGCGTTCAGCCAGGGTGTGCCCTACTTCCACGCCGGCTTCGACATCCTGCGCTCCAAGTCGCTCGACCGCAACAGCTTCGAGTCCGGCGACTGGTTCAACCGCCTCGACTGGACCTACCGCGACAATTACTTCGGCACCGGCCTGCCGCGTGAAGAAGACAACGGCAAGGACCACGCGCTGATGCGTCCCCTGCTGGCGCGCGCGGCCGAGATCAGGCCCACGCCGCAGGATATCGCCTGGTCGCGCGACGCCTTCCGCGACCTGCTGGCGATCCGCGCCAGCAGCACCCTGTTCCGCCTGCGCACCGCGCACGATGTCGAACAGCGCCTGCGCTTTTACAACACCGGCGCGCAGCAGGTACCGACCGTGATCGTGGGCCGCCTCGACGGCGCCGGCTATGCGGGCGCGCGCTTCAAGGCCATCACCTACGTGATCAATGCCGACAAGGTGGCGCAGCAAGTGGCCATCAAGGAAGAACAGGGGCGCCGTTACCGGCTGCACCCGGTACACCTGCGCGCTGGCGCCGCCGACCGGCGCATTGCCGCCGGCGCAAAATACGACACCACCACCGGTGCTTTTTCGGTGCCGGCACGTAGCGCCGTGGTGTTCGTGGAAGAGTAAAATCGGTGTTGCCGTTGCGCACGATTGGAGACGTACGCAACGGCAGAAACTTAAATCATGGTACTATTAATTTCACGAGCGCAATAATATTTCTATTGATGCAATCGATTGTATTTTCGCTGTCCCGCATTGAGTAGCTCGTTGTCAAGCACGTCCCACAGTGGGCAGGACATCGCCCGCTGGCACCACCAAACGAAAACGACCATGACTATTTCTTGCAACACCACGGAAGCACAGCGCCTCGACGCGCTCCACAAGCTCAATATCCTCGACACGCCGCCGAGCGAAGCGTTCGACCGCATCACGCGCATGGCCGCGCGGCTGTTCAACCTGCCGATTGCCGCCGTCTCGCTGACCGACACCGACCGCCAGTGGTTCAAGTCGCGCGTGGGTGTCGACCACTGGTCAATCCCGCGCGTGAAGGCCCCGTGCGGCAATGTCGCCGACAATAGCGACCTGCTGATCATCCCCGACCTGCAGGACGACGCGTATTTCCGCGACAGCCCGCTGGCCGCCGGCGGCATCCGCTACTACGCTGGCGCGCCGCTGGTCACTGCCGACGGTCACTGCCTGGGCGCCATGTGCGTGCTGGGCACCGAACCGCGTGATACCACGCCCGAAGAGCTGACCATCCTTTGCGACCTGGCCGCGATGGTGATGTCGCAGATCGAGATCATGCATGCGCTGGGGCGCGTCGATGCGATCAGCGGCCTGCCCAACCGTAACCAGTTCATCGAAGACTTCCACGACTTGCAGCGCGACAGTGCCGAGGGCGCCCAGCGCGTGGCGGTGCTGATCAACCTGGCCACGCCAGCGCAACTGGCACACGCCGTGCGCGCCATGAATCCGCGCTACCTGGACGAACTGGTGGCCGATGCCGCCGCCTGGATCCGCGCCGAACTGGGCGCCGGCCGCAAGGTGTACCACGTGGCCACCACCCAGTTCGCGATCCTGACCACGCCCGGCATGAGCATCGATCGGTATCCGCCGCTGCTCGAAGCCAAGCTCGAACACGCTATCGCCACCGTCAAGACGCGTTTTGTCGCCACGCCCACCATTGGCGTGGTGCCTTTTGATATCAGCAATACCGACGCCCTGAGCGTGCTGCGGCGCGGCCAGAGCGCGGTGCAGGACGCCATCGAATCGGGCCGCAGCGTGGCCATGTACTCGGCCGGCGAAGACCAGGTCTATCGCCGCCGCTTCAGCCTGCTCAACGACTTCGGCGAGGCGCTCGAGAGCCGCAACCAGTTGCGCCTGGTGTTCCAGCCACGGATCGACATTGCCAGCGGCGACTGCGTGGGCGCGGAAGCGCTGCTGCGCTGGAACCATCCGACACTCGGCGCCATTGGCCCCGGCGAGTTCATGCCCATCGTCGAGCGCTCGCGCCTGGCGCAGGCAGCCACCGCCTGGGTGCTGAACACCGCACTCGATCAGCAACTGGCCTGGCGCCATGCCGGCCTGGTGCTGCAACTGTCGATCAACGTTTCGGCGCTCAACCTGCTGGAAGCCGACTTTGCCGACCGCGTGGTGGCGGGCCTGATGCGGCGCGGCCTGCCGCACCACTGCCTGGAACTGGAGATTACCGAGAGCGCCATCATGGAGCACCCGGCCAAGGCGCACGCCACGCTTGATGCGCTGGCGCAGGCCGGCATCCACCTGGCAATCGACGATTTCGGCACCGGCTACAGCAGCCTGGCCTACCTGCAGCGGATGCCGGCCGACGTGGTCAAGATCGACCAGTCGTTCGTGCGCGACATCGAACACGACCAGCGCCAGCAAGGGCTGGTGCGCGCCATGATTTCGCTGTCGCAGGAACTGGGCCACCGGGTGGTGGCCGAAGGCGTGGAGAACGGCGCGGCGCTGGCCTTCCTGCGCTCGGCCGGCTGCGACGAGGCGCAAGGCTACCTGTTCGCGCGGCCGCTGGAAGTGGCCGATTTCGGCCGCTGGCACCAGCGCCAGGCCATGCAGGATGCGGCGCCGGTGCTCGATGTGGACACCGCACTGGAAGCGGTGGAACGCGCATTTGCCATGCGCGTGCCGCGCGTACCGTGCACGGTACCTTCCCCGCGCACGCTGCTGGCCGCTACGCGCCGCCGGCCACTGGTGCGCTAAAGGCTGGGTAAAGGCTGCTTAAAGGCTGGTTAAAGGCTAGTCCTGGCCGATCAGCACGATCGGATTGCGGGTACCGAAATTGACACTGCCGCCGCGCACCACGGCAGTCTTGCCCGAGTAGTAGTCGCGCACCTTCTGGCCGTTGGCAAACACGCCGTGCAGCTTGATGGTGCTGGCCTTGTCGGTCGGCAGGTCGAGCGCCACCACCACCCGGTCGCGCAGGCCGCCCTGGTCGTACGTGCGCTTGAAGATATACGGCTTCGCTTGCAGCTGCTGGTGCACGCCCGCCCCCACCGCCACGTGGGCGCGGCGGAACTGGCCCAGGCGGCTCCAGTGCGCGTACACGTCGCCGACCTTGTAGCCGTCGCGCTGCGTATTTTGCGCCAGCTCATCCCAATTCATGAAGGACCGTAATTTGGCGTCACCGGTGGCGTCGGCAATATCGAGCTTGCGCGCGGTTTCGTCGCCGTAGTAGATCTGCGCGGCGCCGGGCGCCAGCAGCAGCTTGGTCGCGCTCTCGAACGGGCGCTTGCGCGCGGCGTCGAACGGCGGCTCGTAGTCGTGCGAATCGATGTAGTTCAAGACCGAGTAGCCTTGCAGCGCGCCGCCGTGCAGCATGTTCGAGTAGCTCGAAAACAGCGCTTCGTAATCCTTGTTGGCGTCGCGCACCAGGCCGAAGTTGATCAGGCTGTCGAAGCCCTGCTGGTAGTAGTTGGCAACGGTGCCGCCGCCCAGGTCGTGGGTCTGGCCGTGGGCGATATCGTAGTTATAGACTTCGGCGGTCATGTAGAACTTGTCGCCGAGCTTCTTGTCCGGGTTGGCTTTTTTCCAGTCTTCGTACGCCGCATCGGCCACCGTGCGCAGCTCTTTCCACACCTGCGGTTCCACGTGCTTGACGGTGTCGGCGCGGAAGCCGTCGACGCCAAATTTGCGGATCCAGTCGGCGTGCCACTTCATCAGGTAGTAGCGCGGCGCGCGCGGATAACCGGTCCTGGCAAAAAACTCGTCGAGCTCTTTGACCTGCTGGGTGTAGCGCCCTTCGCGGCGCCATTTTTCCACCAGTTGCGGCGGCAGCTCCACCTCGGCGTCGCTGTCGGTGCGGATGTCCGGCAGGTTGTTGACCAGGGTGCAGGAGATGGTGGTTTTCGCGTCCTTGTAGGTGCAGGTAGGATCGGTACGCACCCAGTCCTGCGGCCATGCCGGATCGATCGGCGTGACCGGACCGGTGTGGTTCATCACCACGTCGAGGATCACGCGGATGCCGCGCGCGTGCGCCGCGTCGACGAAATTACGGAAATCGTTCTCGGTGCCCAGGTTGGCGTCCACCGCCGTAAAATCCTTGGCCCAGTAGCCGTGGAAGCCGTACGACTTGCCGGTGCCTTCGTCGGTGCCGGCGTGGATCTGTTCAACCGGCGGCGTGAGCCAGATGGCGTTCACGCCCAGCGCATCGAAGTAGCCGTCGTTGATCTTGTTGATCAGGCCAGCGAGGTCGCCGCCCATGTAGCCGCGCAGCGGTGCCGCATCCTTCTGGCGGCCGTACGCCAGGTCGTTGCCGGTAAAGGCGTTATTGAAACGATCGGTCAGCACGAAATACACGGTGGCGTTTTCCCACAGGAAGGGCTGGGCCGCCCTGGGCGCCTCGATCGGCGGCGGGCCCTTCTTCTTGACGCCAGTGGCCTGGGCTGCGGCGTTGCCGCCGGTTGCGGCCAAAGCCAATGTCATCACTGCCAGGGAAATCGTGCTCCACCGTGTCAATCTCATGCTGTTTTCCTTATAGTTTACGTGGTGACGGTCGGACGCGCGCGTCCGGTCCAGCCCTCGATGCCGGCCACCTGTTCGGCGATCAGGATCAGGGCCGAGAGGGCCTGCTGGGTTGGTAAATGGTGCAGCTCGGGATCGGCCTCGTAGCGCTCCAGGTACACGCGCAGGGTGGCGCCTTCGGTGCCGGTGCCCGACAGGCGGAACACGATGCGCGAGCCATTGGTCATCACAATGCGAATGCCCTGCTTTTTCGATACCGAGCCGTCGATCGGATCGGTGTATTCGAAGTCGTCGGCGAAATCGACCACGTACGCGCCCAGGTCGGCGCCCTGCAGGGTCGCCAGCTTGATGCGCAGAGAGTCCATCAGTTCGTTGGCGCCCTTGGTTTCCACTGCCTCGTAGTCATGGCGCGAGTAGTAGTTGCGGCCGAAGCGCGCCCAGTGTTCGCCCACCAGTTCCTGCACCGACTTGCCGGTGGCGGCCAGCAGGTTGAGCCAGAACAGCACGGCCCACAGGCCGTCCTTTTCGCGGATATGGTCGGAGCCGGTGCCGTAGCTCTCTTCGCCGCACAGGGTGGCCTGGCCGGCGTCGAGCAGGTTGCCGAAGAATTTCCAGCCGGTTGGCGTCTCGAAGCTCGGGATGCCCAGCGCTGCTGCCACGCGGTCCGACGCCTGCGAGGTGGGCATGGAACGGGCGATGCCTTTCAGGCCGGCGCGGTAGCCTGGCGCCACGGTGGCGTTGGCGGCCAGCACGGCCAGGCTGTCCGATGGGGTGACGTCGAACTTGCGGCCGACGATCATGTTTCGGTCGCCGTCACCATCGGAGGCGGCGCCGAAGTCGGGCGCATCGTCGGCCGCCATGATCTCGATCAGCTGGGCGGCATTGACGGGATTAGGATCGGGATGCAGGCCGCCAAAATCTTCCAGTGGTTCGCCGTTGATGACGGTGCCGCTTGGTGCGCCGAGCATGCCTTCGATGATGGCCTTAGCGTACGGGCCGGAGACGGCGGACATGCCGTCAAAGCACATGCGGAAGCCACCGCCGAACAGCTTGCGGATGGCGTCGAAGTCGAACAGTTTCTGCATCAGTTCCGCGTAGTCGGCCACCGAGTCGATCACGACGATTTCGGTCTGCTCGATGGTCGACGTGCCGAGCAGGTTCAGGTCCACGGCTGGGGCATCGCTGATGCGGTATTCGGTAAGCGCTTCGGTGCGGGCGTAGATCGCCTCGGTGATCGACTCCGGGGCCGGGCCGCCGTTGGCGATGTTGTACTTGATGCCGAAGTCGCCGTCCGGGCCGCCCGGATTGTGGCTGGCCGAAAGCACGATGCCGCCGGCCGCGCCATGCTTGCGGATCACGCAGCTCACCGCCGGCGTGGACAGCACGCCACCCTGGCCGACCAGCACTCTGGCGTAGCCGTGGGCTGCTGCCATGCGCAGGATGACCTGGATCGCCTCGCGGTTGTGGTAGCGGCCATCGCCGCCGACCACCAGGGTTTTGCCGGCGACGTCGCCGAGCGTGTCGAACACGCTTTGCACGAAATTTTCCAGGTAGTGCGCCTGCTGGAAGACGGTGACCTTCTTGCGCAGGCCGGACGTGCCGGGACGCTGGCCGGAAATCGGTTGGGTGGTGATGGTTTGAATGCTCATAGTCGCTCCGCGTGAATGAAAGGCAGCGCACTGATGCGCCGCCGTAATTGCCATTATCTCACGGGCAATATTACATTATTAACGTTCAGGGGCTGCGTTATCTTGAACGGCCAGCGTGAGGATGGCCGCCACCAGCATGCACACGCCGCCGAGCATCAAGGTCTTGACCGCCTCGCCCATGAACACGTACTTGGTCACGAAGCCGAGCAGCAGGCTGCTCATAATTTGCGGAATCACGATGAAAAAATTGAACACGCCCATGTAGTAACCCATGCGCTTGGGCGGCAGGGCGCCGGCCAGGATCGCGTACGGCATGGTCAGAATGCTGGCCCAGGCAATGCCCACACCCACCATCGGCAGGTACGACATGCGCACATCGTGCACGGCGAACAGGCTGATCAGGCTGACGCCGCCGATGGCCAGGCACAGCGTATGGGTGAACTTGCGGCTCGTATGGCGCGCCAGCACCGGCAGCACGAACGCCGCCAGCGCGGCCACGCCGCTATACACCGCAAACATCACGCCCACGTGGCTGCCGGCGGCCTGGAACGCGGCCGACTGCGCGTCGGTGGTGCCGAACACGTTTTTGCCGATGGCGACGTTGGTGTAGATCCACATCGCAAAAAGGCCGATCCAGGTGAAGAACTGCACCGCTGCCAGCTGCACCATGGTCTTGGGCATGCCGGCAAAACCGGCCAGGATTTCCTTGATTGCGTGCAGCAGGCCCTGGTTGCGGCGCTGCTCGGCACGGAACGCTTCCATGTCCTCGGGCGGCAGTTCCTGGGCGGTCAGCACGGTCCACAATACGGCGCTCATGTAGATGGCGCCGCCGGCGTAGAACGAGTAGCGCACGGTGTCGGGAATGGCGCCGGCCACCGATTCGTTGGAGACGCCCATGTAGTCGGCAAAGATGGTGGGCAGCAGCGAAGCGATCACCGCGCCCCAGCCGATGAAGAAGGTCTGCATGGCAAAGCCGGCGGTCTGCTGCGATGGTCCCAGCTTGTCGCCGACGAAGGCGCGGAACGGTTCCATCGAGACGTTGATGGCGCCATCGAGCATCCACAGCACCGCCACGGCCATCCACAGCGCCGACGAGTGCGGCATCAGGAACAGCGCGATCGAGGCGAACAGCGCGCCCAGGAAGAAGAACGGCCGACGGCGGCCCCAGGTCGGGTGCCAGGTGTTGTCGCTCAGGTAGCCGATGATGGGCTGCACCAGCAGGCCCGTGACCGGGGCGGCGAGCCAGTACAGCGACAGGTTGTCGGGATCGGCGCCCAGAGTGGAGAAAATCCGGCTGGTGTTGGCGTTTTGCAGCGCGAAGCCGAATTGAATGCCGAAGAAGCCGAAGCTCATATTCCACAGCTGCCAGAACGACAGTATGGGCTTCCTGAGGTGTGAGTGCATGCTGCGCGTCCCGAGTATTTTGAATTTGTAGCAAAATAACATGCAGACACGGGTGTGTCAAATGAACTTTTCCCTAGTAAAATAACGAAAAACAGCGGGTTGACCACCTATTTTTGACGCCAAATGTAGCCAAACAACACAACGACGAGACTCCACACTGACATGATACGCAATTCCTTCGTTCAACTCTCCGCCGGCCTGCCCCTGATGGTGCTGGCGCTGGCCCCGGCCAGCGTGACCGCTGCTACTGCCGAGCGCACCTTCGAGTCGATGGTCGCCGCCAGCGGCCAGCTCGACATCCGCACCAGCGACGGCCGCTACGTGATCAAGCCCTACTCCGCCGCCATCCTGGAAACCACCTTCATTCCTGCCGGCGAAGGCTACGATCCCGCCTCGCACGCGGTGGTGCTAGCACCTGCGGCAGTCATGGCCACCGCACAGGACAAGGGGGATCGCATCGAGTACGCCACGGCCGGCATCGCTGCCACCATCACCAAGTCGCCGTTCCGCATCAGCTACACCTACAAGGGCAAGCCGCTGGTGGCGGAAAAGCGCGGATTTCTGAAGGTGCGCGACGACGTCGCCACCGGCAGCAAGGATATCAACAAGGGCGAAGCGCGCGAGCTCGACGCTATCGAATTCGCACTCGACGCCAACGAGGCGTTATATGGCGCCGGTGCGCGCGCCGTGGGCATGAACCGGCGCGGCAACCGCTTTACCCTGTACAACAAGGCCGACTATGGCTACGGCGCCACGTCGAAGCAGCTCAACTACGGCATGCCGATCGCCATGTCGTCGAAACTGTACGCGCTCCACTTCGACAACGCCCAAACCGGCTACCTCGATTTCGACAGCAAGAAGGACAACACCCTGACCTGGGAAACCATCGGCGGCCGCAAGACCTACCAGGTGATCGCCGGCGACACCTGGCAGGACGTGGTGGGCAACTACACCAGCCTGACCGGCAAGCAGCCGTTGCCGCCGCGCTGGGCTTTCGGCAACTTCGCCATGCGCTTCGGTTATCACACCGAGGCGGAGGCGCGCAAAACAGTGCACCAGTTTGCGCTCGACGACATCCCGCTCGACGCCATCGTGATGGACTTGTACTGGTTCGGCAAGGACGTCAAAGGCACCATGGGCAACCTGGCCTGGGACAAGGACAACTTCCCCAACCCTACCGGCATGATTGCCGATTTTCAAAAACAAGGCGTGCAGACGGTGGTGATCTCGGAACCGTTCATCGTCAATACGTCGAGCCGCTGGCAGGAGGCCGTCGATAAAAAAATCCTCGGTACCGGGCCGGACGGCAAGCCGCTGTCGTACGATTTCTTCTTCGGCCACACCGGCCTGATCGACATCTTCGGCGCCCCGGGGCGCGACTGGCTGTGGGATATCTACAAGGGCCTGCGCCAGCAAGGCATCAAGGGCGTATGGGGCGATCTGGGCGAGCCCGAACTGCACCCCACCGCCATGCGCCACGCCACCGGCAGCGCCGACGAAGTCCACAACATCTACGGCCACCAGTGGGCGCGCCTGGTGGCCGAGGGCTATCAGAAGGACTTCCCAACGGAGCGGCCATTCATCCTGATGCGCGCCGGCTACTCGGGCACGCAGCGCTACGGCATCATCCCGTGGTCGGGCGATGTCGATCGCAGCTGGGGCGGTTTGCAGTCGCAGCCCGAGATCGCGCTGCAGATGGGCATGCAGGGCGCCGGCTATATGCACTCGGACCTGGGCGGCTTTGCCAACCCGGTCGAGGACGACGAACTGTATGCGCGCTGGCTGCAGTACGGCGTATTCCAGCCGGTGTTCCGCCCGCACGCGCAGGAGGAAGTGCCATCGGAACCGGTGTACCGCAATGCGGCGACGAAAGCGCTGGCGCGCCAGGCGATCCGCCTGCGCTACGCGCTGCTGCCGTATAACTACACGCTCGGTTTTGAAAACAACCAGCGCGGCCTGCCGCTGATGCGGCCGATGGTGTACGAAGAACCGGGCAACCCGAAAGCGCAGTCGATGTCATCGACTTACCTGTGGGGCAAGGACTTCCTGGTCACGCCGGTGATGACCAAGGGGGCGCAGGCGGCCGACGTGTACTTCCCGGCCACCAGCGCCTGGTTCGATTTTTATACCGGCGAACGCCATGCCGGCGGCGCCAGTAAAACCGTGGCCTTAAAGGCCGACCACATTCCGGTGTACGTGCGTGCCGGCGCCTTCATCCCGATGACGGCCGTGGTGCAGACCACGCGCGACTACAACACCCGCCGTATCGCCCTCCACTACTATCACGATGCGGCGGTAACCGCCGGCAGCGGCCAGCTGTACGACGACGACGGCGCCACCGCGCAGGCCTACGAGCATGGCAAGTACGAGCTGCTGCGTTTCGCCAGCGTGTTCAAAGGCCGCACCTTGAGCTTGAGCGTGGCGTCGGAACTGGGCAAGCAGCAGGCCCGCCAGCCGCGCGCCTTCGACGTCAGCGTGCATAACGTGGCAAACAGGCCTGCCGCCGTGAAGGTCGACGGCAAGGCCGCCGCCTTTGGCTGGGATGCCCAGGCCAGGCTGCTGACGGTGACCTTGCCCGCCAATGCGGCAGCGGCACGCAGCGTGGTGGTGACCTTGTGACGTTGTAAACGCATCGAGCGCTTCACACCCAAAGAAGTGTGAAGCGCTCGATGCTGCCGAACTACAGCTCTACAACTGTCAGCAATCCGCGATCAGGCGCGCTGGTAGACGTCTTCGAAACGCACGATGTCGTCTTCACCGAGGTAGCTGCCGGACTGCACTTCGATCAGGTGCAGCGGCAATTTCCCTGGATTTTCCAGGCGGTGATTCATGCCGATAGGAATATAGGTCGACTGGTTTTCCGACAACAGCGTGACATTTTCGCCGCACGTCACGCGCGCGGTGCCGCTGACCACGATCCAGTGCTCGGCGCGGTGATGGTGCATTTGCAACGACAGCTTGCCACCTGGATTGACCGTGATGCGCTTGACCTGGAAACGTTCACCAATGTCGATGCCTTCGTACGAGCCCCACGGGCGGTACACCTTGGTGTGGTGCAGGTGCTCGGTGCGGTCATCGGCGTTGAGGTGTTCGACCACTTTCTTGACGCGCTGTACGTGATCGCGGTGCGTGACCAGTACCGCGTCGGCGGTTTCCACCACCACCAGGTCCTGCACGCCGATCACGGCCACGATGCGGCTTTCCGCACGCACCAGGCTGTTGCTCACGCCGTCCAGGTACACGTCGCCACGGCTGGCGTTGCCCTCGGCGTCGTGTTTTTCCACGTCCCACAGCGCAGACCACGAGCCGACATCGTTCCAGCCGATGTCGGCAGCCACCACCACCGCGCGGCGGGTGTGTTCCATCACAGCGTAGTCGATCGATTCGGACGGCGAGGCGGCAAACGACGCTTCGTCCAGGCGGCAGAAGTCGAGGTCGCGGTAGGCCAGGCGCACCGCCTCTGCGGCCGACGCTTCCATGGCCGGCTGCAAGGCACGCAGTTCGTTCAGGTACGTCTGGGCCTGGAACAGGAACATGCCGCTGTTCCAGTAATACGCGCCATCGGCCAGGAAGCCCTGCGCGGTGGCGAGGTCCGGCTTTTCGACGAAGCGTTCGACCTTATAGCTGCCAGAATCGGCCACCACAGCATCGCCGCGGCGGATATAGCCATAGCCGGTCTCGGGGCCGGTCGGCACGATGCCGAAGGTGGCCAGCGCACCATCGTTGACCAGTTCGGCCGCGTGGGCGATGGCGGCATGGAAACCGGCGCGGTCATTGATGACGTGGTCGGCCGGCAGGACCAGCATGACTGCGTCGGGATCCTGGCTCAGCAGGAAATGGGCGGCGGCGGCCACCGCCGGCGCTGTGTTGCGGCCGACGCACTCGAGCATGATGCCCAGCGGCGTCACACCGATTTCGCGCATTTGCTCGGCGACCATGAAGCGGTGTTCATTACCGCAAACGATCAGCGGCGCGGCCACCGTGGCGCCCTCGGGCAGGCGCAATACTGTCTCCTGCAACATCGAACGATCTGATACCAGCGGCAGCAATTGCTTGGGCATCATCGCGCGCGACAGCGGCCATAGACGGGTACCGGCGCCGCCGGACAAAATGACTGGATAAATTTTCAAGTGAGATTCTCTTTCTTTGTTGCGGCATTAGCTCCGGCAAAAAGTTGCAACGGAGCCCGAAAATTAAGCCTTCAATAATGCACAGCGTACGATCTCTACACCAAACAATGACACGACGCCGAGGCCGCAAGAGCGCGCAATTATAATGCGCTGGTGGCATACATTGCAATGAGCCACCAGCAGCCGCTGACTGCGGTTGAATGCGAACGCAGCGGCATCAGCAGCAACGAAATTGCCCCTCCTTGTCAGCGAAAACAATGAGGCAAACAACAGTATAATGCTTCCGGCGCATACATTCCGAAACCTTGGATCATCAATGTTCTTGGCTGAAGTAGCAAAATGGTACATCGTCGCCTCCCAAGGCTGACATACCGTCGTATGGGAATCGGAACGGTCCTGTCGCCTGACTGCGCCCAGTCCCAGAAGACATGTTCGTCGCGTGCTCACAGGGAAGCGATGCGGCGTTTCCGTCGTTCCCGCATCTCAACAGTGTTTTCCGTTTTGCTACCCTTCCTCTGGCTGCACATGCCACAGTTGACTTCATGGCTGCGCTAACAGCATGCGCAACATTACGTCGACGAGACGGCGGGCGGCCACCGCGATCCCAGCTTGGCTGGATTTCTGCATGATTGATTGCTGCAGCGAGCGCAGCGAATCAGACACGTTCATCGAGAAGCGGCGAGGCTTTGTAAACTTCCGAATTTTGCGTCGTCGCACTAATCCAGCAGTTCGCGCCACTGAAACTCTTGTTTAGCAGTCAACGCGACATTCGTGGCGAATTAGCCCCATTAAGCTTTAGTACGACGATGAGATGGCTTGGAAGGTAGTGAGGAAACACATCAATCGATGGTAAAATCTCGCCGCACCGATTCTCGCCCCCTATCCTGCTGAATACGTCCCATGGATCGCCAAGTAATTGTATGAATATCACTAACTCCTTCGACTGTTCGAATGTCTCTTGCACTTCGCACGCGCTATCGCGCGCGGTGCAACAATGAGCTTAATTAAGTCAACTCTGCTGAACGGTATTGCCGTTGCAGTAAAAGTCGGTGCTGCCATGATCCTCAATAAGGTTCTGGCGGTCTACGTGGGGCCGTCCGGCTATGCAGTGATCGGCCAATTCCAGAATGCGCTTGCGGTGGCACTCAGCCTGGGCGGCGGGGTGATGGGCCCGGGTATAACCAGGGGAACTGCTCAGCATTTTGATAACCGGGCACAACAGCACGCCATCTGGCGGACTGCATTCAAACTGACCATGTCTGCCACATTGGTGGCAAGCATCATGTTCATCATCGCGCATCAATGGCTCTCCGGCAAATTGCTAGAGCGGGCCGACATGGGTACAGTGTTCATCGGACTCGGTCTCGCGATGCCGGCAATCGCCATTAATAACCTGATTTTGGCGATTATCAACGGTAAAAAGGATGTAGTCACCTACGTCAGCGCGAACGTTATTGGAAGCATCTGCAGTCTGGTGGTCGTGGGAACGCTCACTTACACATGGGGTTTGTATGGTGCGCTGCTGGCGATTGCGATTAGTCCCGCGGCATCCCTTCTCGCAACCTGCGCACTTGTATCGCGACGGGACTGGTTCAAAGTAAGATTTTTACGCGGTAAGGTCGACCGTCCGGCGGCACGTGAGTTGTCGGGTTTCGGCTTGATGGGACTGACCTCGGCACTGATGGCGCCGCTGACTTACATGTTCATTCGCAATTATTTGTCCGAAACGCTTGGCTTAAATGCTGCCGGCTACTGGCAAGCTTCGTGGAAGATCAGCGAGATTTACCTGATGATGGTGACCTTGACGTTGTCGATGTACTACCTGCCACGTTTGGCGGAAATCAAGGCTCGGATCGAGTTGCGCAAAGAGGTGATCAAGGTATATAGCGTAATACTGCCGATGGTGATTATCGGTGCCGTCATCATGTACATACTGCGCGACTTTATTACAGAAAAACTGTTTTCGCGAGACTTCGAACCGATGCGTGATCTGTTCCTGTGGCAATTGACAGGCGACGTAATGAAGATAGGCTCCTGGATCCTGGCCTATGTCATGCAGGGACGAGCCATGGTCCGCACCTTCATCGTGACCGAGATCATCTTTTCCTTGTCATTCTATGCACTTACCGTCGTATTCGTATCCATTTACGGCTTGCAAGGCGTCGCGATAGCTTACGCCTGCAACTATCTGCTGTACTGGATTAGCATGGCGGTCCTGGTTAAAAATGAAATGGAGAAAATGGATGCCACAAATGTCTAGCTTAAGGACGAACAGCAGCTGTCAACTGACGTCAGTTTTGATACCCCTATATAACCATGCCCACTACGTCGTGGAATGCCTCAATAGCGTATTGGCGCAAGACCCAGCTACCATCGAACTGATCCTAATAGACGATGGATCTTCCGACGACGGCTTCTTGGCAGCCCAGCGCTGGAAGGAAGAGCATGGCAGCCGTTTTGCCCGCATTGATTTCCAGCGTCAGACCAATGCAGGCATTACGAAAACTTTCGATCGCCTGCTAAAAAAGAGCACTGGAAGCGCCCTCATGATTGTTGCCAGTGACGACATGTTGTTGCCGGGATCAATCGCGAAGCGCAAGGAATTACTGCTTCAACCGGGGGTGCTGGCTGTATTTGGCGACGCCATTCCAATTGACGAGGAAGGCAACGTCACTGGCACCAGCGCCGTAGCAGAGCTGGGTAGACCATGCTCACGTGCAGCGCTCGCGGATGCACGTACACTGCCTTGGGAAATCATCTACCGCTGGAACATTTATGGTTCGGTCCTGCTTTGCCGGCGCGAAGCCATGATCAAACCCGATGGCAACTCAGTGCTAAACCTGGACCTCTACAGCGAAGATATGCAACTGTACTACCTCTTTGCTTCAAAGGGTGGCTTACGCTACATCAACGAGCCAGTGGCTAAATACCGCGTGCACACGGGTAGTGCTTCTCACTCTCCTAGCAACTTGGCAATATTGCGAACCAATATATATTGTTCCCGCAAACACGCCATGCCCGCTATGCCGATATGGCGACGCGCCGTCGTAGGCATGCAAGCCATAACTTACCACCGCTGGAATACCAGCTTGCGCTCCCGCTTGCTGTTGCCTGTCGTGGCAGTCGCGTATGCGGGCCTGCTGACATCGCGATTTGCCTACGACTTTTATCGGACCAAGATGCTGGGGCAGCCGCGCGAAATCTGAGCAAACGCCGGGTGCCATGCGTATTCGACGTTGCACGGTTGATCATCAGTACGGCACCATCAAAGCCTAGATGGAGGCAACGCAATTCCTGAGCAAGGGTTTGGAGCGCGTGAGGACCGAGATGAGCCTTCATGTCCTCGCTTATACCTCAAGCGACTGCTCGCTATCCTAGGTATTGCGGATATGATGAAGGCCATCGAGGCTTTTATCCATTTGCGAGGCTTAAAAGCGGCGCTTCCGACGATTGCCGTGGTATATCGAATAGGAAGTTCCAAAAAATGATATAGCGCAGTGCAATGCGTTTTAGCCTTTCAAACACAGCTTGGCGGCCAGAATCGTAAGCGGCCAGTCGCCCCACCTGTACAGCGTATTTAGGTTTGGATAAAGTCCGGGAATGGCAACAGCGAGTCGATCTGGCTGTTGGGGCACGTCGGGAGACGTTCCAATATATCGGCGAGCCAGCGCGCCGGATCTAGTCCGTTGAGCTTGGCGGTAGCGAACAGGCTCTGGATAGCGGCGGCACGACGGCCGGCCCGCTCCGAGCCGGTAAAGAGCCAGTTTTTCTTGTTATGCGGAGCTCCGCATAACAAGAATTATGCTCGGTTCGCGATTATGCAAGGCTTGTCGCGAACAGACCGTAGTTGCGGCGCTTTTGGATTTATGAGCACGACATAATAAACGGTGGTTTCCTATAGAGCCAAACACGCTTGAGGAGATCACCATGTCCGAGGATTGTAGTGGTTTAATGTACCCGGACACCAATTTAGGCGAGAATGCTCGCCATGGAGAGGTGTTTGATGAGCAAGCAAAGACGTACATTTTCCC